>NZ_JADNGY010000002.1:172799-302804 GCF_015553625.1 Streptococcus australis | reverse complement strand
AGTAGGGCTGTAAAAGTTGATGAAATCGGCGTAGTAGAGCCCACTCAACCACTGCGTCTTGCTCGACAATCCAAAGACAATTGAGAGGCTAGGACTTTTGTCCCAGCCTCTTTTGAATTTATGTTGATTTAGATTTCATAGCCGATTAAGAGGCCACCTTCTTCAGCATAGAAGCTACATAGACCAGAGGTCGGAAGGACTTCGATATCCGCATTGGCGAATTTTTCATGGACCAAGGCAGAGAGTTGTTCTACGAATTTTTCGTTGCGACGGTGAGCAATGGTGATATGTCCCCCTTTATAGCCAGCTTTGAGCATTTCTTCAAAAGTAGTGGAAATAGCTTTCTTTTGGCCACGGGCTTTATGGAGAAGCTCAAGGGTCCCGGTATCGCTGGCTTGACCGACCATACGGATATTTAAGAGGCCAACAACAGTCCCGATAATTTTATTGAGACGACCATTTTTGACCAAATTATCGACCTTAGCAAGGACAAAGATCAGTTTGGTTTTCTCTTGGTATTTGGTGATGACTTCGACCACTTGATCAAAGTCAAGGTCCTGGGCGATTAATTGATGAAGTTTGCGAACGAGTAGATCCACTTCACCTCCAGCTGATAAACTATCAATCACATGGATATTGGTAGTCGGATGTTCTTCTTGATAAAGTTTTTTAGCGACTTGAGCACTATTGTGGCTACCAGACAAAGTACCAGTGATGCTAACAACTATAATATTGTCAGCTCCCTCGAAGGCTCTCATATAGTCATCAGGACTGGGACAAGCTGATTTGGAAGCAGTAGTCGTTGCATACATATCTTCCATCATTTTGTCTGTATCCAGATTAGCGTCGTCTGTATAGATGGTCTCACCAATCTGAATGGTAAGGGGAACTGAAACAAAGCTTGTATCTGGTGCAGCGCTTTCATAAGTACGGTAATCACAGCCTGAATCTGCAATAATTTTCCATGTCATTTTTATTACCTCAAAATGTAAAAAATTGTACATTGACAAGTAGTTAGTCTTTTTTTACAATTATATCATGAAGTTGCTTTCTCTGAAAGCAGATACATTCGGATGATACAGATAGAAAGTAAGTGTTATGGCAGAAAGAAAGATATCAGAAAAATCCTTAGAAAATTTGAAACGCTCCAACCAAGAGAGTAATGCCATTACACGGGAATCCCTGGAGATTTCCTTGCTCCAATTGCTAGATAAAAAGGACCTAAAAAAGATCACCATTTCGGAGTTAGTGGAGAGAGCAGGGGTTTCCCGAGCAGCTTTTTACCGAAATTATGAGTCAAAAGAAGAATTGCTGGAATCTATCTTCCAATCAACTGTTTCGAAAATTACCCAGTCTTTAGAGGGTTATAATTTTAAGACCGATTTGTACCAGATTTGGGTTTATCTCTTTAAAGAGGCCAAAAAGGAAGCCCGCATTATCAGCTTAGCCGTCGATTATAATTTTGAAAAACTACTCACCAAGGCTGTTTATGAATTTCTGGAAAAGAGAAGTAAAACTCAGAAATCATCACAAGGACCAGCTAGTTATTTAAATTCCTTCCTCAGCTCAGCCATTGTCTCTGTCTTAGCTAAATGGATTAAGGATGGCATGAAGGTGCCGGCGGAGAAGATGGCCTCCTTGGGTCTTCCCTTGTTTCCTCAAAAGAAAAGAAAATAAAAAATGATCTACTAGATCGAGTGATTATTTCGACTCTAGTAGGTCATTTTTGACTTTATTTAGGAAACGGTCTAGTTCTTTTTGGTTTTTGAGAGCGATGAATTTGTCTGAATAGGTTTGGCCGACAGTCTGATAGCGTGTGACCTGTCTGACTTGGCGACCATCCCAAAGAACCCAGCGGATGAATTCCCAGTCAAAGCGTTCAGGGCAGCCTTCTGCCATACTCTCACGGACGCGGCCTTTATAACGGCGATATCGTTTCCACCCTCTATAGAGGCAGTTCCAACGAGAGAAGTTGAGAAAGATGATCTGGTCGGCTTGCTCCATTCTCTCCTCATAGCAGCAGCAAGAGTAATTGCCATCAATAACCCAGTCTCTATGATCGCTGAGAAACTGTTTCATTTCTTGCTCCATCCAATCTCGGTCACTGTCTATCCAACCCGGTTGAAATTGAAGGGTATCCATGTGGAGCTTTGGAATGGAGTAGTAACGGGCTAGGTTTTCAGCCAAAGTTGACTTGCCGGATCCTGAATAGCCGATAATCATAATTTTCATGTCTTCTCCTCATTTGGAAGCAACAAAAAAAGCTCCGAGGAGCTCATTTTGTATGCAATGCTTGATTAGCCAAGTTTTGCTGCAAGACGTGCTTTATCACGGCTAGCTTTGTTTTTGTGGATCAAACCTTTAGTTTCTGCTTTATCGATAGCTGAGCTAGCAGCGCGGTAAAGTTCTTCAGATGGGTTTGCTTCAAAAGCTTTGATTGCAGTACGCATAGCTGATTTTTGAGCTGAGTTTTTTTCGTTTTGTTTAACGTTCAATTCAGCGCGTTTGATAGCTGATTTAATGTTTGCCAATTTTTTCACCTCCAATGATAATCTAACTCTCTTATTATATCTGAAAACTTTTCTTTTGACAAGCCCAAACTAATTTTTCTTCGAATCGCTATTTTTTTAAAGATTATTTTGTCTTAAAACTCTTATCTCTTGAGATAGATTTCGTCGATCTCATGGTTGGCAGATTTGTGCAGGATCAGTTCGGCTCGGTTCCGGGTGGGCTCGATATAGTCTTTTAGATTTAAGAGGTTGATTGACTCCCATACCTGATGAGCGAAAGTGAGGACTTCTTCTTCAGGTTGCTTGGTAAAGCGGTGGTAGTAGTTGTTTGGATCATCCTTTGCACGGTCCAACAACTTTTTAAAGCGATCGATATACCAGGATTCAATATTGGCAACCTCAGCATCCACATAGATGGAGAAGTCAAAGAAGTCTGTCATATAGAGCCGATCATTTTGAGGATTCTGAAAGACGTTGATTCCTTCTACGATAATGAAATCCGCAGCTTGGATGGTTTGCTTCTGGTCAGGGACGATATCATAAATCTCGTGAGAATAGACGGGGATTTGATAGCTTTGACCATTTTTGAGTTGGTTGAGGAAATCCAAAAGGAGCTCCATATCATAACTTTCAGGGAAGCCCTTGCGATTGAGAATGTTTTGTTCAATCAAGGTGGCGTTGGGATACAAGAAACCATCGGTGGTCACCAATTCAACAGTGGAACCAGAAAAGGTCCGAGAAAGAAGGATTTGAAGGAGACGACTAGTCGTTGATTTGCCGACAGCCACGCTCCCTGAAATTCCAATCATAAAAGGCTGTTTTTTACTTTCCTGTTGGAGAAAAATGCCTTTTGAGAATGCTAAATCCTCTTTCGCTTTTTTGTAGATTTGAATCAGATGTGTCAAGGGTAAGTAGATATCTGTTACATCTTGCAAGCTAATGAGGTCGTTAAAACTCTTGATTGAATTCAATTCCTCTTCAGACAGAGGAGGGGTTGATTTCCGGTGGAGATTTTGCCAAGTTTGTCGATTGATCTTTTCGAAGTGTAGAAATTCTTTATCCATTGCAAGCCTTTCCTCCATAGTGACCTTTAGTATATCAGTTTTGAGATCTTCTGTAAACGATTTAAAAATAGGTTAAATTATGCTATAATGCTAATATGAGTAAAATGTACTATGACGAACATCCAGATGCCCAACATGATATCCATGAGTTACAGGTGGTTCTTTTAGGGGAGCGGATGAAATTTCTGACGGATGCCGGTGTTTTTAGTAAGAAAATGATCGACTTTGGTAGCCAGGTCCTTTTATCTTGTTTGTCCTTCCAGCAAGGAGAGATGGTTTTGGATGTTGGTTGCGGGTATGGTCCACTTGGTCTCTCTTTGGTTAAGGCCCAAGGGATCCATGCGACTATGGTAGACGTCAATACACGGGCTTTAGATCTAGCTCAGAAAAACGCAGATTTAAATCAAGTTGAAGCAAAGATCTTCCAATCCAATGTTTATGATCAGGTTGAGGGAAGTTTTGATCATATTATCAGTAACCCTCCCATTCGGGCTGGGAAAAAGGTAGTCCATGAAGTACTTTCTGGAAGTTTTGACCATTTGAATCCTGGGGGAGACTTAACCATTGTTATCCAGAAAAAGCAGGGTGCTCCTAGTGCGAAAGCTAAAATGGAGGAAGTCTTTGGAAACTGTGAAATCCTCAAAAAAGACAAAGGTTATTATATTTTAAGGAGTGAAAAAGTCACATGAGAGCTGTAGATATCATTCAGAAAAAACGTGATGGCATTGAGTTGAGTAAAGATGAGATTCATTGGTTGATCGAAGGCTATGTGGCTGGAACAGTACCTGATTATCAAATGGCTGCCTTTGCCATGGCGGTTTATTTCAAGGGGATGACGACCCGAGAAATTTCAGATTTGACCATGAAGATGGTGGAGACAGGGGAGCAATTCGACCTTTCCGCTATTAAAGGCATCAAGGTGGACAAACACTCAACAGGTGGTGTAGGGGACAAAGTAACAATTGTACTGGCACCTCTAGTGGCTAGTTTTGGCGTCCCAGTTGCCAAGATGAGCGGTCGTGGTCTTGGACATACAGGGGGGACCATCGATAAGCTAGAATCTATTAAAGGATTCCAAATTGAGCGGACCCAGGAAGAGTTCATTAAACAAGTACAAGAGATTGGCCTTTCTGTCATTGGACAGTCGGACCAATTGGTCATGGCGGATAAGCTTCTCTATGCACTTCGGGATGTAACAGCGACGGTTGATACAATTCCATTGATTGCCAGCTCGGTCATGAGTAAGAAGATTGCGGCTGGAGCGGATGCCATCCTTCTCGATGTCACCGTTGGAGAAGGGGCCTTTATGAAGACCATTGAAGAGGCGCGTGAACTGGCTCGTACCATGGTAGATCTTGGTAATGCTGTTGGTCGTAAGACCATTGCTGTTTTGACAGATATGAGCCAGCCTTTAGGAACCAGCATCGGGAACCGTCTCGAAATTCTTGAAGCCTTAGATATTCTTCAAGGCAAAGGCAGAGAAGATGTGACTCACTTCATTTGTGAATTGGCTCAAATTATGCTGGAACTCGGCGGGGTAACGGCCAGCTTGGAAGAAATCAAGCAGCATCTGACAGCCGGCAAAGCACTGAAGAAGTTTGAAGAAATGGTCCTTGCTCAAGGTGGAGATTTAGACGATCTCTATCGTCCAGTTCAGGTAAAAGAACAAGTGCCTGTCTATGCAGAAGAGGATGGCTATATTGCAGCCTTGCCTGCGATGGAACACGGACTCTTCGCTATGCGTCTTGGGGCTGGCAGAGCAGTCAAATCAGATGATTTAGATTATGAAACAGGGATTGTTTTTGCTAAGAAAGTTGGGGATCCTGTTCAAAAAGGCGACCTTGTTGCAACTATTTATACAAATTTAGAAATTAGTCAAAAAACCATTGCAGAATTCCAAAAAAATGTTAAAATACTAGACAAGGTTGTAAGCGTTTCAGAAATTATTGAAATTGTTTCGTAATTCATTTGGGGGAGATTTATTAATGAAATTAAACAAATATATTGACCACACATTATTAAAACCTGATGCACAACAAGAACAAATCGAGGCTTTGATCGAAGAAGCGAAAGAATATGATTTTGCAAGTGTTTGTGTCCAACCGACCTGGGTCAACTTCGCTGCAGAAGGACTTCGGGATTCAGATGTAAAAGTGTGTACAGTGATTGGTTTCCCTCTTGGCGCAAATACACCAGCTGTTAAAGCATTTGAAACTCAAAATGCCATCCAAAATGGAGCCGATGAGATCGATATGGTCATCAATATCGGTGCCTTGAAATCAAAAAATCTGACATTAGTAGAAGAGGACATTCAGGCTGTTGTAGATGCAAGTGGTGATCGCTTGGTAAAAGTGATCATCGAAACCTGCTTATTGACCGAAACTGAAAAAGTAGTAGCTTGCCAGATCGCTAAATTGGCGGGAGCTGACTTTGTCAAAACTTCGACTGGATTTTCTACTGGTGGGGCAACTGTTGAGGATGTGGCTCTCATGCGCCAGGTTGTGGGACCTGATATGGGAGTAAAAGCATCTGGTGGGACTCGTAGCTATGAGGATGCTCAAGCTATGATCCAAGCGGGTGCTAACCGAATTGGTACTTCCTCTGGAGTAGCCATTATGAAGGGAGAAGTAGCCCATGGCGACTACTGAGTTGATTGACCTAGCTGTAAAAACAAGTGAGAATGCTTATGTACCTTATTCTCATTTTCCAATCGGGGCTGTCCTTGTGACAGATGATGGAAAGCTTTATACAGGCGTCAATGTTGAAAATGCTAGCTTCGGCTTGACCAATTGTGGTGAGCGAACAGCTATCTTCAAGGCTGTTTCAGAAGGAGAGCGTTCATTTAAGGAATTAATTATTTATGGTCAGACTGAAAAACCAGTTTCACCCTGTGGTGCTTGTCGCCAGGTGATGGCTGAATTTTTCGAGCCAGACCTACCGGTTACTTTGGTAGCCAAAGATAAATCGACGGTCGTGATGACGGTCAAGGAATTGCTTCCATATTCCTTTACAGATCTTACCTAGTAACTTCTGTAAAGGCGGTCTATTGACCCTTATATTAATCCGCAACTTAGTTGCATATCTTATTTAGGAGGTTCAGAAATGAACAAGAAACAATGGTTAGGCCTAGGTCTAGTAACTGTCGCTGCAATCGGACTTGCTGCATGTGGAAATCGTGCGTCTCGCAAAGATTCTTCAGATGCAAAAACTGATTTAAAAGCTGCTATCGTTACTGACACAGGTGGTGTTGATGATAAATCATTTAACCAATCTGCATGGGAAGGTCTACAAGCTTGGGGGAAAGAAAACGGTCTTTCTAAAGATAACGGATTTACTTATTTCCAATCTACAAGTGAAGCAGATTTTGCAAATAACTTCAGCCAAGCTGCTACAAACGGCTACAAATTAGTGTACGGTGTTGGTTACAAACTTGCTCCAGCAGTAACAGCTGCGGCAGATGAAAATGCTGACATCAACTACGTTATCATTGACTCTGTTGTTGGTGATAAGAAGAACGTAGCATCTGCTGTTTTTGCGGATAATGAAGCTGCTTACCTTGCAGGGGTTGCTGCTGCCAAAACAACTAAGACTAACAAAGTTGGTTTCATCGGTGGAGCACGTGGTGAAGTTATCACTCGTTTCGAAAAAGGATTTGAAGCAGGCGTGAAGTCTGTAAACAAAGACATTTCAGTAGACGTACAATATGCTGAAGACTTCAACAACCCTGAAAAAGGAAGAACTATTGCAGCGACACAATACGCTGCAGGAGCTGACGTTATTTACCAAGCTGCTGGTGGTACAGGAGCTGGTGTCTTCAAGGAAGCAAAAGACTTGAACGAGAAGAAAAATGAAGACGAAAAAGTTTGGGTTCTTGGTGTAGACCGTGACCAAGTTGATGAAGGTAAATACACTTCAAAAGATGGTAAAGAATCTAACTTCGTATTGGCTTCAACTTTAAAACAAGTTGGTAAAACTGTTCAAGAAATCGCAACTCAAACTGCTGATGGCAAATTCCCAGGTGGAAAAGTGATCACATTTGGTTTGAAAGATGGTGGTGTTGATTTGACAACTTCTAATCTTTCTGAAGATGCTAAAAAAGCAGTAGAAGATGCTAAAAAACAAATTATCGATGGTAGTGTAAAAGCACCTGAGAAATAAAACCTTCCGGAAGCGATCCATCCTTCTTGGGTCGCTTTTTTATGAGGTGTTGGGACATTTTGTCTCAATAGAACTTACTAACTCGTTTAGCAGGTCCTACTGAAATAAAATATAGTTTTCTAGAAAGGAATATTCGAATGGCACACGAAAACGTCATTGAGATGCGTGAAATTACCAAAATCTTTGGTGAATTTGTCGCAAACGACAAAATCAACCTCGAATTGCGTAAAGGTGAAATTCATGCACTTCTTGGTGAAAATGGAGCTGGGAAATCAACCCTGATGAATATGTTGGCTGGTCTTTTGGAACCAACGAGCGGAGAAATTGTGGTCAATGGGAAGTCTGAAAAACTAGATTCTCCTTCAAAGGCTGCTTCTCTAGGGATTGGGATGGTTCACCAGCACTTCATGTTGGTGGAAGCTTTCACTGTTGCAGAAAATATCATTCTTGGTAGCGAAGTCACTAATAAAGGCGTATTAGATTTGAAAAAAGCTAATGCAGATATCCTTGAATTGTCAGAACGCTACGGCTTGGCTGTGGATCCTACAGCAAAGGTTGAAGATATTTCTGTTGGGGCTCAACAACGTGTAGAAATCTTGAAGACACTCTATCGCGGAGCTGATATTCTGATTTTCGACGAGCCTACTGCAGTGTTAACTCCTGCTGAAATTTTGGAGTTGATGGAAATTATGAAAACCCTTGTTAAAGAAGGGAAATCTATCATCCTTATCACTCACAAACTAGATGAAATTCGTGCCGTTGCAGACCGTGTCACAGTTATTCGTCGTGGTAAATCTATTCAAACTGTTGGTATCGAAGGTGCTACCAATAAAGATTTGGCAGAAATGATGGTTGGGCGCTCAGTTTCTTTCGTAACGGAAAAAGAAGAAGCACAGCCTAAAGAAGTGGTTCTTGCAATTTCTGACTTAGTCGTGAATGAAAACCGTGGTGTTCCTGCGGTCAAAGAGCTATCTCTTGATGTTCGCGCAGGTGAAATTGTCGGGATTGCAGGGATTGATGGGAACGGTCAGAGTGAATTGATTCAGGCTATTACCGGACTTCGCAAAGTCAAATCAGGTAGTATCAAAATTAAGGGACAAGAAGTTGTTGGTCTTTCCCCACGTAAGATTACTGAAATGAATGTCAGCCACGTTCCTGAGGATCGTCATCGTGATGGTCTTGTTCTCGAAATGATGCTTTCTGAAAACATCGCACTTCAAACTTACTACAAAGAACCACTTAGCAAAAACGGTGTGTTGAATTACAATCAAATCAATTCATATGCCCGCAAGTTGATGGAAGAATTTGATGTTCGTGCAGCCAACGAGATTGTTCCAGCAAGTGCTCTATCAGGAGGAAATCAACAAAAGGCCATTATTGCTCGTGAAGTTGATCGGAATCCAGATTTGTTAATCGTTAGCCAACCGACACGTGGATTGGACGTTGGTGCGATTGAGTACATCCATAAACGTTTGATTGACGAACGTGATAAAGGAAAAGCCGTCCTCGTTGTCAGCTTCGAATTAGATGAAATTCTAAACCTATCAGACCGGATTGCTGTTATTCATGATGGAAAAATCCAAGGTATTGTGAAGCCATCTGAGACCAACAAACAAGAGCTTGGAATTCTAATGGCTGGTGGAGAAATCAAGGAGGCTTCAAATGAATAAAAATACAAGACAAATTGCTATTCCTTTTATTTCTGTAATCCTAGGAATCATCCTTGGAGCCGTCATCATGTGGATCTTTGGTTATGATGCTCTTTGGGGTTATGAAGAACTCTTCAAGACAGCTTTTGGTTCTATTAAAAATGTGGGTGAAATTTTCCGCGCCATGGGACCACTGGTTTTGATCGCTCTCGGATTTGCAGTAGCTAGCCGAGCTGGATTTTTCAATGTTGGCTTACCAGGACAGGCCTTGGCTGGGTGGATTGCGGCAGTATGGTTCGCTTTATCTTTTCCAGATATCCCTCGTATCTTAATGATTCCTTTAACAGTCCTTGTGGCTGCAATTGCAGGTGGTTTCGTTGGTTTGATTCCAGGTATCTTGCGAGCATTTTTGGGAACGAGTGAAGTCATCGTTACCATTATGATGAACTACATCGTCCTGTTTGCTGGAAATGAAATCATCCGGAACTTCCCTAAAAAGTTCATGGTCGATTCTGAATCTAGTATCACAGTAGGGGCAAATGCAAGTTATCGACTAGGTTTTCTGACTGAATTAACCAAGTCACGGATGAATATTGGTATCTTTATCGCCTTGATTGCTGTTGCAGTAGTTTGGTTCATTATTAAGAAAACAACCCTTGGTTTTGAAATCCGTTCCGTTGGTCTTAACCCGAATGCTTCAGATTATGCAGGGATGTCAGCTAAACGAATCATCATTCTTTCCATGGTGATTTCAGGTGCCCTCTGTGGGATCGGTGGAGCAGTAGAAGGAATCGGTACCTTCCAGAACATTTATGTTCAACCTGGTTCCTTGGCTATTGGATTTAATGGGATGGCGGTGGCCCTCCTTGCTAGCAATTCTCCTATCGGGATTGTCTTTGCGGCCTTCTTGCTTGGTACCCTGCAAACAGGTGCGCCAGGTATGACCACAGCGACCATTCCACCAGAACTTGTCAATATTGTGACAGCTTCGATTATCTTCTTTGTAAGTGCTCATTACATTATCGAAAAATACATCAAGCCTAAAAAACAAATGAAAGGAGTAGAGTAAGGATGAATACTGTTGCTATACTAACGATTCTTGTATCGAATATGCTGGTCTATGCTGCTCCCCTCATTTTCACTAGTATCGGAGGAGCCTACTCCGAACATGCTGGTGTTGTTAACGTCGGTTTGGAAGGTATCATGGTTATGGGAGCTTTCACAGGAGTCGTGTTTAACTTGACTTTTGCTGACTCTCTTGGTGGCATGACCATCTGGTTATCTCTCCTTGCAGGTGGTTTGGTTGGTCTTATTTTCTCTGCTATCCATGCTGTAGCTACTATCAACTTCCGTGCTGACCACGTGGTGAGTGGTACGGTATTGAACTTGTTGGCTCCTGCCTTAGCTGTCTTCTTGGTAAAAGCAATCTACGGAAAAGGTCAAACCAACAATATCGATTTGTCATTTGGTAAATTTGATTTTCCTTTCTTGTCTGATATCCCTGTCATTGGTGATATCTTCTTCAAGAACACAAGCTTAATGGGATATGTCGCGATTGGATTTTCATTTGTAGCATGGTTTATTATGTTTAAAACGAAGTTCGGTCTTCGCCTTCGCTCAGTCGGTGAACATCCACAAGCTGCTGATACTCTTGGGATTAATGTTTACCTCATGCGTTACTATGGTGTGCTCATCTCTGGATTTTTAGGAGGAGTTGGGGGTGCCTTGTATGCGCAATCTGCTTCTGTTAATTTCTCTGCAACTACCATTGTAGGACCTGGATTTATCGCCCTAGCGGCTATGATTTTTGGTAAATGGAGCCCAATCGGTGCCATGCTATCCAGTCTATTCTTTGGTCTTTCACAAGCCTTGGCGGTTGTGTCTACGCAGATTCCTTTCCTTGCTCATATTCCAGGAGTGTACCTCCGTATTGCTCCGTATGTATTGACCATCATCGTCCTTGCAGCCTTCTTTGGTAAGTCGGTTGCGCCAAAAGCAGATGGTGTGAACTACATCAAGTCTAAATAAAAGCCTCCTTTATGGAGAAAGAAAGCACGAGTCACTCGGACTCGTGCTTTTTGTATGCTTATGGATTGGTTTGCATTTCTGCAAGTAGGTTTTCTGCTGTCGTAGTTGGCAAGATCCGCAGACGTTTTAGTGAGTAGAGGCCATCATCTAAACTAGCTAGTCCATTGTTGGTTGTCAAGCCCATTTTGTAGCCATTGGTTTTTGCTAGATCCATGGTGACGTCAGAGTAGCGACCAGCGGGGTAGACAATGGTGGTCGTGGTTTGATTGAGTTTCTTGTCTAATACTTTTTTGGAATTGGCTAGTTCAGCTTTTTGAGTGGCAGTATCTGATTGGGCCAAATCTGGGTGGGATACCGTATGGCTCTCAAAAGTAAGGCCTTGTGCTTTCATTTCTTTGATTTGATCAAAGGTTAGAACACTTGGTTTTTCCTTTTCAGAAAATGAAGTAATGATATTATTGGTTGCGGTCATTTGGTATTTTTTTAGGAGTGGATAGACTATGGTATAAAAGTCTGAAATTCCATCATCGAACGTCAACCAAACGACTTTGCCACCTTCAGGCAGTTCATTTTTTGTAAGTGCGCGATAAGCTTCTTCAGGCGTCAGGGTGTAGTAACCGGCCCCTTTTAAGGCTTTGAGATGACTCTCGAAGGTTTCTGGTGCTACAATGAGGTTGGCATTGGCCTCTTCCGAAGGGGCCATCGTGTGAACAGCGTGGTACATGAGAATTGGGATTTTCACAGGTTGCTCTTGTTTTACCCATTTGGTAGTAGAACCTTGCTGTTTCATCGTCTGACTTGTATTTGTTTCTTGCTTGTCAGCAATAGTCCCCTGTTTCAATAGGAGGAACCCTAAAAAGAATATGCAAGACAGAAGAAAAGCATTTAAAATCAGTAGTAATCGTATTTTCTTTGGGACACGTCTTTTTCGGTGATTCATAGAGACCCCTTTCTTTATCAATATCATTATATCATAGGGTCATGAAATCTCTTAAAGACAAAGTTACAAATGGGGTAAAATTTCAGGAGATCTAGGCTGTTATTGAAGGCATGGGTTGCTAGTTAGTTTGAAGAGGAGGTCTAAATCTCAAAAAGTAAAGTTCTTGTAGAGGAAGAAGGGCAAAGAACTAGTCAGAAAGGGCTAATTTTTGATATAATGGAATATATTAGATGTTTAAGGAGACCAACATGTCTGTTAAGATTGCCTTACTAGGATTTGGTACTGTTGCCAGCGGCGTACCATTTTTATTAAAAGAAAACCATGAAAAGATCAGCCAGGCTGCTCAAGATGACATTGAGATTGCTAAGGTCTTGGTTCGCGATGATGCGGAGAAAGAAAGCTTGCAAGCAGCTGGCCATGACTACAATTTTGTAACCAATGTCGATGAGATCATTGAAGACAAAGATATTGCTATCGTGGTTGAGTTGATGGGCCGGATTGAGCCAGCCAAGACCTTTATCACCCGCGCTCTTGAAGCAGGAAAGCACGTGGTCTCTGCCAACAAAGACCTCCTTGCCGTTCATGGAAGTGAGTTACTAGAGATTGCAAAAGAACACCAAGTAGCCCTTTATTATGAAGCTGCCGTAGCGGGTGGAATTCCAATCCTTCGGACCTTGGTGAATTCCTTGGCTTCTGACAAGGTGACCAAAGTTCTCGGTGTGGTCAATGGTACTTCTAACTTCATGATGACCAAAATGGTCGAAGAAGGCTGGACTTATGAGGATGCTTTAGCAGAAGCGCAACGCCTTGGTTACGCTGAAAGTGACCCGACCAATGACGTTGAAGGAATCGATGCAGCTTATAAGATGGTGATTTTGAGCCAATTTGCCTTTGGGATGAACATCCAATTTGACCAAGTAGGGCACAAAGGGATCAGCCAAATCACTCCTCAAGATGTCTCAGTAGCCCAAAGCCTTGGTTATGTGATCAAGTTGGTCGGCTCGATTGTTGAAACAGAGTCAGGGATTGCAGCAGAAGTGACACCAACCTTCCTTCCTAAAGAACATCCACTTGCTAGCGTGAACGACGTCATGAATGCGGTCTATGTGGAATCGATCGGGATTGGTGAGTCTATGTACTATGGACCAGGGGCAGGTCAAAAACCAACTGCGACTAGTGTTGTAGCTGACATCGTTCGCATTGTTCGTCGTTTGAATGAAGGAACAATCGGTAAAGCCTTCAACGAATACAGCCGCCCGCTTCAATTGGCTAAGCCTGAAGATGTGAAGAACAATTATTACTTCTCAATCAAGGCACCAGATGCGACTGGTCAAATCTTACGTATTGCGGAAATCTTTAATGCAGAAGGAGCTTCCTTCAAGCAAATCCTTCAAGAAGACTCAGATGGTCAATTTGCAAGTGTGGTTATCATTACCCACCAAGTCAACCAGACGCAATTCAAGAACTTGGTTGAAAAACTGGATTCAGAGCCGAATTTCAAACTCATGAATACCTTTAAAGTATTGGGAGAATAAGATGAGAATTACAGTACCAGCGACTAGTGCCAATGTAGGGCCAGGATTTGATTCTGTTGGAATCGCTGTTTCTAAGTATTTGACCATTGATGTGCTAGAAACGCAAGAAAACTGGTGGATTGAACATGACTTGGGAGAGGAAATCCCAAGCAATGAAGAGAATCTATTGCTTCAAACCGCTCTCCAAGTTGCATCTGATTTGCCTCCTCATCGTCTCAAGATGACCAGTGAAGTGCCTTTGGCGCGTGGTTTGGGTTCATCCAGCTCTGTTATCGTAGCGGGGATTGAGTTGGCCAATCAACTGGGCAAATTATCCCTAAGTGATGAAGATAAACTAGAAATTGCGACAAAAATCGAAGGTCATCCGGATAACGTAGCGCCAGCCATTTTTGGAAATCTGGTCGTAGCGAGCTATGTGGATCAGCAGACCAATCATTTGGTCCTTCCATTCCCTGAGTGTGCTTTGGTAGCCTTTGTTCCCAATTACGAACTCAAGACTAGCGATAGCCGAAATGTCCTTCCAAGTGAGTGGACGTATAAGGAAGCTGTGGCAGCTAGTTCAATTGCAAATGTGGCCATTGCTGCTCTTGCTAAGGGTGACTTACGAGTTGCAGGAAAAGCTATCGAAGCGGATCGCTTCCATGAGCGCTACCGCCAACAGTTGGTTGCAGAGTTCCCTCAGGTTAAAGAAGTTGCACATCAACACGATGCTTATGCCACCTACCTTTCTGGTGCAGGTCCAACTATTATGACCTTGCTTCCAGTTGAACATGCAGAAACCTTTGCCAAAGACTTGGAGTCTAAGGACTTAAATGGTCAGGTCTTCTCATTAAAGATTGACACAACTGGTGTGAAGGTAGAGGCCAGTGAATCTTGATTCAATAAAAAATGATTAGATAGGCTAAATTAGTCTATCTAATTTTATTTATCTATGATAAAATAGTTCTATAAATCATTTGTCTATCAAATTATTTTAGGATAATAAACAATTATTCGAAAGATAGATAGAATTGTAAAGGAGACTGTAATTCTAATGAAAGACTTTGAACGTCATCAACTTGCTACGGAACTTGGATTCCAGTATGATCCGGAAACCTCATCTATTTATGGGGAAAACTCTGGCTATTTCTTCTTAATGAAAGAAACCGACACAAAAAATGTTTTTACCATTGCTCTTTCTGTTTCACGTGATGATGCAGAAGAAGCAGCGGCTCAATTGCATCAAATGGTCAAAGAATCTTCTGTTCTAAAGAGCATTAGCCTCAACCAATATGTCACAACTTTCACTGTAAAAGCTGGGATGACCAAAGCAAAAACGATTGAAAACATTCACCAAGCCGTAACAGAAATCCTGGAATTTTTACAGACCAATGGCTTCTACACTGTTTGTGGCTACTCTGGTGAAAAAGGACCGGTTGGTCTCTACCAGATTGGAGATTCCCTTTTCTTGATGAATGAAGAAAACTATCAAATTGTGAGTTCCCAACTAAAAATTGAAACAGATTCATATAATAGTCAGAAAGAAAATGTCCTTCTTGGAACAGTCGGTGCCTTTATTGGTGCCATTATTGGAGGGGCTGTTACTCTTTTTATTGCCCGTCTCGGCTACGTAGCTTTTTATGCTGGTTTTATCCTTGGGATCTGTGTTGTCAAAGGCTATGAGATCTTAGGGAAGAAATTTAGCAAACTTGGTGCAGTTATTTCTAGTATCCTCTTGTTGGTGACTATTGTTCTCGTTCACCAATTTGACTATGCCTTAGAAGCAGTTAAACAGCTTGGACTCGACTTTAGTGATGGATTTGATTTGATCAATTCCCTTGTACTAAATGGTGAAGCACCTGAAAAATACTTCTTTAACTTCTTTATGTTGGCAGTCTTCACTATTATTGGGGGTGGTGTTGCCATTAGCTCAGCCTTGTCTACTCAAAAAACACGTGGGATTGCACGTAAGATTGGCTAATTCAATTAACCCTTGTTTAAAAAAATTAAAACAGAATCGGTCCTTTGGCTGTTTCTGTTTTTTTACTTCTGGGTCGAAAAGTGGGCTGGTTTTTGTTATAATGGATAAGATAACGTATAGAAGAGAGTTGTGAGATGGAAATCGTAAAGCAAATCAAAGAGGAATTGGCTGGTATTGAGATTTTGTTCAATGAGCCACTCAAACAATACACCTATACCAAGGTTGGAGGGGCGGCAGATTATTTAGCCTTTCCTCGTAATCAATATGAATTAAAACGAATTGTTACCTTTGCAAATGCCCAGGAAATCCCTTGGATGGTCTTGGGGAATTCTTCCAATATTATCGTCCGTGACGGTGGGATTGAAGGCTTTGTGATCATGTTTGATCATTTTCATGATATCCGGGTCAATGGGTATGTGATTGAAGCAGAGGCAGGTGCTAAGCTGATCGATGTGACTCATGTAGCCCGCTACCATAGCTTGACAGGTTTTGAATTTGCCTGTGGGATTCCAGGTAGCATCGGTGGAGCTGTCTATATGAATGCTGGCGCCTATGGTGGTGAGATTGCCCACATTCTCCAATCGTGTAAGGTCTTGACGCCAGAAGGAGAAATTAAAACCTTAACAGCAGAAGAATTAGCCTTTGGCTATCGTCATTCCAAGATCCAAGAGACAGGAGATGTGGTGATTGCTGCTAAGTTTGCTCTAGCGCCAGGCAACTATGATCAGATCAATCAAGAAATGGCTCGCTTGACTCATTTGCGTGAGCTTAAGCAACCACTTGAGTATCCATCTTGTGGTTCGGTCTTTAAACGGCCAGTGGATCACTTTGCTGGACAATTGATTAGTGAAGCTGGATTAAAGGGACACCGGATTGGTGGTGTAGAGGTTTCAGAAAAGCATGCTGGCTTTATGATCAATGTCGATCATGGTACTGCCAAAGATTATGAAGACTTAATCGCTCATGTCATCGCGACAGTTGAAAAATCAGCTGGTGTGACCTTGGAGCGCGAAGTCCGTATTATTGGGAAAGATTAAGGGTTCGAGATGGAATAAGGGTTACTCTAGGGTAGACCCTTCCTACTTTAGAAGGGGGGTGAGTGCCTATCGATACCGAAAATAGGTGGGGCAGTCTTATAAGTCCCCGAGAGGTGTTGGTGGCCTGACGGGTTCGCTCGTCAGCCTATGAGACTAGTGGTTGGTCTCAGAAGGAAACGCATGAAAAAGAAGGAATTTATGTGAATTGAAAAAACCAATTATTGAGTTTAGAAATGTCTCAAAAGTATTTGAAGACAGTGATACAGTGGTTCTCAAAGACATCAACTTTGAGTTGGAAGAAGGGAAATTCTATACCCTCCTCGGTGCTTCAGGATCTGGTAAATCAACGATTCTGAACATCATTGCTGGTTTGTTAGACGCTTCGACAGGAGATGTCCTCTTGGATGGTGTTCGGATCAATGATGTACCGACCAATAAACGGGACGTCCATACCGTCTTCCAATCCTATGCCCTTTTCCCACATATGAATGTGTTTGAGAATGTTGCTTTCCCTCTCCGTTTGAAGAAAGTTGACAAGTCTGAAATCGAGAGACGAGTAACAGAAGTCCTCAAGATGGTTCAATTGGGAGGCTTTGAGAAACGGTCCATCCAGAAACTTTCTGGTGGTCAACGCCAGCGGGTAGCCATTGCACGGGCGATTATCAATGAACCGCGAGTAGTCCTCTTGGATGAGCCCTTGTCTGCCCTTGACTTGAAGTTACGGACTGACATGCAGTATGAGCTCCGTGAATTGCAACAACGCTTGGGTATTACCTTTGTTTTTGTAACCCACGACCAGGAAGAAGCGCTAGCGATGAGTGACTGGATCTTTGTCATGAACGAAGGAGAAATCGTCCAATCAGGAACGCCAGTTGATATCTACGATGAGCCCATTAATCATTTTGTTGCGACCTTTATCGGTGAGTCCAATATCCTTCCAGGGATCATGATCGAAGACTATCTAGTAGAATTCAACGGTAAACGCTTTGAGTCAGTCGATGGAGGGATGAGACCAAACGAACCGGTCGAAGTCGTCATTCGTCCCGAAGACTTGCGAATCACCCTGCCCGAAGAAGGTAAGCTCCAGGTAAAAGTGGATACCCAACTGTTCCGTGGGGTACACTATGAGATCATCGCCTATGATGAATTGGGAAATGAGTGGATGATCCACTCAACCCGTAAGGCTATCGTAGGAGAGGAAATCGGTCTGGACTTTGAGCCAGAAGATATCCACGTCATGCGTCTCAATGAAACGGAAGAAGAGTTTGATGCTCGGATCGAAGAGTACGTCGAAGTGGAAGAGCAAGAAGCCGGATTGATCAATGCCATCGAGGAGGAAAGAGATGAAGAAAACAACCTCTAACCTCTTTGTGGTTCCCTACTTTCTCTGGATCCTCCTCTTTGTCTTGGCTCCCGTAGTTTTGATTATTTGGCAATCCTTTGTTAATGTCCAGGGACAGGGTTCCTTAGAGAACTACCAAACCTTTTTTACAGCGCAGAATTGGACCTACCTCAAGATGAGTTTTAACTCCATTCTCTATGCTGGAATCGTCACCTTTGTGACGCTCTTGATTTCTTACCCGACAGCTTATTTTTTGACCCAGCTCAAACATCGCCAACTCTGGCTCATGCTGATTGTCCTTCCGACCTGGGTCAACCTCTTGCTCAAGGCTTATGCCTTTATCGGGATCTTTGGTCAAGGGGGATCTATTAACCAATTCTTGAGCTTCATCGGAATCGGTCCGCAACAGATCCTTTTTACGGACTTTTCTTTCATCTTTGTTGCTAGTTACATTGAGTTGCCCTTTATGATCCTTCCTATCTTCAATGTTTTGGATGATTTGGATCCAAACCTCATCAATGCTAGCTATGACCTAGGAGCTAACAAGTGGGATACCTTCCGTCGAGTTGTCTTCCCACTGTCTATGAACGGGGTTCGCTCGGGTGTTCAGTCAGTCTTTATTCCAAGTTTGAGTCTCTTCATGTTGACGCGTTTGATCGGAGGAAACCGGGTCATTACTCTGGGGACTGCCATCGAGCAACACTTTCTCACAACACAAAACTGGGGAATGGGATCCACCATTGGGGTGGTCTTGATCCTTGCTATGCTCTTAGTCATGTGGGTAACGAGAGAAAGGAGTGAACGATGAAAAAGATTTCACGTATCTATTTAGGATTGATTTTCCTGCTCCTTTATCTCCCAATCTTTTACTTGATTGCCTATGCCTTTAATGCTGGTGGGGATATGAATGCTTTTACAGGCTTTACCTTGGAGCATTTCCAAAGTCTCTTTGAGGATACGCGTCTCATGTTGATCCTCTCACAGACCTTCCTCTTGGCCTTCTTGTCAGCCTTGATTGCGACTATTATTGGGACCTTTGGGGCAATCTACATTTACCAGTCTAAGAAGAAGTTTGAAGGACCATTTTTGTCCATCAATAACATCCTTATGGTGGCACCTGACGTTATGATTGGGGCTAGCTTCCTGATCCTCTTTACGACCATCAAGTTCCAGCTGGGCTTTGCTTCTGTCTTGATGAGTCACGTGGCCTTTTCTATTCCAATCGTGGTCTTGATGGTCTTGCCGCGCTTGAAGGAAATGAACCGTGATATGGTCAATGCGGCCTATGACCTAGGAGCTACTCAGGTACAGATGTTGAAGGAAATCATGCTTCCTTATTTGACACCTGCCATCATTGCTGGTTACTTTATGGCCTTTACCTATTCCTTGGATGACTTTGCGGTGACCTTCTTTGTTACAGGAAATGGGTTTACGACCTTGTCTGTTGAGATCTACTCACGGGCTCGTCAAGGGATTTCGTTGAATATCAATGCCCTTTCTGCCTTGGTCTTCCTCTTCAGTATCTTACTGGTGGTCGGCTATTACTTCATCACTAGAGAGAAGGAGGAGACAGTATGAAAAAACTCTATTCATTCTTGCTAGGGATTGTCGTGGTCATCCTCGTGTTAGCGGGACTAAGTGCCCGTCTTGAAGCAAAGACCAATCCAAAAGACAGTGACAAGCTGGTCATCTACAACTGGGGAGACTATATCGATCCAGAATTGCTCAAGGAATTTACCAAGGAGACAGGCATTCAAGTCCAATACAATACCTTTGATTCCAATGAAGCCATGTACACCAAGATCAAGCAAGGGGGGACGGCTTACGATATTGCCATCCCAAGTGAATACATGATCGCCAAGATGATGGACGAAAACTTGCTTGAAAAGTTGGATAAGTCCAAACTAAAAGGCTTAGACAATATTGACCCACGTTTCTTGAACCTGAATTTTGATCCGGACAATCAGTACTCAGTTCCTTACTTCTGGGGAACTCTTGGTATCATCTACAACACCAAGATGGTGGATAAGGCACCTGAGCACTGGGCTGATCTATGGAGACCAGAGTACAAGAATGACATCATGATGTACGATGGGGCGCGTGAGGTCATGGGGATTGGACTCAATAGCTTAGGTTATAGTCTCAACTCCAAGGATCCTCAGCAACTCCAAGAAGCTGTTGATAAGCTTTATACCTTGATGCCCAATATCAAGGCCCTTGTAGCCGACGAAATGAAAGGCTACATGATCCAAAACAATGCGGCTATTGGGGTGACCTTCTCCGGTGAAGCCAGTCAAATGCTAGAGGCCAATGAGGACCTCCGCTATGTCGTCCCATCAGAAGCTAGCAACCTTTGGTTTGACAACATTGTCATTCCAAAGACCGTGAAGAATAAAGAAGCAGCTTATGCCTTTATCAACTTCATGCTTCGCCCAGAAAATGCATATAAGAATGCTCTCTATGTCGGTTATTCCACACCGAACAAAGAAGCTAAGAAGATGCTACCAGAAGAGGTCCAAGAGGACCAGGCCTTCTATCCAAGCGATGACACGCTAAAGAATTTAGAAGTCTATGAACAACTTGGTAAGAAGTGGTTGGGAGTCTATAACGACCTCTACCTACAAGTGAAGATGTATCGGAAGTAGGATAGCAGAAGTATACATAATTTAATTATAGTTAATAAGCTCATAGTCCTTAAAAGGGGCTATGGGCTTGTTTTTATAATGTATTAATTGTAGAAAATTCTTAGAGTCTATCAATAAACTAGAAGAAAGATCAATTCTGTGATAAAATAGTATTACTAATAATGATTGGAGTTAATTTTGGCACTATCTGTTGTAGTCCCATGTTTTAACGAAGAAGAATCGATTCCATTATTTTATGAAGAGATGGAACGTGTTCGGACAGCGATGGGAGAAGAATTTGAATATATTTTTATTAATGATGGGTCTTCTGATAAAACCTTAGATGTTTTACGAGAACTCAATCTCTTGAATCCTTGTGCCCACTATCTTTCTTTTTCACGGAACTTTGGGAAGGAAGCTGCTCTCTATGCAGGACTTCAGCATGCTTCAGGAGATTATGTTACGGTCATGGATGTGGACCTACAAGATCCTCCAGAGCTGTTGATTGAAATGAAGCAGAAGTTGGATCAGCAGCCAAATCTAGATTGTGTCGGAACCCGTCGGGTGACCCGTGATGGGGAGCCGCCGATTCGCTCCTTCTTTGCACGGATGTTTTATAAATTGATCAATCATATCAGCCAAGTGGAAATGGTTGACGGAGCGCGTGATTTCCGTTTGATGCGTCGCCCTATGGTCGATGCCATCATGGAGTTATCCGAGTACAATCGTTTTTCAAAAGGGATTTTTGCCTGGGTAGGATTTGAGACAGAGTACCTCGAATATAAAAATGTAGAGCGCGTAGCAGGAGAGACGTCCTGGAATTTTTGGTCCCTCTTTAAATACTCTATTGAAGGGATTGTTAACTTCTCAGATGCCCCACTAAATATTGCCTTTATTGGTGGACTTTTATCTTGGATCTTAGCCTTTGTCATGATGGTTCTGATTGTGGTCCGTACTCTAGTCTTTGGAGATCCAACTTCTGGATGGCCATCCCTCATGACGGTGATTCTCTTTCTGGGAGGATTCCAATTGCTAACCATTGGAATTTTGGGTAAATATATCGGTAAAATCTTTATGGAAACCAAGAAACGTCCAATCTATGTCATCAAGGAGAAAAGCAAGTAAAAAGCAGAAAACTTCTGCTTTTTTTGCTATAATGATAAGGATAAAGCATATGAAAGGAATTTACCATGATTTTAATTACAGGTGCAAATGGGCAACTTGGAACTGAGCTGCGCCATTTGTTAGATGAACGAAATGAAGAATATGTAGCCGTTGATGTGGCGGAAATGGATATCACAAATGCAGAGAAAGTAGATGAAGTATTTGCGGAAGTGAAGCCGACCTTGGTCTACCATTGTGCTGCCTATACCGCAGTTGATGCAGCAGAAGATGAAGGAAAAGAATTGGATTACGCCATCAACGTGACAGGTACGGAAAATGTAGCAAAAGCGTCTGAAAAACACGGTGCAACCTTGGTTTATATCTCGACCGACTACGTTTTTGATGGGAATAAGCCAGTTGGTCAAGAATGGGAAGTGGATGATCAGCCAAATCCTCAAACAGAATATGGTCGGACTAAACGTATGGGGGAAGAGCTAGTTGAAAAACATGTGACTAACTACTACATTATCCGTACTGCTTGGGTCTTTGGTAATTACGGTAAGAACTTTGTTTTCACGATGCAAAACCTTGCTAAAACTCACAAGACGCTTACAGTCGTTAATGACCAACATGGTCGTCCAACTTGGACACGTACGTTAGCAGAGTTTATGACCTATCTAGCTGAAAATCGTAAGGAATATGGTTATTACCACTTGTCTAATGATGCAGCAGAAGATACAACTTGGTATGACTTTGCAGTTGAAATCCTCAAAGATACGGATGTTGAAGTGAAACCAGTGGATTCTAGCCAATTCCCAGCTAAGGCGAAACGCCCACTGAACTCAACAATGAGTTTGGCAAAAGCGAAAGCAACAGGATTTGTTATTCCAACTTGGAAGGATGCTTTGAAAGAGTTTTATAAACAAGAAGTGAAATAAATTTTTTGATAATATAAGAAAGGCCTTTCAGGTCTTTTTGTGTTATATTTGCTTGTCTTTTACACATTTTATAAAAACTATAGTATAATAAGGGGAAAGTTTTTTGTAGGAGAAATATTTTTTCAAAGTATAATGAATTTATTAAAGAAGGTAAACATAATGAATGATAGAGATTTTTCAAAAATTTCTTCAAAACAGAATTATATTTGGAATATGTTAGGAACGATCTCATCATCTTTAGTGTCAGTTGTTCTTTTGTTATTAGCTTCAAGGTTACTTGATCCAAAAAATTCAGATATTTTCAGTATAGCCTTTGCATTAGGACAACAGTTCTATGTGTTAGGATATTTTCAAATACGAAATATGCAGTCGACAGATGTACAAGAAAAATATACTTTTAATTCATACCATAACACTCGTATTGTGACGCTATTGTTAATGATACTAACTTCTTTTTTCTATATTATTATACAAGGATATGATTTGTATAAAAGTTTAATTGTGTTATTGTTAGTACTTTACCGTGCGTTTGATGCTTATTCAGATGTATTTCAGGGTTTTTTTCAACAACATAATAGATCAGATTTAGCCGGAAAAATTTTATTTTATAGAAGTTGGGTCTGCATCATCATTTTTGGTTTGTGTTTATTTCTCTCAAATTCATTAATGATTTCAAGTGTTATAGTTTGTTTAGCAAATATTTTTCTTACAATAATTTTAGACTATAGAATTTCGAAGAAATATTTTGATATTGATTTTTTACCATCGTTGAAAAATGATAGTTCTAATATCATTTCAATTTTAAAAGATGCTTTCCCATTATTTTTAAATGGTTTTCTAATTACTTATGTTTATAATGAAGCTAAAATAGATATTGATACATTATTAGCACAGGGCTATTTTTCAAATGGTATTCAAAGAGATTTTAATGTTTTATTTATGCCAGTATTTGTTTTATCTCTATTATTTTTCATTTTGCGTCCCTTAACAACTCAGCTATCAATTTATTGGTATGAAAAGAGATATAAATTATTTTACAAACAGGTTCATATTCTTTTTTCTGTAATGTTTATTTTAGGTTTAATAATTATTGGTATCGGTTATCTAGTAGGTACAGAAGTACTTGGGTTTGTGTATGGTACTTCCTTAGTACAATATAAAGTTCCATTTACTGTATTACTTACAGCAGGCATTTTAAATGTTCTTGCATTGGTTATTGATATTGTATTGACAATCTTTAGGAAACAATCTTATTTAGTTATTGCCTATATAGTTACATTTTTTATTGCAAAATTTGTTACAATGCCTTTTGTAATGAATAATGGTATTTTTGGAGCTTCCGTTTCATTTTTAATATCAATGACTGTTTTCTTAATATCTAGTTTTTTAATTTATCTTTATGTAAGTTATAAAAGTGTGAAGTTAAAATCTCAATAATATTTGTTGGCTATAATAGTATGATATAAAATCAAGTTCATTTGCTGAAAAATTAATTAGTACGTTTTCGTGTGTTAATTTTTAGAGGCCTATATAGACAAAGTGAGGAAATATTAATGACAAATCCAGCAATTTCTATAATAATTCCTGTATATAACGCACAAGAGGGAATTAAACAATGTATGGATTCTCTTCTCAATCAATCATTTACAGATTTTGAGATTATTCTTTTAAATGATGGCTCTACTGATAATAGTTTAGAAGTTATTAAAAGGTATGCTACTCATAATGATTTTATCCGAGTAATTGATAAAGAAAATGAAGGAGTTGCTAAAACTAGAAATAAAGGTATACAACTTGCTAAGGGCGAGTATCTCGTCTTTATTGATAATGATGATTTTGTTGATTCGGATTATTTAGAGCGTTTTTATAATGAAATAGACCAAGAACAACTAGATATTGTTCTTGGTGGTTATAAGCGCGTTAATCAGGAAATGAAGACACTTTTTAAGCAAGATTTAACACAATCTGAATGGTCTAAGTATATAGTCGTTGCACCTTGGGCACGTATTTATCGAACTTCGTTTTTAACAGATAATAATATCCAGTTCTTTGATTATCCAATAGGTGAAGATGTTATCTTTACTTTGACTGCTTACAATTTAACAGAAAAAATTAAAATAATTGATTATAATGGCTATAATTGGTTTTTTAATGAGAAGAGTATCTCAAACACATCTCAAAGAGGCTTTAATCCGAATATAGATATTGTGTATTTCCTGAGTCACTTGCTTCAAGTTGCTGGCGATTCAAAATATATTCGCTATTTTATTAAACGATATTACATTTGGTATTTACTCTTTTCTGGAAGAGCCGCTTCAAGTTCGTCATTTATGGATCAATATAGAAGAATTAAAGAATGGGTTTCTAAAGAAGGTATTGATTCAAATTTAACACCATTTTCATCTGAGATAACAGGAGAAAGAATTCAAACAGTTATTTCTGTAATGGCTTTTAGAACTTTAGAACGTTTGAGATTAGTTTCACTGTTTTCGAGATTTTACTGTAAAGGAAAGGAAAAGTAGTTGAGAGTTTTAATGATAATTCCTGCCTACAATGAGGAGGAAAGCATTTTCGACACGGTAACAAGTATCTTGAATTACCGCAAGAAAGTTGATTTTGATTTGGACTATGTTGTTATCAATGATGGCTCAACAGATAAGACAAAACAAATTCTAGAAGAGAATCATTTTAATGCTGTTCATCTTGTGATGAATCTTGGTATTGGTGGTGCGGTTCAAACAGGATACAAATATGCACTAGAGCATGACTATGATGTAGCAGTTCAATTTGATGGCGATGGTCAGCATGATATTGAATCCTTATCAGACTTGCTAGAACCAATTCAAAAAAACGTGGCAGACCTAGTTATCGGATCTCGTTTTGTTGGTGACGTTAAATCAGAATTTCAAACGACTTTTATGAGACGCTTTGGAATCGGTGTGATTTCTAATCTTATCAAATGGACAACAGGCCAAAGAGTTTTAGATACAACATCAGGCTACCGTTTAGCTGATAAAGCTGTTATTAAACAGTTCGCTATGCGTTATCCAATCAAGTATCCTGAACCAGAAACTATTGTTCATATTTTGAAACGTAAATATCGTGTTGTTGAACGACCAGCAAATATGTTTGAACGTACTGGAGGTGCTTCTTCCATTACGCCAATTAAATCCATTCGTTACATGATAGAAGTGTGTTCGTCAATTCTTATCGCAGCCTTTATGAAGGAGAGTGAATAATGTCAGTTTTATCTATTGTGATGTTGATAGCCTCAATCTTTTTCCTTTATTTAGTCATTAGAAATATCAACAAAAATAATATATTATTTGAACAGGCATTCATGTGGATTGTTATCAGTCTTGTCATGATTGTTATTTCTGTGTTTGATTCTATTCCTGGATACTTTGCTAAATTACTTGGATTTGAATTGACCTCCAATTTTCTATTGTCTCTTACTATTTTTTTCCTGTTGGTTATTGGATTTTTACAAACCATGACTTTGTCAAAACAAAAAGAACAGATAAAGCATTTAGTTCAAGAATTATCTATTTTAAAAAGTCATGTAGAAACGAAAGAGGAGAATGATGAACAGTAATCATACTTGGGTGATCTGTGCTTATGGAGAGAGCGAATATTTGGAAGCTTGTATTCAATCTTTGAAGAATCAAACTCTCCAATCACAGATTATCTGTTATAGTTCAACACCACTGGACTCGATCAAAGAACTTTGTCAGCGGTATGATATTCCATTTTATACCAAACAAGGTGGAGGAATTGGTAAGGACTGGAATAATGCCATGTCTTTTGTAGAGACAAAATATGCTACGATTGCCCATCAGGATGATTATTATGATCCGGACTATGCTGAGAAAGTTTTGGCTAAGATGGAAAAAAATCAAGATGTGTTGATTGGGTATTCTGATTATTTTGAAGAAAAAGATGGCCATAAAATTCCTGCGAATACAAATCTGAAGATCAAAACCTTGATGTTAAAAACCATGAATCTTTTTCCTGCTAGTCACTTTTGGCGAAACCGTGTGATGGCTTTTGGGAATCCGATTTGTTGTCCAGCAGTTACCTATAATCGAGAAAATTTGAAGAATTTCTATTTTGATGAAGGAATGAGAGTGAGTTTGGATTGGTACGCATGGTATAAGATCAGCGAGTATAAAGGTCGTTTTGCTTATGTATCTGACAAACTCATGTGCCACCGTATCCATGGAGAGTCTGAAACATCAAAAACCATTGCAGACAATACGCGTAGTAAAGAAGATCTATACATGTATGAACTCTTCTGGCCAAAATGGATGGCCAAGTTGTTGATGAGACAATATGTGAAGAGTCAACATTCAAATAATTAGTTTTTTATGTTTAGGGAGAAAAAATGAAAAACAGTAAAAGATTTTATTTATATATATTTATCGTATCTGTGTTGTATGCAATACAGTATTATATTAATAATAAAATTACACCAGTTGGAGATCAAACCGCATTTTTGAAATACGCAGAAGAATTTCAATATAATTATCTCTATTTTGGAATTGATCGTTATTTTACATGGAGTAGCAGACTGTTAATTGAATCAGCAACACTTTTATTTTCTGTTCATGAAAAACTATTTGTCATTGTATCTGCTTTGGCAACGTTTGTATTCCTATTACCTAGCAAAAAGTTCTCAAAGGAACTTCCATGGCTTCCAGGGTTCTTAATATTCATTTGTATTCCTGCAAGTGAATTTTTGAGTGCAGGATCAATTCCGACCTATGTAAATTATATTCTTCCGGCTTCATTCATGTTATTTTCTCTTTATTTTCGTCATTCATCAAACTTGTTGGTAAAGATTGCTAGTTTTGTAAGTTTTGTATTCGCTGTCATGCAAGAACAATTAGCAATTTATGCTTTTCTATGGATTGTTTTTGAACTCATTAGAGATTGGAAGATTAACAGTGACAGAAACTGGAATATTCTATTTGTTGTGGTTTCTTCATTAGGAATCTTATCAGCGAAATTAGCTCCTGGAAACACAATAAGATTTATGAAAAATGTAGATTCTTGGTTTCCAAATTTTATTAATTTAAATAGTATTCAAAAGGTGGGTCTAGGCATTTTAGAAACGGGAGATGGACTATTATCTGTCTCATTTGCATTTGTAACTTTATTTTTAATTGTTTCGGTAATTTTATCTATTTACAAAAATAATTTTACTAGTTTTATACTTTCTACAGTTGTTTTATTAACTATATTAAGTCATAAATTTGAATGGAGAAGTATATTGTTCACGCTATCCGCTGTTAGTAAGCTTGCCAGAGAAAGTGGAACATTTGAATTTAATTTCGTTTATTTTGGAGCAGTTCTATTCTATTTTGTTATATTGTTTATTTTACTGTTTATTATATGGAGTCTTTCAGATTCTAAAGATAAGGTTTGGCTTTCCTATTTGTTTATAATTGGCCTGTTGGGACGTATGGTTATTTCGTTTTCACCAACTTTGTATGCTTCAGATACTAGGACCTATTTACCAATAATGTTAAGTGTTTTCATAATAACCTGTAAGTTTATAAATGAAATTTATTTAAAGATAAAACATAGAAAAATTAATTAGAAGTAGATTCATTCTACTTTTTTTATTATTAATGTGTTTTTCCATTTTTTTAAAAACTGTAGTATAATTAGTATTATATGTACTCTTTTTAAAGATTGAGGTTAGTATGCTTTTTTGTGAATAAAAGTGTATCATAAATATTTTATTATTAAACTTTGATTTTTTTTTAGAATAAATATCGAAATGGATAGAAAAATGACTAAATTAATATCAGTAGTTGTAACATGTTACAACCATGAAAATTACATTGAACAATGTTTGCGAAGTATTTTTAACCAAACCTATCGTAACATTGAATTAATTGTTCTTGATGATGGTTCGACAGATTCTTCCTCAGAAGTTATTCAGGAGGTTTTGAAAGAATCGCCTTTTGTGACGATATTTGAATCTCACGAAAATATAGGTGTTGTGAGAACAAGGAATAAAGGACTCAATTTTTTAAATGGGGACTATTTTTTATTCGTAGATAGTGATGATTTCTTGGATGATAGATATGTAGAGGAGTTATATGATTGTGCGAATAATCATCAAGCGGATATAGTGTATTGTGATTTATACAATTTTGAAAAAGATGAAACCTATTTAAAAGCACAAGAGTTTGATTTACATAACTTATTGGAATCAAACTATATTTCAAACTGTTCTTTAGTAAAAAAAACAATATTAAAGGGTATCTATTATGATGAAAAACTTTCAGGGAAAAAACTTGAAGACTATGATTTTTTCTTGAACCTCATTATTAATAATGGTGCTAAAGCAGTATATCAGCCGAATACCAAGCTTAATTATCGCGTTTTTGAGAAAGATTCGATTTCAAAAAGGGACTCCGTACGATATCATTATGAGATCTATCTCGAAGTTCTTGAGAAATATCTGGATAGGCTTCCTCATGACATTTATAAAGCAGTTTGTGATAATCTCATGACTTTAGAAGATCGTTTAGAAAGTTTAATAAGTCACCATAATGATGTTTCTGAATATGTAAAAGAATTACAAAGAAAGCAGAAACAGCTTAATCGTAAGAGTCAAACGCAAGTAGTAGAATTGAAAGAGGCTCGTAAAGAGATACAACTGATTCGAAGTTCTCTTTCGTATCGTATAGGGAATTCTCTGATTAAACCTATTAAAATCACGAAGGTTTTATTAAAAAATCCACGAAAAATCAAGTCTTATTTAAATGCTACAAAGGATAAAATTGTTAGATTACGTCGTCATGTGACCCCACTTAAGGTTCGTCGGTTACGTCGTCTTAGAAATAGTCAACGGTCTGCTCTGTCATTTACTGGTAAAAGAGCGCTAGTCTATGTCATTTTCGAATCTGAAAATCGGTTGCAAGAATACAAATTACGTTTTTTACAGGCCTTGTCCTCGTTGGTGGATGATGTCATTGTTGTTGTAAACGGTCAGCTTCATGTTGAGGATATCAATATACTTGAACCCTATGGACAAGTTTTGACTCGTGACAATAAGGGATATGACACAGCAGCCTTTAGAGAGGGGATCTTTGCTCTTGGTAAAGATACGCTTAAAGATTACGATCAACTGTTCTTGGTCAATGATACCAATATTGGACCAATGAGGGATCTGTCTCAAGTTTGTCAAGAGATGACTGATAAGCATCTTGATTTCTGGGGTATTTCATTTGGAGAAGAGCAAGAAGATGTTACTAAGGAGAACCCATACGGCTATATTCCTAAGCACCTTCAGTCGTATTTTCTAGTTATTGAAAAGCTCATGTTAAATGATGATGCTTTTTATGAATATTGGACACATTTGACAGACACAGATTCTCGCGATAAGGCTATTGGTCGACATGAGACGCGTTTTACCAAGTATTTTTCTGATTTAGGTTATCGTTTCGATGCTGTGGTGCAAGAATACGAAGATTCTGCTATGTATATTCACCCGTTGAGGATGCTTAAAGCAGGTAGCCCTTTGGTCAAATACACAGCTTTGAAAAATTATGATGAGGATCAATTCTTGTGGCAAGGTCTTGAGCGTGAGTCAGAAGTTCCGGATTTGCTAGAGTATGTTGCTGAGAAGACAGATTACCCAGTGTCAATTTTGCAAGAAATTGTCAATAAATTCAAAGCTGTTCCTCGTGAACAATATATTTTATTGATTGATGGTGTTGAAAATATTATTCCACAATGTACGCGCTATCGTGTTTTAAACAAAGCAGAGCAATTACGGAAACATGGATTTGAAGTTAAGGTAGTAAATTTATCAGAATTCGAATTGACTCAAGCTCAAAATGCAAGTCATATTATTATATATCGGTCACCAATTTCTCCTGAACTTCTCCGTCTTTGCCATTTGGCAAAGGACTATGGAAAACCAATTTTCTTTGATATTGATGATTTGGTGTTTGATACGCTATATACTGATCAATTGAGTTATACTAAAGGATTACTACGCCATGAGAAGGAAAATTATGATGCTAATGTTCGAAACTATGGCTATATGCTAGAGAACTGTGACGGTGCTATTACTTCAACGAATCAGTTGCAAAAAGAGTTGAAGAAGTATCAAAGCAAGGTTTTGCTGAATCGTAATCTAGCCTCTGATGAGTTAATCTCTATCAGTAGTCAATTTCTTAAGGACTATTCTCATGTCTCAGACGTGGTTAAGATTGGTTATTTCTCTGGTTCAATAAGTCATAATGAGAATTTTGAATTGATTAAACCAGCTATTAAGCAACTGCTTAAAAAATACAGTAATGTTCAATTACATATTGTCGGAATTCTTGATATTCCAAAAGATATGAAGCCCTTTGAAAATCAAATTGTCACTCACGATTATGTGGACTGGGACAAATTACCTGTATTGATTAGCGAGGTTGATATTAACCTGGCACCGCTTGTGGATTCTATCTTTAATCGTGCCAAATCTGAGATTAAGTGGATTGAAGCTGCTTTGGTGAAAGTACCAACAGTAGCAAGCAAGATAGGAGCTTTCTCGGATATGGTTATTGATGGTGAAACAGGTCTGTTAGCTACTGATGATCAGTGGTTTGACAAGCTAGAAGCTTTAGTTTTATCTCCAGAATTAAGGCAAAACTTAGCAGAATCAGCATACCGAGCAGTCCTTGAAAATTGTACCTTAAGCAAGAAAGATGAAATGGTGACTTATTTTGAACAGAATTAAACAGATAAAAGTTGAAAATTTATTTTTCATATTAGCAACGATATTTATTTTCTCATTTATGTTTCTGTTTCCGATTAATCGTGTGCCAGATGAAATGAACCACGCGCGTATGACTTGGGAGACTATACACAAACCAACGGAGAATTCCTTTAAGTGGATGGATGAGATACCAAGTAGTGATAAGGTCAAACCAAGGGAATATAAACAACTTCTAGCACGCAAAATTGAAATGAAGAATGAGCCATTTAAATTTGGTATTAGTCTAAAAACGATTTCTTTTTTACCTCAATTAATTGGGATGACGATAGGAAGTTGGATTAGTCCCTCGGTTGGGATGATCATTTATATGGGGCGTATCTTTAATGCTTTAGCTTATATACTTGGGTTATACTTTTTAATACGTTATTTTAAGTATGGAAAGACAGCCTTGATGTTTATATCACTATTACCAATTATGGTCCAACAAGCTTCATCTCTTTCTTATGATGTGATGAATTACTTGGAAGTGATGTTGGCTTTTGGTTTTATCACGAATATCGCCTATTCGAAACGATTTACCAATCGTAATTTTGTTCAAGTGATAGGTCTTGCGATTTTGCTTCTAGCAACAAAACCAAATAATATTTTGTTATTAGGTTTGATACCTTTTGTATCATTTGAATTTAGGGGTGTATTAAAAGTTTTAAATAGACCGTTTAAGTCATTAAAGATTATAGTTTCTAGATATAAGTTTGTCTTTTATCTTTTACTACTTATAACAATAGGTTTCATTTTACAATTTTTAATGAGAAATGAAGGTGGTCTCGTCCATTATATTCATGTCCTTTTAAATACACTTGTAAATGCAAGGCAAAATGGAGATTTAAATTCTATTCTCACAATAGGAGTTTTTGGTTATTTAGGAAACTTTACATTGCAGTTACCTCTATGGCTGATTTTTATAGATATAGCAGTATTGGTTTTAATTTTCTTAGCTAATGAAAAAGATTTCTTTTCAAAAGATTTTTCAATTTTTGCAGCCTGGTTGTTTCCAATTCAAGTTCTAGCTACTGTAACAGTTATGTACCTTCAATGGACACCGATTGTTCTTGGACACGGGGCTTCTGTTTCAGTTGGTTCTCAAGGGAGATATTTTACACCATTTTTAATCCTCTTTTTACCTTTAGTGGCAAATTTAGGAAATTTTGAAATCTCGCAAAATAAAGTTTTAAAAATTTCAACCATAACACTACTAGTAAATTTTCTAATTTCCATTTTTTTGATAATTCCATTCTATTGGATGTAGGAGAAAATTATGGCCAAAACAATTCTATTCATTTCACCAACAGGAACGTTGGATAATGGTGCTGAAATTTCAATTGTGAATCTGATGGAATTTCTTGTGAAAAAAGGTTATCGTGTATTAAACGTTTTTCCTGATTATAAAGTTCCATCTCAAGAAGAGTATCAAGTAGGACTTCAGAAAAAAGGGATTGGGACCTATGGTCTTTCAGCTGTCAAATGGTGGTGGGAAGAAGCACCGGGTGGTTTGCCGGCTAATCATTTTATACGAGTGAAATCTTATAATAAAAATGTCAAAGATATTCAAAATATTATTGTAGATAACAAGGTGGAACTTGTCATCAGTAATACAGTCAACGTCTTTCAAGGAGCACTTGCTGCAGCTTTTGAGAATGTCAAACATTTTTGGTTGATTCATGAATTTCCTGAGGGGGAGTTCGGTTACTACAAAGAAAAACTAGACTTTATAGATAAGTTTTCTGATGAAATATTTGCTGTAACAGGAGCTTTAACTGAGGATTTAGAAAAGTATTTTCCAAATAGGAAGATTTATTCCTTTGCACCTTATACTCAAATTGAACCAAAAGAAGATATAAAAGCTGAATCTAATGACCAACATCGTATTGTTTCGGTTGGTCGCTTGACTCAGAGAAAGAATCAGCTTGAGTTAATTAAAGCTTTTCAGATGCTTAATCGAGCAGGAACTGAACTTGTATTTTTAGGCGCATGGGATGAGGATTACAAACAACTCTGTGATGATTATATTGCAGAGCAAGATTTGAAAAATATCTCATTTTTGGGGTATTTAGATGATCCTTGGTCGGAGATTACTGATAAGGATTTAGCTGTTTTTCCATCTAGTATGGAGACGTTTGGTCTTGTTTATGTTGAGTCTGTTTTAAATGGTATTCCAACAATTTTATCAGATAATGCGGGACATAAATCTGCTTTTGAATATATGAAAGAGCAAGGTCGTATCTACCCTTTGGGTGATTTAGATTCTTTAACTAGAATGATTTCAGAGGTCCTTGATGGATTTGACCAAGAGAAATTTGAAGCAGTACAATCAGTTCCATGTTTAAAAGAGAGATATTCTCTTGAGAGAGTTTATGCTAATATTACTGAAAAGATTGAGGATGATGAATTGCGTCATAAAAAAGTAAATCTGAAAGATACAGATTTTTTAAACAGCCGAAAAGCTCTAATAAAGAGTGTAAGATCTGCTTTTAAAAAAATATTTCGACTGAAGAAACTGGGTTAGAATTCTTTATCATAGTGGGAGTATTACAGAAGGAATTTTATTTAAAGCTCCTTCTGTGGCACTCCCTTTTCTGTTTGGATTAGGCAAAAAGCCTAGAAAATGGTATAATTGGATAGACTGTGAATGATTTGAAAGGGAACTCTATGCAACATGTTTTTATTATCGGAAGTCGTGGGCTTCCGGCTCAATATGGCGGTTTTGAGACTTTTGTGGACCAATTGGTCTCCCATCAAGTGTCTTCAGATATCCAGTACCATGTTGCCTGCCTTTCTAATGATCAAGCCTATCATCATTTTGACTATAAGGGTGTCGATTGTTTCACGATCAAAGCACCCAAGCTTGGGCCTGCAAGGGTCATTGCCTATGACATGATGGCCATCAACTATGCCTTGAAGATTATCAAGAAGCAAGGAATTGCAAAGCCGATCTTTTACGTCTTGGGCAATACGATTGGAGCCTTTGTGGCACCCTTTGCGCGTAAGATTCATAAGATGGGTGGGAAATTCTATATCAATCCAGATGGACTGGAGTGGAAGCGGGCCAAGTGGACTAAACCGATTCAAGCCTATCTCAAGTATTCTGAAAAAATCATGACACGCCACGCTGACTTGGTAATTTCTGACAACCCAGGTATTGAGTCCTATATCAAGGAAGCCTATCCTTGGTCCAAGACGACCTATATTGCCTATGGGACGGACTTATCTCCGACCAGCTTGACCCGTCTGGATAATAAGGTCAGAGAATTCTATCAGAAATGGCAGACTCAGGAGAAGAACTATTACTTGATCTTGGGTCGCTTTGTCCCAGAAAATAATTATGAGACCGCCATTCGTGAATTTATGGCCTCTTCCACCAAGCGGGATTTGGTGATTATTTGTAATCATGAAGGCAATCCTTATTTTGAAGAACTCCGAGCTCGAACAGGATTTGATCAGGATCCACGCGTCAAGTTTGTAGGAACGGTCTATGATCAAGACCTATTGAAGTATATCCGTAAAGAAGCCTTTGCCTATATCCATGGTCATGAAGTGGGCGGAACCAATCCGGGTCTCTTAGAGGCTCTTGCTCATACGGATCTGAATTTGGTTTTAGGAGTCTCCTTTAACCAAACAGTTGCAAAGGACGCAGCTCAATATTGGACCAAAGAAGCTGGGAATTTGGCGCATTTGATTGATCAGCTTGATTCTTTAGAAGATGCATCTGAATGGGGGCAACGGGCCAAGGCCAATATGAAGCAAAACTTTACCTGGGAAAAAATTGTAGGTGAGTACGAGGAATTATTCTTATCATGAAAGTAAATATCTTGTTGTCCACCTATAATGGTGAACAGTATCTAAAAGAGCAGGTCAAAAGTATCCAAGACCAGACTTATCAGGATTGGCAACTCTTGATCCGAGATGATGGGTCAACCGACGGTACGGTGGAGATCATTCAAGAGCTGGTAGCCCAGGATGAGCGCATTCGCTTTATCAATCAAGGTGCTATCGAAAATCTTGGTGTCATCAAAAGCTTCCATGCCCTCTTGAAATATGAAAAAGCTGATCTTTATTGCTTCAGTGATCAAGATGATGTTTGGCTTCCTGAAAAAATTGCTCTTCAAGTAGCAGAAGCGACCAAGCAGCCTCAAGAAGTTCCTTTGCTGGTCTACACAGATTTAAAAGTGGTCGATGAAAACTTGAACGTGCAACATGAGAGTATGATTCGCACCCAGTCTGATCATGCCAATACAGAATTGATTCAAGAGTTGACGGAAAATACAGTAACTGGTGGGGTAGCCATGATTAACCATCCACTGGCGGACTTATGGACGGGTCAAGAAAAACATGCACTCCTTATGCATGACTGGTACTTGGCTTTGTTGGCAACTGCCTTTGGAAAGTTGATCTATATCGATCAGCCGACAGAACTGTACCGGCAGCACAGTAGCAACGTTCTTGGAGCTCGAACCCTAAGAAAACGGGTTAAAAACTGGGTTCGCCCTCATATTTTGTTTGCTAAATATTGGAATCTCATCGAGTCCAGTCAAGAACAAGCAAAAAATTTATTGGATCTGCCAGTCAGTTCCCAAAATAAAGAAATCATTGAAAACTTTGTCACCATCATGGACGTTCCACTAAAAGAACGTTTGAGACGGATTCGTCAGTATGGTTATCGGAAGAACCGGGCTTTTCACACCTTTGTGTTTACCAGCTTGATTCTGACAAAGTTTGCATATCGAGGTAAAAAATAATGTTTGATGTTTTTAGTCAGAAAAATCGAATTTTATTACGAGAATTAATTAAAACAGACTTTAAATTACGCTACCAAGGCTCAGCTATTGGCTACCTTTGGTCAATTCTGAAACCCTTGATGATGTTTAGTATCATGTATGTAGTATTTGTTCGATTCTTAAGATTTGATGATGGAACTCCGCACTACGCAGTTGGATTGCTTTTGTCGATGATTTTTTGGAGCTTTTTTACAGAAGCGACAAATATGGGGATGTTGTCTATTGTTTCAAGAGGCGATTTATTGAGAAAGTTGAATTTTCCAAAACAGACTATTGTTGTTTCATCGGTACTAGGAGCAGCTATCAACTTCTCGATTAATTTATTAGTTGTGTTCACTTTCGCCTTGATTAATAATGTCTCATTTGGGATTCATACTCTTGTTATCATTCCTTTATTTATTGAGATTTTGTTTCTTTCCTTAGGCTTTGCTTTTATCCTATCGGCTCTATTTGTTAAATACCGTGATATAGGTCCAGTTTGGGAAGTAGTGCTACAGGCTGGAATGTATGCGAGTCCAATTATTTATTCAATTACATATTTATTACAACGAAATCATACTGATGTTGCAAAACTATTGATGATGAACCCAATTGCACAAATTTTGCAAGATATGCGTCACTATATTATTGATCCAGTCAATCCTCGTGGCTGGGACTTGTTTGATAATAAGTTAATTGCATGTATTCCATATTGTATTCCAATAGTTGTATTTATTATTGGAGTTATTGTATTTAACAGAAATTCTAAACGATTTGCGGAGATTTTATAATGTCAAGTAATATTGCAGTTAAAGTTGACCATGTCAGCAAATACTTTAAGTTACCAACTGAATCGACTCAAAGTTTACGAACAACTTTAGTAAACCGATTTAGGGGGATTAAGGGTTACAAAAAACAAGAAGTTTTACGTGACATTTCTTTTGAAGTTGAAAAAGGAGATTTCTATGGTATTGTAGGACGAAATGGTTCTGGAAAATCTACTCTATTAAAAATTATTTCTGAAATCTATGTGCCGGAAAAAGGTTCTGTCACCATCGATGGTAAACTGGTATCCTTTATCGAGCTTGGCGTCGGCTTCAACCCAGAGTTGACCGGTCGAGAAAATGTCTATATGAATGGCGCTATGCTAGGCTTCTCAACAGCAGAGATTGATGCTATGTATGAGGATATCGTAGACTTTGCTGAGTTGCATGAATTCATGAACCAGAAGCTCAAAAACTACTCATCAGGGATGCAGGTTCGTCTGGCCTTTTCGGTCGCGATTAAGGCCCAAGGTGATATCTTGATTTTGGATGAGGTCCTTGCAGTAGGAGACGAGGCCTTCCAACGTAAGTGTAATGATTACTTTATGGAACGCAAAAAATCAGGTAAGACGACAATTCTTGTTACCCATGATATGAATGCTGTAAAAAAATATTGTAATAAGGCTGTTTTAATTGAAAATGGGTTAGTTAAAGTAGTTGGAAATCCTGATGATGTTGCAAATCAATATAGTTATGATAATGCAGCAAATCAAAAGGTTTCAAATGATGATGTTACAATTGAGGATGCGGATGTAAGCAATTTAAACATAAAATTGCTTTCGAATAAAATGTCAAGTCCTGAAGATCCCATTGAGTTTGAGGTGTCATATGATGTTAATCAGGACATAAAAACTTACATAGCTTTCTCGCTAACTGAAATTGACCGCGGTCTTTGGGTATATAATGATAATTCTTTATCTTTATTAACTGATGGGAAAGGGAGAAAGAATTTCCGCTATTCTTGTAGTTTATCAAGCTTGAATGATATCAAATTAAAACTTCAAGTTTCAGTAAGAGATAGTTCGAATACAATGCTTGCATTTGCAAAGGGAGACAATTCACCTATAATTTTATTAAATCGAACAGATATTTTAGATGATGATTTGTCAGCGAAAGATTCTGCTACCGGATTATTGCAAAGGAATGGGAAATGGGAGACGATGTAGATGAATAGAATTCTACTTTATGTTCACTACAATAAGTCTGATGATTTAAGTAGTCATGTTTTATATCAATTGGAAAAACTTTCCCCACTTTTTTCGCGTATTCTATTGATATCGAATAGTTACTTATCAACTGAACATTTAAAATCCCTACGAAAAATTGGCATTGAAGAAGTTATTCAACGAGAGAATATTGGGTATGATTTTGCTGCCTGGCGAGATGGTATGAATTATATAGGATTTAATTCCTTGGTAGATTATGATTCGGTTACCTTGATGAACGATACATGTATTGGTCCCTTGTGGGATTTAAAAGAGTATTTCGGAAAATTTGAAAAACAAGTAGATATTGATTTTTGGGGAATGACTAATTTTAGAAAAACAAAGTATTTCAAGGAACATCTTCAGAGTTATTTTGTTTCTTATTCCCGTCAAGTTGTGTCGTCAAAAGTTTTTCAAAAATTTTGGACAAGTATTAGGGATTATGAAAATATAAGAAGTGTGATTGATCGTTACGAGACAAGATTTACTGGTATTCTAACTAAATCTGGATTTAAATACGGTGTGGTTTTTAATACTATAAATGAAGATGCAGGTAATCTAATTCACCCTGATTTTTCCTATTATAGACCCGAAGAAATTCTTAATCAACAAGTACCATTTATAAAAGTTAAGGTATTTCAAGTTAATTCTGAACAGACTAATTACATAAAGAGTCAAATCAACAATTTAACTGATTTTCCTATGTCGGTTTTAAATGAACAATTGATTTCAAATGTATATAGTATAACTGATGCGACGGTAGAAAATAAAGATTTTATTTCCAGAATAAAAAAGTTAGTTAGGAGAATATTTAGAGAATAAGATGCTTAACTTTATTAAAAATCAATACATTAAAATATGCTTATTCTTAGTGAGCTTTATTTTATTGTTAGTTGTCAATTTTAATTATTTTTTACCTTTCAATTCCACTCATTCAATTTTATATTTTTCGTATTCTCATTATGCTCCCTTACTCCTTTTTATAAGTATTAGTTTTATATCCGTTGTCCTATCAAAAATTTGGTCAAGATACTTTTTTATTAAGAGTGGTATTATATACTTATTATACTTATCAGGGTCGTATATTATTGAATGTAGTAGAAACGTAAATGTTTTAAAATATAATGTTTTTTCTTTTAAAGCGAATGACTTTTTTCAGGTTAATTTTCTTCTATTTCTTTTCTCTATATTTTTAATTGCATTTATTTATCATTATGTAATCTCAATTTATTGCCCTATTTTTGAGAATAGGCTTATTAAAATTTCTGAGTACAAGGAATATTACTCAATATTATTCCACAGCTTCATGTTAATAGGTTTTTGTCTAACTGATTCAAAAATTTATAAAATATTACCGGAAACTAGTTATTTAAGAGATTTATTTACAGACGGTCTGATTAAAAACCAGTTTTCATATTTAATGGAATTAGATAAATTTATTATTCTTTTAATTATCATACTTTTTCCTTTTGTTTTTTGTAGTATTATTGGTATTGATGAATTATACAGAAATAGACCTAAATTCGGTGCTGCCTTAGTCTGTAGTTCTTTTTTTGCTATCACCTTTAATTATACGATTCAAAATAGTATTAGAACAGATGTTACTATTTTAGGTAGAAATTTATTTCCTGGTGCAACCGCCTTTCAAGTACTTGTATTTTTTGCATTATTTTTACTTATTTATTGTTTATTTAATGAGTTTTTATTAAGTACTTTATTAAGTGTATTTTTAATCATTGGTATATCAATAGCTAGCTATTTTAAGTTTCAATATAGGCAAGAGCCTATTTTGCCAAGTGATTTAAGTTGGTTGATGCATCCAGGTATTATGTTCGATTCGCTTGGGCCTCAATCGTATTTTTATGCGTTTTTAATAGTTTCAGTTTTTTTGGGTTTGTACTTGTTTTGTAGAAAAATATTACTTTATGGGAGTGTATTGGAAAATTATTATCTAAGAGGAATTGTAATAATTTCTATCTTTTCATTCTTCATTGGTATTTATAGTGTTTTTAAACAGAGAAGAGATGGTAAGGTTGATGACAGTATACCTATAATTGGTACTTTAAACAATCAACATGATATTTCTTGGTTTGGAAATACAACGAATGCTCAAATTAAATCATTATCATATGTTTGGTTTTCTCATTTAACATCAGAAGTTATGATAAAACCAAAAGACTATAGTAAAAGTTCTATTCAAAAAATTGAAGAAAAATATAAAAAAGTTGCAGGTAATATAAATCTAACCAGAAAAGAGAATATAAACGAACAAACAGTCATTTATGTATTAAGTGAAAGTTTTTCTGATCCTTCGCGTATTGAGGATTTGAAAGTATCATCTAATCCTATTCCTAAAATCCAAGAAATAAAAAAACGTACGACAAGTGGTTTAATGAAATCGGATGGCTATGGAGGTGGAACTGCTAATATGGAGTTTCAAACCTTAACTGGTTTACCTATGTATAACTTATCTCCTTCCATTTCTATATTATATACACAAGTTGCTCCAGTCATGAATTACTTTCCTTCAATAAGTAATTCTTTCAATTCTAATAATCGGATTGTCATACATATAGCTAGTCCTAGTAATTATTCGCGTAATATTATTTATGGAAACCTTGACTTTGCTAAATTTATTCATTATGGTAATAAAGGAAAAGAGGGTTACAATATAGGTGGGAATTATAGTGATGAGTCTACTTACCAATTAGTACTAAAAAATATGAATAAAGATAGTCAATTCTTTTCAGTAATGACGATGCAAAATCATACACCATGGAATGAACCTAATCCAATTGATATGAACGCATCTTATCCAGGATTTTCTGATAATGCAAATAAGCAATTATCTGCATACATCAGAATGTTATATCATACTGACAATGCCACACAAGATTTCCTAGAAAAGCTATCCAAAATCGATAAAAAGATTACAGTTGTCTTTTACGGAGATCATTTGCCTGGTTTGTATCCAGAATCTGCCTTTAAGAACTATCCAGAAGGTCAATACCAAACAGACTACTTTATTTGGAGTAATTTCGATGCTCCGAAGTTGGACTATCCTTTAGTCAATTCAAGTGATTTCTCTGCTATGGTCTTTGAACAGACCAACTCTAAGGTCTCTCCTTACTATGCACTGTTGACTGAAGTTTTGAAGAAAGCAAGTGTGGACAAAAAAGCTTTGGAAGGAGAAGCGCAAGAGATTGCTGAAGATTTGAAGATGGTGGAGTATGATTTAATTAGTGGCAAAGGCTATCTATCCAAAGATTTCTTCGAAGTACCATCGGCGAAAAAATAGTAGAAAAAGACTCTCTTTCTTGAAGCTGTCATTCAGTTATTTGATTACTGAAATTATTAAAAATAGAACAGGCTTTCCTGTTCTATTTTTGTTGATTTTATGCTAAACTAGTAGGAGGGGGTTCCGCATATGATTAAGATTTTTGGGAAAATCCGATACCATTGGCAGCCTGATTTATCCATGCTGATTATCTATTGGTCCTTATCGGTTATACCTGTCTTTATTGGACTAGCTCTGATGTATGAGAGTTCTAATATTCCGACAGTGGTACTCTTTTCATTCTTTCTCTTTATGGCCTTGCTGGCTGTAGGAGTGCATCGCTATTTTACGATTTATGATGATGGGATTTTACGTATTATCACGGCGAATCCGTTAACTCCTATAAAAGTTCCGATTTCATCGATTGAAAAAGTGGAAGTCACAAAGAATTCCATCAAGTTAATTTTCAACGATGGATCAAGAAGTCGGACTTTCTGTATGCGTAAGTGGCCAAAAAAATACTTTATTAATGCTTTGGCCTTGAACGATCATTTCAAGGGTGAGATTGAGTTGACTGATAACTTCATCCATGTGGACTATTATCAACTCTACTACGCTAATAATGAAAAAAGCTCTTAATCTTTGATAAGAGCTCGGGTCGGACAATTTTTAACAGCTTCTTGGATGGTTGCATCGGTAGGAAATTCTTTTTCCAACAGTTCATCTTCCGAAGCGAACTTAACGATGCCATTATCGTGATAGTCAAAAATGTCCGAATATGTTTGGCAAAGGCCACATGCGATACAACGTTCAGGTATTAAGGTTATTTTCATATCTATATTGTAATGATTTTAACAGGAAAACACAAGGAGGAAGTTATGCCGAAAGAGCCATGGGAAGAAGAAATTTATGATGACGGAGAAGAAACATTGAAACGAACAAACAAATTAAATGGGATAAAAGCTGATCGCTTGTTGACCATCTTGGCGATTATTTTCTTTATTATTATTGTAGCGATGGTCTGCTTCTTAGTTTACCTTTCTACAGGTGGAAGCGATAAGAAGAAACAAATGAGCGGTTTCTACAATGGTGAAACAACAGTCGTTGCAGCAAGCAGTGCTCCAGCTGCAGAAAAGACAGAAGAAGCAAGTGCAGAAGAATCTGAAGAAGGTACGATTACAGTCCTAGCTGGTGAAGGAGAAGCAGCAATTGCGGCGCGTGCTGGCATTTCGATCGCCGAATTAGAGCAACTGAATCCATCTCACATGTCTACTGGATCATGGTATGCAAATCCAGGAGATGTCGTCAAGATTAAATAAAGGATAAGCTATGAAACAGATTCAAATCGCGATTGATGGCCCTGCATCTAGCGGGAAGTCAACTGTTGCTAAGATTATTGCTAAAAATTTAGGCTACACTTATCTCGATACGGGTGCCATGTATCGCGCAGCGACCTATCTGGCTCTTCGTCATGATCTGACCGAAGCAGATGTTGACCAGTTGGTTGATTTGCTGAACCAATATCCTGTGAGCTTTGGGCGCTCTGAAGACGGGCAACAATTAGTCTTCGTAGCTGATGTCGATGTGACTCATCCAATTCGTGACAATGAAGTGACCAATAATGTCTCTTGGGTATCTGCCTTGGCTCCTGTCCGTGAGCGCTTGGTAGCTCAGCAACAACAGATTGCTGCTCAAGGTGGGATCGTCATGGACGGTCGTGATATTGGGACGGTTGTCTTACCAGATGCAGAATTGAAGATTTTCCTAGTGGCTTCTGTAGAAGAACGTGCAGAACGTCGCTATAAGGAAAATTTGAGCAAGGGCATTGAAACAGATTTAGAAGTATTGAAAAAAGAAATTGCTGAGCGGGACTACAAAGACAGTCACCGAGAGGTTTCGCCATTGAAACCAGCAGACGATGCCATTCATTTTGATACGACTGGTGTCGGAATTGATCAAGTGGTTGCATTTATTGAAGAAAAAGCAAAAAAAATCCTTGACAATCCATCATAAACTTGATATCATATAAAAGTTGAGAAAAGCAGAAGTGAGAACTTCTCGCCTTGCGACTAACGTTGTCTGGCCCCTACGGATCAAGTTTCAGAAATGAACTATAATCATGTAGTGCGGGTTTGCGTTAGCAAGTCCGCTCTTGTTTTTCTCTAAAATAAAAAAAGAGGTGAAAACCATAGCAAAGCAAGACTTATTCATCAATGATGAAATTCGTGTACGTGAAGTTCGCTTAATCGGTCTTGAGGGCGAACAATTGGGTATCAAACCACTTGGTGAAGCGCAAGCACTTGCGGACGACGCTAATGTGGACTTGGTTCTCATTCAACCTCAAGCTAAACCTCCTGTTGCGAAAATTATGGACTACGGTAAGTTCAAATTTGAGTACCAGAAGAAACAAAAAGAACAACGCAAAAAACAAAGCGTTGTGACCGTGAAAGAAGTTCGATTGAGCCCAGTTATTGACAAGGGTGATTTCGATACGAAACTTCGCAATGCTCGTAAGTTCCTTGAAAAAGGGAACAAAGTGAAGGTTTCCATTCGCTTTAAGGGTCGTATGATCACCCATAAAGAGATTGGGGCAAAAGTTTTAGCCGATTTCGCTGAAGCAACTCAAGATATTGCTATCATCGAACAACGTGCTAAAATGGATGGTCGTCAAATGTTCATGCAGTTGGCACCAGCAACTGACAAGAAATAATCTGTCAGAAAGTTAAAAAAAGGAGAAAATATCATGCCAAAACAAAAAACACACCGCGCATCAGCTAAACGTTTCAAACGTACAGGTTCTGGTGGACTTAAACGTTTCCGTGCTTACACTTCTCACCGTTTCCACGGAAAAACTAAGAAACAACGTCGTCATCTTCGTAAAGCATCTATGGTGCATTCAGGAGATTTCAAACGTATTAAAGCAATGCTTACTCGCTTGAAATAATCGCGTATTTGTAAGTAAAGAATTCTAGGAAATATTGGAGGAAATATAAATGGCACGTGTTAAAGGTGGCGTTGTATCACGCAAACGTCGTAAACGTATTCTTAAATTAGCTAAAGGTTACTATGGAGCTAAACACATCTTGTTCCGTACTGCAAAAGAACAAGTAATGAACTCTTACTACTATGCATACCGTGACCGTCGTCAAAAGAAACGTGACTTCCGCAAATTGTGGATCACACGTATCAATGCGGCAGCTCGTATGAACGGTCTTTCATACTCACAATTGATGCATGGTTTGAAATTGGCTGAGATCGAAGTAAACCGTAAAATGCTTGCTGACTTGGCTGTTAACGATGCAGCAGCTTTCACAGCTCTTGCAGACGCAGCAAAAGCAAAACTTGGTAAATAATTGATAAAGAGATCCATTTGGGTCTCTTTTTTTAGATGAAGGAATCGGTTGTGACAATGACTTCTTTTATTTCAGCTGATTTCGTGCTATAATGAAAAAAATTAGAAGGTTTATGAAGGAGGACAAGACTGTGGGACACAAACGGTTAGCCTGGGATGAGTATTTTGCAGCACAGGCTTTGTTAATATCAAATCGAGCAACCTGTAAGCGAGCCAAGGTGGGTGCTGTATTGGTCAAGGATCATAAGGTGATTGCGACGGGCTATAATGGCTCTGTCTCTGGTACAGAACATTGCTTGGATCATGACTGTCTCATGGTGGAAGGACATTGTGTTCGGACCCTCCATGCAGAAGTCAATGCCATTTTACAGGGAGCGGAACGGGGGATTCCCAAAGGTTTCACAGCTTATGTGACCCATTTCCCTTGCCTCAACTGTACCAAGCAACTGCTTCAAGTTGGCTGCAAGCGGGTTGTTTATATCCATCAATACCGCATTGACGAATATGCTCAGTATCTCTATCGTGAAAAAGAAGTAGAACTGGTCCACCTCCCATTGGAAGAGGTCAAAGAAGCTATTGCAGAGGCAGATTTTATTTAAAAAAGAAACTTTGTTTTTGAGATCACGCTTCACTGATTCGTCTAGAGAAAAGAGATTGTGATGACATGTCAAATTTGCTACCAAATTATCTTGCTTGTTTAGGGTTTTGGTGCTCTTTATCAAGTAGTCATACTCTTATCCGGACAGCCTGAAAATGGAGAGAATCTCCCTGTCATCGTGCTGTCATTGCTTTTGCTTCTTTTATGGCTGACATTTCAAGTCATCTTAACAGTAAGTATCATGAAAAGAATGATGAAATCATGTATAATGGTGTTAAAAGAAAATATAAAAAAGAAGGGTAGGGAAAGCTATGACAGACCAAGAGAAACATTTTGAAGAAAATAAAGAACATAGCAGTATAAGTGAAGATGGTTTTACTTCTGCATCTATTCAGAATCATCCAACAAAAATCGGATTTACATCCATTCTTCTTTCAGCGGCCTTTTACTTATCCATTATCTATCTTGTATTGTTTATCTATTACTTTAATATCGCGGTACTTTTCATGTTGATTTTTCTATCACCAAACTTCTTAGGTGTTGCTATTGGTGCCATTTTACTTCGACTAGGGATGAAGAGAAGAAACAAAAACTTGCTCTATACAAGTTTCGTACTTTATCTGCTGTCTATCATCTTGGGTATTGATCTAGACTTGGAATTTTTTCGAATTGCACAGTTACTGCTAGTTATTCTGGTTTTAATTGGAAACCTCTTAGTTGAAGACGAAAATAGCTATTAATGAAAAGATAGGGATGGACAACTCTACTCAATAAAAAGTATTCGGGCCGATCCAAGCTATAATTAAATCAATTCTTCCTGTCGATTTTTGAGTGCTATTCTTTGAAAGAATAAGGAAGTACTTTAGGAGAAAGTTATGACAGATCAACAAAATTCTGAATCAAACCAAGAGTATAATCATGTGCCTGAAGGGGCTGTTCAGCCACCCATGGTGGGGGAAGAGCAGAATCCCCAAAATAATAAAGATAAAGAGGCATATGTTTTAGGAGATAGTCTCCTTTCTAACAATGAGATGAAGCCAGAAAAAAGAGTCGGAAGTACGCTAGTACTATCTATTGCACTTGTTTTGGCAACTATATACCTAGGATGGTCTCTACTCGGCGCAATCGTACTTATAGAATGGACAATTATGCTACAGCTCCATTTTCTCTGTATTATCATTGCGACCCTCCTGCTTTGGAACGGAAAGACGATGGGGAATAGAACAACTCTCTATACATCCGCAGTTTTATATTTTGTTTCGATGATTTTAGCGTATGACCCAGCTGGGGGAATATTTTTGTTTATGCCTCTTGTAATAGCTATAGTGGTTTTTTTCGGAACTGTAATGTTTGATAATGGAGAGTAATTATAGAAGATAGGGCGAAAAATCCTATCTTTTTTATATAGCGAGAAAACATGGAGGAAGCGGTTACAAATTGTGGTATAATGAGAGGTAATAAATCAATTTATACTTTACTTTGAAAGTGGAGTTAAATAAATGTCTAGAAATAAATGGTATCCGGGCTAATTTATTTTATAACCTTTCTTTATATTTCGACTGTTTGGATAGCAGGTAGTGAAAATGGATCGGGTACGATTATGTTCTTCGATTAGAAAAGAGCATAACTGGTATCCGATCGTTCCGTTGGTTTCCTTGGGCGTCACTATCCTGCAATTCCTTGGTAGGATTCCAGTTGTCTTACGGTTAATGAAAAGAATGATGAAATAGTGTATAAATGTTTTAAGAGAAAACATAAATAAAGTAATAAGAAAAGGGAGGAGAATGCTATGCCAAATCAGCAGAATAATTTTGAAGAAACTAAAGATACGATTAGGATAAGTGGAGATGGTTTTTATTCGGCATCTATCCAGAATTATCCAACAAAAATCAAATTTACTTCCATTCTTCTTTCAGTCGCCTTTTACTTATCCATTATCTATCTTGTATTGTTTATCTCTTACTTTGCACTTTCGGGTAATGCTTGGGGACTTTTCATTTTAATTTTTCTAGGACCAAACTTATTAAGTATTGCTATTGGGGCCATTTTTCTTAGAATAGGGATGGAGAAAGGAAATAAAACGCTACTCTATACGAGTTTCGTACTTTATATACTGTCCATTATTTTAGCTTATGATCCAGACTGGGGAGTTTTCCGAGTTGCACCGATAGTTTTGGCTATTCTTGTTTTAATAGGAACAATCCTAGCGAAAGAAGTTAAAGAAGTATTGAGATATTAAACAGGGATGTTAACTCTTTTAAATCAGTATTTGCTTGATCAATGATCTTATCGAGTCAAGAAATTCTATCAACTTGTATATTTTTAAAATGTCATTAGAGGCATGGAAGAATTCAGTGAATATCACTTATAAAATCGTTTATTCCAGCTTTTTAAGAAAAGCAAAATATTTTAGAAAAATGTCAGGAGAAAATTATGACAGATCAACAGCTAAATTGTGAAACAAACCAAGACAAAGACGGAATGCCTGAAGAATCTATTCAGCAACGAATGGGGGATCAAGGCCCAGAAAACCCTGTTCAGCCACCAATGGCAGAACAAGGCCTAGAAAATCCTGTTCAGCCACCAATGACGTATCAAGGTCCAGAAAATCCTGCTCAGCCACCAATGACGTATCAAGGTCTAGAAAATCCTGTTCAACCACAAATGGCGGATCAAGGTCCAGAAAATCCTGCTCAGCCATCAATAATGGAGCAAGCCCCAGAAAATTCTGTTCCTAATAGGGGCCTTCTAACTCTTGTATTTTTCGTAAATATGGGCTTACTGATGCTTTTTATAGGTAGTGCTGTGTTAATGGGAGGATGGGCGATTGTCTTTTTGTTCTTTTTGGGCTCTTACCTTACTTGTTACATTGCTGCGACAGTCTTGCTTGGCATTGGAACGAAAACGGCTAATAAGACGATGCTATTTGTTTCAGTAACTCTCTATTTTGCGTCCATGCTTTTTGCTGGTGATCCAGCTTGGTTAGCTATTCAAATTCCATCTATGATTTCCACTATCCTTGTATTAATAGGGACCTTGCTACTGTAGGGATTAGAGTTGGATAGCGGTTAAGTTCAAAAAATATAGTTTCAAACTATATCTTTTTCTTTTAATAAAAAAAGGAAAACTGGTGCAAAATCGTGTTATAATAGTTAGGTTATATGGTCCCGATAAGGTGGTAGAAAGAATCTACCAGTTCTTTGTAACTCTATAACGATTATTTTTTAAGGGGGGACATTTTTATGTCAGAACGTAAATTATTCACGTCTGAATCGGTATCTGAGGGGCATCCAGATAAGATTGCAGACCAAATTTCAGATGCTATCTTGGATGCTATTCTAGAGCAAGATCCAGAGGCACACGTTGCTGCTGAAACAGCTGTTTATACTGGTTCCGTACATGTTTTCGGTGAAATTTCAACTAATGCTTATGTCGATATTAACCGAGTGGTTCGTGATACCATTGCTGAGATTGGTTATACCAATACTGAGTATGGTTTCTCAGCGGAGACGGTGGGAGTTCATCCATCCTTGGTTGAGCAATCTCCAGATATCGCTCAAGGGGTTAATGAAGCCTTAGAAGTTCGTGGGAATGCGGATCAAGATCCACTTGATTTGATTGGAGCTGGTGACCAAGGTCTCATGTTTGGTTTTGCAGTGAATGAGACAGAAGAACTCATGCCATTGCCAATCTCACTCAGCCATAAGTTGGTTCGTCGCTTGGCAGAGCTACGTAAGTCTGGTGAAATTAGCTACCTTCGTCCAGATGCAAAATCCCAAGTTACTGTTGAATATGATGAAAATGACCAACCAGTGCGTGTGGACACTGTCGTTATTTCAACTCAACACGATCCAGAAGTCAGCAATGAACAAATCCGTGAGGATGTAATCAACAAGGTTATCAAAGAAGTGATTCCAGCTTCGTATCTTGACGATGAGACTAAATTCTTCATCAATCCAACAGGTCGTTTCGTTATCGGAGGACCTCAAGGAGACTCAGGTTTAACTGGTCGTAAGATCATCGTGGATACCTATGGTGGTTATTCACGTCATGGTGGTGGTGCCTTCTCTGGTAAGGACGCGACTAAGGTTGACCGTTCCGCTTCTTATGCAGCTCGCTACATTGCTAAAAACATTGTTGCTGCAGGTCTTGCTAAGAAAGCAGAAGTGCAATTGGCTTATGCCATTGGGGTAGCCCAACCTGTATCTGTTCGGATCGATACCTTCGGTACTGGAGCAGTGGCTGAAAGCAAGCTTGAAAAAGCAGCGCGTCAAATCTTTGACCTTCGTCCTGCAGGAATTATCCAAATGCTTGACCTCAAACGTCCAATCTACCGTCAAACAGCGGCTTATGGACATATGGGACGTACAGATATTGACCTTCCGTGGGAACGTTTAGACAAGGTGGAAGACTTGAAAGAAGCAGTTAACTAAGTAGATAGAAAGGAGGCTGGGACAAAAGTCCTAGCCTCTCAATTATCTTTGGATTGTCGAGCAAGACGCAGTTGTTGAGTGGGCTCTACTACGCTGATTTCATCAGCTTATACAGCCCTACTCAACTGTGCGGAGGTGGGACAACGAAATCGAATTCTAACGAATTACCGATTTCTGTCCCACTCTCTTTTTATGAAATAAATTTACAAATGTAAACAAAACTATTGACAAGAAAAAAAGAAGGTGTATAATTAAACTACAAATGTAAATATATTGTCTTTGATAGGAGATAGAAAGGAAAAACAATGGCAAAGATTTCAAGTGCGGAATGGGAAGTCATGAGAGTTCTCTGGACTAAGGGGGAAGCGACTTCTACAGAAATAACCAAGATTCTCTCCACCAAGCAGGAATGGTCAGCTTCGACAGTGAAAACCCTTTTGGGACGATTGGCTGATAAAGGCTACCTGACGAGTCGAAGAGAAGGTCGAACCTATCTCTATCAGACCCTTCTCAATGAAGAAGAGTCCAATTTAAAAGCTGTCCAAGCAGTCTTAAGTAAGATCTGCTTGACCAAGCATAGCCAATTATTGGGAAAACTGATCCAGCAAACACCAATGACCAAAGAACAGATCAAGGACTTGCAAGAAATCCTCGCATCCAAAGAAAGCGTGGAGCGGGTTCAATGTGATTGCCAGCCAGGCCAATGTCACTGTGTCAGTCATGTGGAGGAAGATAAATGAAAGAAGAAACTTTTGTCATCAATGGGATGACCTGTGCATCCTGTGTGATCAATGTGGAGAAAGCTGTTAACCATCTTGAGGGTGTTGAAAAAGCGACAGTGAACCTAACCACTGAAAAAATGACGGTTGAATATCAGGGGGAACCTTTGAGTCCAGAGGCTATTTCAAAAGCAGTAGCGGACGCCGGTTATGAGGCAGTAGTATACAATCCAGATACAGCTAAGAGCCAAGAAGAGCGAGAAGGTGACAAGCTACAATTGATCCGAAAACGCCTCTTTTGGTCTTCCGTCTTCACCCTGCCTCTCTTTTATCTAGCAATGGGGCCCATGATTGGCCTACCGGCACCTGCATTTGTTTCACCTGATCAAGCACCAGTGGCTTATACTCTTGTACTTTTGGCTTTGACCATCCCTGTGATGATCTTAGGACGAGCCTTTTATCGAAATGGCTTCCGGACTCTTGTAAAAGGCCATCCCAATATGGATGCTTTGGTAGCTCTAGCGACTAGTGCAGCCTTTCTTTATAGTCTTTATGGGACTTATCACATTTTGCTTGGGCACCACCATCACGTGCACCAGCTTTATTTTGAATCTGTAGCCGTGATTTTGACCTTGATTACTTTGGGTAAGTATTTTGAAACATTATCAAAAGGGCGTACTTCTCAAGCTATCAAAAAGCTCATGCATCTGGCGGCTAAAGAGGCAACGGTCCTACGTGATGGAAAGGAAGTGGAACTACCTGTAGAAGACTTGGTCATTGGAGATCAGATCCTGGTCAAACCAGGTGAAAAAATAGCCGTTGATGGTCAAGTGGTTTCCGGACAATCAGCCATTGATGAAAGCATGCTGACGGGTGAATCTATCCCCATCCAAAAAACTGAAGGCAGTCAAGTTTACGCAGGTTCCATTAATGGACAAGGTAGTTTGGTTTATCGGGCTGAGAAAGTTGGTCGGGATACCTTACTAGCACAAATCATTCAGCTGGTGGAAGATGCCCAACAAACCAAAGCACCGATTGCCAAGATTGCGGATCAAGTGGCAGGGGTCTTTGTCCCTGTAGTCATGGGGATTGCCCTCTTATCAGGCCTCTTTTGGTACTTCATCATGGGCCAAACCTTCACCTTTGCTATGACGGTAACGATCAGTGTCTTGGTCATTGCCTGTCCATGTGCTCTAGGCTTGGCGACTCCGACAGCCATTATGGTGGGAACAGGATTAGGAGCAGAGCATGGGATCCTCTACAAGAGAGGGGATGTCCTTGAGTTAGCTCATCAAGCACAAGTCTTGGTCTTCGATAAAACGGGGACCATCACTCAAGGAAAGCCTCAGTTGTCTTCTTCTTATACTTATAGACAAGCTGGGAATGTCTTACAAATACTAGCCTCTCTGGAAGCTAAGTCCGAGCATCCACTAGGACAAGCTATTCTGGATGCTGCAAAGGAAGCGCATGTAGACATCTTAGAGATGGAAAACTTCTCTAGTCTAACAGGAAGAGGCCTTACAGCTAGCTATGCTGGGCAGGTTTATCTGGCTGGGAATCAAACGCTCATGGAAGAGGAAGGGGTCGATGTTCGTCTTGCCAAGGCTGACTTGGAAGCCTTGACCCAGGATGGACAAACGCCGATTTTCTTGGCTGAAGATGGACAACTCATGGCTCTATTTGGCGTAGCAGACCGCATCAAGGAAGATAGTTTAGAAATGGTTGCTAGTCTAGAAAAAATGGGCAAGAAGGTGATTATGCTAACTGGGGATAATGACCGAACTGCTCAAGCCATTGCTAAGAAAGCTGGAATCCAGCAGGTCATCAGTCAAGTCCTTCCTCAAGAAAAATCACGGGTGATCCAAGAGTTGCAAGCAGAAGACAAGTCTGTGATTATGGTTGGAGATGGAATCAACGATGCACCGGCTCTTGCAACTGCTGATATCGGGATTGCCATGGGGTCTGGGACAGATATTGCCATGGAAAGTGCGGATATCGTCGTCATGAAACCGCAATTGATGGATGTTGTCCGGGCTTTGGAAATCAGTCGCTATACGATTAAGACCATCAAGGAAAACTTGTTCTGGGCCTTTATCTACAATGTTTTAGCTATTCCTGTGGCGATGGGCGTTCTCTATCTCTTTGGAGGCCCGCTCTTAAACCCGATGCTAGCAGGTCTAGCTATGAGTTTTAGTTCAGTATCGGTTGTACTGAATGCTCTAAGATTAAAGAGAAAAAAATTGTAAAAACTAGGAGAAAATTCATCTCCTCATGCAAAAGAAAGGAAAGAATCATGTCAAAAACATATGAAATTACAGGAATGAAATGCCAAGGTTGTGCCAATGCTGTCACTGAAAAACTATCTGCTGTAAAAGGTGTAGAAGAAGTAAAAGTTGATTTAGAGAAAAAACAAGTAACCATTGAAGGGAAACCTTGGAAATGGTCCTTGACCCGAGCTCTAAAAGGCAGTAAATATGAACTAGGAAATGAAGTGAAATAAACTCAGAAAAGGCGGTCCGAAAAGGACTGCTTTTTTTGATTATAAAGAAGTGACAACAGTTACAGCCAATTCACAAACAACATAAATAAAATAGTTAAGATTCTGAAAATATAAAAAAATAGTAAAACATATAGTTGAGGTTTTCTAAGGATTGGATTGACCGATCAAAAGATAAGAATGAGTGGAAAATGAAGCGTTTTTATGATATAATGGATGCGGTAATTTTTTACCGAATGATTGAAAGAGCTTATACAAATTTACATGAAAAAAATTATAATTAATGGTGGTCGCCCTTTAAAAGGTGAGGTGACCATTAGTGGTGCAAAAAATAGTGTGGTGGCCCTTATTCCTGCAACTATTTTAGCAGACGAAATTGTGACTCTTGATGGTGTTCCAGATATTTCAGATGTGGCTAGCTTGATTGACATTATGATCCTCATGGGAGCAAAAGTGGAGCGAGATGGGGAGACCCTTGTTATCGATCCACGTGGTGTACAAGATATGCCAATGCCATTTGGAAAGATCAATAGTCTTCGCGCTTCTTACTATTTTTACGGAAGTCTTTTGGGACGTTATGGCCAGGCAACTGTAGGTTTACCAGGGGGATGTGATTTAGGTCCACGTCCCATTGATCTGCATTTGAAAGCCTTTGAGGCGATGGGCGCTAAAATGACCATGGATGGTTCTAGTATGAACCTTTCCACAAATGGAGAGCGTCTCCGTGGCGCAGTGATCTATATGGATACGGTTAGCGTTGGAGCAACGATTAATACCATTCTAGCTGCTGTTAAAGCGGAAGGTCGTACCGTTATTGAGAATGCTGCTCGCGAACCTGAGATCATTGATGTCGTGACTCTTCTCAATAATATGGGGGCTCACATTCGTGGTGCAGGTACAGATATCATTACCATTGAAGGAGTAGACTATCTCCACGGGACACGTCACCAAGTGATTCCAGATCGCATCGAAGCGGGGACTTATATCGCCCTTGCTGCAGCTGTGGGAGAAGGGATTCAAATCAACAATGTCCTCTATGAACACTTGGAAAGCTTTATCGCTAAGCTGGAAGAAATGGGCGTTCGGATGACCATTTCTGAGGATAGTGTTTTTGTTGAAAAGCAGGAAAATCTAAAAGCTGTCCATATAAAAACCTCTCCTTACCCTGGATTTGCGACTGATTTGCAGCAACCCTTGACTCCCTTGCTCTTGACAGCTAATGGAAAGGGAAGCATTGTCGATACTATTTATCAAAAGCGAGTCAACCATGTGGCTGAACTGATGCGGATGGGAGCTACGATTGAAACAGTTAGTGATTGTATTGTCTACCAAGGGCCAAATCAATTAACGGGGGCTCCAGTTAAAGCGACAGACCTGCGTGCAGGTGCGGCCTTGGTGATTGCTGGCCTAATGGCTCAAGGAAAAACAGAGATTACCAATGTTGAGTTTATCCTTCGTGGCTATTCGCATATCATTGAAAAATTGCAACAATTGGGAGCTGACATCAAGCTAATTGATGAAGCATAACGAACGATTTTTATGAACATTTGGACGCAACTAGCAGCATATTCATGTTTCGAAACAGAGCGCCTCTTCTTGAGGCCCTTTCTATATAGTGATGCAGCTGACTTTTATACCATTTCCTCCAATCCAGATAATTTGCCTTTTATTTTCCCAGCACAAACTTCCCTTGAAGAATGCCAGTATGTCTTGGCGAATTATTTTTTAAAGAATCCTTTAGGAATATGGGCGATTTGTGACAAGGAAACTGGCCGTGTGATTGGATCAATTAAATTTGAAAAATTGGATGAAATTAAGAAAGAAGCGGAACTTGGTTATTTCTTACACAAGGATTATTGGGGCAAAGGCCTCATGACAGAGGTTGTCAAAGAAATTACCTTCTTGTCCTTCCAGGAATTTCATCTCAAACAAGTCCGAATTATTACCCATGTTGAAAATATAGCCAGCCAACAGGTGGCTTTGCATGCGGGGTATAGCTTGAAACGTCAATTCAAGGGAAGTGACCGCTATACCCGAAAGATGCGAGATTATTACGAGTTCTGCGTAGATAGAGGAGATCTCAATGAGTAAACACCAAGCGATCTTAGATTATTTGGAGAAACTACCAATTGGCAAGCGTGTCAGTGTGAGGAGTATCTCGAACTATTTGCAGGTGAGTGATGGGACCGCCTATCGGGCCATTAAAGAAGCCGAAAATCGTGGAATTGTTGAGACGAGACCTCGTAGTGGGACTGTTCGTGTTAAGTCCAAAAAGGCTGTCCTGGAACATCTGACTTTTCGAGAGATTGTAGAAATAACCGGTTCGGAAGTCTTGGCAGGTAAAGAAGGACTGGAACGCGAGTTCAACAAATTTTATATCGGTGCTATGACTGAAGAGCATATTTTAGACTATGTCTCTGAAGGTGGGCTCCTCATTGTTGGAGACCGGACCAATATCCAGCGTCTGGCCCTCAAACACGACAATGCTGTTCTTGTAACGGGTGGTTTCGACGTCGATCCTTCTATTTTGGAACTAGGTCGCAGTGGCCAAACTCCTATCTTACGTACCAAGCATGATACCTATACCGTGGCGACCATGATCAACCGTGCTCTCGCCAACATGCAAATCAAAACAGATATTTTAACGGTCGAACAAGTCTATTCCCCCATGCATGAATACGGTTTTTTACGGGAAACGGATACCGTACGTGACTATCTAGATCTGGTAAGAAAGAGCCGGTTTAGTCGCTTTCCTGTCGTCAATCAACACCAGATGGTTGTCGGAGTGGTGACCATGCGGGATGCAGGAGACAAGACACCCCAGACAACTCTTGACAAGGTCATGTCCCGTAGCGTCTTTACGACAAACTTATCCTCTAGTATTGCCAACGTCAGTCAACGCATGATTGCAGAAGATTTTGAGATGATCCCTGTGATTCGCAGCAATCAGACCCTTCTAGGGGTTATTACCCGTCGTGCGGTCATGGACCGGATGAGCAAGGAACAATTGTCTGGTTTGCCTACTTTTAGTGAACAAATCAGTCAAAAAGTGGTTCTGCAAGCCAATCATTTTGAATTAACGGTTGAACCGAGTATGTTAGAAAAGAGTGGAGTTCTCTCGAATGGCGTGCTCACTGAAGTTCTAACAACGGTCACTCGCCAGCTCATGATGAATTCTGGGAAAAATTTAATTATTGAACAACTGTTGGTCTATTATCTTCAAGCTGTTCAAGTGGACGATACCTTGCGGATTGAAACGCGCATCGTTCGTCAGACAAGACGATCGGCTATTATAGATTTTGATTTGTATTTGAATCTACAGTTAGTTACGAAGGCCACCGTCACTTTGAAAATTAATTAGAATGGAAGTAGGAAATAGATGATTACATTGAAATCACAGCGTGAAATTGAAGCCATGGACCGTGCAGGAGAGTTTCTTGCTAGTATCCATATTGGCCTTCGGGATTTGATCAAACCAGGTCTCGATCTTTGGGAAGTAGAAGAGTATGTTCGACGTCGCTGTAAAGAAGCCAATGTCTTGCCCCTTCAGATTGGTGTTGAAGGAAGCTTGATGGACTATCCCTATGCGACTTGTTGTGGGATCAATGATGAAGTGGCTCATGCCTTTCCTCGCCATTATGTCTTAAAAGATGGGGACCTCTTAAAGGTGGATATGGTCTTGTCTGAGCCCTTAGAAAAGTCTGTTGTTGATGTCTCAAAATTAGACTTTGACAATGTCGCGCAGGTGAAAAAGTATACAGAAAACTACTCTGGTGGTTTGGCGGATTCTTGCTGGGCTTATGCAGTAGGAAATGTATCTCAAGAAGTTAAAGACCTCATGGATGTGACCAAGGAATGTCTTTACAAGGGGATTGAAAAAGCCGTTGTCGGAAATCGTCTAGGAGATATCGGAGCCGCTATTCAAGAATATGCTGAAAGCAAGGGCTATGGCGTGGTTCGAGACTTGGTCGGTCATGGTGTCGGTCCAACTATGCATGAAGAACCAATGGTGCCTCATTACGGTCGTGCAGGACGTGGATTGCGCTTGCGTGAAGGGATGGTCTTGACCATTGAACCAATGATTAATACCGGAACTTGGGAAATTGATACCGATATGAAGACAGGTTGGGCCCACAAAACCCTTGATGGTGGTCTTTCTTGTCAGTACGAACATCAGTTTGTGATTACAAAAGATGGTCCTGTTATTTTGACTAGTCAAGGCGAAGAAGGAACCTATTAATACAAGTAGAGAGGAAAGAATGGAGCTGAATATAAAAAACGGTTTCGCTCTTTTCTCTTTTTATCACTTTGTTTAGGGGGAGGGAAGATATGAAAAAGTTTTTCAAATGGCTAGGCCAACGACCATTTATTAAGGGGTTCTTGCGCTTTTATATGGCCTCTGAATCGGATATCACGAGTATAGCTGTAGCCTATTATTTGTTGATTTCGATTCTTCCTTTATTGTTGATTGCAGCTAATATCCTCCCTTACTTTCAGATTCGTCCGACTCAGATTTTGCTGACTTTGCGAGAAGTATTACCTGCTTCCATGTACCGGATTGTTTTGCAAGTTATTTCATCGGTGCTTACTAAGCCTTCTACTGGTTTGCTGAGTTTCTCCATCATCTCTGCTTTATGGGTCTCTTCACAGTGTATTGCATACCTGCAAAGGGCCTTCAATAAAAGTTATGGAGTGGAGAAGGAGAGAGGGATTATCTGGGCGAGAATCTTCAGTATTTTGATTAGTTTTGCTCTGCAAGGTCTGTTCGGTCTATCTCTGGTTTTGACTATGTTTGGACGGATGATTATTCGTTCGGTCTATGAGATTTTCAAGTTTGATGAAAGTATCTACCTTCGTCTCCTAAATATTTCAGGACCTTCGGTTTACGTTCTTCTCTTTTTGACCTTGCTCTTGCTCTACTACACGCTACCCAATATCAAAATTCCTAAGTTTCGCTATGTCTTTCCGGGAGCTATCTTTGTAACAGCAGTTCTTTATTTGACCCTGAATATTTTCTGGAAATATGTCGACCACTATATCACGAGTTTCTTAGATGCACGTTTCTTCGGGTCGGTCCTCTTAGCGATTATTATGTTCTGGTTTATCTTGGTAGCCAAGGTGTTGATTATTGGTTGTATCTTAAATGCTAGTATTCAGTATGCGATTGAAGCACGATTCGAGACAAAAGACGGGGATGTGGTAGCCAAGTATAAGATAGGTCAAGTAGCTTTTCACCAAAAGGAAGCTTCACTCAAGCGTCGTTTTCATCTTAAAAATTTGAGAAAAAATCAAGAATAATCTTAAAGAAATAAAATAGGAAAAAGCCGGTTTTCATCCGGCTTTTTTGTTATTTCTGAATAGTTTGTTGCAAATGCAACAAAAATGTGATAAACTCCATTTAAAGGAAAGGAGGAGCAAATGAAGGTCCTAAGAGAGATTGGTATCATTGCCCGAGCCTTAGATTCAATCGCTAATATTGAGTTCCGAGATTTGGAGCTGGCAAGAGGCCAATACTTGTATTTGGTACGGATTGGGGAGCACCCAGGGATTATACAAGAGGAGTTATCTGATCTATTAAAAGTGGACCGCTCAACAGTGGCCCGCTCTGTCAAAAAATTAGCGGATAAAGGATTTATCCGAGAATTAAATGATCATTCAAATCAAAAGATAAAAAAATGGATCCTAACGGAAAAGGGACAAGCGCTTTATCCTTTCATACTTGCTGAGCATGCTTACTCTGAGAAGGCTGCCTTAAAAGGTTTTTCACAGACAGAAATTCTTCAATTAGAAAAATGGCTGGCAAAAATGAGTGAAAACGTCGCAGCGGATTGGGAGCTAGTGAAAAAAGGCCAAAAAAGAAATTATAGTGAGGAAAAGAAATGAAAGTTACAATAGATCAAGAGTTTTGGGATTTGTTTCCCCAAGCACAAGTAGTGGTAATGACTGTAGAAGGAATCGACAATCATGTCGACGAGAGCAAGGATTCCTATTTTAAGGATTTACTCGACAAGGGAGTCGCACGATCAAAAGCCTTCATCGATGATGAACAATTCACTGCCAGCCCGGTTGTTCAGGAATGGCGTCAGGCTTTTAGCAAATTCAAGACCAAAAAAGGAGCCCGCTCTTCCATTGAAGCCTTATTGAAACGTGTTTCGCAAGGACGAGAGTTTTATCCCATTAATCCTTTAGTGGATTTGTATAATAGTGTCTCTCTTGCCTATGCTATCCCCTGTGGTGGTGAGGATATGGAAAAGTTAGCTGGAGGCTTATCTTTAGGAAAAGCCAAGGGTGGAGAGCCATTCTTCCCATTAGGAGCTGAGGAAGATGCTCCAGCTTTGCCGGAAGAGATCATCTATTATGACCAAGAAGGAGCTGTTTGCCGGTGTTTAAATTGGCGGGAAGCTAAAAGGACGATGCTGACAGAAGAAACTCGTCAGGCTATTCTTGTTATGGAAGCAGTGACTGAAGAGCAAGCGAACCGTGCCAAAGAGGCGATGGACGAATTAAAAGGCTTAGTCAAGGACTATTTTGGTGTAGAAGGAAAAATTTCTTATTTAAACGCCCAAACATCTAGTTTAGAAGTATAAAAAAATGAGAGTGGGACAGAAATCGGTCATTCGTTAGAATTCGATTTCGTCGTCCCACCTCCGCACAGTTGAGTAGGGCTGTAAAAGCTAATGAAATTAGCGTAGTAGAGCCCACTCAACCACTGCGTCTTGCTCGACAATCTAAAGACAATTGAGAGGCCAGGACTTTTGTCCCAGCCTCATTTTGGTTTTTTATGGAAATTACTTCTTATTTCTGAAGACAAAAAGTTTACTGAAGACATAGTTTAAAATGACAATCATAACTTGGGCAGCAAACGTTTCGATGGTATTGATAGCCGTGCGATTCATATTGACAAACTGACCAATGATTTGCGGATACTGGGTCACAAAGATGGTGGTCATCAGGAGATCCAGAACGAGGGTGCCCATCCGAGCGAAAGAGAAGACAATTAATCGCTTAAACCAGCCTTTTCTTTCTTGTTTAAAGACAATAGTATCGTTGGTAGCAAAGGCAAAGAGAATCCCTGCAATATTTCCAATCAAGGTAGCTAGTTGTTCCTGGTCTGTCAGTTGGAAGACAATCAGCCGGGTGGCAACAGAAACAATCGTTGTAGCAACACCAAAGATCAGGTAGGCTAAAATTTCATTATTAAAGATTCGATTGAGTAGTTTTTTCATACAATTAGTCTATCATAATTCCCTTATTTGTGCTATACTTATAAAGTTGGTTTGTCAAATGCAACTCTATCAAGAGGGGTTCATTGGCAAAGATCAACCCTTGGTGCTTAGCTTCTTTCACCAAGCATATTAGAGCGGAAAAACCGCTAAAGGAGAAAACGATGAAAAACTATACTGTTCGTGACTTGGCACAGATTGCTCTAGTTGCAGCTCTCTATGTGGCCTTGACCATTACTCCCCCATTGAATGCCATCGGAAGCAATGAGATCCAATTCCGTGTTTCTGAAATGCTCAATTTCATGGCTTTCTACAATCGGAAATATATTTGGTCGGTGACAATTGGCTGTATGATTTCTAACTTCTTGAGTTATGGGATTGTCGACGTGGTCGTTGGTGGCGGATCTACTTTGGTCTTCGTCACACTTGGAGTATATCTCTTTAAACGTTACGAAAAGACAGATCTCTTTAATGGATGGATTCGCAAGGATCATTTCTTATTCTCAATTTTCTTTGCCCTCTCTATGTTTACGATTGCTTTAGAATTGCATATCTTAAACAAAACACCATTCTTCTTGAATTGGTTGACAACTGGTTTGGGTGAATTTGCTTCCCTGATTGTCGGAGCTATTTTGATTAAAAAGATTGCCCAACGAATTGATTTGACTCAATAACCTACTGGCCTAAAGTTTTGCTTTAGGCTTTTTTTGTTGCCATTGCCGAATCCGATTCATTCAAATAATAGATATTTTTCGCTAATGGAGTAGTCAGAAAGGCCCCAGTAAAGCGTTTTTATGGTAAAATAGGGATATGGAAACCAGAATAAAAGAGCTAGTGACACTCCTGAATCACTATGCAGAAGAATATTATACAAAAGATGCTCCGTCCGTATCGGATTATGAGTACGATCAACTTTATCGGGAATTAGTCACCTTAGAGGAAGCCCATCCGGAGTTGGTCCAGCCCAATAGCCCAACCCATCGGGTCGGAGGAACTATTCTTAAAGGGTTTGAAAAATACCAGCATACCTACCCGCTTTATAGCTTACAGGACGCCTTTTCTTATGATGAATTAGTGGCCTTTGATCAACGGGTTCGCAAGGAATTCCCTGCTATCACCTATGTATGTGAATTAAAAATTGACGGCCTGTCTATTTCACTTTCTTATGTTGATGGAGTTCTTGAAACGGGTGCTACACGTGGGGATGGGAGCATTGGAGAAAATATCACAGAGAACCTCAAGCGAGTTCGCGATATTCCTCTAGTCTTGCCAGAACCTCTTACATTAACAGTTCGCGGAGAATGTTATATGCCCCGTGCATCTTTTGATGCTGTCAACTTGTCTCGCCAAGAAAATGGGGAAGCAGAGTTTGCGAATCCTCGAAATGCGGCAGCCGGTACTCTTAGACAGTTGGATACAAAGATTGTTGCGGAGCGAAAACTCGCGACCTTCCTCTATCAAGAAGCTAGTCCAACTGACCAAACCAGTCAAGAGAAGGTGTTAGCCAAGTTAGATCGACTCGGTTTTGTCGTCAATCCGCATCACAAGATAGCGACTAGTATCGAGCAAGTCTGGGACTATATTCAAGAAGTGACTGAGATGCGTGACCAGCTTCCTTATGATATCGATGGGGTCGTGATTAAAGTGAATGACCTGGCTGTCCAAGAAGAACTTGGCTTTACTGTCAAAGCTCCCAAATGGGCAGTGGCTTACAAGTTCCCAGCTGAGGAGAAGGAAGCAAAACTCTTGTCAGTTGATTGGACTGTTGGTCGGACAGGAGTGGTGACACCAACTGCCAATTTGACTCCCGTTCAACTAGCAGGTACGACTGTCAGTCGGGCTACTCTCCATAATGTAGATTATATTGCTGAGAAAGATATTCGCAAAGACGATACCGTCATTGTCTATAAAGCAGGGGATATTATTCCAGCTGTTCTACGGGTTGTTATGGATAAGCGCGTATCAGAAGAGTTATTAGAGATTCCTAGTCACTGTCCAAGTTGTCAGAGTGAGCTCCTTCATTTTGAGGATGAAGTGGCCTTGCGTTGTATCAACCCCCGTTGTCCTGCTCAAATAAAGGAAGGGCTCGCCCACTTTGCCAGCCGGGATGCCATGAATATAACAGGGTTGGGGCCAGCTGTGGTTGAAAAACTGTTTGCCAAAGAATTGGTACAGGATGTGGCAGGTATTTACCGGCTGACGGTTGAGGATCTTTTGCAATTAGAAGGTTTTAAAGAGAAATCTGCCCAGAAGTTAGTAGATGCTATTCAGGCGTCTAAGGGGAATTCTGCTGAAAAACTATTGTTTGGACTGGGAATTCGTCATGTAGGAAGTAAGGCCAGCCAGCTCTTGCTCCAAGAGTTTCATTCCATTCCAGCTTTAGCAGAAGCAGAGGTTGAAACGATTGCAGCGATAGACAGTTTAGGAATGGTCGTTGCAGAAAGTCTCCAGCGTTATTTTGCTCAGGAAGGCTCTCGGCTTCTTTTAGAAGAGCTTAAGGATGCTGGGGTAAACTTAGAGTACCTAGGACAAAAGGTTGCAGCAGACGCACCATTGTCCGGTAAAACAGTCGTCTTAACAGGTAAACTGGAACGTCTGACTCGTTCTGAAGCTAAGGCTAAATTAGAAGCCTTAGGGGCTAAAGTCACAGGCTCCGTGTCCAAGAAAACTGACCTGTTGGTTGCAGGTAGTGATGCGGGCAGTAAATTAAGCAAAGCGCAGGAATTATCGATTGAAATACAGGATGAAGCCTGGCTTGAGAGTTTATAGAGGCATGTATGGAAAATAAGATTAAAAAAGCACGAGTGATATATAATCCGACCTCTGGTCAGGAAATCATTAAAAAGAACATCGCAGAAGTCTTAGATGTTTTAGAGGATGTCGGCTACGAAACAAGTGCCTATCAGACCACTCCAGAGCCCTTATCAGCCCAATTAGAAGCAGAACGGGCTGCTAAGGCAGGATTTGATTTGATCATTGCCGCTGGGGGAGATGGAACCATTAATGAGGTAGTTAACGGGGTTGCTAGTCTCGAACACCGTCCAAAAATGGCTTTTATCCCTACGGGAACAACTAATGATTACGCGCGTGCTCTGAAGATTCCAATGGGGGATCCAGTTGCAGCTGCACGGATTATTGAAAAGAACCAAACCATCCAAATGGACATTGGACGGGCATACGGAAGTAAATATTTTATCAATATTGCTGCTGCAGGGACCTTGTCTGAATTGACCTTTAGTGTACCGAGTGAGGTGAAGTCGCGTTATGGCTACTTTGCTTATGTGGCTGAAGGGGTGAAGAAGTTCCCCAAAAATAAAACCCGCAAGGTACGGATTGAACACGATAATGGGGTCTATGTTGGACCAGTTTCTCTTGTTTTCGTGGCTTTGACCAATTCGATCGGTGGCTTTGAAAGTGTAGCACCAGATGCTAAACTGGATGATGGTAATTTCACTTTAATTTTAGTGAAAACTGCTAAATTATTTGATATGTTGTCTTTGATTATGCAAGCCGTCAATGGTGGAAAACATGTCAAGGATTCAAATATTGAATACCTCAAAACCTCTAAATTGAAGATTGAAGTTTTGGATAAGAAAGAAGAGTTCAAAATCAATCTAGATGGTGAATACGGTGGAGATACACCGGTGGAACTGGAAGTCTTCCACAATCACCTAGAATTTTTTGCCAACATCGATGAAATTAATGACGATGCCTTGGTCCATTCGGAATATAAATTAGAAGAATAATGGAGAATCGTTGCTGAGAGTGGGCAATGTTCGTTTCTTCTTAGTTAGGAAATAGGAAATACAATAAGATGCATCAGTATCAAGTTAAAATCCACTACCATCATCCTGTAGGCGATTATTTTGCCCGTGATATGTGGAAGTGGCATGAAGGAGTTTGGGGAGAGGAAGTGTCCTTCTCCAAGCTCGATTATTTTGGTGTTGAGGGGCTCTTAGTTTATAACTGTGAGACACCTCAACGATTTGGCCATGTCATTATCAAGGAAGGAAACTGGATCAGTCAGTCAGACGAATACCATATTGAGTTTTTGCCTGAAGGGCATGTGCGAGAAGTCTGGTTAATTCAAGGGGATGATACCGTTTATTATTCCATACAGGCTGCAATGACTAGTCATGAATACAGCCGTCGGAAGCCGCATGCTTTTGATATGGCGACTCATTATCAGGAATTTGATGCCAAATGGGGATATCAAGGATGGTTGGGCTATCGCCAGCAGGATGATGATTACCGCTTTAAACTCTGGGCACCTACTGCCAATAAAGTAGACCTCCTCATCTATGATTCTGTTGCTAATGACAGCAAGGTTTGGAAGATTGTTCCAATGGTTCGTGGCCAGCGTGAATCTAGCGACCATGTTCGAAATAATTGTGGTGTCTGGTATGCCGATGTCATGGGGAACCTCAGTGGACTAGCTTATCAGTACAAGGTTTATTTTGATTACCATACGGAGATTGCGCGTGATCCTTATACGATCGCTACCAGTGAAAATGGGAAAAAATCAGCCATTCTTTCCCATTATGATCGCATCTTCCCTGCCTTTCAAACAGAAGCGTATGAGAAGGCTGACTGGCGGCTGGATAATCCCTGTCAGGCGGTTGTCTATGAAATGCATATCCGGGATTTGACCATTTCTCCAACTTCCGGTGTGGACGAAGCTTATCGAGGAACCTACCGAGGGGCTCACCAGACTGGGACTAAGAACGCCCAGGGTGATGCTACTGCTTTTGATTACATCAAGGAATTAGGGGTTAATGTGGTGCAATTGCAGCCAGTTACCGACCGCTATAAGACCTACGATGAAGAAGGCAATGTCCTCTACAACTGGGGCTACGATGTGCAGAATTATTCAGCACCTGAGACTTGGTATTCGACCAAACCTCACGATCCTAAAACCACCATGCGCGAATTAAAAGAAATGATTCACGCCTACCATGAAGCAGGAATCTCAGTGGTTATGGATGTCGTTTATAACCATATCTATTCGACAGAAGATGGCGCCTTCCAAACAACTGTTCCTGATTATTATTACCGGATGAATCCAGATGGATCCTTCCAAAATGGTACAGGAGTTGGGAATGAGACAGCCAGTGAGCATGAGATGTATCGCAAGTTCATGATTGATTCCTTGACACATTGGGTAACGGAATATAAGATTGACGGTTTCCGCTTTGACTTGATGGGGATTCACGATGTGGATACGATGAATGAAATCCGGGAAGCCATGGATGCGATTGATCCACGGATCCTCCTCTATGGAGAAGGTTGGGATATGGGGACAGGCTTAGCTCCAGAAGATAAGGCCAAGAAGGACAATGCTTATCAAATGGCTGAGGTTGGTTTCTTTAATGATACCTCTCGAGATGCCATTAAGGGGGCTGAGGTCTTTGGCTCTATCAAACGTGGCTATGTTAGTCGGAAGTCTACAGAAGACATCATTGCGCGGTCTGTTCTAGGTAGTGCAGAGATGGGATCCTTCCTAACTCCAAGTCAGGTTCTCAACTATGTAGAAGCCCATGATAACTACAACCTCTATGATTTACTTTCTTATGTCCATCCAGATGACTCTCAGGAAAAAATTAAGAAGCAGGTAGAAGTGGCGACAGCCATGAATCTCCTCTTCCAAGGGATGGCCTTTATGCAAGTTGGTCAAGAGTTCCTAAGAACCAAGTTGGTTGCAACGGGTGAAGATGGAGAAGTGACCCAGGCAGATCGAGAACGCGCTATGAATTCCTATAATGCGCCAGATGCCGTCAACCAAGTCGATTGGAATCTGGTGTCTGTCAACAAGGATACGATTGACTATATTCGTCAAATCATTCATTTGAAGAAGACCTTACCTGCCTTGTCTCTTGAGTCTTATGAGGAAATTTACCAACATGTCTTTGTGCATACAGCGGATATGGGTAGTGGTGTCATCGTCTTTGAATTAAATTGGGATAAACACTATTCTGTCATCTTTAACACCAGTGGACTTCCATTCTATCTCCAGAACGCAGATCATCTTGAGCTTCTTGTTGGAAATAGTCGAAATAAACGACCATTCTATGTTGAGAATCTAACAGCTTCCGTCTTTGAATGGAAGAAATAAATAAAAAAAAAGAGTGGGAAATCCCAATCTTTTTTTAGAATGTAGAAACACAATTATTTCTAAATAATAGCTAGATGATTTTAAAAAAGATAACTTCTATTTGTGTGCCATTTAAACAGATCTAAAACTTTTCTCACAGCGGAAAGTTTTAGATTTGCTTTAATGACCCAAATTAATAGAAGTTGTTTTTGAAAACAATCCAGATACCTTAAGTAAAAATAGTTTGTCTACATTTTAAAATGAGGCTAGGACAAAAGTCCTAGCCTCTCAATTGTCTTTGGATTGTCAAGTAAGACGCAGTGGTTGAGTGGGTTCTACTACGCTGATTTCATCAGCTTTTATAGCAGAACTCAACTGTGCGGAGGTGGGACGACGAAATCGAATTCTAACGAATTACCGATTTCTGTCCCACTCTTATTTTTTTTCTGATGAAGATGAACTGGAACTACTTGAGCTAGAATCGTCACTCGATGATGAAGAAGAACTGAACTGTTCAGGATGGAGTTCCTTATAGCTAGGAGCCTTGAAGAGATCAACCGTTGACTGCTTGCCTTTTTGGCTATAGAGACTGGTTGATGCATCCCCTTTTTCTTTTTCGATTTTCTTCAATGCTTTCATCGAGTTATTGTAAGAGTAATCATCTGGGTTGACTTTTCCAAGATCATTACCGGTATAGAACCGTAAGAGATCACCAGTTTGAATACTATCACTAATTTTGAGTTGAAGATTCGCTGCCTCACGGATCTTATCGAGTTGCTCTTTCGTTGTTTCGTCTGGATTGGTGATTTCTTCACCAGTCTTGGTGTAATAGGTCCGGCCACTGTAACTTGTATACTCAGGGGTCACAAAGTAGTTAGATGAACGGAAAGCAACGATTTGACTATGATCTGGAGATAATAAGTCTTGTCCAACTTGAAGGAAGTTCTTAGAATCAATTCCTAACAAGTGTTCCAATGTCGGAAGCATATCAATCTCTCCACCGTAGGTTTCAATCACTTTCCCCTTGTCCATACCTGGAATCACCACCATATAAGGCACGCGTTGCAACATGGCATTGTCATAGCTAGACCATGTCTCCGAGTTCTTATCGAGCAGAGGAGCTAGGGCTGGATTCCGAGAATTTGAAATACCGTAGTGGTCACCATACAAAACAATAATAGAGTTCTCATATAAGCCTGAAGATTTGAGATAATCAAAGAAGGCCTTGACGGAAGCATCCAAGTAGTTGGCTGTAGCAAAATACCCATTAATTGTTTCATCTTGCGTTTCTGCCAGAGGGAAGCCGACTTCGTCACCAATCAGACTCGTCGTATAAGGATAGTGGTTGGAAACTGTAATGAATTTGGTGTAAAACGGTTGTTGCATGTGTTCCAAGTACTTGATGGAATCCTTAAACATGATCTTATCGTTGAGTCCATATTGGAAGGAATTGGTATCATCTTGCTTGGTAAAGTAAGAGGCATCAAAGAAGTAATGGTAGCCCCATTGTTTGTAAGCTGTATTACGGTTCCAGAAGCTTCCGGCATTTCCGTGGAAAACAGCACTGGATTGGTAGCCATTCTTAGAAAGAATAAAAGGAGCTGCTTGCTGGGTGTTGGTGCCACCGTAGTTCACCATAAAGGAACCTTGGTTCAAACCAAACAAGCCTGTTTCAATCATGGTCTCTGCATCTGATGTTTTACCAGCTTTTACCTGGTTGAAAACATTAGCAAATGCAAAGGTTTCATTTGAATGGTAGAGCGAGTTGATAAAAGGGGTTACTTCGTATTCTTTGCCATCGACCTTCAATTTATAATCGATCAAGAATTGTTGGAAACTTTCCAAGTGGATATAGATGACATTTCGTCCCTTAGCTAGACCAAAGGTTTCAGGATTTGGTTGAGCATAGTGGCTAGCAACATACTCTTCAACTGGCTTCAAGTCTACTTCAGAGGCTTTTGAGCGTTCTTTATTTGCCATGTAAGTCTGGTTGGCACTGTAACCTAGGAAGGCTGGCAAGCCAAGCGCACGAACCACATAGTAATTGGAGAATCCACGCGTTAACAACTCCGGACGGTCAATTTCTGCCAAGAAAAGGTTGGCAGAGAAGAGCATAGCAGAGAGAGAAGTAACTGCAAAACTTGCCCGTTTATTAAATGGACGGGGATCTAGTTTGACCAATTTTTTAAAAAAGAGGAAAGCTAGAATTGGAAAGTCTAGAATATAGATGATGTCCCAAGGTCGGAACAATTCTAAGGCTGCTGCCCCAAGACCAGCGGATACCTTACTAGAGGCTAGCATGGTATTGACAGTTACGAAATCTGTAAACTCACGATAATAAATCGAATTGGATATCAACCAGATAAATAAAATGACATAGATGCTAAAAGATAGCAAATAGAAGAGTTTGGTTCTCTTAATATAAAAAGCGAGACCGATGAATAAGAGACTTAACGGTATCGGGTTAATGATTGCAAGAAAAACCTGATAGAAGCCTTGAATATCTAGATTAAAGTCTACTGTATAGGCCCACATGGTTTTAAACCAATAAAGCAACAGTAGGGTAAAGACAAATCCTAGTCTGGTACTCATAGCATCGAGTATCGTTTTGGTAATTTTTTTCACAAAAATATACTTCCTTGCCTTATTTCCTAAAAATTTTCTTACAACAGTATACCATAATTTAGATCGTTTTGAAAATAAAGCAAGCAGATAATGAGGGATAGAAAGTCTAAGATTGAGATTTGTAATCTATTACTAAACAAAAAGAGCAAGAATGTTTAAAACGATGGTGATCACTTTGTTATTAATCGTATTTTTAAGGAAGAGACTTTGTGAAATTTTGAAAATTTTGATACAATAGAGAGTATGAAAAAGCTGACAATTAACCGACAAGTTGAGAAGAAAATCCATAAAGGTTATAAGATTTTAGAGAAGATTGACTTTGGGCAGCTCCCCTTTGACAATGAGGTTGTCGAACTAGTTACAGCTTCGGGCCACTTTGTTGGGACAGGCTACCTTTCTGAGCAAAACAAGGGACTTGGTTGGGTCATCTCTCCGAAGAAAATCACCTTGGATCAGGCTTACTTTTGTCACTTATTTGCTGAGGCTAAGTCAAAACGTCAGTCTTATTATCAGTCGGAATTGGATACTGCTTTTAGAATTTTTAATCAAGAAGGCGACGGATTTGGTGGTTTAACCATTGATCTCTATGAAGATTATGCCGTCTTTTCCATTTACAATGCCTTTGTCTATCAAATCAGAGACTTGATCGTTGCAGCTTTTCAAGAAGTTTTTCCTGAAGTCTTGGGAGGATATGAAAAAATCCGTTTTAAGGATCCCGGTTATGAGTCAGCTCATCTATTTGGTCAAGAAGCTCCAGAGACCTTCTGTATTTTGGAAAATGGAGTTCGTTACCAAGTTTTTCTGAATGATGGCTTGATGACAGGGATTTTCTTGGACCAACATGATGTGCGTGCTAGCTTAGTAGATGGCTTAGCTGCAGGTAAATCCTTACTCAATATGTTTTCCTACACAGCGGCTTTTTCGGTAGCAGCTGCCATGGGAGGAGCTGTAGAAACAACTTCTGTCGATCTTGCCAAGCGTAGTCGGGAACTATCCCAAGCTCATTTTGTGGCAAATGGTCTAGAATTGGACCAGCACCGCTTTATTGTCATGGACGTTTTTGATTATTATAAGTATGCCAAGCGTCATGCCTTGACTTATGATGTGATCGTTTTAGATCCGCCGAGTTTTGCTCGCAATAAGAAGCGTACCTTCTCTGTTGCGAAGGATTATCACAAACTGATTGAGCAGTCCCTAGAGATTTTAAATCCAAAAGGGATTTTGATTGCAAGTACCAACGCTGCTAATGTCAGTCGAGATAAATTTAAAAAAGAAATTGAAAAGGGCTTCAAAGGCCAAAAACATCGCTATATCAGTGAAGTAGGACTTCCAGCTGATTTTCGATACAATGAAAATGAAGAAAGTAGTAATTACTTGAAAGTTTTTACAATTAAGGTGGATCAATGAAATTAGTCGTTTCTGTAATGCCAAGAAATTTTGAAGAAGCACAGGCCATTGATGCCAGTCGTTATCAGGATGCAGATGTCATTGAATGGCGTGCGGATTATTTGGACAAACATGATATCTTACAAGTTGCGCCTGCCATCTTTGAAAAATTTGCCGGTCGTGAGATTTTATTTACGTTGCGGACACGGGAGCAGGGAGGTGAAATTGACCTTTCTGGTGAAGAGTACGTAGCCCTTATCCATGATATCAACAACATCTATCATCCAGACTATGTCGACTTTGAGTACTTTGGTCATCAGGCCGAATTTAATCAGATGATGGATTATTCCAATCTTTGCTTAAGCTACCATAATTTCCAGGAAACACCTGAAAACATGATGGAGATTATGTCAGAATTAACCAGCTTTACACCAAAATTGGTCAAGGTATCTGTGATGGCTCATACCGAGCAGGATGTTCTTGATTTGATGAACTATACACGTGGCTTTAAGACGCTGAATCCAGAACAAGAGTTCGTTACCATTTCTATGGGGAAAATTGGCCGAATCTCTCGCATTGCTGCCGATTTAACTGGTTCGGTTTGGTCCTATGCCAGTGTAGGGGAGGAAAGTGCACCAGGTCAAATCAGTTTGTCCAGCATGCACAAGATTCGGGAGATCTTAGATGAAGATTGATGGCTATACGCGAATGGCGGCTGTCATTGCCAAGCCCATTCGTCATAGTATCTCTCCCTTTATTCACAATCATGCTTACCAACTAACCGCTACCAATGCGGTCTATCTTGCTTGGGAAGTGGAAGAAGATGAAGTTGCACAAAGTCTTCAACAGTTACGAGTACTGGATATGTTGGGGGCCAATATTTCCATGCCCTATAAGAAAAAGGTCCTACCCTACTTAGATCAGGTAGATGAAAGTGCCCAACTCATCGGTTCGGTCAATACAATTGTTCAGAAGGATGGTTGCTTAACAGGATACAATACCGATGGACTTGGTTTTTTAAAGAGTCTACCCAAGACTTTTTCTATAAAGGATAAGAAACTTGTCCTTTTGGGAGCAGGTGGGGCAGCAACTGCCATTATCCTAGAAGCTATTCGACAAGGAGTGGCAGAGATACATTTATTTGTTCGCCCAGAAAGTTTAGCCAAGTATCAGGCTATCTATTCTCCACTGTCCGAAGCTCTCTCTTTTTCAATTGTCCTCCATGACTTATCCAGTTGGGACCAGGTCAATGCAATGATGGTGGGAGCGGATTTATTGATCAATGCTACTGGACTTGGAATGGATGGGGTTTCCCTTCCTGTTCCTAAGGACTTTACCTTTCCTAAAGGATGTCTAGTAGCCGACTTAGCTTATTTTCCTGCCAAGACACCTTTTCTTCAATTAGCGGAAAAACAAGAGGTGCAAACGGTAAATGGGCTTGGAATGCTGTTTCATCAAGCTACCCTAGCCTTCGAACTGATGACGGAAAAAACCTTCCCAGAGCAGGAAGTATGGCAAGCTTTGAAATTGGAATACCCTGATTATGTATTAGAAAAATGATGGAAGAAAACAGATAAACTTAATCAAGTATGCTCTGTTTTCTATTTTTATACAATGGTGAAATTGTAATGTTTTTCACATAGATTTGAAAGGAGATCTTTATGAAGGTGAATGTTGATCTACCAAAGAATGGTTATGAGATTGTCATTGAGAATGGAGCAATCCAAAAGGTTGGAACTTGGCTCAGTCATTTATGGGAACCTCAAAAAGTAGCAGTCATAACAGACAACCATGTGGGATCCCTTTATGCAAGTCAGGTAGTGAAATGCCTTGAAAGTGAAGGATTTACAGTTGTTCATTATGAGTTTCTAGAAGGAGAAGCTAGTAAAAATCTAACGACTGTTCAGAAAGTTTATGAATTCTTAGCGAAGAATGGCATGACACGATCGGATGGGATCCTTGCTCTGGGTGGTGGCGTTGTCGGAGATCTAGCTGGTTTCGTGGCTTCCACTTACATGCGTGGGATTCATTTCGTCCAAGTACCAACTAGTTTGACAGCTCAAGTCGATTCTTCTATTGGAGGCAAGACTGGAGTAAATACGCTCTATGCTAAAAACATGGTAGGAACCTTTGCCCAACCTGATGGAGTCTTGATTGACCCTGAGATGCTACGGACCCTGGGTCAACGTGAGTTGATCGAGGGCATGGGGGAGGTCATCAAGTATGGACTCATTGAGGATCCAGAATTATGGGAAGAATTGGAAGGAATGGATGGCTCTGTCGAGTCTATTTATGAGCATGCAGAATCCCTGATTGCCCATTCTTGTCAAGTTAAACGCAAGATGGTCGTCGAAGATGAGCTAGACCAGGGCATCCGTCTTTATCTGAATTTTGGTCATACTCTTGGACACGCCATTGAAGCGACTGCAGGTTATGGCCAGGTCATGCACGGAGAAGCCGTAGCGATAGGGATGGTACAAGTCACTAAGGTGGCAGAAGCCAAGGGACTCGTCCAAGCCGGTTTAACACAGGCCATTCGTCAAATGTGTCAAAAATTTGGCTTACCGGTAGAATTCCATGGGTGGAATAAGGAAGAGCTTTATCAAGCCTTGACCTTGGACAAGAAGGCGAGGGGCAATCAATTAAAACTCGTTTTGGTACCAGAAATTGGTACTTGTCAGATTCACCCAGTCCCATTGGAAGAAATGAGAGACTTTTTAAACTAGAAACCGACAAAGGAGATACCATGCGTTATTTAACAGCAGGAGAATCACACGGACCACGACTAACAGCTATTATTGAAGGAGTGCCTGCAGGACTCCCTTTGACGGCTGATTTTATCAATGCTGAGTTGAAACGTCGGCAAGGGGGCTACGGTCGTGGAGCACGGATGAAGATTGAAAGCGATCAGGTCGAGATCACCTCCGGAGTTCGCCATGGATTGACCATGGGAGGCCCCATCACCTTGAATGTCACCAACCTAGACCATCAAAAATGGCTGGAGATCATGTCTGTCAGTGATGTGGAGGAAAAGAAAAAGGGGCTTCGGAAAATTACTAAGCCTCGTCCAGGCCACGCTGATTTGGTCGGTGGGATTAAGTACCGTTTCGATGACTTACGCAATTCCTTGGAGAGGTCATCAGCTCGGGAAACGACGATGCGGGTAGCAGTAGGTGCTGTAGCCAAACGATTATTAGAAGAGATTGGGATCCAAGTAGCCAGCCACATCATTAATTTCGGTGGCATCGAAGTAGAGGTTCCAGAAAATCTTACGGTTTCGCAAATCAAGGAAGCGGTCGCTCAATCCGAGGTTTCTATTGTCAATCGAGAGCGAGAGGAAGAAATCAAGGCCTATATCGATAGCGTGAAGAAAGAAGGAGAGACCATCGGAGGGATCGTTGAAACCATTGTAGGTGGTGTGCCTGTTGGTCTAGGATCTTTTGTCCAATGGGACAAGAAATTGGATGCCAAAATTGCTCAAGGGGTTGTCTCCATCAACGCCTTTAAAGGAGTAGAATTCGGAATGGGCTTTGAAGCAGGTCGTCGTAAGGGCAGTCAGGTCATGGACGAAATTCTCTGGTCTGAAGAAAATGGCTATACGCGTCGAACCAATCATCTAGGCGGATTTGAAGGAGGCATGACCAATGGAGAGCCCATTATCGTCCGTGGGGTTATGAAACCTATCCCGACCCTTTATAAGCCCCTCATGAGTGTCGATATTGAAACGCATGAGCCATATAAGGCAACGGTGGAACGGAGTGATCCAACAGCACTTCCAGCTGCAGGAGTTGTCATGGAGGCTGTAGTGGCAACGGTCTTAGCCACAGAAGTCTTGGACAAGTTCTCTTCTGATAATCTGGAGGAATTGAAGGAAGCTGTCGAGCGTCATCGGGCCTATACCAAAGCTTTCTAACTGGAGAAATAAATGGAAGAAAAGGTTGTATATATCGTTGGTCTAGGACTGATTGGAGCTTCGTTAGCCATGGGGATTCGGAAGGCCCATCCAGAAGTTACTCTATTAGGTTATAATCGCAGTCAAGCCTCGCGGGATATTGCTTTGAAGAATGGGATTGTTGATAAGGTGACGGCCAATCTTGAAGAGTTTTCTTCTAAAGCAGATGTCATCATCGTCTCCTTACCTGTGAAACAAACGATTGAAACTTTTCAGCAATTGTCAAAAATGCCACTGAAAGAAGGGGTTATTGTAACGGATGTGGGGTCGACCAAGGGGGCTATTGTAAAAGCAGGTCAAGAAGCTTTTAACCATCTCCCAGTCCGTTTTGTCGGTGGGCATCCCATGGCGGAGAGTCACAAGACGGGAGCTGCCTCGGCTGACTCTACCCTCTTTGAAAATGCTTATTATATTTTTACTCCAACAGCTGAGACTGATTCCAGTGCTATTTTAGAAATGAAGGATTTGCTCTCAGGGCTTGGAGCCCGTTTCATCGTGGTGGATCCAATTGAACATGATCGAGTCACTTCTCAAATCAGTCACTTTCCTCATGTATTGGCTGCAACCCTTATGGGACAAGCAGCGGCTTATACTGAGGATCACAGCCTAGCAGGTCGCTTTGCTGCAGGTGGATTCCGTGATATGACGCGGATTGCAGAGAGTGAGCCTAGCATGTGGACTTCTATCTTGCTGTCCAATCCAAGTGCTGTTCTTGATCGGATAGCGGACTTTCAAAATCGCCTTGATCAAGTTGCTGATATGATAAGACAAGGGCAAGAAGATGACATTTGGTCCTTCTTTGATCAGAGTCGGGAGCAACGCCAGCACATGCAAATCCACAAACGAGGCGGGGTGGAAAGTACCTTTGACATTTTTGTGGATGTCCCAGACGAAGAAGATGTCATCCTTCGGATCTTGGAGTTGCTTCGCGGGACTTCCTTAGTCAATATTCATATTAATGAGGAAAACCGGGAAGATGTTTATGGAATCCTCCAAATTTCCTTTAAGACAGCTGCAGATCAAGCAAGGGCTGAAGCCCTGATTACAGAGCAAACGGATTATAGCGTAGTGATCAAATAGGTCTCAAGTAGGATTTTTTAAAAAATAGCAGTTTCTAATACAATATGTAAAATATTCTTTGTATAATAGAATGAAATCAAACCTTTAAGGAGAAATTACATGTCAAATATTTATGATGTAGCTAATGAATTGTCGCGTGGAATTCGTGACTTACCAGAATACAAAGCTGTTCTTGCTAGTAAGGAAGCCATTGATGCAGATGCGGATGCAAAAGCATTATTCGGAGACTACCTCGCTTTCCAACAAGAAATTCATGGGGTCATCCAGTCTGGACAAATGCCAACTGAAGACCAACAAAAGAAGATGCAAGATTTTGCTGAAAAATTACAAGGAAACCCAATTGTGAATGAATTTTTCACAAAACAACAGCAATTATCTGTTTATCTAGGAGATATTGAACGGATTATTTTTGATCCAGTTCAAGATTTATTTAAATAAGGGAGAGAGGCTGGGACAAAAGTCCTAGCCTCTCAATTGTCTTTGGATTGTCGCGCAAGACGCAGTGGTTGAGTGGGCTCTACTACGCTGATTTCATCAGCTTTTACAGCCCTACTCAACTGTGCGGAGGTGGGACAACGAAATCGAATTCTAACGAATGACCGATTTCTGTCCCACTCTCTTTTTCTCTCCCCTCTTGGAGGTCCTTCCAAGTGAACGTTGAAAATGGCTTTTTTTTATGGTAGAATTTTTAGAAAAGCTTGAAGGGGTAAGCCATGAAATTACAAACGAATTGTAAGGGTTTAAATGGAATCATTCGTGTTCCAGGGGATAAATCGATCAGTCATCGCTCGATTATCTTTGGTAGCCTTGCTCATGGAACCACTAAGGTCTATGATATCCTACGTGGTGAAGATGTCTTATCCACTATTCAAGTATTTAGGGACCTAGGCGTCTCTATCCAAGATGATGGTCAAGTGATCACCATCGAGGGGAAAGGTTTTGAGGCCTTTCAACAGCCTAAGAATGATCTGGATATGGGGAATTCAGGCACTTCTACTCGATTAATAGCAGGAGTCTTAGCGGGAAGTCCCTTCCCAGTTACCATGGTTGGAGATGATAGCTTGTCCAAACGACCAATGGACCGAGTGGCGATCCCTCTTCGAGAGATGGGAGTCACGGTCCAGGGCCAAACAGATCGAGACATGTTGCCCCTTCATCTGCATGGATCAAAAGAGTTACAACCAATCCATTATTCATTACCGGTAGCTTCTGCGCAGGTCAAGTCAGCTCTTCTTTTTGCAGCTATGCAAGCAGAAGGGGAGTCAGTCATTCTAGAGAAGGAACTGACACGAAACCACACCGAAGATATGATCCAGCAGTTCGGTGGCCGGATCAGCGTGAAGGGCAAAGAGATTCGCTTACGTGGGCCCCAGAGCTTCCAAGCCTGTGAGGTGACGGTACCAGGTGATATTTCCAGTGCGGCCTTTTGGTTGGTAGCTGGTTTGATTGTTCCTGATAGCAAGATTCGTCTGGAGAATGTCGGGATCAATGAGACCCGTACAGGCATTCTAGAGGTTATTGAAAAAATGGGTGGCAAGCTTCAAATCTTGGATCTTGATCCAGTTGCTAAGGCTGCGACCCTTGTCGTAGAGACTTCTGATCTCCATGGAACGGAAATTTCAGGTGATTTGATTCCTCGCTTGATTGACGAGCTTCCTATCATTGCTCTTTTAGCAACGCAAGCTTCTGGCAAAACCATTATCAAAGATGCTGAAGAATTGAAAGTTAAAGAAACGGATCGCATTCAAGTCGTGGCAGATAGTCTAAATGCCATGGGAGCTTCCATCACTCCAACAGAGGATGGCATGATCATTGAAGGGAAAACGCCCTTGCATGCTGCTAGTCTGCAAACCTTTGGCGATCACCGGATCGGCATGATGGGGGCGATTGCAGCCCTGCTTGTGAGAGAGGGTGAAGTGGAACTCGAGCGTGCAGAAGCTATTAATACCAGCTATCCTTCCTTCTTTGCAGACTTAGAAAAGGTGTCCCATGCCTAAAGTACTACTCGGCTTTATGGGAGCAGGGAAAACAACCATTGGCCGTTTATTGGATCCAGCTTTTGTAGATATGGATGCGCTCTTGGTTCAACGCATAGAAATGCCGATTTCAGACTATTTTGCTCGCTTTGGAGAAGAGAGGTTTCGGCAGCAAGAGTCACTTTTGTTGCAAGAATTGCTCGAACAAGAAATCCCAGTCATTGCTACTGGTGGGGGGATTGTCCTAAGGTCTGAAAATCGTCAGCTTCTCAAGAAGAATCCTTGTAATATTTATTTTCGGATTGATTTTGATCGCCTCTATCAACGACTGGCGACTGATCCTGTAAATAAGCGTCCTCTCTTTCTTGCTAAAAATCAAGAAGACTTTCGTGACTTGTATGAACAACGCCTGCCTCTATATGAAGAAGTAGCCACCCATGTGATTGAAGTTGCTGATAAGACACCCGAAGAAATAGTGGAGATGATTCGATGCTTGTAGCTTATCTCGGTCCTAAGGGATCCTTTACCCATCATGTAGCTCTGGAAAGTTTTGAAGAGTCCGAATTGTGCCCTTATGGTTCTATTACTGAGGTATTGAAAGCCTATGAATCCCATCAAGTAGACTATGCAGTCATCCCTGTTGAGAACTCCATTGAAGGCAGTGTCCATGAGACCATTGACTATCTCTTTCACCAGGCCAGTTTCCAGGCTATCGCAGAAGTGGTTTATCCCATTAAGCAACAACTATTGGCCGTTAAGCAGGATCGAGCCATTGAAGTGATCTATTCACATCCACAAGCTTTAGCCCAGGGAAAAGCCTATGTCCAAGAGCATTTCCCTCAAGCCAGACTGGAGATGACAACTTCGACATCCTATGCAGCTCGATATGTCTCTCAACATCCGGAACTACCTATTGCAGCCATTGCGCCTTTGGAGGCTAAGGATGAATATGGTTTGGAAGTTGTAGCCAGTAATATTCAAGAGATGGATCAGAATTATACCCGCTTTTGGATTCTTGGTCAGCGACCTTTTGAAAGCAGTCGCTCCTTAAAGAGTGTTGCCTGTAAGGATAGTCTGGCCATCACGTTGCCAAGTAATATTGCAGGTTCCTTATGCCAGGCCCTATCTACATTTGCTTCAAGAGAATTAAATTTAACAAAAATTGAGAGCCGTCCTTTAAAGACGGCCCTAGGGGAATATTTTTTTATCATCGATGTGGTGGATGCTGACGAATTACTGTTTGCTTCTGCCTATCAAGAACTGGAGTCCCTAGGAGTATCCATCAAAACCTTAGGCCACTATTCGGTCTATGTGCTAAAAGACAATGAAACGGAGAACGTATGAGTAGAGAATCAGAAAACCTATCCTATCATGAACAAAAGAGATTGGATTACCTTTATTCCAACTACCATTACCTGAACGAGAAAGAGCAGTCGGAATACAAGTACCTAAAAAATAAATCAGAGGGACATTTCCAAGATGACCCCGTTTCAGCAATTGCTGAAGAGTCTGAGGCTTCTTCAAGTAGAGGAGAAAATGAGTCTGATGAATTACCTGTCTATCCATCACGTAGTCGAAAGGATAAAGCCAAATCCAATAAAAAGAATCGAGAGGAAGTAACAGGTCTTCCCAAACGTAAGAAGGGAAGAAAAATCCGCTTCAAACGTATTTTAAAGTGGATTGCCCTTTTCTTCTTATTGGTTCTTGGTGGAATGGTCTTTATGTTTATCAAGGGTTTGAATAGCAAACCTGGTGGGACGAATGCTCAACCAGCTGTAAAAGAGTATTTTAACGGCCAGAAGACCAGTGACGGGGTCAATATCCTTATCTTGGGTACTGATGGTCGAATAGGGGAAAGCTCGTCTGAGACTCGTACAGACTCCATCATGGTGGTCAATGTCAATAATAAAGATGGCAAGATCAAGATGGTCAGCTTCATGCGGGATACTCTAGTCCATATCGATGGCGTCAGCCAGCAAACGGATCCAGACTATCCAGATTACTATGACCAGAAGCTCAATACGGCCTTTACCATTGGAGAGCAGAATAACAACCAAGGGGCGGAATTGGTCCGTCAGATGCTTAAGGATAACTTTGACATTGATATCCAATATTATGCCATGGTCGATTTCCAGACTTTTGCTACAGCCATCGATACCCTCTTTCCTAATGGAGTGGAGATGAATGCGCAGTTCTCCACCATTGATGGTGAAACCGTTTCTGAAGTTGAAGTTCCGGATGACTTGAATATGAAGGATGGCGTCGTTCCGAATCAGACCATTAAGGTCGGAAAACAACGGATGGATGGCCGGACCCTCCTCAACTATGCTCGTTTCCGTAAAGATGATGAGGGTGACTTTGGACGTACGAGACGCCAACAAGAAGTCATGTCTGCCATTGTTCACCAAATCAAGGATCCAACAAAACTCTTCACTGGTTCTGAAGCATTAGGAAAGGTATTCGCTATGACCTCGACCAATGTACCGTTCTCCTTCTTGTTAACCAACGGGATTGGCCTAGTCGGAAGTGCCAGCAAGGGGATTGAACGCATTACCATTCCAGAAAATGGGGATTGGGTCGATGCCTATGATATGTATGGCGGTCAAGGACTGCTGGTCGATTTTGATGCGTATAAAAAGAAATTGTCCCAAATGGGCTTAAGATGATATAATTAAGGGATAGGAGTGTTCCAAACTCCGTCCCTTTTAATTTGTAGAAAGATAAAAAAATGCTAAATAAGAATGAAATTGTAACCGTAGAAATTGTTGACCTGACCCATGAAGGAGCCGGAGTGGCTAAGGTGGATGGCTTGGTCTTTTTTGTAGAGAATGCCCTGCCTGGAGAGGTCATTCGCATGCGCGTGCTCAAGGTCAATAAAAAGATCGGCTATGGAAAAGTAGAGGAGTACCTGGAAAAATCGCCTCACCGCAATGAGGAGCTGGATCTTGCCTATTTGCGAAGCGGTGTTGCCGACCTGGGGCACTTAGCTTATCCGGAGCAATTAAAATTTAAGGCCAAACAGGTCAAGGATAGTCTTTACAAGATGGCAGGAATCTCTGATATAGAAGTACCCCTGACCTTGGGCATGGACCATCCTGTTCAATACCGCAATAAGGCCCAAGTCCCTGTTCGTCGCGTCAATGGTCAAGTCGAGACAGGCTTCTTTCGGAAGAATTCTCATGATTTGATGCCGATCGAAGATTTCTACATTCAAGATCCAGTCATTGATCAGGTAGTTTTGGCGCTTCGGGATTTGATTCGTCGTTTTGATCTCAAGCCTTATGATGAGAAGGAACAATCTGGCTTGATTCGTAACCTTGTCGTCCGCCGAGGGCACCATTCAGGAGAAATCATGATCATTTTGGTCACCACTCGTCCCAAGATTTTCCGTGTGGACCAGTTGATCGAGCAGCTGATCAAGCAATTTCCTGAGATTGTGTCTATCATGCAGAACATCAACGACCAGAATACCAATGCTATTTTCGGGAAAGAATGGCGGGTTCTCTATGGTCAAGACTTTATTACGGACCAAATGTTGGGCAATAGCTTCCAAATCTCAGGACCAGCCTTTTACCAGGTCAATACCGAAATGGCAGAGAAGCTCTATCAAACAGCCATTGACTTTGCAGACTTAAAAGAAGATGATGTGGTGATTGACGCTTACTCAGGAATTGGGACCATTGGCTTATCAGTTGCTAAGCATGTCAAGGAAGTTTATGGAGTAGAAGTCATCCCCGAAGCAGTTGAGAATAGCCAGAAGAATGCCAGCTTAAATGGCATTACCAATGCCCACTATGTCTGTGATACAGCTGAAAATGCCATGAAGAATTGGCTCAAGGAAGGTATCCAACCAACTGCCATCCTGGTCGACCCACCACGCAAGGGCTTGACTGAAAGCTTCATCAAAGCAAGTGCCCAAACAGGAGCTGACCGCATCGCCTATATCTCATGTAACGTCGCTACCATGGCGCGTGATATTAAACTCTATCAAGAGTTAGGCTATGAATTGAAGAAAGTACAGCCGGTGGACTTATTTCCGCAGACGCATCATGTCGAGTGTGTGAGTTTGTTGGTTAAACGCAGCTAATCCTCAAAAGGTTCACTGAACCTTTTGAGTCCCACAAACGCACCATGTTGAGGCGGTTTCACTGCTTGTACGAGCTACGAAGTAGCATAGTAGAAACGGAAGGCCCACCATATTGAACTAATATAAGTATTAAAAATCCTGTAGACCAATGCAAATTTTGGAGGTGGAGTATGGCTTCAAGTAAAGAATATTTAGATTTCATTTTAGAACAATTATCCGAGTTGGAAGAAATATCATATAGAGCAATGATGGGTGAATATATAATTTATTATCGTGGGAAAATCATTGGTGGAATTTATGATGATAGATTTTTAGTGAAGCCTGTCAAATCCGCAATAGCATACATGCCAAATGCAAAGTACGAGTTACCATATGATGGAGCAAAGGAAATGCTATTGGTAGATGATGTTGACAACAAAGAATATTTAACCTGCTTATTTGATTCAATGTATGATGAGTTACCTGCACCAAAACCAAAGAAAAAGAAATATTGACAGAATTCCATTTTGAGTCCTACAAACGCACCACGTTGAGGCGGTATCACTGCTTGTACGAGCTGAGGTATCAGCGAAGTAGAAGAATATTTTATACTCTAGGATAGGACTCGTAGAATGAGAAGATAAACCTTAGCCACTGCATTTGATCATGAACTTGCAACAAAGTTTGCTAAATAGTTTATGGAATTATATAATGGGATTTATTCTTAAACAAAGACAAATTAGAATTTATGGAGGGCATAATTATATGTGGGGTTATACTAAAATAAAAAATAAGACATTCTATATAACAATGATGGGGATTGCTTTGATGGCTATATTATCTTTGACAAAGATAAAACCCGAAACATCCATTGCAGGAGCTTCAGTTATAGCAGGAGTCCTATTTTTCTTTGTTGTCGACAACATGGACAAAAAATTACAAATAGAATCAGGATTACGCTTTAAAACTTTTTTTAGTGATATGAAAAAACAATGGGTAATTCCTCTGGTACTACTTACAGTAGCTACGGCTATAGTGTCGGTGGTTATTGGAGATATTATATTTAATGGGACGTATTCTGCTCATGTTATTGGAAGAACAGATACGATGTTGTCCTATAATAAAATACCGATCCTTACGATTCAAATAGTTATTGCAGCGTTAGTAGAGGAGATTGCATGGCGTGGATTTTTCCTTGGTAAAGCAATTAAATTTTTTCCATTTTGGGTTTGTGCATTTATGTCTGCTTTATTGTTTGCAATAGCCCATATTGCTATCGGAAACTTTGGACTCGTATTCTATGATGTTTTTACGATTTTTATTGACAGTATAATCTATGCCATAAATTATAAAAAGACAGGAAATTGTTTGATTTCAACAGTTTCGCACATTCTTTGCAATGTAGCTGGAATTGTATTTTTCATGATATTTATGTAGTATTTTTGAATTTTATATATTTAAAGGTATCATAATAAACAAATACCAGTTTGTAGAGGTAATACCTTTTAACGATAACCTTATGCTATCGTTAAAAGGTCTATAGACATGTTTCCATATGCAGACAGGTTCACTTGACATACTTAGTGTTCACTCGTTTAACGTCGAGTGTGTGAGTTTGTTAGTGAAACGCAGTTAATCCTCAAAAGGTCTCCCAAACCTTTTAAGTCCTTAGCGAGATTCCGGTTTGGATGTTTTGGGAGCGGAGTGGTACTGTAGTTTTGATCTTGGCTCTGATATGGAGGTCATGGCCAGAAAAAATGAAATAAAGGAGTTGAATTGATGGAGCACAATAAGCCAAAAGCAATTATATTCGCCTTTCTGGCAGCTATGTTTTATGCCATAAATGTACCAATATCAAAGGTTCTTTTGCAGCATGTTGGCCCGACTACAATGGCAGCTTCGCTGTACCTTGGTGCCGGGATTGGTATTGGGATAATGTCCTTGTTTAACAAGAAGGATAGAGAGAAAGCAGAGAGCCTGACAAAAGCGGATCTTCCCTATATTATCGGAATGATTGTTCTCGATATTGCTGCTCCGATTTTTCTGATGCTTGGAATTAGCTATGGTTCTTCAGCAAATGCCTCGCTTCTGGGGAATTTTGAAATTGTGGCGACGACGGTCCTTGCACTGATTCTCTTCAAAGAAGCTGTCACCAAAAGATTATGGCTTGCTATTGGGCTGATCACCCTGTCAAGTATCTTGCTGTCGTTTGAAGGAACAGACAGCTTTCATTTTTCTTATGGTTCTTTGCTAGTGATCCTAGCTACCATTTGCTGGGGACTTGAGAATAATTGCACGAGAGAGCTATCATCAAAGAGCACCTATCAAATTGTCATACTAAAAGGCCTCTGCTCTGGACTTTGCGCTCTAGTCATTGCCCTGATAAAAAAAGAGTCCTTTCCAGGATTTGGCTATATCGCCATTGCCTTGGCTTTAGGTTTTGTGGCCTATGGTCTTAGCATTTTCATGTATGTGAGAGCCCAGAATGTTCTCGGAGCAGCTAAGACCAGTGCCTATTATGCTGTCAATCCGTTGATTGGAGCCCTCCTTGCTTTTGTGTTTTTAAGTGAATCCTTATCCTGGATGTATGTGATCGCCTTGATCGTGATGATCATTGGTTCTGCTCTAGTGGTGGTAGATACGCTTATTCGCCAACACACCCATGAACACCAGCATAGCTTCAGCCATACCCATGGCGGAAGTACCCACACGCATACGGTATGGCATTCGCATGTCCACAAGCATTATCTAACAGAAGAGAACCACATACATCGCCATTCTATCAAGGAACTAGAGAGTCTAGCAGAGGAAAAAAGAATTGACTAGTTTTCATTATCTAAATCTTGATCTAGGTAACTAAAGTGTAGACGAACTGGATGAGTTACTAGTGAAAACTGCAAGAAGTGTTGGAAGGTGAATCGGAGAGTGATTGATGAATTTTATTAGTAAGATAGCCATAAATAAAGGCTGGTCAGATGATAAAAAATATTGTGTGACAGATCAAAATCAGCAAAACTATTTCTTGCGTGTTTCTGATAAGGATAAGTTAGATACTAAGAAATTTGAATTTGAGATGATGGAGAAAGTGGCTTCTCTTGGAGTTCCGATGTGTAAACCAATTAGCATAGAACTCTGCGATGACAAAGTATATTCTTTACACGAATGGATTGACGGAAAAGATGCAAGAGAAACCATTCTAACTATTTCAAAAGAACAACAATACACTTACGGAGTAGAAGCAGGAAGCATCCTTCATAAAATTCATTCACTCCCTGTAACAGAAGTTCGTGAAGATTGGGAAAGCTTTTTTAATCGAAAAATTGATGACAAAATCGCCAAATACAAAGAATGTCCCGTTCAATATGAAAACGGTCAGATCTTTATTGATTTTTTAAATGCAAATCGAGAATGGCTAAAAGATAGACCTCAGGTTTTCCAACATGGGGATTATCATATCGGAAATTTCATGATTGGTGAAGATGGCAAAATTTATGTCATTGACTTTGATCGATTTGATCTTGGAGATCCTTGGGAGGAGTTCAATCGGATTGTGTGGTCTGCTCAAGTCTCTCCCTCTTTTGCATCTGGTATGATAGATGGATATTTTGATGGTAAGGTTCCAGATTTATTTTGGGAACTTCTTGCTATCTATATTATAAATAACATAGTTGGTGCTCTTCCATGGTCTGTTCCTTATGGAACTGAAGAAATAGCAGTAATGCAAAATCAAGCTAAGGAAATTTTAGAATGGTATGAGGATATGAAGCAAATCATTCCTAGTTGGTATTTGATTGAGAAAAAGGATGAATAATAAAAGAGTTGATTAAAGAAGAACTTGATAATTGGAACGTTAAGAGTAAGGAGACTCAACAGGTTTACAAGTTAGCAAGTAAATTTATTAAGTGACAATTATCGGCTATAAAGTTGGAAAAATGGTAACTATAAAATAGTTTCATTCTAAAGTTTAATTTTAAACAACAACTCTATCCCTTTCGTTCTATAATATAGAGGCTTGCTAGCACCACACATCGAGTGTTTAAGTTTGTTAGAAAAAAATTTTTAATCTTCATGAGATTTAAAATTAACTACTAAAAAAAGGAACTATTATCATGGGAATATTCGATGATTTTGAGTACAAAGAAAACTACCAAAATGAAGAAAAAGTAATTGAAGTACTTAAAAAGATTTTAAGAGCAATTCATCAAAATAACTATAGAGATATTATAGATTGTGTTGATGGTTCAGAAGTTGATGATGTAAAAGAGTTACTTGAATATATTGAGGATTCATTACAATTAAATGATTTCGATAAAATTGATGAATATGGTGTAGAATGTAATTTCCATCCGAATTATGAGTATTCTCAACTACAAGTTTATGAATTTAATGATCAAACTGGCTTTGCTGTTGAATATCAGATGACCTCCGATTCTGAATTAGTAGATTTAACCCTACAATTAGAATTTTTATACAATGAGGATGGTTACAAAGTAACTTCTATAGATGTCGATCCTGGATAGACCAAACTTAATGATCTTCGTTATATATTACATATGTATACTAAGAATAGATGATTAGATTGTAAGTTGCATAGAATCTCGGTTAGTTTTTCAAATATAGAGGGGATGAAAGATGTATCTATTGGAATTGTATCAAAATGATTATTACAAAGATATAGTCGCATTTGGGTCCTTAAAAGAAGGAAAAGAATTTGTACCCAAAATAACTGGATATACTCTAGAAAATGAAGATGATTTTGTTCAAGGTAATAAAGTAGAAATAACAAACATTTAGATGAAAGGTTTAGAGTAAACATGAGTCTCTTATTTGAAGAATTTAAAACCATTTGTTTCTATTTAAATCGAGTTGGAATTACACCAACACTGATGGGTTCTTTGGGATTTGAGTTTAGAACGAAAGAAAATTGGGAGCCGTCTGACATTGACATTCATGTGCCTGGTGACCCTAGAGGTTGGGAAGCACCTGATCATCTCAGAATTTATGACTGGGACAAGATAATGAAAGTGATGAAAGACTTAGGCTACGTCTTAATAGATATTCATGAGCATGAATTCCAAAAGGATAGAGTGAGTGTTGAATTTGGAAGTATCGATTCCTTACCTGATTTTGCAGGAGTTTCGGAATCGGATATAGAGCTTATTCACATTGAAGGCATCACTTTTCGTCTTCCAAGTCTGGAGCAGTATCTAAGTATTTACAAAGCTTCCTCTCAAGACTCCTATCGAAATGATCACAATGACAATAAGGATTTTAAAAAGATCGAGTGGCTGGAAAGACATTTGTAAATTATCATATGAAAAGTAGTAAGTTGTAAAACTGGCTGCTATGTTATTTTTATTATCATTTTTGTTGGTTATTTAATTTATACTATAGAAAAATCTGTCCAATTGATCTAATCATAATCAAATAACAAGTAGGAACATTCATGTTTAACTCCAATAAGCTGATTATTTTTTTAATTTCCCTTCCTTTCCAGTGCTTTCGACAAAGTCAAAGCAATTTTTGATGATGCTGGTGTTGATGTGGACTTGTTGTAAAAACTTACTAAAGAGGATCCATTGTTTTATTCAATCAAACTAAAAATTGAAATCTAAACCGAATTTCTATGTTTGTAACCGCTTTTTTCTGCTATAATAATACTAGATAGTAATGCGGGAGTTTATTATGGTTATAAAAGGTTTTTTTAAAAATGTCATCGTTGGGATAGTTGCGGTTTTCATGTCCTTAACCTTTGTCCATGGGGTTCAAGCTCAGCAAACTGGACTCGATTACCAAAGTCTTAACCTACTACCTTTTACTGGTAGCAAGCAGCTCGTTTTAGGTGAGTTTGATCATTTAGGTCGTGCGACTTCAGCTCATATACAGTTACAAGATAAGGATGAACCAAAGCAGAAAAGAGAGCCGCGGCTTACCTACAATCCAGTTGGCTGGCATAATTATAAGCTGTCCTATGGAAACAAAGGGAAGAAGGCCTGGTTGTTCCATAGAGGACATCTGGTCGGCTATCAATTTAGTGGCTTGTCTAATGAAGGGAAAAATTTAGTTCCCTTAACTGCCTGGACCAATAGTGGAAATTATAGTGGCACTGCTGATAGTAATAATGAGGGGATGCTCTACTATGAAAAGCGCTTGGATAGTTGGTTGGCGACTCACCCTCATTATTGGTTAGACTACAAGGTGACCCCGGTTTATGAGGGTGATGAATTAATTCCGAGACAAGTCATCTTGCAGTATGTTGGGATTGATCAAGAAGGAAATCTACTCCGTATAAACCTAGGAAGTCCAAAAGAATCTGTAGATGCTTATGGGATTACCACTGTTACCTTGGACAACTACTCTAAGAATGCAACGATTGATTATGTAAAAGGAACAGCAACTCCATCACTGGTTCCGACTGAGCCAAGTAGTCAAGCACAACCTGTCAGTCCTCCTGTAGAGACCCAACCAAGTCAAGCTCCTCAACCGAGTCAATCAGTAGAGCCAGCTCAGCCAGTTCAACCTGTGGAGCCTACAGAACCAAGTCGTCAATTGGCTCCAGTAGTATATGTGGCAAGAAATGGGAGTGCGGATGTTTATTGGTATTCTTTAGACAACATGCCTCGCAATACTAATTTTTCTAAGGTTGTTCAGATGTCAGAAGAGCAAGCACTAAGTCTCGGAAAAAGGCATACATCCAAAGAATAAGGCTAAGATTTAAGCATAAAAAAAGCCCTGAAGGGCTTTTTTGTGTGTTGAAGTTTAACGAAATAGAAAAACTAATGAATATCTTTTTGTTAATCAATCTTCAACTTCATTAAAGAACTCAAGTTCTGGTTTGACATCTAGTACAGCATGTAAGAAGAGGATTAACTGTTCATATTTTGCAGGCGAAACCATACCTAAATCGAATTCGAATTCTTTCTCTCCCTCTCTTTCGATTAAGAAGAGATTCTTCGAGCGTACCTGTCCGTTACGAACCCACTTGATACGAACACCGAGTGCCTCAATTTCATTGAGAAAGATAGGATTAACGAAGCGTCCATGTTCTGTATTGAAGATAGCTTCGCGGTATAGGTAGAGTTGGTTAAGTCTATCGACAGCAGTCGCCTTCTCTTTGAATAATTCCACGTTTTCTTCAAGTTCTGGATAGTGGTCAAAAATATCTTGGTATTTTGCTTGAACTTTTTTTGGTGCAACTCGGATTAAATAGCCAAATCCAAGAATCATCGCTAAGAAAATAATGCCGAACAGAATTGAAAAGACAATCCCAACTGTATCGTTTTTCTGAAGAGCTGACGGAAGATTGAAGGAGATAAAAATCATCCCAATGATACTGAAGAACAACCACATTCCATAAATGGTGTATAAGCCTTTAATTTCTTTCTGCATAGGAACTCCTTATATTTATAATAGCTCTATTTTAGCAGAATGGAGTATTTTGTTCAATCAGAATTTGACTTGCAAACCTTTTTCTAAAGTTGTATCCTAGTACATGATTTTTTGTAATCGTTTGCATAAATTGATAAATGATGAGTAAAGAAATAAAAGTAGGAGACAAGACAGATGGAATTAACCGCTATTTATCATCGGCCTGAATCGGAGTACGCCTATCTTTATAAGGACGGCCAGCTCCACATTCGCATCAGGACCAAAAAAGAGGATATCAAACGGATCGTCTTGCATTATGGGGATCCCTTTATTTTTACAGAGGATCTATATGAGGAAACTGAGGAGATGGACAAGGTAACCTCAGATGATTTGTTTGATTATTGGCAGGTTTCCGTAGCCGTTGGCTATGCACGGATCCAGTATCTCTTTGAATTAGAAGATACAAAAGGGAAGAAGGTCTTGTACGGAGATCGAGGTATGGCTTCCTATAACAAGGAGAACCTTGAATTCGTCATGAACGGCTTTAAGCTACCTTTTATCCATGAGATTGATGGTTGTGCTGTTCCAGATTGGGTGGCGCAGACGGTTTGGTACCAAATCTTCCCAGAACGGTTTGCCAATGGGAATCCAGCCCTTTCTCCAGAAGGCGTCCGTCCGTGGGATGCATCAATTGCTCCTCAAATATTGGATTTCTTTGGTGGAGATTTACAAGGCATTATTGATCACCTAGATTACTTGCAGGAGTTAGGTATTACAGGGCTCTACCTTTGTCCGATTTTTGAATCTCCGAGCAATCACAAGTACGATACTATTGACTATTTTGAAATTGATCGACATTTTGGTGATAAGGAGACCTTCCACCAGCTAGTGAAAGAGGCCCACGCGCGTGGGATGAAGATCATGTTGGATGCCGTCTTCAACCATATTGGCTACGATTCCCCCCAATGGCAGGATGTGGTCAAATACGGGGAGGATTCGATTTATAAGGACTGGATCCACATCAATTAATTCCCGGTAGAGACTGATAATTTGTGGAATAGTCGTGACTTATCTTATCATGCTTTTGACTTCGCGGGCTATATGCCCAAGCTCAATACAGCGAATCCAGAGGTGAAAGACTATCTGTTGAAGGTTGCGACATACTGGATTGAAGAGTTCGATATTGATGCTTGGCGTCTGGATGTAGCGAATGAGATCGACCATCAATTCTGGCGAGATTTCCGTAAGGCGGTCTTAGCCAAGAAACCAGACCTCTATATCCTCGGAGAAATCTGGCATTCGTCCCAACCTTGGCTCAATGGTGATGAGTTCCATGCGGTTATGAATTACCCGCTCTCTGAAAGTATTAAAGATTATTTCCTGCGGGGGCTTAAGGAGACGCAACGTTTTATTTCAGAGATCAATAGCCAGTCAATGTACTACAGGCAGCAGATCTCTGAGGTTATGTTTAACCTCTTGGACTCGCATGATACAGAGCGCATCCTGACGACGGCCAAAGGCAATCTCCAGTCCGTCATGTCAGCTCTCGCCTTCCTCTATCTGCAACGCGGTACACCATGTATCTACTATGGAACGGAGTTAGCCCTCATTGGTGGTCCCGACCCAGATTGCCGCCGTGTCATGCCATGGGAGCGCGTGGCCGCGGACAATGACATGTTGAACTTTATGAAGGACTTGATCCAGCTACGAAAAGAAGTAGCAGAGTTGATCCAACATGGTCAAGTGAGTCTAGCAGAGGTTGAGTCGGATGTGGTAGCAGTAGAATGGCAGCATGAAGGTAACATGCTCAAAGCCTACTTTAACCAGTCGAAGAAAGACGTTGTCTTAGAAAAAGGACAGGCAGATCTGATGATTCTTGGGAGCATTTCCGATGATCGATTGATTATTCAGCCAAATGGATTTGTTATTTATAGAGAAGATAAGTAGGTTTGAAGACTGCAATTGCTAGATTGCAGTCTTTTTTTATAAATAGTTTCTTTATTCGTACCCTTATATTATAATGGAGATGAGAAAGGGGGAGACGGTGATGAAGATGTTAGCAATCAATCCTATTTCGGTTAAAAAAAGAATGATAGAATTTCTATTCGATTATCTTTTCATTCTAACTTATTTAGTTTTTCTGTTTATAGTTTCGATGCTTATTTACATTATTTTTTTTAATGGTGTCCCAGAGTTTACAGAAATTCAGTCGCAGTGGCTCGTATTTTTTACCTCTATTTTACCAATCACACTCCTTTTCACATACTTGGATTATGCAAAAAATGGGAGTTTTGGGAAGGTAAAAGCAGGACTTGAACTGGTCTACCAGAAAAAAACAGTACAAGCTAGCTTGATCAGAAACACCATTAAATTTTTACCTTGGCAAATAGGCCATATGGGCACAATTCATGGTTTCTATAGTAATTTTGATGGATTATCCATTATCCTCTCGATTTCGGCGACTCTACTCGCAGTTTTGCTACTGGCAATGACGCTGTTTAGGAAAGATAAGAGACATCTAGGTGACCTGCTAGCCCATACTCAAGTACAACTAAAAGAAGAATAGGATACAGAATGTTTATCCTGTTCTTAAAGAAAAAACACATTGTTAGGAAGTATTTATATGAATGAGAGCGTTGCGTTACACTGTTGTTTTATTAAGAACAAAGTAACAAATTAATTTGACTACAAACAAGTAAAGGTATTCATTATGAAAGAATTTTTGAAATTTATTTTTTGGATGTTTGTTTCGATTTTTGTATTGATGGTAGTAGTTGTAGCTCTTATGTTAAATAGTTATGATAGAGCTTATGAGAATGCTCATAAGCATTCGAGTTATTCATGGAAAAAAGTAACTTATCCTGTAGAAAAATACTCTAATCCAATTGATGAATATAATGATAATTTCGAATTATTATTTAATTTGCTTGTTAAAAAACTTTTTTCTCCAACTTTAGTAGAAAAAGAATTTAAAAGGGCATATGAAACAGCTAAAAATCTGTCAGCGGATTCTCCTATTTCGATGCAGGCTATCAAAAATAAAATAAAGATTTATAATTATTCAGAAGGCGCTAACCAGTACGCTGTATATAAGCTTAATATAGACTGGAGAGAGCAGGCTGTTTTAGCAGCAAAATCACTTCAAAAGTATCGTTATTCAAAAGAAAAGTTAGTTGAGCAACTGATAAATGTTGCACTATTTACTCAAAAAGAGGCTGACTATGCTGTAGAACAAGTAAATTTCGATTGGAAGGAGAATGCTGTGAAAGAAGCGGAATCTTATGTAAACAGTGGCAAGATTTCGAAAGAAAAGTTATTAGAAATACTTGTTGAGAATAAAAAATTCACTCAAGAAGAAGCTGAGTATGCTATAGAACATGCCAAAATAGATTTGTTGGATTAGACAATAGTTCTAGTATTTATTTAAAGACCTTAAAAGAGGTTAATGAAGCTAAGATAGCTGCGGTAGAAAGTTATGAAAAGTGGCATAATGAGCATAAGGACACAATTACTATTTATGATCGCTATTTGAACAGTGATGATTTCAAAACAAGTTCAATGAAAACTATACAAGATCAACTGAAAACATTTTTAATGGACCATCACTACTATGAAGTAGCTATTCCCCTGATTAGACAATTAAGTAAGAGTTACGATCATTATTATAAAAAACTAACTGAGGCAAGTAACTATTATTTAAAGTAAAAGGAAGATGCACCACAGTAATTCGGAAATCAATATACTTCATAAGATTTAACGATGAAGAGATAGAGTGAGGGATGACTTGCCTTAGCTCTATTTTTCGGTTCCTTTAGTTGTACTTTTCCCCTACATAGGTGTATAATGTGTCCTTGGGTAAAGAAATTAGTAGAGTAAGGTGATTTATATGGAATTAAAAGATTTTACAGAAAAAGAACAAGAACAGATCAACCAAGGTTTGAGTACAGCTGAGATTTCTGATAAAGAAGCGGCGAAGAAGTTGCTTGCTCTTGTACCGCAAGAATGGGTCAAGCGTATTCCTTTCTTTGTCAGAGGGCATGCGACAACAAAGACGATCGAACGTGTGGCTATGCGCTATCCTGAACTCTATGCCGTGGCCAAACGCCAAGGAGACCTTCCTGAAAAAGAACGGGAAGAATTGCGTGTCATCATGACGGAAGTCTTTGAAGAAAAGATGAACAAACATAAGATTAAATAGGATTCATTATTCATTAAAGAGCTGGACAGTCTGCCAGCTCTTTTTTTGCTACCTATAAAGTTTCCTCATTTCGTGAAAAATAGTTGGAGCTAAGTCAGTTTTAAACTATAATATAGGATAAGGAGATTCGATAGGAAGAAGAAATGAATGATGTTACAAAACACGATTCAATGTTACAAAACATCTTAGTATATAGAAAAGGAACCAGTTTATGAAACCATTTAAAAAATTCATGCTCCTTACTAGCTGTGCTTTGGCGATCTTTGCTTTAGCGGCTTGTGGGACCAATCAAAAGCAATCCAAGGAAAAGCAGGAGAGCTCTACTGTTCAGCAGTCCATTTCAGACAAGGAGCACTACAAGGGAACTTACAGCAACCTTAATAGCAAGGAAAGCGTCGAAGAAGTGCGGGCTCTCTTGTCTGCTTATTTGGATCAGGAAAGTGTAGACAAGTTTCTGGGTCTAGTAACGGACTATGATAGCATTGTCGGCTCGGTCGGTTTGACGGGTAACTTCAGCAAGTTCAAGAAAACAGACTACAATGTAGAAAAAATTAGTGACTTGTGGACCAAGCAGAAGGGCGATTTCGTCGGGACCAACTGCCGGATCAATAGCTATACCTTGCTAAAGAATCGTATCGAGATTCCTAAGATGAAAGCGGATAGTGAACTCTTGTTCGTGGATAATGATGCTATTGACAAAGGCAAGGTCTTCGATGAGGCAGACAAGGAAGCCTTTAACATTCTCTATTCACGGGTTCCGACTGAGGCGACAACAGATGTCAAGGTCCATGCCAAGAAGATGGAAGAGTATTTTGCCAATTTCAAGTTCAATGAAAATGCGCGCATGCTTTCTGTCATCGTTCATGATAACCTAGATGGCAACACGCTTTTTGTCGGGCACGTCGGTGTCTTGGTGCCTGCTAAGGACGGCTATCTCTTTGTCGAAAAGCTAACCTTTGAAGAGCCCTACCAAGCCATTAAGTTTGCGACCAAAGAAGATGTCTACAAATACTTGGAGACCAAATACCAAGATTACACGGGTGAAGGTCTGGCTAAGCCCTTTATCATGGACAATGAAAAATGGGTTGAAACCAAATAGAATTTCAAGCTAGTTAAGTTTGATGGAATTCCAGCTAAGGAAAGGAGCTAAAGATGAATAAAAAACGGAGCTTCTTTGCTCTAGCCCTTATTCTTATCGGTTTTCTATTAGTAGAATCAAGTATGTATGTCCTACCCTTTATTGAAGGATTAAAAGATTTAGAACTAGTTGCTTTCGGATTTGGAATTCTTCTCTTAGTGGGTATCATCATCTTATTAACCAAGACTAAAAAGCATACTGATTAAGGCCAAGTCAACAATTTTACTGTGTATTTAGAATTTATGGAGGGAGAAATGGAATGGCAAATTTGGGATCAGGACCAGTATTGTTAAGTGTTGGTTTTATTGGCTTCTTCAGCATTACGTTATTCGTTCGTCGCTGGTTGGCTAGCCGACGTAGTGGTGGTCCCTTCTTTGCGCCCTTCCATATTAACCATGGCATCTTCTACATTCATGTGCCTTTGTGTTTCTGCCGTCGTATGATCCCATTGAAAGAGATGAAGCAGATAACCTACTTATTGCTCCGTGGTCGCGCTGGTGGTGGGAGTCGCTATGCTTTCTATATCGAACTCAGAAATGGAAAGACCATTCCCTTCTTTTTCGGTAAAAGCAAGCGGAATGAACTGTTGGTTGAAAAACTCAAGCAAAATGCTGGTAAGTATGGGTTTAAAGTACATTTTCAACGCTAGAATACAATCACCTGAAGGAAACAAAACTAGGATTTGATTCTCTGTAAAAACGAAAGTGAGCAATTCTATGAACGATTCTATGAAAGAATATATCTACTTAAAAAAGCAGTTCCAAGCGCAAGATAAGGATTCATCCAGCGTGCTGGCTCTCTATGAATTTGCAGATTGGCTGACCGTACAGGAAACTCCAGAAGCTAAGCAGGTCTTGGTGGATGTGTATCAGGAGTTGGGCTTGTATGCCAGTGCCTATGCTCTCTTCTCAGAGTTAGTAGACAAGTCTGATCGCAAGCAAGTAAAGAAACTTTTCACCTTAGAAAAGATGAGTCTAAGTCATGGAGATCGCTTTGCTCTCTCTCGTCCCTTGACCGAAAAAGAAAAAAAGCCTCATAAGGAGAAAGTCAGTGAATTGCCAACCTTCCGCTATCATCCGGATCCACTAGCGACGGGTTCCTTTAAGGAAGGGGAGCCTAAGACCTGCCCTTCGTGTGGGGAAGACCACACCGTCTATTATGCTTTGAGACCTTATTGTGTAGAAGAGCTAAGACATCTCTGTCCAACTTGTATTTCTACTGGTCGTGCTGCCCAAAAGTTTGAAGCAGAGTTTATCCAAGATGCTGATTGGCAAGGGGTCATGAATAAGGAAAAAGACCAGATCCTCTTCTGTCAAACTCCAGGTTATAGTAGCTGGCAGGGCGAATATTGGCTCTCCTGTTGCCAAGACTACTGTGCCTATATGGGGACAGTTGGCACTCGTGAACTGGAAGAGATGGGCATTGCAGAGCGAGTTTTGGAAGAATATGAGGAGCGTGATGAATTTCAGGATGTGGCTGAATACTTAGTCAAGGATGGTTCTATGTGTGGCTATCTCTTTCGATGTCTCCATTGTGAACAATACCATCTTTGGGTCGATGCGGATTAGTAGGATGCTCCAAATCTAATAGAGTCATGAACTAGATGAAAGAATAGAAAAGGAATCACGAATGAGTAGAAAGCAAGCCCTATCTATGTATTTGTTAGGAACCTTTGGTCAAGTATTAGGAGTCAGCCTTCTGGTTTGGTTTTTAAGAGTAGGAGGAGTCAAGGTTGATTTTACATCACCAATGGGGAGCATTGCTGTTATTGTAGGTGGTTTGTCATCAGCTTTGTGGGGCAGTATTGCAAGCATTAGTTACCATCAATCTAGTTTTAAACAACTTCTCAAAGATTTTTTCAAGTCAAAGACAGTTTAGCAAATTATTGTTTGGTGCTTGTTTTCTTGCTACTCGACTTTTTCCCCTTTATCTTAGGTGGTAAGATTACCACTCAATCGTTGGTCTTGCCAGTGGTGCTCTTTTTCAAGGCCCTTCTTTTTGGTGGGATTGAAGAAATTGGCTGGCGTTATTTCTTTCAACCAACTTTGGAGGAAAGAATACCTTATCTTTCAGCTACTTTTATCACCTTTTTAGCCTGGTCTAGCTGGCATCTTTTTTACTTTTACATTGATGGTTCTTTAGCTGTCATTCAGTTGCTTCCGTTTCTAGTAGGTCTGCTAACTAATTGCTTTATCTTATCGGCCTTGTATCATAAAACGAAAAATTTATGGCTCTGTGTCATGACTCATGCCTGTATCAATTCCTTGTCTCAGATGATAGTGAATGAAGAGGTATGGCTATCTCTAGTCAGTAAAATTCTTATTATTTGTTTAGCAATTATGATTGCAAGAAAGAAGTATATAACTGTAAAGGAGGAAAAATGAGCAAATTTATTTCAAAACAATCAGTCGCTATCTGTTATGCACTGACTGCCCTCCTTGCTACTTTTATAGTGGGGCAAGTTATCCTTTGGTTTTTCCCGGATGGAAGTAGTATGGGTGCCTCACTACTGTTTATCCTAATGAACTTGATTCCCATGATTGTGGCGGCTGTCTTTTCTCTGGTGTTGAGTGAAGTCAACTCCTTGGGTGAATTTTTCAAAAAGGTCTTTCTTCAAAAAGAAAGTTCCCTATCTTGGATCCTAGCTTTCTTCATCCCCGTCATCTATTATGGGATCTCCATCCTGCTTATGAACGTTCGCTTTACTGGGAACTCCCTCTTGGCCTTCTTCCTATACTTCCCTTGGACCTTATTATATGGCGGTCTAGAAGAAGTCGGTTGGCGTTGGTTTTTACAAGATCATCTTTCCTTTAGTAAGCACTTTATACCTAAAATGATGCTTCTTTCCATTGTCTGGTTCCTCTGGCATATTCCTATCTATCAACTCCCTTGGATTACAGCAGGTTCGTCCAACTACCTCATCTTTTACCTGATGATTTTAGGGAATACTTTCCTATTTGGAGCGCTCAAGGAGTACTCGAAAGGAGCTGTTCCTTGTATCCTTGCCCATATGCTGATTGATAGTCTAGCTGTCCTCATGCTGGTACAGAGCTCTCTTCCTCAGATTATCCTTCTAGTTATTTTCGAAATCTTAGTATCCTCTTGGCTAGTGGCTATACGAAAATCATAGAAATAGTGTTGTACCTCTCATCTAATTTCGGTGGGAGGTTTTTTATACGGTGATAAAATAAAACTTTTTAGCTAATGACGCATTCCAACATATAGGACTTCATAGAGAAGTCTATAAAATGATATAATTAGTTTAACGAAGAACTCAGAGTTAGGATTATCGGTGATTCAAGGGGGAAAGACCATGCAAAAAACCTTTCAGTTGTTGCGAAGAGGAGATCTAGAGGCCGTCCGTCAGATATTGGATAAAAAGCCAGAAGAAGTCAATGCTGTTTCGGGTGACAAACCCAAAAGAGATCAAGGGCAATCCCTTCTTCAAGTCGCTATCAAATCGGGACATCTAGATATTGCAGACTTACTCATTGATAGAGGGGCAGATCTTAACTTTATTGAAGAGCCGACAGAGCTGAATCCATTTTGTCAACCGGTCATCCAAACAGCCGGTGGACGAGCTGTATTTGACTGCAGGCGCATGATCAAACGTTGGAATGGCCAATATGAAATGTATTCGTCTAAGGAAAAGGCGGACCAGTCTTTCAAGGTTTTCGAGAAAATGTTGGAACTTGGGGCAGATATCTCTCAGAAGAATAGTCATGGGGGAACCTTATTACAAACTATCTTAATAGAAACCAAAGAAGTTCTGCCATCTTATTCTTGGAAAACAAAAGAAACAAGAGATAATGTCCTCATCACGGAGGAATTACGTCATGATTTAAATCGTATTTATAATCTCCTGATTCGTTACGGTGTGACTTCGGACGAAATCTCTGCCTATTATAAGATTCCTCTCAAAGAACTTTACCAGGACAGCCCGACTATGGAATTCTTAAATCGCTTAGATCAGAGCAGATCTTTATAAGCGTTTGAAATATGACTTAGAAGAGTCTTAGGGCTCTTTTTGTTTCTGCTAACGAGGGTAGAAACAGATTGTTTTTTCTTTTGGGCAAATTATGGTACTCTAAAGATAGAATAATGGAAGGGTTTTCTGAAAATGCATTTAGCTGATTTAATGGAAAAAAGTGAGGGTGGACAGTTTTTAATCTTGTCACATCTGCAATAGCATTCCCCAAGTAGTCTGTCAGAAGTGATGGCTGAGACGGAATTTTCCAAAGCAACCTTGAACAAATATCTTGCACTGATTAATGACAAGGCCCAAGAGAATCAGCTGGCCCTTTCCATTGAACTAGAAGATGAAAATCTTCGCCTTCTTGTAGGTTCGGATACCAAGGGGCGGGACATTCGGCGGGCTTTTTTGGACAATGCTATCAAGTACCAACTATTGATCTATTTACTTTATCATGGCCAATTTCAAGCTCAACAATTAGCTCAGGAGCTCTTGATTAGTGAAGCGACATTAGGGCGTCATATTTCGGGCTTGAATAAATTATTAACTGAGTTTTCATTTTCAATTCAAAATGGGCGCTTGAAAGGACCTGAACATAAAATTCGTTATTTTTATTTTGGCTTGTTACGAAAAGTTTGGGCTAGTGCAGACTGGAAACAAGAACTGAACAGGAAAGAAAGACAAACTGAAATTGCAACCTTAGAGGAGGTGTGTGGTGCCCAGTTGTCTCAAGGCCAACGCTTGGATTTTGTTCTCTGGTCTCACATTACCCAGCAACGACTAAAGGTCAATGCCTGTCAGTTCCGAGAAATTGAACAGAAGATGAAGGGCTATACAGACAACATTTTTTACCAACGCTTGTTTCGTCGAGTAGACCAGCTCTTTTCTGGGAGACACATTGCCCTTAGTCATGATGATGGAGAGATGTTGGTCCACTTTGCTTTCCTTGTCACCCATCGGATCCTCCCGCTTCATACTATGGAGTACATCTTAGGCTTTGGGGGAGAGATTGGGGCTTTGACTACGCAGCTCATTCAAGAGATGAAAACGCAGAAGCTTTTAGGAGAGTATATAGAGGGTCCAGTGACCTATGAATTGAGCCAAATTTGTGGGCAGGTTTATCTTTTTACAGGCTACCTTCTTCAAGACAAGTATAAGTACCAACTTGAAAGCCACAATCCTTATGTCTTTAGTAGTCATGATTATAGAGAAGTAGCAGATACTATCTTCAGCAAACTTCCGATCTTTTGCCAAGGAACAGCTCTGGATAAAAAAATCAAGTGGGAGTGGCTCCAGTTAATGGATTATATCGCAGAAAATAGTGGGAGACAAATTAAGATCGGCTTAGACTTAACAGTGGGCTATTTAGGCTATACACGGATGACAGAAGTCCTCAAGCGCTACCTAGAGTACAATCGTTTTATTACCATTGAAGCTTTTGATCCAGCTTCAGATTACGATTTGATCGTGACCAACAATCCGATTAGCCTTACCCAGCGGATTCCTGTCTATTATTTAAAATATGATTTAGATATGATCGATCTAGCCAATATTCGCCAGATGATCTACCAAGAAGAAGGTCAATAAAGCTATTCAATGCTTGATGAGACTTTTACGATATTATTGAGCTGAGTTAGAAGTAATAAAAAATTTGAGGTTAGGCAGAACAAATTCAAAACGAATTGTTCCTCCTAGCTTTTTTATTAGATTTTTCTAAAAATTTCATTTTTTCTAAGTCTTAAAAATCCTTATGAAACAAGGGTTCTGAATCCATCTACTCAATTTTTTTAAAATTCTTAAAAAAATTGATGATCATGAAAGCGGTTTTTTTGTATAATAGACAATGTAAGGAGTACGTCTCCTAAAGAATATTTCTTTTTCCCAGGAGGACAGTTCATGTCACAAGAAAAATACATTATGGCCATTGATCAAGGAACAACAAGTTCTAGAGCCATCATTTTTAATAAAAAAGGAGAAAAAGTAAGCTCAAGTCAAAAAGAGTTCACGCAAATTTTCCCTCAAGCTGGTTGGGTTGAACACAATCCAAATGAAATCTGGAACTCTGTTCAGTCTGTTATCGCTGGTGCCTTTATCGAGAGTGGCATCAAACCAGGACAAATCGAAGCTATCGGAATTACCAACCAACGGGAAACAACCGTTGTTTGGGATAAGAATACTGGACTTCCAATCTACAATGCCATTGTCTGGCAGTCTCGCCAAACTGCTCCTTTAGCTGAACAGCTTAAGAGCCAAGGGTATGTCGAAAAATTCCACCAAAAAACAGGTTTGGTCATTGATGCCTACTTCTCAGCAACTAAGATTCGCTGGATCTTGGACCATGTAGAAGGAGCACAAGAACGGGCTGAAAAAGGAGAATTGCTTTTCGGAACCATCGATACTTGGTTGGTTTGGAAGTTGACAGACGGAGCTTCTCACGTAACAGACTATTCAAATGCTGCTCGTACCATGCTCTACAATATTAAAGACCTAAAATGGGATGATGAGATTTTGGAAGTCCTCAATATTCCTAAGGCTATGCTTCCAGAAGTGCGTTCAAACTCTGAAATCTATGGAAAAACAGCTCCTTTCCATTTCTACGGTGGAGAAGTTCCTATCTCTGGTATGGCGGGTGACCAACAAGCGGCCCTCTTTGGACAGTTGGCCTTCGAACCAGGTATGGTCAAGAATACTTACGGTACTGGATCTTTCATCATCATGAATACAGGTGAAGAGATGCAGCTATCTGAAAATAACTTGCTAACTACCATTGGATATGGAATTAACGGGAAAGTATACTATGCCTTAGAAGGATCCATCTTTATCGCGGGTAGTGCCATTCAATGGCTTCGTGATGGTCTACGCATGGTGGAAAGCTCACCTGAATCTGAACAATATGCACGTGATTCTCACAACAACGATGAAGTTTATGTGGTACCGGCCTTCACAGGTCTAGGAGCACCATACTGGAATCAAAATGCTCGTGGTTCTGTCTTTGGCTTGACTCGTGGAACAACCAAAGAAGACTTTATTAAGGCGACTCTTCAATCCATTGCTTACCAAGTACGGGATATCATCGATACTATGCAGGTTGATGCTAAGACGGCTATTCAAGTCCTTAAAGTGGACGGTGGCGCTGCCATGAACAACTTCTTGATGCAGTTCCAAGCGGATATTCTTGGTATTGATATCGCTCGTGCTAAAAACTTGGAAACAACAGCTTTGGGGGCAGCCTTCCTTGCTGGCCTGTCAGTCGGCTACTGGAAAGACCTAGATGAATTGAAAGAACTCAATGCAACTGGTGAACTCTTCGAGCCTTCTATGAACGAATCTCGTAAAGAACAACTCTACAAGGGATGGAAGAAAGCTGTTAAAGCTACCCAACTCTTTGCAGAAATTGAAGACTAGTCAAGACTTCAGTAGGATAGAAAGTGAAGAATTATGGAATTTTCAAAGAAAACTCGTGAATTATCGATTAAGAAAATGCAAGAACGCACCCTGGATCTTTTGATTATCGGGGGAGGGATCACAGGTGCTGGGGTAGCCTTGCAGGCAGCAGCAAGTGGTCTTGAAACAGGTTTGATTGAAATGCAGGACTTTGCGGAAGGGACATCAAGCCGTTCAACAAAATTGGTCCACGGTGGACTTCGTTACCTCAAACAATTTGACGTAGAAGTGGTATCAGATACGGTATCAGAACGTGCAGTGGTCCAACAAATTGCTCCTCATATTCCAAAACCAGACCCAATGCTCTTACCAGTCTATGATGAAGATGGGGCAACTTTTAGCCTCTTCCGTCTTAAGGTAGCCATGGACCTCTATGACCTCTTGGCAGGTGTCAGCAATACTCCAGCTGCCAACAAGGTCTTGACCAAAGAAGAAGTGTTGGCTCGTGAGCCTGAGTTGAAACAAGAAGGTCTAGTCGGAGGTGGGGTCTACCTAGACTTCCGTAACAACGATGCTCGTTTGGTGATTGAAAATATCAAACGTGCCAACCAAGATGGGGCCCTCATTGCTAACCACGTAAAAGCTGAAGGATTCCTCTTTGATGAATCTGGCAAGATCACAGGTGTAGTGGCGCGTGATCTCTTGACTGATGAAGTCTTTGAAATCAAGGCTCGTTTGGTGATTAATACAACTGGTCCTTGGAGCGATAAAGTGCGTAACCTCTCAAACGATGGAGAGCAGCATTCACAAATGCGTCCAACCAAGGGTGTTCACTTGGTCGTAGATTCAAGCAAGATCAAAGTTTCTCAACCAGTCTACTTTGATACTGGTCTTGGAGATGGTCGGATGGTCTTCGTCTTGCCACGTGAAAACAAAACTTACTTCGGAACGACTGACACGGACTACACTGGCGACTTAGAGCATCCAACAGTAACTCAAGAAGATGTCGACTACTTGTTAGGAATCGTGAATAACCGCTTCCCAGAAGCTCACATCACCATCGATGATATCGAAAGTAGCTGGGCTGGTCTTCGTCCGTTGATCTCAGGAAACAGTGCTTCTGACTACAATGGTGGAAACAACGGCACTATCAGTGATGAAAGCTTTAATGCTTTGATTGCAACAGTTGAAGGCTATCTTTCTAAAGAAAAATCGCGTGAAGATGTTGAATCAGCAATCAGCCACTTGGAAGGCAGCACTTCTGAAAAACATTTGGATCCATCTGCTGTTTCTCGTGGATCAAGCCTGGATCGCGATGACAATGGTCTTTTGACCCTTGCTGGTGGGAAGATTACAGACTACCGCAAGATGGCTGAAGGAGCGATGGAGCGTGTCTTGACCATTCTCAAGGAAGAGTTCGACCGTCAGTTCAAATTGATCAACTCTAAGACCTATCCAGTATCAGGTGGAGAAATTAACCCAACCAACGTGGATTCTGAAATCGAAGCCTTTGCTCAACTTGGCGTATCTCGTGGCTTGGATAGCAAGGAAGCTCACTACCTAGCTAACCTATACGGCTCTAATGCTCCTAAGGTTTTCGCCCTTGCTCATAGCGTGGAACAGGCACCTGGATTGAGCCTAGCAGATACATTATCACTTCACTATGCAATGCGCAATGAATTGGCACTTAGCCCAGTTGACTTCCTTCTTCGTCGGACGAACCACATGCTCTTCATGCGGGATAGCTTAGATGCAATTGTCGAACCTGTTTTGGATGAAATGGGACGCTTCTATGAATGGTCAGAAGAAGAAAAAGTTGGCTACCGCAAAAACTTGCAAGTCGCTTTGGAAAACAATGACTTGGCAGCATTAAAAAACTAAAAAAACAAAAAAGGGGTTGGAAAGAAGACTGTCTAACCTTCCCCTCTTTATAATGGAGAATTAAATCATATGAAAGAATTATTTGGTGAATTTTTAGGAACCTTAATCCTGATTCTTTTGGGAAATGGGGTTGTAGCAGGAGTGGTTCTTCCAAAAACGAAAAGCCACAACTCAGGTTGGATCGTCATTACTCTTGGTTGGGGGATTGCGGTTGCTGTCGCTTCCTTCATCTCTGGTAAGTTAAGTCCGGCCCATTTGAACCCTGCAGTAACAATTGGGGTTGCTCTTAATGGTGGACTAGCTTGGGCATCTGTGATTCCTTATATCATCGCTCAATTTGCTGGAGCCATGGTGGGGCAAGTCCTTGTCTGGTTACAGTTCAAACCGCATTACCTAGCAGAAGAAAATCCTGGAAATATCCTTGGAACATTCAGTACTGGTCCAGCAATTAAGGACACTATTTCAAACCTTATCAGTGAAATCCTCGGAACCTTTGTCTTGCTACTGACTATCTTTGCACTTGGTCTTTATGACCTTCAAGCAGGACTTGGTACTTTTGCCGTTGGTACCTTGATTGCAGGGATTGGTTTGTCTCTCGGTGGAACTACAGGCTGCGCTCTCAACCCAGCTCGTGACCTAGGACCTCGTATCATGCACAGCCTCCTTCCTATTCCTAACAAAGGAGATGGTGACTGGGGTTACGCTTGGATCCCAGTAGTTGGTCCAATCATCGGTGCGATATTAGCAGTTGTCGTATTTAGTATGTTTTAATGAATATCTTAAAAGCCTTCGAAAGAGGGCTTTTTCAATTCATGAGGAAGATTATTTGATGAATAATAAATCATCTGTAAAGATATGTAAAAGAATGTTGTTAAATCAAGTAGTAGTAGGTTAGAATGGATGTTTTTACGATTCTAAAGAACTAGATTTTGCTATCATTCTAAAATGATATTCTATGTGGTAGAAAAAAATTACATGGATATCGTTTTTTTTCTAAAAATGAAACCGTTTTCGGTTGACATTTTATAGTTAGGTTAGTATAATAGATTTGTCAATATACATAAGGCAATGAGGCCTATGATTGCAATGGAGCAACCGTTTCAAATCATAGATGCTTTGTTGCCTTTTTGTAGTTCAAAAATATTTATTTGGAGGTTTTTCAATGAGAAAACACCGATTACTTTTAGTGTGTGGTCTTGCTCTTTTTATGTTTGGCTGTCAATCTTCAGAGTCGTCTAAAACGACGGAATCAAGCAAAGCTAGTCAAGAAACAAGTGTTAAGAAAGAAGAACAAGTCCTTGAACGTGGTCAATGGGAGGATAAGCTTTATAAGAAATTAAGCAATGTCATTAAGGAAAATGGGAAATCTAGTTCTAAATATGACGAATCTGCAAAACCGTATGCTGTATTTGACTGGGACAATACAACGGTCATCAATGATATTGGTGAAGCAACCTTTACTTATCAAATTGAAAACCTAGGATTTAAGATGACTCCAGAAGAGTTAGACAAAGCGATTCGTACTAATATTCCGGAAGATGACTTTACGGAAGACCATAACAATAAAGAAGGTAAACCAGTCAATATTCATAAGATTGCTAAGGACATTGTTTCTGATTATACAGTAATTTACAATGAGTACAAGGGGTTTAATGGGTCAAAGAGCTTAGAAGAAGTTAAAGAATTAGATGAGTACAAAGATTTCAGTGCAAAATTACGTTATCTTTACGAAGCGATTGGTGGAACCTTCAGTTCAGATATTTCTTATCCATGGGTAACCTATTTGTTTACTGGAATGACTTCTGAAGAGGTTCAAGCCTTGACCGAAAAAGCTATTGATCGGGCTCTTGAGGAAGATTTAGTCTTCGAAACTTGGGAAAGTCCAGAAAGCTTAAAGGGTGAAGCTGGGCAGGTTGAAATCAAATTTAAACGTGGCGTTCGTACCGTAAAAGAAATGCAAAATCTTTATAAAGCTCTCCAGGACAACGGTATTGAAGTCTATGTTGTGTCAGCATCTTTCCGTGATGTTATTGTTCCTTTTGCAACCAAAGAAAAATATGGTTACAACATCACTGACGACCATGTTTACGGTATGGAACTAGTAAAAGATGAATCTGGTGTTATTCAATCAGAATACAATAATGACTACTTCCAAACACAAGGCGAAGGAAAAACGAAAACAATCAAGAAATTCATTGCTGACAAGCATGGTAACCAAGATCCTATCCTAATTGCGGGAGATAGTAATGGGGACTATGCAATGTTGAAAGACTTTGATGGATTACAAATGGGTATTCTCTTCAATCTCTTGCGTGATCCTTCTAAAGGAATTGGTTTGTTATCACAGACTGCTGTAGATACATATGATAGCAAAGATGCTAAGTATTTCCTACAAGGTCGTGACGAAAACAAGGGTGTTTTGGTCAAGAGTAGAGAAACCATTAAGTTAGGAACTGACGAAGCTCAGTTGATCAAAAAATAGGGGACATATATGAGGAAAATCATGTTTGTTGGTTCGGTTGGGGTTGGTAAAACTACTCTAACCCAACGATTAAAAGGATTAGATATTCAGTATTATAAAACACAAGCAGTACAATTCCACGATAGTATTATTGATACGCCTGGAGAATTTTTACAACATAGACGTTATTATAATGCGTTGACGGTGACTGCGGCTGAAGCTGAAATTATTGGGCTCTTAATTGCAGCCAATTCAACTATGCAAACTTTTCCTCAAGGATTTTCTTCATTATTCAACCAAGATGTAATCGGAATCATTAGCAAAATTGATTTGGTAGATTCTGAGGAGCAATTAGAATTCGCGCGCAAGCAGTTGTTAGATGCAGGTGTTAAACGGATTTTTGAAATTTCTTCAACAGAGAATACTGGAATCAATGCTTTAAAGGCCTTTCTTGAGAGTGAGTAAACATGATATAATCTAAAAGGACTACTTTATCTTTCAAGAAGGAGATGTGTATGATTGTTGAACACGGAGGGAATGGACGTCTATTAGCTGAAAAAAATGGGAACTCTTCTGAAAAGTGGATTGATTTTAGTGCCAATATCAATCCGCTTGGAGTTTCTACAAGCCTCCGACAAGTCTTGGTGGACAGTATTGATAGAATTACGGAATATCCAGATATCACAAACCAATATGAAAAGGATTTGCTAAGGGAGCATCATGGAAATCAAGATTTAGAAATCCTTTTGTCAAATGGTGCAGTTGGTTTATTTTATGAACTAGCTCAGATCTTAAAGCCAAAGAGATTACTGATTTTAAGTCCCACCTTCATGGAATATGAAAAAGCTTTTCATCAAGAAGGGACAGAAATTCTTTATCATCATTTAACGGCTCCTCAATTTACTTGGACTGTGGAAGGTCTATTGTCCGACATAGACCAATTGGAAGCTGGAGATGCTGTCTTATTGTGTAATCCTAACAATCCAACTGGCTCTCTTGTTCCAGTTGGTCACTTGCTAGAACTTGGAAAAAGATTGCTGGAACAGAATATTCATTTTATTCTAGATGAAGCTTTTATTGACTTTTTAGAAGATGAGAAAGAGTATAGTTTTGTTCCCTATTTGAGTGATTTCGCAAATGCGATTGTCGTTCGCTCTTTAACGAAATTTCACGCAATACCAGGCTTACGCTTAGGCTATGCTCTTGGGATCCATCCTTGTTTAGCAAAAATGAATGAACGGCGGGCTCCGTGGACGATCAATGCATTGGCTCTTCAAGCCTTGCCGGTAATTTTAAAGGATCGAGATTATCAAACTCAAACTTTAAAATGGTTACAGAATGAGAAAGATTTCCTCTATCAATCCTTGGAAAATTTTTCTGCATTAAGGGTTCTAAAACCGAGTGTCAATTACATCTTCTTTCAGTATACAGGGGATAAGGATTTACGAGAAGAATTATGGCGTTATAACATTTTTATCCGCTCGTGTGCGAACTATCGGAATTTGACGAGTAATTACTACCGCATTGCGATTCGTAGTAGAGAAGAGAATAGCTGTTTATTAGCTGCCTTGGAAGCGATTCTTGGAGGAGAAGAAGAGTGATAAGAGCGATGAAAGCATCTTGTCCAGGATCTTGCGGAGAATTGTTTCAATGTGTGGTGGATGGTGAAGAATTTTTGATGTCTTATGGGATTGAAAAGAAAAGTCAAGTAGTGATTGGTCCTCAAACAGGTGTCATGGAAGAAGTGTTACGCCCTAAAATGCTGCAAGTTATCCATGAACTAACAGATCAGATAGATTTCGACTATACTTTTCAAACAGATATTTCTGTTGGAAAGGGCTATTCTAGTAGTACAGCGGATATGCTTTCGATCTTAGGAGCTTATTCTGCCTATAAACATGGAAAAGTGTCGATTCCCTTATTAACGAGTCTTTGTTCAAAGATTGAACCAAGTGATTCCGTTGGGTTTTCAGACTGGACCGTGATGAATCCTCTTAATGGTGAGATTCAATGGCAGACAAGGTGGAAACCAAAGCTTTATGTATACATTCTAGAGCCAGATCAAATTGTTGATACGACGAGTTTCATAAGAATGACGGATAGTCCCAAATATCCTGCTGAGCAATCAAAAAAATTATTGACTGATTTTAAAATAGCCTGTGACCAGCAAAATGTGCAGCTATTAGGCGCTGTTGCGACTACAAGTGCCTTGTTGAATAACAAACGACTACCTAAACCCTATTTAAACGATATTATCGACATCGTAAATGAATTAGGTCTACTAGGAGTTAATGTTGCCCATAGTGGTAGTGTAGTTGGTATTCTGCTGACAGAAGACCAACTGATGCACATGACTGAGTTAGAAAGACGACTGGCACACCATCCTTTGGCAAGTTATTATTCTCTCAGAAATCTAAGCAAGATTATATACGACGGGCTCCAGGTAAAGAAGGTGGAGGAGATCTTTGAATAGGCAAGAAGAATTAAATCAAATCCTAGAAAAAATTGTACCAATTAATGTTACAGCATTAGAAGAGGGTGTAAAGGTGTGTGATCGCTTAGCAAAACCTCTTGGTGCATTAGGTAAAATGGAAAAAATGTATGCCAAGCTATATGCGATGTTTCCTAACAAAATCCAGCTATCAAAAAAAATCGTCATGATCTATGTGGCGGATAATGGAATTTGTGAAGAAGGAATCTCCTCAAATCCTATCGAAACAACCTTTATTGTAGCTAATAATATTAGAAATGGTAAAGCAGGGGTTTGTAATATTGCAGAACATGCTGGGTCTGATATTTGTGTCATTGATATTGGTTGTAAGAGTCCAATTTATTCCGATAACCCGGACCATGTATTACATGGAACGCGCAATATGCTAAAAGAAGCTGCCATGACGCGAGAGCAAGCCATGGAAGCCATTTTAGTTGGGTATAGAAGAACGGTTGAAAAGATCCATCAGGGCTATACCTTATTTGGTACAGGAGAGATGGGGGTTGGAAACACCACAACTTCCGCCGCAGTCATTGCTGCCACTTTGGGAATCCCTGCCCAAAAGGTGACAGGATACGGAGCGGGAGTGACGGAAGAGATGAAGGCTCATAAAACAGCTGTCATTCAAGAAGCGGTAACCAAACATGCCCCCTATAGCGATATTATCGATCTCGTCTCCAAAGTTGGTGGCCTGGATATGTTAGGGATGGTTGGCACCTATTTAGCTTGTGCCCAGCACCAACTTCCTTGTGTCATTGATGGGTTGATTTCTTTGACAGGACTCTTAATTGCTTCACAGTTAAAGAAAGAAGTGCTTGACTATTGTTTCCCATCTCATTGTTCTACAGAACCGGGCTATCAAATTGTTTCGGATTATTTAGGCTTATCCCCAATGCTTCAGATGGATATGCGTTTAGGGGAAGGATCTGGTTGTCCTTTAGCTTTCTTTTTAATGGAAAGTTCCGTGTATACTATAGAGCGTATGCCGACTTTTGAGGAGGTAAAACTGGACCGGGATGACTACGTCGACATTAGATAAAGGGTAATAAAGGAGGAAAATATGCAACTATATACAAAGACTGGAGATAAAGGTCTTACAAAATTAGTAGGTGGTCAAAGCGTTGCAAAAGATTCAGATCGTGTCAATGCTTATGGTACCGTAGATGAATTAAACACTTGGGTCGGTTATACGATTAGTAAAATGGATCCGGCTGATGAATTGAGAGACGAACTGTATCAGTTACAGAATTACCTGTTTGATTGTGGTTCTGATTTGTCTACTCCTCATGGTGTATACCCATATAAAGTAGATGAAAGCCTCGTTAAATGGATTGAAGAACGAATTGATACTTATGCGGATATCCCGCCAGCTCTGGAAAGATTTATTTTACCTGGTGGCGATGAAATTGCTTCTATGATTCATGTGGCAAGAACCATTGCTCGGCGTGCAGAGCGCCTTGTGGTAGCGACCATGTGGACGAATGAAATCAATAATCAAGTCTTGATTTTTATCAATCGTTTATCTGATTATTTCTTTGCGCTTGCACGTGTCATTAACTATCGTAAACACTGCCAAGATATTCCTTATGAAAGAGGAGCTAAGGTGTTCCACAATATTACAAAGGCAGATGTGGAGCGTTGGGCACAGAAGAATAATAGCTAATAGAAAAAGCACTACCCAAACTAAAAATAGGGTAGTGCTTTTCTGTTGATGTCGAGACTAAAGTTTTGGAATAGAGCATCCTTTAGGAAAATATAAAAAACCTTACCTCCCCAGAGAGAAAGGCAAGGTTCACATTCGAAAGCCATATGTACATCAGTGTACAAACTTCGTGTTAAGCATCATTGGTTAACAGTAGCTCTCCAAATATTGACTCTGCTTCCTCGCAGATGATGGAAAATCCATCCTTAGAAAATGATACGTACTTAAACGTAGAGTCAATAGGGGAAAGCACTATTTTGGTGTATTTCCTAACTGACATCACCACCTTACATCGAGGCGTGAAATCTACTAAAATTTAAGAATAAAGACCTGACTTAAAGCAAAGCTTATCACAGTGGCGGGACCGTGTTGGATTTTCACCAAACTTCCATACCCTTAAAAGTACCAAAATCATTTCTAGTAATTACATGATATCATGATCTAGAAGAAACTGCAAGTATTATGCTTAAAAATATAAAAATATATGCTTTTTCTTTTGCGTTGAAAACGTTTTTATGGTATACTTTTTATAAAGTACAAAGGAGTACAAATTTAAGCGACGAAGCTATATGAAATATGCCAAAACTTTATGTGGTTTGGCTGTATTTCATGTGGCTTCTTTTTATGTATTCTGAAGAGTTTCATCTAGTAAAGGAGGTAAAATAATGAAACTCAAGAAAGAAAGGGGAACAAATGTATAACATTTACTACAAAACACAAATTTTTGTCGGTAAGGGTGCCTTGGCTCACTTGGGCGATTATCACAACAAATCGATATTGGTTGTTGCTGATCCATTTTTAAAAGAATCTGGACAGTTGGATCGAATTCTTGAATTCTTAGATACAAGTAACGATCTTGTGATCTTTACGGATATCGTTCCAGATCCGCCAATTGATGTCATCGTGGCAGGGATTAAAGCTACTGAAGGAAAATCAATCGATATTGTCTTATCAGTTGGTGGGGGATCTGCAATCGATGCTTCTAAAGCCATGTATTACTTTGCTAAGAAACAAGGTGTCTTTAAAGATGTGAAACTAATCTCTATACCGACTACTAGTGGTACAGGCTCTGAAGTAACTAGTTTTGCAGTGATTACCGATGCAGAGAAAGAACAGAAGTATCCGATTGTCGATTGGGATATTTTACCGGATGTCGCAATTTTGGATTCGAATTTGGTGGAAACTTTACCAGCTAATATCACAGCTGATACTGGTATGGATGTATTGACGCATGCAATCGAGGCTTATGTTTCTAATAAAGCGACTGATTTTTCTGACGCTTTAGCTGAAAAAGCTATCAAATTAGTTTTTGAATACTTACCTCGTGCATACAAAGATGGCCATGATTTAGAAGCTCGTGAAAAAATGCATGTAGCCTCTACTTTGGCAGGAATGGCTTTCAACTCAGCTTCATTGGGGATCAATCATAGTATCGCCCATGCTGCAGGAGCAAAATTCCATATCCCACATGGACGTCTCAACAGCATCTTAATGCCACATATTATCCAGTATAATGCTAATGTGACAACTAATGGTGCCCGCACAGGTAATTTGAATAAAGAAACTGCTGAACGCTATCAACAGATTGCTCGTTTATTAGGCTTGAGTGCTTCTACACCTGTTCTTGGTGTACGACAACTAGTCGATTCTGTTCGGAAACTTCAGAAGAAATTAGATCACCCAACTTCATTGAGCGCTTATGGAGTAGGACTTGAAGATTTTAATGAGAATAAGCGTGAGATTGCAGAAGCGGCCTTAGTGGATAAGTGTACGATTACGAATCCAAGAGTTCCTACAGTTGAAGAATTGTTGAAAGTTGTAGAACAGGCTTTTTAAAAATATTACAGTCGTTTTTATCATACATAAAGGAGTAATAAAATGGCTAATAATTGTAATGTTACTGAATTTGTTGGTTCAAATCCAACAGGAGATACCATTGGTCTCGTGATTGCCAATGTCGATCAACAGTTGTTGGATGCTATGAAGTTGAAAAAATACTATCGGTCTATTGGTATTATAGGTGCTCGTACAGGAGCTGGACCTCATATTATGGCTGCAGATGAAGCTGTAAAAGCTACAAATACAGAGATCGTTAGCATCGAATTACCTCGTGATACAAAAGGTGGAGCAGGACATGGTAACTTAATTATCTTTGGTGGAGAAGATGTATCAGATGTACGCCGTGCAGTAGAAGTAACTTTAGGCGAAGTCAATCGTACATTTGGGGATGTCTATGCCAATGAAGCAGGCCATATCGAATTGCAATACACTGCGAGAGCAAGCCATGCCATCGAAACAGCTTTTGGTGCTGAAGTTGGTCGTGCCTTTGGTCTCATTGTAGGTGCGCCTGCAGCCATCGGAGTTGTTATGGCGGATACTGCAGTTAAATCAGCTACAGTTGATGTTGTTGGTTATGCTTCACCAGGTAATGGTGGAACAAGCCATTCAAATGAGGTTATTTTGTTTATCAGTGGTGATTCTGGAGCAGTGAGACAAGCTGTCGTTTCTGCAAGAGAAATCGGGCTTCAATTGCTTGGAAGTCTCGGTGACACACCAGTGAATGGTCAGCCATCCTACATTTAGAGAATGGGGGAATGAAACATGACAAAATCAAAACGTTTTGAAGTTCTCAGTAAACGACCAATTAATCAGGATGGATTCGTAACAGAGTGGGTTGAAGAAGGTTTAGTGGCTATGGATAGCCCTAATGATCCAAAGCCTAGTATTCGTATTGAAAATGGCGTCGTAGTTGAATTAGATGGAAAATCAAGAGAAGAATTTGATTTAATCGATCAGTTTATCGCTACTTATGGAATTGATTTGAAACATGCAGAAGAAGTTGTTCGAATGGATTCTAAAGAGATCGCTAACAAAATTTTAACTCCGAATGTACCACGTTCTGAAATTGTTCGATTGACCAAAGCAATGACTCCTGCAAAAATTTGTGAAGTTGTGAATCACATGAATGTTGTTGAAATCATGATGTGTTTGCAAAAAATGCGGACACGGAAACAAACAGCAACACAAGCGCACGTTACAAACGTGAATGATAATCCGGTACAGATTGCTGCGGATGCTGCAGAAGGGGCTCTGCGTGGATTTGCTGAACAAGAAACCACAGTAGCCGTTGTTCGTTATGCACCTTTCAATGCCTTGTCTCTTATGATTGGTTCGCAAGTTGGTCGTCCTGGAGTTCTCACTCAGTGTTCATTGGAAGAAGCAACAGAACTTGAATTTGGTATGCGTGGCTTCACAGCTTATGCTGAAACTATCTCCGTTTATGGTACAGAAGATGTATTTACAGATGGTGATGATACTCCTTGGTCAAAAGCCTTTTTGGCGTCTGCCTATGCTTCTCGTGGATTGAAGATGCGTTTTACTTCAGGAACTGGTTCAGAAGTTCAAATGGGACAAGCAGAAGGTAAGTCTATGCTTTACTTGGAAGCTCGCTGTCTATATATTACAAAAGCTGCGGGTGTTCAAGGAACACAAAATGGTTCTGTTAGTTGTATTGGTATTCCAGCAGCTGTTCCAAGTGGTATTCGTGCAGTCGTTGCTGAAAACTTAATTGCGACGATGCTGGACCTTGAATGTGCCTCTTCAAATGACCAAACATTTACTCACTCAGATTTGCGGCGTTCTGTACGTACCTTAATGCAGTTTGCACCTGGTACCGATTTTATTAACTCTGGATATTCTGCAACTCCAAACTATGACAATATGTTTGCTGGATCTAACTGGGATGCTGAAGATTTTGACGACTACAATGTTCTGCAACGTGACTTACGTGTAGATGGTGGTTTGCGCCCTGTTCGTGAAGAAGAAGTTATCAAAGTACGGAATAAAGCTGCCCGCGTGATGCAAGCTCTATTTAAAGGCTTAGGTTTACCTGCTATCACAGATGAAGAAGTGGAAGCGGCGACTTATGCACACGGTTCAAAAGATATGCCTGACCGTGATAAGGTTGAAGATATCAAAGCGGCTCAAGGTATCCTTGAACGTGGTGTTCAAGGTGTGGATCTTATTAAGGCTTTGGCAAACAATGGCTTCCCAGAAATTGCCAATGAACTCTTGAATTTGTTTAAACAACGTGCTGCAGGTGACTTTTTACAAACGTCTGCTATTTTTGATAAAGATTGGAATGTTATATCTGCTATTAACTCTCCAAACGATTATGTTGGTGTCGGTACTGGACATCGCTTAGTGGGAGAAGAATGGGAAAAAGTTAAAGATATTCCACGTGCGATCGACCCTCGTGATATTTAGGAGGACTTAACGATGACAGTAATAAATGAAACGTTGTTGCGCTCGATCATCGAGAGTGTGTTAAAAGAAGTAAAAGCAGAATCTAACGGTCATGTAGAACCGACTCATCATGTAGATGCTACAACTACAGCATCCGTCAATGAGGGTACAGTGATTCGAAAAGTTGGAGTTGCCCAGCCAAGTCAATCCGTTGATGAAGTTGTCATTGCAGTTGGTCCAGCTTTTGGGGAACAGCAAGTTAAAACCATGGTTGACATACCGCACACTGAAGTACTGAGACAATTAGTTGCAGGAATTGAAGAAGAAGGCTTGAAAGCTCGGATTGTGAAAGTGTATCGTTCGTCTGACGTGGCTTTTGTAGCTGTTGAAGGGGATCACCTTTCTGGATCTGGAATTTCTATTGGTGTACAGTCTAAAGGGACTACTGTTATCCACCAACGTGATTTACCACCATTGAGTAATCTTGAACTCTTCCCTCAAGCTCCACTCTTGACTCCTGAAACCTATCGTTTAATCGGTAAAAATGCTGCCAAATATGCAAAAGGTGAAACTCCAAATCCTGTTCCTACCTTGAATGATCAAATGGCACGTCCAAAATATCAGGCTTACTCAGCTTTGCTTCACATTAAAGAAACAAAATTGGTCGTAAAAGGTAAGCCTGCAGATGAGTGTGTGTTAATTTAAAGTAGGAGGTCCAAAATGGCAGAATCAGTTGAATTATTAGTAAAACAAATCTTGGAACAAATGAATCGTTCTGAGACAAGTGCTCCAAGCTTTTCAAGTAGCAATCAAAACGAAGCAACCGCTAATGATTATCCAATTTCTAAAAAGCATCCAGACTGGATTAAAATTGGAGATAACAAGAAATTTGAAGATGTTACATTGGAAAATATTCTTTCAGGTCAAATTTCATCTCAGGACTTACGGATTAAACCAGAGATTCTAATTAAACAAGGTGAAATCGCAAAAAATTCTGGTCGTGAGGCTATTCAATATAACTTTTCTCGGGCTGCTGAATTGACTCGTGTTCCAGACAAACGTGTTCTAGAAATTTACAATGCTTTACGTCCTTATCGTTCTTCTAAAGAGGAACTCTTATCCATTGCAGAAGAATTAGAAACACAATATCAAGCAAAGATTTGTGCAGGATTTATTAGAGAAGCTGCTGAACATTATGAACGTCGTAAGAAATTGAAAGGCGATAACTAGCAGCGAGATAGAATTGGAGGAAAATAGTGAAATATATCATTGGTGTTGATATTGGGAATTCCTCAACAGAAACTGCGTTAGCAGCATTTGATACTGCACAAAATAAACTTCACTTCCTTTCATCTGCTATTTCTGATACGACTGGAATTAAGGGAACGAAAGAAAATGTTCATGGAATCTATGACTCTCTTCGCAAATTAATGGCTAAGACGTCACTTGATTTAAAAGATATTAGTTTGATTCGTATCAACGAAGCAACCCCCGTTATCGGGGATGTAGCTATGGAAACCATTACGGAAACTGTGATTACAGAATCCACAATGATTGGTCATAATCCTCGGACCCCAGGCGGACTTGGTTTAGGTGTCGGGAAAACGGTTCATATTCTTGACTTAATTAATCAAGTGAAAACGGAGCCTTATATTGTAGTTGTTCCAAAGGATATTGATTTTGATTTAGTAGCGAAGTTGATCAATGCTTATTTTGAAAACGGTTACAATATTCAAGGAGCTGTGCTCCAAGCAGATGATGGTGTCTTGGTCAATAATCGTTTAAGATCTAAAATTCCGATCGTTGATGAGATTCTATACATTGATAAGGTACCTTTGGGTATGTTAGCTGCGGTAGAAGTTGTAGAGCAGGGAAAAGTCATTACACAGTTATCTAATCCTTATGGGATTGCGACTGTTTTTGAACTGAATCCGGAAGAAACAAAGAGCATTGTGCCAATCGCGCGTGCACTGATTGGAAATCGGTCAGCAGTCGTCATTAAAACGCCAAAAGGTGATGTCAAAGCCCGCAAAATTCCAGCTGGGACCATTCAAATTATTGGTGAAAATCAAATCTTACGTGTGGATGTTTCTAAAGGATCTGAAGCGATTATGGAGCAGGTGGTCCTTGCCAAAAATATTCAAAACGTGATTGGTGAAGCGGGAACAAACGTTGGTGGTATGCTTGAAAAAGTAAGGCAAACCATGGCCAAACTAACAGATAAAAGCCAAGATCAGATAGCTATTCAAGATTTATTGGCAGTGAATACTTTTGTTCCGATCTCTGTTCAAGGGGGCTTGGCTGGTGAATTTTCTATGGAACAAGCAGTCGGAATTGCTTCTATGGTTAATTCTGATAGACTTCAAATGTCTGTCATAGCTAAAGAAATTGAGCATGAGTTGGGCATCCCAGTTGAAATAGGAGGATCTGAAGCAGAAGCGGCCATTTTAGGGGCTTTAACGACTCCAGGATCAGACACACCACTTGCTATTTTGGATTTGGGTGCCGGTTCTACAGATGCTTCCATCATTAATAAGCAGGGTGAGATCCATGCCATTCACTTGGCAGGAGCAGGGGATATGGTGACCATGCTGATTAACTCAGAGCTTGGCCTTGAGAACCGTCATTTGGCGGAAGATATCAAAAAATATCCTTTAGCTAAAGTTGAGAGTCTTTTCCATATCCGTCATGAAGACGGAACTGTTCAATTCTTTGATCAACCCTTATCGAGTGATTTATTTGCACGTGTGGTTATAGTAAAAGGTGAACAAGAGTTTGTTCCATTGAACAACCAGGACTTTTCCATTGAGAAGATTCGCTTGGTTCGGCAATCTGCTAAAGAGCGTGTATTTGTCACCAATGCGATTCGTGCTCTGAAACGGGTGAGTCCTACGGAAAATATTCGTGATATTCCTTTCGTCGTCATCGTTGGTGGTTCTGCATTAGACTTTGAAATTCCGCAGCTAGTGACAGAAGCATTGTCACAACATGCCATCGTAGCAGGTCGCGGAAATGTACGAGGAAATGAAGGGCCAAGGAATGCTGTAGCCACTGGGTTAATCTTGACGTATGCTAGAGAGGCAGAGGGTGGCCGTTATGACTATTCAATTATCTAATAAACCAAAGATCATTTTCTATATTCCAAAGGATAGTGAAAGAGCTGTTTTTGATCAAGTTGGTTTTGGTATTGAAGAAGAAGGGATACCGTTTGAATATATTCAGGCAGAAACAGTTGAAGATGTTGTTTTAACAGCCCATCGTGCTTCTCATGAATCGTCCTTACTGGTTGGCATAGCGGCGAATAAACAGGATATCGTACTTCATTATAGAAATTTACCTAAAGAAAAATATGTTTATAGAATTAAACAATATGACAGTGTAGGAAATCGGGAGTTACGTTTATTGGGCACGAATGCCGCTCGGTTAGTTAAAGGAGTACCCTTTAATACAAGTTCGATTTTTGATGTTACGTTTTAGTTCAAGATTAGCAGGAGGTGGTTAAAGTGACGATGAATGAGGATAAAATTGAAAAAATGACTTTAAAGATTATTAAAGAAATTTTGAATCGTTATCCTGTTGAATCAAATCATTCGAATTATTCCAATCCACTCTATCAAAAGGCGTGGGATATTGTACAAAGAGCAGTAAAAAAAGCAAAAGACTTACAAGTTGATGTGGTCATTACAGTTCTTGATTCAAGTGCTCGCGTCATCATGACTTATAGAATGGAACATGCGTTATTAGTTAGCGATGAGATGGCTTATAAAAAAGCATATACTGCTGTAGGAATGAAAATGGAATCAAAAGATTTAAAACCATTAACTCAACCAGGACAATGGTTATATCAATTGGAAATGATGTTGGACAATAAAATTGTCAGTCTTTCTGGAGGGGTTCCAATTTTTGAGGGAGAACATCTACTGGGGTCCATTGGAGTCAGTGGTGGAAATTCTATACAAGACCAAGAAATTGCGTTATATGCTATTGATAGATAATAAGTAGAGGTATCATTATGGAAAAATATTTAGGTGAATTCTTAGGGACAATGGTCCTGATAGTCTTTGGTAATGGCCTTGGAGCATCTCTCAATTTAAATAAGGCAATCGCTAAAAATTTTGCTCCTAGCTGGTTCACAGCAGTCTTTGCTTGGGGCTTAGCAGTTACTCTAGGCGTTTATACGGCAGGATTTTATAATTCAGGTGGTCATTTAAATCCATCAGTTACTATTGCATTTGCGATTGGCGGATCATTCCCTTGGGATCAAGTGTTTGGTTACATCATTGCGCAAGTAGCAGGAGCTTTCGTTGGTGCTACGATTATAACGGTGATGTACCATACACACTTTAAGGAAACCAGTCAGGAAGAAGGGAATTCAGTGGGCATTTTTGCAACGGGTCCAGCGATTCCAAATCCTTTCTATAATTTACTAAGTGAAATTATTGCGACTTTCTTCTTTATCTTTGCTTTACTGATGATTACCCATGGTGAAATCACACCTGGATTGACACCTGTATTAGTTGGTTTATTAATCATGGCAGTGGGTCTGTCTTTGGGATCAACTACAGGATTTGCCCTCAATCCAGCCCGTGATTTCGGTCCTCGCTTAGCCTATGCTATTTTACCAATTCCAAATAAAGGGGATGCAAATTGGTCTTATGCCTGGATTCCAATCGTAGGTCCTACTATTGGAGCGATTTTAGCTGTCCTACTTGTCAATGTCATGTAATCGTGGAATACAGAAAAAGGCAGAAAAATATACAACTTGATGAGAACAAGCATGATAGTTTAAAAAGTTGTACATAATAGATTGTAGGACAGAAGCTATTGAAATAAGGTCTGTCCTACTTCTTTATTTAGAAGGTGAAAAAATGTCGGATAAAATATTAGCAATCAATGCAGGAAGCTCATCTTTGAAATTTCAGTTACTAGAAATGCCAAGTGAAGCAGTTATAGCTAAAGGGATCTTTGATCGAATCGGTTTTAAAGATGGTAAAGTAAAGTATCAAACCAAAAGAAACCAAGTTCAAAAAAATGTTTGTATTCCTAGTCATGAATTTGCAGTACAAGTATTGCTAGGGACCCTTGTAGAGAGTGGAGAAATTCATTCAATAGAAGAGATTGTTGGAGTTGGTCATCGGGTTGCTCATGGTGGAGAGTGTTTTAAGGGATCTGTATTGGTAGATGAAAAAAATGAGGAGATCATTTCAGATTTAGGAGATTTGGCACCGAGTCATAATCCGATCAGTCTATCTGTCATCAAGTCATTTAAAACTCATTTTCCTAGCATCACAAATGTCGCTGTTTTTGATACCTCTTTTCATCAAACCCTGGACCCAGTTCACTATCTTTATCCTTTACCATATAGTTTGTACGAAAAGTTTCATGTTCGAAAATATGGTTTTCATGGCATCAGCCACGCCTATATTGCAGAAACGGTAGAAAAGATATTTCAACAAGAAGAGCTTCCTAACCAAAATGTAAAAATCATTAGTTGTCATTTAGGAAATGGTGCAAGTATTTGTGCGATCAAAGAGCAGCAGTCAGTGAATACGAGTATGGGCTTCACCCCTATTGATGGATTAATGATGGGGTCGCGATGTGGAAGTATTGACCCAATGATCATCCCTTACTTGGTTGAAAGACAGAAGATGCCAATCCATGAAGTTAAGAAACTACTGAATGAAGCTTCAGGTCTTCTTGGAATTTCCGAAATGAGCAATGATATGCGTGATTTGATTCAAGCCGTGACGGAAGGGAATCAAAAAGCAATATTAGCTATTGAGATGTTTGTGAATCGTGTGGCCCATACAATAGCATCCTATATAGTAGATCTTGATGGACTTGATGCCTTAGTATTTACTGGAGGAATTGGAGAGAATGCAGCTCTAATCCGTTCCTTGATCGTTGATAAATTACAGGTGTTCGGAATGTCTGTGAACAAAGAGCTAAATGAAAATGGAAGTTTGTATATCCAAGATGCCAATTCCAAATGTAAAATCCTTATCGTCCAAACTAATGAAGAATTGATGATTGCTCGAGAAACCTATCGTTTAAGCCTATAGCTAGATGGCAGATAGACGTTTGAAACAAAGATTGTGAAATTTTTGAGTTGAAAGCGGATACCAATTATAGTATAATCATATTATTTAGAACTATATTTAGTGTAAAACCAATCCAGAGGTGGTAATATATGTCGGAAAAACAAAGAATGATTCAGGAATATGTCCCTGGGAAACAAGTCACATTAGCTCATTTGATTGCGAGTCCTGATCCAGTAATTTTTGAAAAATTGGGGTTACAGACTGATTTTCAAGATGCTATTGGAATATTAACCATCACTCCAAGTGAGGCAGCTATTATTGCTGTGGATATTGCTACGAAAGCAGCGGGAGTACAGATTGGTTTTGTCGATCGCTTTAGTGGATCGGTTGTCATGACTGGAGATGTTGCATCAGTAGATGCTTCACTCCATGCGGTTCTAAATGGCTTAGAGGAAATACTAGGCTTTTCAAGTACCATTGTAACAAGAACATAATTTCAAACGAGGGAAGGATTTCATGAAGGGCAGAATACTAATTTGTGATGATGATCCAATTATTCGCTTAGATATCAGACAAATTTTAGAACAGTCAGATTATGAAGTGGCTGCAGAAGCAAGTGATGGTTTTGAAGCTATCGAACTTTGCCAAAAACACTTTTTCGATCTAGTCATTATGGATATTAAATTACCATTACTGGACGGATTATCTGCGGGGAAAAAGATACTAGATGATGGATTAGCGTATGGGGTGATTATTCTCTCTGCATTTAATGATGATCATTATGTTCAAAAAGCGAGTTTAACGGGTGCGAGTGCTTATTTAGTAAAACCGTTGGATGCAAAATCGTTAATTCCTACAATAGCAGTTTGTATAGAGAAAGGGCGGCAACAGCAATTACTTTCAAAGGAATTAATCAAAATTAGTAAAAAGCTCGACGATCGAATTCTTTTAGAAAAAGCAAAAGGGCTCCTGATGTCAAGAGATAATCTTTCAGAACCTGAAGCTTTTAAACAGATTAGGACCATTAGTATGCAAAAACGCGTTCCAATGATTGAAATTGCAAAATTGCTGTTATTAAATAATGAAGCACAATAATCAAATAAAAAAATTTTGTGAAGATAAAACGGATTTAAATGAGGCGGATATTGATTACTTGATTCGGCAATCAGAGGCGGTTTTATCTAGCAAAGAGTTTATGGATAAGGACGTCTTCATCGATGTCAAAAATATTTATTCGGACCATGCAATTGTTGTTTTTCATAGAAAGCCTCATACAAAGGAAAGCTTGTATGAAAAGACAGTGGTAGGGCAATCAGCATTTTTGGAAAACGAACCAGGGGTGCTACGAACTCTCCAGACAGGAGTTCCTTCTGTTGGACTCCGTGGACAATCGCAAGAAGGAGTTGCAATTGAACAGACTGTTTTTCCGATTACTAGAGGAGAAAAAGTCATTGCTACTTTAATTGTTGAAAGTGATTTTTCAAATAGCTTTTCGTCTGGCTTCTCTCTCAAGCCTTCTAAAGGTGATAATTCCTACATTTTTCAGGCTCCTTCAGAATCAAGTCGAGAAGACGAAGTATCCTTATTAGATTATGTAGAAGATGCAGTATTAGTGTTTGATCAAGGAGGATTTCTACTCCATTGTAATCAGTCTGCTGTTATCTTATATCGAACGAAGTTAGGCTACTTGGATAGTGTTCAAGGAATGCATTATGATAATCTTTCCTTGGATGGAACCATCTTTTCTGAATTAGTAGAAGATCATTTTTCAGATAGTAATAAAACTGTTAAGTATGGGAAGCACTATTTTCAAGTAAAGTGTTACCCCAATGCTCGCAATCATCAAACCGTTATTACCATAAGGGATATCAGTGACCTTCAAGAAAAAGACAAAGAGATCCAAGAGAGTGTGATAGCGTCTCGAGAAATTAATCACAGAGTTAAAAATCACCTTCAAACTATTATTTCTTTATTGCGATTGCAAGGAGCACAGGTCAAAGAATCGGGTACAAAGGTTGCTTTCGAAGATTGTATTAACCGGATATTGTCGATTGCTGCTACCTATGAGCTTCTTTCTAGTCAAGAACATGAGCAAATCGATCTGAAGTCCCTGATTGAAATTGTTTCATCTAATCTTCAACGCTGTTTTTCAGAAAGACCTGATATTCAATTAAAATTGGAATTATGTGATCAAATCTATCTAGATCATAATAGAGCATCATCGCTAGCACTGGTTATTAATGAATTATTACAAAATGCTTATGAGCATGCTTTTTCCAATAAAAAATATCAAAAAAATAAAAAAAATCAATGTATTCGTTTGCAAATGACGAAAAATGATGATATAATACGTATACAAGTAATTGATAATGGTAGCGGTTACAATGTCGAAACCGTGGGCCAAGAGCATCTTGGTTTAATCCTTGTTCAACGATTTGTAGATAGCAAATTATCCGGAAGACTTGTAACAACCTCAAATTATGAGGGAACGCAAGTTAAGATAATTTTTAAAGTGTAAATAATTAAAGACTAACAATGAAGTCAGTCGAAAAGCAATGACGCTTAAAGAATGCAGAAACGATGTTTCAGTGCATTCTTTAAGCGTCTTTTTTGGAGGTTTCCTATGTCGGATAAAATTTTGAGTGTTGGGTTAGACCTAGGAACTGCAACTACTCAACTAGTCCTATCTGAACTTACAATTGAAAATATTGCTTCAGTATTTACAATTCCGCGAGTTTATATAACGGATAAAAAAGTCCTTTATAAGAGTGAAATTATTTTTACACCCATTTCTCATCAATCTTTGATAGAAGTTGATAAGATAAAAGACTTTGTTATTCAAGAATATAAAAAAGCAGGAATTGAAAAGCAAAATATTCAAATGGGGGCTGTGATCATTACTGGTGAAACGGCTAGAAAGGAAAATGCTAGTCAGGTTTTACAAGCCTTGAGTGGTTACGCAGGTGATTTCGTAGTTGCTACTGCTGGACCAGACCTTGAGAGTATCATCGCAGGCAAGGGCGCTTGTGCTCATCAATATTCTCAAGAACACCATACGTCCGTAGTAAATATTGATATTGGAGGTGGAACTTCAAACTTCGCAGTGTTTCGCGAAGGGGACGTAATAGATACTGGATGTCTAGATATTGGTGGACGCTTGATCAAAATTGATCCCACGACCTATAAAATCCAATACATTGCACCAAAATTACAAGAAATTATTAAACAAGAGAATTTAAGATTGTTCTTAAATGATATTGTTAATAAGGATGAGTTGAATAAAGTCATTCAAATTATGGTCCGTGTATTAGAAAAGGCTGTTGGTCTAGATGTTGATGCTCCATACTATGAATTCTTACAAACCAACCATGGTTTGAGGCTGGATTATGAAATTAATTGTGTTTCGTTTTCTGGCGGAGTAGCAGATACTATTACTGAAGAAGCTGTAGCTAATGATTTCGCTTACGGGGACATTGGTATCATACTTGGACGCGCCATTCGTCAATCAAAAATTTTCGAACAAAAGAAAGTAATTGAATCGGCCGAAACTATTCGGGCAACAGTTGTTGGTGCTGGTAGCCATACAACAGAAGTTAGTGGAAGTACCATTACTTATATATCCAAAACATTACCGATACGTAACATTCCTGTTTTGAAATTAGCCAAGGACGATGAACTAGAAAGTTGCGAAAAATTAACCAAGATCATTCGTGATAAATTAGAATGGTTTACTTTGGAAAATGAGGTCCAACAGGTTGCTTTAGCACTTAATGGAGAAAAAAGTCCAAGTTTTGTAAGAGTACAAGAATATGCTACAGCAATCGTCCAAGGAATGGGTGAAACGATTCGAAAAAATATTCCCTTACTTGTGGTCGTGAGAGAAGATATGGCTAAAGTTTTGGGACAATGTTTATTTGCTATTTTACCAAAGGATTATCCATTTGTATGTATAGATTCCGTTGATGTTCAAAATGGGGACTATATAGACATTGGTAATCCAGTGATTGAGGGATCTGTTTTACCGGTCGTCGTTAAAACGTTAGTTTTTAATTAAGAAGATTATTAAAGGAGGAGACTTTAAATGATTTTAAAGACAAAATTATTTGGAAGAGTCTATGAATTCAAATCAGTAAAAGAAGTTCTAGCTAAAGCGAATGAATACAAGTCGGGTGACCAACTTGCGGGCGTAGCTGCTGAATCTTCTGAAGAACGTGTGGCAGCTAAGGTAGTTTTATCACAATTAAAACTTTCCGATTTGTTTAACAACCCAGTTGTACCATACGAAGAAGACGAAGTAACACGCATTATTATTGATGATGTAAACCTTCGAACTTATGAAAAAATTAAGAACTGGACAGTTTCTGAACTTCGTGAGTGGATTTTGGATAACAAACACCAAAATGTAGACATTCAATGGCTATCTCGTGGCTTGACTTCAGAAATGGTCGCAGCCGTTGCTAAGTTGATGACTAACCTTGACTTGATTGTCGCTGCGAATAAGATAATCATCACTAAACGCGCTAATACAACTATCGGTATGCCTGGAACCTTCTCATCTCGTTTGCAACCAAACCACACTACAGATGATCCTGATGGTATCATGGCTTCTACAATGGAAGGTTTTGCCTATGGATGTGGGGATGCTCTTCTAGGGTTAAACCCAGTTGATGACTCTGTAGAAAGTACAAAACGTGTTCTTCATAAATTCAATGACTTTATTGAAGAGTATAAGATCCCAACACAACACTGTGTACTAGCTCACGTTACAACTCAAATTGAAGCAATGAACCAAGGCGCTCCAACAGGATTGGTCTTCCAATCTATCGCTGGTTCTGAAAAAGGAAATGAAGCCTTTGGTTTTAATGCTAAAGTGATTCAGGAAGCTAAAGATACGGCTCAAAAAGTTGGTACTGCAGCTGGTCCAAACGTGATGTACTTTGAAACTGGTCAAGGTTCTGAATTGTCTTCAGACGCTCACCATGGTGCTGACCAGGTAACAATGGAAGCACGTTGTTATGGTTTTGCAAAACGCTTTGATCCATTCTTGGTAAATACAGTAGTAGGATTCATCGGACCTGAATATTTGTACGATTCAAAACAAGTTATTCGTGCAGGTTTGGAAGACCACTTCATGGGTAAACTGACTGGTATTTCTATGGGTTGTGACATCTGTTACACTAACCACATGAAAGCCGATCAAAATGATGCTGAAAATCTATTGGTTCTACTTGGTGCAGCAAACGTTAACTACATCATGGCAATTCCTCATGGAGATGATATCATGTTGAACTACCAAACTACTGGTTACCATGAAACTGCAACAATGCGTGATCTCTTGAACAAACGTCCAATCAAAGAATTTGAAGAATGGATGGAAGGCATGGGATTGATGAAAGATGGACATCTTACTGAAATCGGTGGAGATGGATCTGTCTTTATGAAACGAAATTAGTGAGGAGGTACTGACAGTGAATGAACAAGATTTGAAAGAAATGATTCGTTCTTTGTTAAGTGAATTAGATACGAATGCTATAACAGAGCCTGAAAAAGAGGTGCAAACAGTTAACTCTGATTTGAAGGCGCCTGTGAGTAATGGTGTTCAACCTGATAAAGAAGAAAGCCTCATTGAGGATGGAATGATTCCAGATATCACAGAAGTGGATATTCAGGAACAATTTTTGATTCCGAATGCCATTAACGAAGAAGCTTATCGTAAAATTAAAAAATTCACACCAGCTCGTTTGGGATTGTGGAGAGCTGGTAACCGTTACAAGACTGAAACAGTTCTTCGTTTCCGTGCTGACCATGCGGCGGCACAAGATGCAGTATTTTCTTATGTATCAGATGATTTTGTTAAAGAAATGGGATTCATTCCAGTTCAAACCAAAGCAGCAACTAAGGATGAATACTTAACTCGTCCAGACTATGGTCGTGTATTCCCAGAAGATCAACAAAAAATCATTAAAGAATCTTGTAAATCAAATCCTAAAGTCCAGATCGTTGTTGGTGATGGATTGAGTTCATCAGCCATTGAAGCAAACGTAAAGGATTTCTTGCCAGCTTTGAAACAAGGTTTAAAAATGTTTGGTCTTGAATATAATGAAGTTCTTTTCATCAAACATGCTCGTGTTGCAGCAATGGACCAAATTGCTGAACTAACAGGTGCTGAAGTGATCTGTATGCTTGTAGGTGAACGTCCTGGCTTGGTAACAGCTGAATCTATGAGTGCTTACATGGCTTATAAACCTACAGTTGGTATGCCAGAATCTCGTCGTACAGTAGTATCAAATATCCATAAAGGTGGAACTCCAGCAGTTGAAGCTGGTGCCTACGTGGCTGAAATTATTAAGAAGATTCTTGATAATAAGAAGTCAGGTGTAGAATTAAAATAGAAAAGGGGTTTAGATTTTGAGAAATGATAGACTTGGCGCTAACGTATTAAGTGCATTATTGATTTCTAATGTAGATGCAGGGTTAGCAGCATCATTGGAATTGAAACCACATCACAGAAGTTTGGGAATTGTTACCTCTGACTGCGATGATGTAACCTATGTTGCTTTGGATGAAGCGACAAAGGCAGCCGATGTTGAAGTTGTTTACGCTCGCAGTATGTATGCTGGAGCTGGAAATGCCTCAACTAAACTAGCTGGTGAAGTAATCGGTATCTTGGCTGGGCCAAATCCAGAAGAAGTTCGCAGTGGCTTGGATGTTGTGGTCTATGAAATTGAAAACGGAGCTAGCTTCTATAGCGCAAATGATGATGATAGTATTCCATATTTTGCTCATTGTATTTCAAGAGCAGGTACTTATTTGTCTGAAGGTGCTAATGCACAAGAAGGTACAGCAATTGCTTACTTGATTGCCCCTCCTGCTGAAGCTATGGTAGGTTTGGATGCTGCTTTAAAAGCTGCTGATGTGACGGTTGGAGCCTTCTATGGTCCACCAAGTGAAACAAACTTTGCTGGTGGTTTATTGACTGGATCTCAATCTGCTTGTCGTGCTGCGTGTGATGCATTTGCACGAACTGTTATTAGTATTGCAGACAATCCGCAGAATTATTAAGATGAGGTATGCTCATGGTAGAAAAGGCACTTGGATTAATTGAAGTGCGAGGTTTTCTTGGAGCAATTGTTGTAGCAGATGCTGCTTTGAAAGCTGCAAATGTCTCACTATTAAATGTAGAAACTGTTAAGTCAGGTTTGAACACAGTTCAGTTAGTAGGCGACGTTAGTGCAGTAAGATCAGCTGTAGAAGCTGCAGTTGAGATTGCACAGGATCAACCTTACTATCTTCATAGTCATGTGATTGCACGACTAGACTCACAAACAGATTCAATCCTCATTCCAATTCGTAAGGAAGAGAATAAAGAAGTGTCAAAAGTTGAAACTACCTCATCTGTTGAAGAAAGTGAATCAAATGATCTTGATTCATTAGAAATAACTGAGGTAAGTCCAGAACCTTTAGTGTCAGAAGTTGAAGAAACTAGCATTGAAGAAATTGTTTCCGATATTGTTTCTGATATTGTGGTTGAAGAGGAAAAATCAACAGAAGAACAGCTGAAATATTCTGAGGAAGAATTAAATAAATTCAAAGTTGTTGAATTAAGAAGTATTGCTTATCGGGAAAATAAAATCAATCTATCTAAGAAAGAAATTAAATTTGCGAACAAACAATTACTAATTCAAGCTTTACTAAAATTGAAATCATAGGAGAAAGTTGAATGTATATTGAAGATAAAGATCTCTTATCTATTCAAGAAGTTCGCCATTTGATTCAACGAGCAAAAGTAGCTCAACAAAAACTCGCATTGATGAGTCAAGAACAAATTGATACGATCGTAAAAGTTGTAGCTAAAGCTTGTTATGATCAAAGAGAACGTTTAGCCAAAATGGCTGCTGAAGAAACTGGATTTGGTAAGTGGCAAGATAAGGTTTTAAAAAATGCCCTTGCTTCAAAAGGTATTCTTGAAGAAATCAAGGATATGCGTACAGTAGGAATTTTGAGCGAAGATAAGGAAAATAAAGTTATTGAAGTTGGAGTTCCAGTTGGAGTCGTTGCAGGGCTAATCCCTTCAACCAATCCGACTTCGACAGTCATGTATAAAGCTCTTATCGCTTTAAAGGGTGGAAACAGTATTGTTTTCTCTCCACACCCACACGCAGCAAAATGTATCAATGAAACTGTAGATATTATTAAAAAAGCAGCAGTTTCTGCAGGCTGTCCAGAAGGTGCAATCGGTGTGATTCAACGTGTTTCTATTGAAGCAACCAATGAATTGATGAAACACAAAGATACAAACCTAATTTTGGCAACCGGTGGGAATGCGATGGTAAAAGCTGCGTATTCATCAGGAACACCTGCTATTGGGGTAGGTCCTGGTAATGGTCCAGCCTTTATCGAAAAAACTGCAGATATTCCTAAAGCAGTTCGTCAAATCCTAGATTCAAAAACGTTTGATAATGGTGTGATCTGTGCTTCTGAACAATCAATCATTGTCGAAGAAGAAACAAAAGATAAGGTTGTTGAAGAGTTCAAACGTCAAGGTGCTTACTTCGTTCCAAAAGAAGATGCTAAGAAACTTGGTTCCTTCATTATTCTACCTAGTGGAGCAATGAATCCAAAAATGGTAGGTAAAACACCTCAAGTGATTGCTAAACTAGCAGGAATCTCTGTTCCAGATGATGCCCGCGTCTTGATTGCAGACGGTGAAGGAGTTGGAAAACAATATCCATATTCTATGGAAAAACTTGCTCCTGTCCTTGGTTTCTACACTGTTAAAAATTGGGAAGAAGCTTGTGAGTTGAGTATTCGAATTCTTCATCATGAAGGAGCTGGACACACATTAGCTATCCACACCCAAGATGAAAGTGTCGTTCGAGAATTTGCCTTAAGAAAACCTGTTTCAAGACTTTTGGTCAATACTCCTGCTGCTTTAGGAGGAGTTGGTGCTACAACAGGTTTGTTCCCAGCCTTTACTTTAGGTTGTGGAGCTGTAGGTGGAAGCGCAACATCTGATAATGTCAGCCCGTTGAATTTGATTAATATTCGCCGTGTCGCTTATGGTACTGCAGAATTGTCAGATCTGAGAAAGGCTGAAAATCAAGAAAATCTTGACTGTCAACGCTGTGAAGTTGATAAGCAAGTAGATGAAGAACAATTAGTTGATCTGCTTGTTCAACGTGTGTTATCAAAATTAACTAAATAACTTATTCATTTCATAATTGGAGGAAATTAAAATGGCAAACGCAAATGCATTAGGAATGGTTGAAACAAAAGGTTTAGTAGGTGCTATCGAAGCAGCAGATGCTATGGTGAAAGCAGCAAACGTTACATTGATCGGTAAACAACAAGTTGGTGCTGGATTGGTAACTGTAATGGTTCGCGGTGATGT
>NZ_JADNGY010000002.1:0-172699 GCF_015553625.1 Streptococcus australis | reverse complement strand
AAAGCAGCAAACGTTACATTGATCGGTAAACAACAAGTTGGTGCTGGATTGGTAACTGTAATGGTTCGCGGTGATGTAGGTGCGGTTAAAGCTGCGACAGATGCAGGTGCAGCAGCAGCTGAAAACGTAGGTGAATTGATTTCAGTTCATGTGATCCCACGTCCACACTCAGAAGTAGAAGTCATTCTACCACATCCATCAGCTGAATAATTAGATTTTATAATAGGAGGAAAAGAATATGTCAAACGCAAATGCATTAGGAATGGTTGAAACAAAAGGTTTAGTAGGTGCTATCGAAGCAGCAGATGCTATGGTAAAAGCAGCAAACGTTACATTGATCGGTAAACAACAAGTTGGTGCTGGATTGGTAACTGTAATGGTTCGCGGTGATGTAGGTGCGGTTAAAGCTGCGACAGATGCAGGTGCAGCAGCAGCTGAAAACGTAGGTGAATTAATTTCAGTACATGTCATCCCACGTCCACATTCAGAAGTAGAAGTAATCCTACCTCATAAAGAGTAGATTTTCAAAATTTCTCATGCAGGTAATCAGCAATTAATGTTTTGATAGGAATAAGCATTTTGATGTAAAGAATATTCATTCATGTTAATAGCTGAGCGAGGTTGGGAAGTTAAATCTCAACCTCGTTGTATCCCTGTAGTTAATTTGTGGTAGAAGGATGTGAATGCATGACAGTTTATACTGAATCTCGAATTAGAAAGCTAATGAAAGATGGACAGGTTAGTGAGCAAAACGTTCTCAAACTCTCGAGTGATGATAAATTGACTCCAGCAGCAAAAGGTTTCTTGCATGATCGCCATATTCAGATAGCTTATACTGATTCGAAAATAAAAACTCAAACAGAGATTAGCAAAACATTTCATAAGACTGTTTCGTCTCTAGAAGAGTCTGCTGTGTATCCACTACTTTTCAAGCTAACGAAACTATATACGTATTTTCTAAGATGCCAAAAAGAACTCCACCTTGCTTTTCTTGATGACAAAGTAGAACAATTAGGAAATCTTCTCCATATTATAGAAAAAATTGTAGGTTGTTATATTGAAGATGATATATCATACTATAATCAAAATCTTGGTACGAATGAAGAGTTACAATCTGTTCGGGTGATTAAACAGTTGGATCAAGGAAGTGTACAAGTTGATTTCAAATGTGAGAGTTGGAAACTTTCGTGTTATGAGTTATATATTGAGATTGCTAATATTCGAAAGGAATTAGCTCTTGTAGTATCCGGTACTCAGGATATTTATGCTGAGAAACTGATCGCATTATTGAAATCGATTGAAGTATTAGTATGGCTTACTTTAGAATAGAATGTGGAGAATAACAATGTCATTAGAAAATTTAATTGATAAAGTTATTGATAGGATTCAAAATGAACTTGATGGTTCGTTTGAAGTAGAAGCTAGTGGTAGACATGTCCATTTAAGTCGTAAGGAATTAGATGCACTGTTTGGAACAGGATATGAATTGACAAAGGCGAAAGACTTATCTCAACCTGGTCAGTATGCTTCAAAGGAACGATTAACGGTAGTGGGACCAAAAGGAGCCTATCATAATGTAGTTATTTTAGGTCCTGTTAGAAAAGAATCACAAGTTGAAGTATCACTTACGGACTGCTTGCAATTAGGTGTTAAAGCTCCTATTCGAGAAAGTGGTGATATCGAAGGTACTCCAGGTATTGTCTTAGTAAATGGTGATAAGTCTGTCTCTTTGGACAAAGGCTTGATTGTTGCTAAACGCCATGTTCATATGACACCTGAAGATGCTGAAAAATTGGGCGTAAAAAATCATGATATTGTAAAAGTTAAAGTTGAAGGAGCAAGACCTTTAATCTTTGATGACGTTGTGATTCGTGTGAGTCCAAAATTTGCAACTTATATGCATATCGATTACGATGAAGCCAATGCTTGTGGTTTTAGCAAAGGAATCCGTGGTCGGATTATTAAAGACTAGTATTGGTTGTTGGAGGTAGGTCAAAAATGGAGAATCTAGATAAGATCGTAGACTTGATTACAGACCGTTTAATGGATAAAATACAGGTTGAAACGCATAAGGCCTCAATATTTGTTATCGGAGCATTTGATATTCCTGAAATCGTAACGAAAGAAGGTTATCAAGTTGTGAAACAATCAAGTAGTGCTGACATCATTCTAGTAGAATCAATTGGTTTTGATGCAATGATGCGAATCGCTTCTTTGTGTCCGCTAAATGCTGATGAAGCTGTTGTCATTAAAAGTTTGTTGAAAGGAAAGAAAGTTTTGGTTCCAGTAGAATCATTTGACTTCCATCAGTTTAAACAAACCTCAAAAGCCTTATTGTTTCAAGATCTTCAAGAACAATACGAAAAACTTCTTCGATATGGTGTTCAATTCTATAAAAAAGAAGAATTGCTATCATTGCTAGAAGAATCTACTGGTGGAGAAAACAATAAACCTTTAAATGATGTGACAAAGAATGAAACTCAACCGAAATCTGTTGAAAAGGTTGGCTTATTAACTGAAAAAAAGTTAATTGAAATGAACCTATCTGATCATGATAGGATTCGGATTAAAAAAGGAATGATTGTGACCGCTCTTGCGAAAGACTATTTGAAACGTCACAATATTATAATAGAAGAATAAGGAGTAGCGAGATGTTTGTTGGGAAAGTGAAAGGAAGTCTATGGGCTACGAGAAAAGATGAAAAACTTAATGGATTAAAGTTTTTAGTGGTCGAACGACAACTGGATGACCATCAAACAGATCCTGCCTTAGTCATTGCTGCTGATTGTATTGGTGCTGGTGAAGGTGATCAAGTGTTGGTCACTACAGGAAGTTCAGCTCGTGTGAGTTTGAATAGACAGGATGTCCCAGTAGATATGGTCATAGTAGGTATCATTGATAAAGTTGAGTATCAACTGGATGATTATTGAAAGTAGGGATTAATTTATGAGTATAAATGAAATTATCATTTACATTATGGTTCTGTTTATGCTTGTCGGTGCAGTTGATAAATGTATCGGTGGGAAACTAGGATTAAGTGAAAAGTTTGAAGAAGGTATTATGGCTATGGGAGCCTTGGCTTTGTCAATGGCTGGGATCATGGTTGTAGCTCCTTTGCTTGCAGATTTATTGAAACCTGTAATTGTTCCACTTTATGGAATGGTTGGTGCGGATCCTTCTATTTTTGCGACTACCTTTATTGCGAATGATATGGGGGGAGCTCCTTTAGCCTTAAGTTTGGCACAAGATAAAGCTGTTGGTGATTTTGCAGCCTATGTTTTAGGTTCTATGATGGGACCAACAATTGTGTTTACGATACCTGTTGCTTTAGGGATTATTGAAAAATCAGATCGTCCATTCTTAGCCCGTGGTATCTTGTACGGATTGGTAACCGTACCTGTCGGATGTTTAGTTGGTGGACTTCTAGTTCCAGGTTTATCATTTGGTACTTTGTTAATCAACTTGATCCCTATCGTAATCGTCTCTGCTCTTATTTTCCTAGGTTTACTTCTTATTCCAAATGGAATGATTAAAGGTTTTGAAATCTTTGGTCAAATCATTGTTGTGATCGCAACTTTAGGTTTGGCATTTGGTGCTGCACAACTCTTGACTGGTAATAAATGGTTGCTTGAACTTTATCCAAAAGGTGCAGAAACCCTACAAGAAGCATTTGTCGTTGTTGGTTCAATCGCTGTAACCTTGGCTGGTGCATTTGGTTTAGTTGCTGTCTTTACTAAAGTAGCTAACAAACCTCTTTCAGCAATCGGTAAATCATTGGGAATGAACGAAGTAGGAGCTGCTGGTTTGGTTGCTTCTTTGGCAAACAACATTGCTATGTTCCAGATGTTAAAAGATATGGACAAACGTGGTAAGATCTTAAATATTGCCTTTGCTGTATCTGCTTCATTTGTTATCGGGGACCACTTAGGATTTACAGCTGGACAAGCTCCTAAGATGATTGTTCCAATGATGATTGGTAAGTTTGTAGGTGGGGTTACTGCCCTATTACTTGCCTACTTCTTGACTAAGAAAGAAGCCTAATCGGAGGTATTGGTAAATGGATTATAATCGTACAGATATTGAATCTTTGGTTCGCAAAATTCTTCTAGAAGAATTGGCAGGTAAAGGTTCTGCTAAACGTGTTAGTAAAGCGGGTGTAGCTTCTATTTCACTACCAAGCTTAGATGTTCGTCCTGAAGATCGTTTGGACACAGGAAATCCTGAACATCAAGTCTATACACGTGATCTTTTGACTCTTGAAGAAAGTCCTCGACTTGGCTTAGGATTGATGACAATGGACAAGACAACATTCCCTTGGCATTTAGACTATGATGAAGTTGATTATGTGATCGAAGGTCGTTTGGATGTTATCTCTGGTGATGAAGTGATGAGTGCTGGTCCGGGTGAAATCATCTTTATTCCAAAGGGAAGCGATATTCAGTTCTCTGTTAAGGATAAAGCGCGCTTTATTTATGTGACTTATCCAGCAGATTGGCAAGGATAAGACTAAACATATAAAGGAGAAAGAGCATGTTTATCATGCCCTTTTTTGTGAACGTTTTCCGAAAATTATTGACATTTACTATAATTTATATTAAAATAATATTAACTTGTCTCGATAAATTTCAAGTTAAGCACAACGAAGTGTTAAGTAAAATAATAAAGCAACGGAGCTACAAAAGATAGTCGTATTTTTTTTGGCTCCGTTTTTTTAGAGATTAAAGGAGTGTTTAGATGAAGCAGTTTATGTTGGCTGGTGTATCAAGTGGTGTTGGAAAAACAACAATTACACTGGCTGTCTTGAAAGCTTTAACAGATATGGGTTATATCGTTCAACCTTACAAAGTAGGCCCTGATTATATTGACACTTCCTACCATAGCCGTATCACGAAAAATCCATCTCGTAACCTAGATAGTTTTTTAATTCCAGAAACAGATCACTTGAATTGGTCTTATTATCGTTGGCATCATAATTCTGATGTCGCAGTGGTAGAAGGGGTGATGGGACTCTATGATGGTTTAGGAATAGATAAAGATTGTGCCTCTTCTGCCTCTGTTGCCAAACAGCTAAATCTACCTGTTGTTTTAATTATTGATGGGAAATCAACCTCGACTTCAGCGGCAGCAATTGTCCATGGCTTTTCTTCATTTGATCCAGCGGTAAATATTGTTGGTGTCATTGTCAATCGTGTGGCTTCGGAAACCCATTATCAGCTGATTAAGGGGGCGATTGAGCGCTACACTGATATAGAAGTCTTGGGTTATTTTCCAAAAAATGTTCAAGTTGAACTACCTTCAAGGCATTTGGGATTGATTCCGGATGTGGAGATGGATGATCTTGAAGAAAAGTTTGCTATTCTTGGAGAGCAGGCTAAAAAAACCATTCAGTTTGAGCGTCTATTGGAGAAGGTTGATAGAGAGTCAATTGAACTTTCTTCTCCATTCAAACTTGAGAATTCTACCCCGTTAACCATTGCTTATGCACTGGATGACGCCTTTCATTTTTATTACGAAGACAATCTGGATTTGTTAAGAAGTGCTAATGTCGAGCTCATTCCATTTAGTCCCTTAAAAGATGAACGGTTACCGGAAGCTGATGCCTATTATTTTGGTGGGGGATATCCGGAGTTGTTTGCAAAAGAATTATCTGATAATCGCTCCTTTAGAGAATCCGTTCTAGAAGCTCATCAAAAAGGAATCCCCATTTATGCTGAATGTGGAGGCTTGATGTATCTTGGAAAAAATCTTGAGATCGAAGATCATTCTTATGAAATGGTTGGGATATTTGATGGCACGAGTGTGATGACTAATGGTCTAAAACGGTTTGGTTACTGTTTTGCAACCACCAACGAAAATTCTTTATTTGGTCCGTCTGGTACGGAAGTTCGAGGTCATGAGTTCCATCATTCCATCTTCAATACTTCTGAAAAAACAGTTTTAAACCTTAGAAAAGAAAGAGACGGAGAAGTGGTTTCCAATTGGACTGGGGGCTACCAGAAAGGGAAAACTTTTGCAAGTTACCTCCATGTTCACTTTTATCAAAAGGAACAACTCCTTATGAATTGGCTTGATTATATCTTGGAGTCTAAGAAATGATAGTTATTGCAATTTTTATCGCTCTCCTTCTGGATTGGTTAATTGGAGATCCTTATTCTTGGCCCCACCCCGTTAAGCTGATTGGAAATTTTATTTATGCTTGTTTGAAACTAGAGAACCTAAAATCAAAATTTCCTTTTCTGTTTGGAATCCTTCTGTGGTTCTCCACGGTTACTTTAACAGTTTCCATTACTTATGGAATTTTGTGGGGCGCTAGTCAACTTCACCCTATTCTCTATTGGATCGCTTGGATTTATCTGGCTTACACTTGTTTGGCAACTCGTTCTCTTGCTTTTGAAGCTCTTAAGGTCTACAAAGCGGTTCAGTCTGGTTCCATTGAACAGGCTAGATATCAGGTTGGCATGATTGTGGGGAGAGAAACAAATCATCTTTCCATTCCTGAAATTTGTAATGCGACCATCGAAACGGTAGCAGAAAATGCTAGTGATGGCGTAATCGGTCCCTTATTATGCCTATTTCTTGGTGGACCAGTTTTAGCAATGGGCTACAAGGCTATTAATACGCTAGATTCAATGGTGGGCTATAAAACAGCTAAATATCGTAAGATTGGCTTTGTTTCAGCTAAGATGGATGATTTGGTCAATCTCATCCCTGCTCGTTTAACCTGGTTCTTTATGTTAGCCAGTGCTAGAATTTTGCAATTGGATTTCAGGAATGCCTTAAAAATTGGCTGGAGAGATCGCTACCAACATGCAAGTCCAAATAGTGCTTTCCCTGAATCGGTTGTTGCAGGCGCCTTAGGGATTCAACTAGGGGGAGCTCATGTTTATCATGGCGAGTTGATTTCCAAACCAACCATTGGAGACCCAGTTAGAAATGTAGAAGCAGAGGATATTTTAACCTCCATTTCTATGCTTTATATGACGACGACAGTTTCAACTTTCGTTTTGTCAATTATTTATTTTATTCTTGTAATTTATTAAAAGAGGAGTATGTATGTCCTATATTAAAAACCCTTCCTCAATTGAGGAAAAAAGTTTTCAGATCATTCAATCGGTGATCGATCAGGATCATCCTGGCTATGAATTTCATGAAGACATGGAAGAGGCTATTATTAAACGCGCCATTCATACCACAGGTGATTTTGACTATCTCTATACCATGAAATTTATCAATCATGTCAATGAGCGAATTGTTGACGTGATTCAGAATAAAGGGACCATCATTGTTGATTCCAGCATTTCTTTAAATGGGATCAATAAACGCGTATTGGACCAAATGGGTGTTTCCTACCGTTGCCTCATTAATGATGAAGATGTCATCCAACTTGCTAAGGAAAAAAACATTACTCGAGCAATGGCTGCTGTTGAAAAAGCAACAGAGATCGAAGGACCTAAAGTATTTGCTTTTGGTGGAGCTCCGACTGCTTTGTTCCATCTCCTTGATTTGATCAAAGAGAAAAAAGTTGAGGTAGATGCGATTATCGGTGTACCTGTTGGATTTATTAATGTCATAGAGTCTAAGGAAGCTTTATTAGAGACCGACTTGCCTGCCATGGTCAATGAAGGACGTAAAGGGGGAAGCACCCTTGTCGTGGCCATTATTAATGCGATTATCTATCAAATGCAAACAATCGTAACAGAAGACTATGTTCGTTATTCAACAGCTTTAAATGATAAAAAAGGATAGGGTATTTATGAACTATATAAAAGTATCAAATCAGATTGAAGAAGCTAGTTTTAAAAAGATTCAAGAAATTATTGATCAAGAACACCCAGATATTGTTTTTGATAATCCATTTCATGAAGCGGTTTGGAAACGCGTTGTTTTTGCGAGTGCGGATTTCGATTACCTCTACAATATCAAATTTTCAAATGATGCCATCGACCATATTTTGGATGTTATCAAAAATAAGGGGACCATTTTTACAGATACGACCATGGTTCTAGGTGGATTTAATAAAAGAATCTTGGATGAACTAGGGGTGGCCTACAGATGCTTGGTCAATGAACCAGCAATCTTTGAAGAAGCTAAGGCAAAAGGGATCACTCGTTCTATGGCAGCGGTAGAACATGCGGCCAATGAGTTGGGTCCTAAGTTGTTTGTATTCGGAAACGCCCCAACTTCTATCTTTAAAGTCTTGGATATGGTAGAAGAAGGAACATTAGTCCCTGATGCTGTTATTGGTGTTCCGGTTGGCTTTGTCGGTGCGGCTGAATCAAAACAAAAACTCCATGAAAGCCCAATTCCTTCTATTGTTGCATTGGGAAGTAAGGGTGGAAGTACGATTGCAGCAGCAGTAGTAAATGCTATTCTGTACCAGTACAAACAAGAAATGGATGATTACCAACGCTTCGTAGTCCCAAATAATTAAGTAGTGAAGGAAATGGAACTATATGGATCATTACGCATATGTCAATGGAAAAAAACTAAGAAAAGGTTTCACTACTGGAACCTGTGCGACCGCTGCGACAGCTGCAGCGATTAGTATGATTTTGAATCAAGATATCGAAGAAAAAGTTACAGTTTCTACGGCGAATGGTGTCGAAGTAACAATGGATATCAAAGATCCTTCTTTTGGTGAACTTACTGCCAGTGCCGCTGTCGAAAAGGATGGTGGTGATGATGCAGATGCGACGCACGGACTCCTGATTTATTCGACAGTGACTCTCTTGCCGGATTCAAACGACATTGAGATCGATGGAGGAGAAGGTGTGGGGCGCGTCACACAAAAAGGACTGAAATGTGATGTTGGAATGGCAGCGATCAACCCAACTCCTCGGGCGATGATTGAAAAAACAGCCCGACAATTACTTGGTCCAAACTGCGGTGCAAAAATTATAATTTCGGTACCGGGTGGAGAAGAAACAGCCAAGTTGACCTATAATTCACGCTTAGGAATTGTAGGAGGGATCTCCATTTTGGGGACGACAGGAATTGTTAATCCCATGTCAGAAGAGAGTTGGAAGGCGTCCATTACGATTGAATTAACCATGCTGTACAATCAAGGCTATCGATCGGTTGTGTTAGCTCCCGGAAATTACGGCGAGGACTTTGCGACCAATGTGCTGGGGATTCCACCTCATCGAATTGTGAATATGAGTAACTTTGTTGGTCATGTCCTAAAAGAAGTCCAGCGGATCGGCTTTACTCGGGTCCTGATGGTTGGTCATATGGGTAAATTTGTCAAGGTGGCTGGTGGGATTTTCTCAACTCATAGTAAAGACTCAGATGCGCGAATGGAAATCATTATGGCCAATCTCGCCTTGTTGGGTGCTCCAGTTGAACTTCTTGAGAAAGTGGATCAGTGCATTACAACAGATGCAGCGGGAACTTTAATTGAGGAGTATCACTACGAAGAAGTTTATCAAGTGCTAGTGGACAAGATGAAATTCCGATCGGAGCGGTTGCTGCGAAATCGGAAGCCGGAAGTCAGTATTGATGTAGTAACCTTTGGGACAGAAGCTGGCTATCTAGCTTCAACTCAAACATTAGAAGAAATAGCGGAGGAATGGACGTGATCTATGTAATTGGAATAGGGCCAGGAGCCCCTTCCTATGGACTTTTAGGAAGTGAAGAAATATATAAGAAGGCAGATTATATTCTTGGAAGTGAGCGACATTTAGAAATCCTTCCAGCTGCCTATCAAGAAAAAGGGATTGTACCACCAAAGAAACTGGCTGAGTTAGCTCAACTAATAGAGTCTTATCCAGAAGATTCAACCATCCTCTATCTAGCATCAGGCGATCCCCTGATCTATGGTTTGGGAAAATGGTTGTCTGAGAAATTTAAAGGGCGCGTGGTGGTTCAACCAGGAATTTCTTCCTTCCAGTACCTCGCAAGCAAAGTCTTTCTCCCTATGAATGATGCCTACTTAACAAGTAGTCATGCAAAAATTCCTGATTTTGATTTCTTGCTTTCTCTACCCAAGGTATTTATGGTGACGGATAAGAAAATTGGTCCCTATGAAATAGCCCAAGAAGCGATGAAACGGGGATTGAAAAAAGTCTTAGTCATTGGTGAAAATCTTAGCTATGAAGATGAAAAAATTGAAATTTTAGCAGAAGATCAAGTAATCGATCGTCAATATGAAATGAATGTGGTGGTAATACTAAATGAAGGATTCGGCATTTATTAGAGCAAAGGTTCCCATGACCAAAGAAGAAGTCAGAGCAATCAGTATTGATAAATTAGACTTACATAAGGCTAAGAGAATGTTGGATGTTGGCTCTGGTACGGGCAGTGTAACGATTCAAGCAGCCGTTTCCTTTCCAAATTTGGAAGTCGTTGCCATTGAACAAAATGAGGACGCTGTTGCCTTGACACAGGAGAATATTGAATACTTTGGGTGTCAGAATATTACTCTGATAAAGGGCAAAGCTCCTGTTGAGCTTGAAGGCCAATTTGATGCTATTTTTGTCGGTGGAACCGGTGGTAACATGGCAGAAATCTTTGAGTGGTGTGAAGATCTGTTAGTTCCAGGTGGCCGCTTTGTTTTAAACTTTATCCTCTTGGAAAATGCAATGGAAGCAATTCAACTTGCTGAAGAGCTGGAATGGCAAGACTTAGACGTCGTATCCATCCAAGCGAGCAGATGGTCTGCCTTAGGAAAAGGGCATTATTTCAAACAGCAAAACCCAACGATTATTGTTTCAGCGGTAAAACCAGAAAGGAAATAAAGGTATGTCAATTGTACATTTTGTAGGTGCAGGACCTGGTGATGTGGAACTCATTACCCTAAAAGGTTATCGAAAATTATCCCAAGCGGACGTGGTCATTTATGCGGGTTCACTCGTGAATCCTGATCTCCTTCAATATTGTAAGGAAGGTGCTGAGATTCATGATAGCGCGTCTATGCATTTGATGGAAATTATCGATGTCATGGAGGAAGCAGTTAAAGCTGGAAAAGATGTCGTTCGCTTACAAACAGGAGATTTCTCTATCTATGGTTCCATTCGTGAGCAAACAGAAGAGATGAAGAAGAGAGGAATTGAATTTGACTGTATTCCTGGAGTGAGCTCTTTCCTAGGAGCTGCCTCAAGTATCGGAACAGAATATACAGTCCCTGAAGTTTCTCAGAGTGTGATTATCACTCGTATGGCTGGACGGACCCCTGTTCCTGACCGGGAATCACTCCGAAGTTATGCTCAACACAGAACCTCGATGGCCATTTTCTTATCTGTACAGGGTATTGAAAAAGTGGTGGCTGAATTGGTCGAGGGTGGCTATCCAAAAGAAACCCCTGTCGCTGTGATTTATAAGGCAACTTGGCCAGATGAACGCAAAGTCTTTGGGACATTGGAGACCATTGCTGAGAAGGTCAAAGAAGCTAAAATTAGAAAAACTGCCTTGATTTTAGTTGGAGATTTCTTGGGTGAAGAGTTTTACTACTCTAAGCTCTATCACAAAGATTTTCACCATGAATTCCGTAAAGGATTGAGTTCGCATGCTAAATGATTCCCCTCGTTATGCCATTGTGGCGGTTACCAACAATGCAAAAAATCTAGGACTAGAGCTCAAGGAAAAACTTGGGATTGATTGTCCGGTCTATACCACTGTGAAAATCGCTGACTCACGAACGGTACCGATTGAAGGGCGTGTCATTGAAGGACTTCGGACGGTATTCCAAGAGGTCGATGTCTTAATTTGTATCATGGCGATTGGTGCGGTTGTCAGAGGCATTGCCCCAGTTATTAAAGATAAAACAACTGACCCTGCTGTGATCGTTATGGATGAAAAAGCCAATCATGTGATTAGTTTGTTAAGTGGTCACTTAGGTGGGGCCAATCAGGTTACACTTAAAATTGCTGAATTATTAGATTCAAATCCAGTAATCACGACCGCAACAGATACACAAAATGTTGTAGCGCTAGATAATATTGCTAAAGAAGTAAATGGGTGGCGGGAAGAATTGCGCCACTTAGTAAAAGTATTTAATTCTTATCTAGCGAATAAGGACTGTGTCTATTTTTATCAAGAAAAGCCTTGGGTATCTGACCTGAGAGGTTTAACAGTAATTGAAGAAAATCAGATTCAGGAAGTCCTTGCTAATAAGAGCCCATTTATTTGGTTGACCTCTCAAGCAGTTGAGGTTGACGAAGAAGTGGTCGCCCTGATTCATCCAAAACCCTATGTTTTAGGAGTTGGGGCAAAGAAGGATCTTCCACCTTCCACATTTATGGAATCTTTTCATGCATTTTGTGAACAAGAGGGAATCTCCGGTTCAGAAATCGCAAAAATTGCTAGTATTGATGTCAAAAAAAATGAACAGGCGATACTAGAATTAGCCCAACACCTTGACTGTCCTTTCCAAACCTACTCCAAGGAGGAACTGCTAGTGGTGGCGGATAAATATCCGCAATCGGAATTTGTTAAGAAGACTGTTGGGGTTGGAAGTGTTGCGCTTGCTAGCGCTGATCTTGCAAGTAAAGGAAATGTGCTAACCCAACGGTTCGCACAAAATGGTGCAACATTTGCACTTGGTAAATTAGTTAACAATTATTAAATATTAAAAACAAGGAGAAATAAATATGTTATACGTTATTGGACTTGGCCCAGGTAAAGAAGAATTGATGTCTCAAGAGGCATTGCAAGCAATCAAAGATTGTGAAATTATTGTAGGGTATTCTACCTACATGCGTTTGATCAAAGATCTTGTAAAAGATAAAGAAATGGTTGCGACTGGGATGCGTCATGAAATTGAACGCTGTCAAAAAGCCATTGATCTAGCTCACGAAACTGGAAAAAATGTTGGGGTTGTTTCGAGTGGGGATGCCGGTGTCTATGGGATGGCTGGTTTGATCCTCGAGTTATTAGAAGAAAACGATACGCTTGAAGTGAAGGTTGTACCAGGAATTACAGCAAGCCTTGGAGCAGCTGCAGTGATGGGAGCACCTCTCATGAACGACTTCTGTCATATTTCACTTAGTGACTTGATGACTCCATGGGAAATGATTGAAAAACGTCTTCATGCAGCAGCACAAGGTGACTTTGTTGTTTGTCTGTACAATCCAAGAAGTAAAGGTCGTCCAGAGCACTTAGCAAGAGCGCTTGAAATTATGTCTCAATTCAAAGCCAAAGATACGATTGTCGGTATCGGTAAGGATATCGGACGTAAGGAAGAACAAATTGTGCTTACTACGATTGAAGACTTGGATGAAACTCTTGTAGACATGACTACAATTGTCATTGTTGGAAACAAAGAGACTTATGTGAAAAATGGACGCATGATCACACCTCGAGGATATACACTATGATGAAACTACTTTTCGGTGGAACAGCTGAAAGTACAGAGATTCTTGAATTCCTCTCGCAACAGAATATCCCGGTGACTACCTCTGTTGTGTCGGATTATGGCCGCCATTTAGCTTCTAAATTTGGGCAGAACGTGGTCCAAGGAAGAATGTCCGCTGACCAAATGGTTGCTTTCATCAAAGAGAATGACGTTGATGAAATTATTGATGCTTCCCATCCCTTTGCGGATATTGTCTCTCAAGAAGCGATGAAAGCAGCGAATCAGGCTGGAATTCCATATGTGCGCTTTGAAAGACAAGCTACCATCGACTTATCGGGTGCTACCGTTGTTCATTCGACAGAAGAAGCCATTGCATACATCAAAGAGAAAGAATATAAAACAGTCTATTTAGGAACTGGAAGCAAAACCTTGCCACTTTTTGTTCATGGTTTACCAGAGTCGCGTATTGTGGTTCGTGTTCTTCCGACTTCAGAAGTTCTAAAAGGTTGTGAAGAGTTGGGACTTGTTCCGGATCAAATTGATGCGATTAAGGCTCCTTTCTCTAAAGAGTGCAACAAAGAATTGCTGGCTCGCTCGAAAGCAGAAGTATTTGTTTCCAAAGAAAGTGGAAGTATTGGTGGGATTCGAGAAAAAATCGAAGGATGTCAAGAACTTGGAATGGATTGTGTGATTATTTCACGACCTATTGTCAACTATCCTAAAGTAGTGTCAACTATTGAGGAATTGGAGACCCATTTAAAGAAAGAGGTGAATGGATGAGTGGTTTTGTAAGTTTAGTAGGTGCGGGTCCAGGGGATGAAGAATTAATCTCTATTAAAGGAGCACGGAGACTTGAAGAAGCGGAAGTGCTTATCTATGACCGCTTAGTAAATCCTATGCTTCTGTCCTACACAAAAGCGAACTGTGAAAAGATCTATGTTGGTAAGATTCCTAATCAACCTTGTGTTTCTCAAGAAAAAATTGAAGAAGTCTTGGTTGCAAAAGCCAAAGAAGGGAAAAAAGTTGTTCGCCTAAAAAGTGGCGATCCCTATATTTTTGGCCGAGGAGGAGAGGAAGCTCAAACTCTTATCCAAGAAGGGATTCCCTTTGAAGTTGTACCAGGAATTACCTCTTCTATAGCAGGCCTTGCCTATGCAGGCATTCCCATGACCTTTAGAAATGTCGCGACTAGCTTTCATGTCTTTACTGGGCATCTACAAGATGCCAGTGAAGCACTGAATTGGGATGCGATTTCCCACTTAAAAGGAACTCTAGTCTTCCTTATGGGAATGAAAAACTTGCAAACTATTTGTGAGGAATTGTTGGTTCGTGGTTACGATAAGGAAACTCCAGTAGCGATTATCGAATGGGCTACTCACCCTCAACAACGTTCCATTGATGGAAAATTAGAGACCATTGTTGAACTGGCTGAAAAACACCAGATGAAAGCACCAAGTTTGATTGTGATTGGGGACGTTGTTGCTTTTCGTGAGGAATTAAACTACCATGAAAATCTGCCTTTGTTCGGTCGAACCCTCTTGGTGCAAGAAACACCTAATGCCAAACTTCCTAAACTATTGAGGGATGCTGGGGCGACAGTGTATGCATTCCATTCTCCAAGTAAATTGCTTGCAAAAGAACTGCAACTTCCTCAACTTTCTAATATCGACGGTTTAGTAGTGACAGACCCAAGCTCTTGGAACTTCTTTGTTGCTTATTTGCAACAAAAAGATCTGGATATTCGGACTCTCAGCCATCTGAAGATTGTAGCAAGTGGTCATCATACCATCAAGACCATTAAAGAAGCAGGTATTCGCCTGTATGATCAAATCAATGATTTCGCAGAAGAGAATTTTGTGAAACGGATGAGGGAGCAAGAAGGAAACTGGATCATTCTCACTTCTGATATTAAGGAAAAAGCAGTAGCAGAAGTTTTAAGCTTCCCAATCCACACCACTCATTCTGTGGCCTTTGAAAGTGAATCTTTCACTTATCATGCAGAGGATATTCAGCTGATTTGTTTACCAAACTCTGCTGCAGCCTACCACTTTATTTTGATGGCGGAGAAAACCCAAGAGAATTGGAAAGAGAAACCAATTGTCATAATGGGAGACAATACCAGATCTGTATTGGAAAAAGCTGGCTATCATCAATTGATTGAAACAGAAGAAAGAACCTTAAAATCGGTTTGTAAAGCTTGCCAAACTTTTTTTAGAAGGGAAAGTGAAAATGAGTAAAGCAATTATTGTCGTCAGTTTTGGAACCACCTATCCTGAAACACGAAAGAAAACCATTCAAGCCTGTGAAGAAACGATCCAACAGCGGTTCCCAGATTTTCAGGTCCACCGTGCCTTCACTTCGAATGTTGTCATTAAGCGCATTAAAGAAAATGAAGGAATCTCAGTTCCAACTGTGAACCAATTATTGGAACAATTGAAAAAGGATGGTGTCAAGGAAGTTTATATTCAACCACTCCACATTATCTTGGGAAGTGAATATGAAAAAGTGGTTCACCAAGCCAACCAGTTTAAAGAAGATTTTGAACTTCTAAAAATCGGGAAACCTCTTCTTTTTAGTGAAGAAGATTATGAAAATGTTGCAAATATTCTTGTAAAAGAATACAATAATAATAATGTAGATGAAGCAACCATCCTTATGGGACATGGTAGTCAGCATTATGCCTTTACTGCCTATGCTGCTTTAGACCATATGCTGACGGATGAAGCTGTCTATATCGGTTGTGTCGAGTCTTATCCTCCGGTAGAGTTACTTGAAAAACGTCTGGAAGCTAAAGGCGTTAAAAAAGTTCATCTTGCTCCCTTTATGTTAGTGGCTGGGGATCATGCTACCAATGATTTGTGTTCGGATGAAGAAGGATCATGGAAGCACTTCTTTACAGAAAAAGGATACCAAGTAGAGACACACTTGATTGGACTTGGTGAATACCCAAGTGTTCAAGAACTCTATGTTCAACACCTAGAAAAAATTATTCAATAGGAGGTCAAAAATGGCAACATTTTACGGTATTGGGATTGGTCCAGGAGACAGTGAGCTCGTAACCGTTAAAGCTAAAAATATTTTGGAAACCTTGGATATTTTATACACTCCAGAAGCCAAACGCGGCTCCAAGAGTGTGGCATTGACGATTGCGAGTCCCTATGTCAGCGATCAACTTGAGATTAAACAACGCCATTTTCCAATGGTTCGTTCGCTAGAAAAGAAAGAACCTCAATGGGAACAAATTGCTGCTGAAATTGTAGAAGATGTAAAGGCTGGGAAGAATGTTGGCTTTATCACATTAGGGGATCCGATGGTCTATAGTACCTATAGTTACCTCTTGAGACTAATTGGGAATAGCATTGATACCCAAACCATTCCTGGGATTACCTCATTTGGTAGCATGGCTTCTGTTTTGGGCCAACCGTTGACCATGGATGAAGAGTCCTTTGCAGTTGTTCCTGCTACAGCAGATGCGGATAAGATTGACCAAGCACTGGCGATTCATGATACAGTTGTGATTATGAAAGTGGCCAATCATTTGGATGTGATTCTTCCCTTGTTGGAGAAGTACGACCTGATTGAAAAAACATTTTTAGTCAGTCATGCCTCTACTGAAAAGCAAAGGATTTTGTACGGAGTATCGGACTTAACAGTCGATGATAGATTGGATTATTTTACAACGTTATTAGTAAAAAAAAGCCCCTTGGGGTAAGAAAAGAGGAATTCTATTATGAAACGTAATAATAAAATGCTAGCAATTGCTATCCTAGCTTTGCTGATTATTTTTAGACCTCAACCGGTCGCTGCCATGCATATTATGGAAGGCTATCTACCTTTAGTATGGTGTATTGTCTGGTTCTTGCTATTTTTACCATTCTTCATTTTTGGATTGGTCAAAATTAAGAAGATTATTTCAAAAGATCCAAATTCAAAAACCATGTTGGCCTTATCCGGTGCCTTTATCTTTATCTTATCCTCATTGAAGATCCCTTCAGTAACAGGATCTAGCTCTCACCCAACCGGCGTTGGTTTGGGAACTGCTATGTTTGGGCCATCTGTTATTAGTGTACTAGGAACGATTTGTTTGTTGTTCCAAGCTCTTCTTCTTGCCCACGGTGGGTTGACAACCCTTGGAGCCAATGCCTTTTCAATGGCAGTCGTAGGTCCTTTTGTTGGATTTGCAGTTTATAAATTCAGTCGTTCTTTGAAACTATCTAAACCAGTCTCACTCTTCTTGTGTGCGATGATTGCAGATTTAGCGACTTACGCAACAACTTCGCTTCAACTTGGATTGGTCTTCCCAGATCCAACTACTGGATTTGTGGGTTCAACCATTAAGTTCTTAGGAGTCTTTCTGATTACGCAAATTCCAATTGCCATTGTAGAAGGACTACTTACAGTTATCTTCTATAACTTGATTTCTGAAAATGCGACAGAAAGAGAGGGACTCTTCCTATGAAAAAACACAAGAATCTTTTGTTATTAGCTGCCATTATTGTGATTATTGTCGGTGCTTTCTTATTTGCTCCTAAAGGAGTAGAATATAGTGGTACGGATGATGCTGCAGAAAATGCTATTTCGACTATTCAAAAGGACTATAAACCTTGGTTTTCACCTTTGTTTGAACCACCAGGATCAGAAGTTGAAAGCCTACTCTTTACCCTTCAAGGTAGTATCGGTGCGGGGATTATCTTCTATGTCATCGGTTACCAAAGAGGAAAAAAACATCAGGAAAAATAATTTAGTTTAGTAAGTATTTGTATGGGAGGAAACTATGTTTGTAATTGATCGCTATGCGTATAATAACCGTTGGACTGCAGTTCCAGAACTGCATAAGTTCAGTTTGTATATTTTGTTAATGATTATTTCTTTCTCTGGTTTCCTCCCCTTACAAATTCTACTAATTGCTATCATGGTCCCCTTGACGTGTTATATTGCTAGACTTCCTATTTTAAAATACTTGAGCTGGTTTCGCTATCCGTCTATTTTCATTTTATTAAGTATGGCGACCTTTGTCATTAGCTATGGTGAAAATAGTCATCAGTTTTTAATGGCCATTCCAGTTGGAAGTCATGGCTATTTAGGAGTTTTTCATTCTTCTGCCAAACAAGTTGGACCGATTGTTATGAGAATTTACTGTTCTTTAATTTCAACCTATTTTATGGCTTTAACCATTCCCTTTAACCAGATGATGAAGCTTTGTAAAACCCTTCATTTGCCGGCTATCTTAATGGAATTAATCGTTCTTATGTATCGCTTTATCTTTCTAGTATTAATCGAATTTTTAACCATTCGAGATACCTTAGATTTGAAGTTTTCATTTGTAAATAAGAAAAAAAGTTATCTTGGCTGGGGAAGATTAGCCAATACCTTATTTGTAAAATTATTGGCGGATAATCAGCGCTTAAATGATGTCCTAACCCTGAAATTTGCTCAAGCTAAAGAAATTGATGAAGAGGAATAAAAATATGTTAAAATTAGAGAATATTACGGTTTTATTTGATGATTTGAAAGCTGTGGACCATGTGAATATGGAATTCATGGAAGGAAAGATTACTGGAATTATTGGAACCAATGGTTCCGGGAAATCTACCCTGATGAAGGTCATGACCAAACTGCTCAAGCCCCAAGAAGGCAGTGTGAGTTTGGATAATCAGGTCATTCAAGATAAGAAGAAAGCTTTGTTTGCTTACCGGCAAGAAGTCAATATGGTCTTTCAAAATCCGGAGCAGCAATTGTTTTATACCATTGCCAAAGATGATATTGGCATGGCATTAGAGAATTTAGGATACTCCAAAGAGGAGTGTGAGAAACGGGTTCAAGAAGCCATTGAACTGATGGACATCGAAGAGTTGCAGGATCGACCGGTGCAATATTTGAGTTACGGCCAAAAGAAAAAAGTAGCCATTGCGGGGATGTTAGCTCTCAAACCACGTTTTCTATTGTTAGACGAGCCGACTGCTGGATTGGATCCTAAAGGGCGGGACCAAATGGCCATGATTATGAAAAAACTTGTTTCCAATGGAACCAGCATTATTGTTACCAGCCACGACATGGATCTCATGTATGACTGTTGTGACTATGCCTACCTCATCAAAAAAGGCCAGATTATGACCCAAGGAACAAAATATGAAGTATTCCAGGAAGAAAAATTGTTGTTAGATGCTGGACTTTCTGTGCCATGGATTGTCAAACTTCATCAGGCAATCCAGACACCCCTTGTTGAAAATGAAGAGATTCTATTTGAGCAGTTGAAAGAAGGATATCTATGGCAAAATCGTTAATGATTCAGGGAACAGCTTCAGATGCTGGTAAAAGTTTAATTGCTGCGGGCTTGTGCCGTATTTTAAAGCAAGATGGCTACACGGTCGTTCCCTTTAAATCTCAAAATATGGCCTTGAACTCCTTTATCACCAAAAAAGGATTTGAGATGGGGCGAGCACAGGTGGTACAAGCAGAAGCAGCGGGCATCGATCCAGATGTCCGTATGAATCCGGTCTTACTCAAGCCCACTTCAGACCGCAAATCTCAAGTGGTTTTTATGGGGAAAGTCCTAAAAGATATGGATGCAGTAGATTACCATGAATTTAAGCAAGAGTTACTGCCTAAAATCAAAGAAGTCTACCAAGAATTGGACCAGGAGTATGATGCCATTATCTTGGAAGGTGCGGGTAGTCCAGCTGAAATCAACTTAAATGAACGCGATATCGTCAATATGGGGATGGCTCGTCTGGTTGATGCTCCGGTCATCTTAGTTGCGGATATTGACAAGGGAGGCGTATTTGCCTCTATTTATGGTACAATCGAATTAATGCCAGAAGAGGACCGAAAACGGATCAAAGGGGTTCTGATTAATAAATTTAGGGGAGATGTTGCCCTCCTTCAATCTGGAATCGATATGATCGAAGAGCTTACCCACGTGCCTGTCCTAGGTGTGGTCCCTTATGCAGATATCGATATTGATAGTGAGGATAGTGTCGCTTTAGGTAGTAAAGGACGCAGCTTTAATCATGAAAAAGACCTGGATGTGGCCATTATCACCCTAAAACGCATCTCCAACTTCACAGATTTTCATAGTTTGGAAATTCAACCGGACGTTTCAGTTCGTTATGTCATGCCAGGGGATGCCATTGGAAATCCGGATCTCTTGATTCTACCTGGAAGCAAAAATACTATCGAAGATATGCAAGTTCTCCAAGATTCAGGGATTGTTGATCAAATCCGTCAGTGCGCTGATCAGGGTATTCGCATTTTTGGAATTTGTGGGGGCTTCCAACTTTTAGGAAAGAAAATTTCAGATCCAAACCATGTCGAATCAGAATTGGATGAAATTGAAGGATTGGGACTTCTTGATGTTGAAACCCAGATGCAAGGAACCAAACGCACCACTCAAGTTCAAGCAGAACATGAGGGGCAACTCTTGGAAGGTTACGAAATCCATATGGGAGAAACTGAAATTTCAGATCAGGTATCGCCTTTTTCTCGCATTGTTCTTCAGAATGGCGAAGAGACTAGTAGGTATGATGGTGCCGTTTCACCAGATAAACGAATCCAAGGAACCTATCTTCACGGAGTTTTTGATAATTCTCAATGGACGCGCGATTATTTGAACCAAATCCGCCTGGAAAAGGGCTTGGAACCTATCACAGATCAGGCGATTGATCTCAAAGAATTTAAGGATTTGCAATATGATAAACTGGCAGCAGTTATTCGTGATGCAGTCGATATGAAAAAGATTTACCAGATTATGAACGGAGAAGAGCTTTAATGAGAATTTACACAAAGTATGGGGATAAAGGGTTTACCCGACTATATGGTGGGGATCGTGTGTCTAAAACACATATTCGTGTGGAGGCATACGGGACCATGGATGAATTGTGTTCTCAAGTTGGCTACCTGGTATCTGAAATGAAGGAATACAAAGAATTAGATGATATCAGAGAAGAATGTGAGGAGATTCAGCAACATTTATTTGACTGTGGAAGCGATCTTGCTACTCCTAGAGAATTGAGACCTTATAAACAAAAGGAGTCAGATATTACCTTCCTAGAAGAAAAAATGGATGCTTATATGCACATTCCAGAAAAGATTGATCGCTTCATTATTCCTGGCGGCCATCGGATCGCCAGTCTCTGTCATGTTGCTCGTACTATGACCCGTCGATTGGAGCGAAAAATGGTCGCTGTCATTGAAGCAGATGAAATGGTCAATGAAGTCGGCTTGATCTATATCAATCGCTTGTCAGATTACTTCTTTGTCATAGCTCGCTTGGTCAACCATCGCCTAGAAGTCAAAGATACAGTCTATAAACGAAGTGCTAAGATTTTTAGAGAAAGAAAAGAGGGAGAATAGTCATGTATCCTGTCATGATGAATATCCAAAATAAACCAGTCGTTATTATTGGTGGGGGAAAAGTAGCAGCCCGCAAGATTAAGACTTTGTTGTCAGAAGGGGCCAAGGTTACAGTCATTAGTCCTGAAATCAATGAAGTGATTCCTAAATCGCAGGTTGAATGGATTCAAAGAAGCTACCAAACTGGGGATTTGGAAGGGGCAAAATTGGTATTTGCCTGCACAGATAACCAGGAAGTCAATAAAAAAGTGATGGAAGAGGCGCACCCTAGTCAGTTCGTCAATAATACTGGGGATAAGAAAAATTCCGATTTTTATAATGTGGCTATTGCTTCAAATAAGGAACTTTCCGTCATGATCTCTACAAACGGCTTATCGCCATCGCGCTCAAAAGAAGTCAGAAAAAAGATCGAACAACTTTTAGATCAATTGTAAGAACGGGGCGGACAGAATGTATTTATTATATGTTGGTGTCACTCATCGTGTAGCACCATTATCCATTTTAGAGCGGGTTCATTTTTCTGATGAAGAAAAAAAAGAAGCTCTACTCAAATTAAAAGAGGAAAAGAGTATTCTGGAAGATGTCATCCTTTCAACCTGTAACCGGACAGAGTTGTATCTGGTTGTTGACCAACTGCATACCGGTCGCTATTATTCCAAGCATTTTTTGGCAGATTGGTTTCAGATTGACATCGAGGAACTTGAGCCTTATCTTACCTTTAAAGAAGGCAATGAGGCTTTAGAACATTTATTTAGAGTATCCATTGGCTTAGATTCCAAGATTGTAGGTGAAACACAAGTTCTCGGTCAATTAAAGCAGGCCTTTTTGAGCGCCCAAGAAACTGGTACGACAGGAATCGTCCTCAATCAAGCTTTTAGGCAAGCCGTGACCTTTGCTAAAAGAATGCACGATGTCTACCGGATCAATGCCCGGCCTATGTCCATCGGTTTGACCTCTTTACAAATGTTGGATAAGGAAGACCTTGATTATGAGAATACAAAAATCGTGGTCATCGGATTAGGGGAAATCGGGCAATTGGTAACCAAGTACGTTCTACAACGTCCCTTTCAGTCTATCCGCTTGGTGAATCGTACCCTTTCCAAGGCCAATCCTTATTTAACAGAAGATCGTATTCAGGCTTATTCTTGGGATGATTTAGAAGAAGCCGTGAAAGATGCGGATATCATTTTCACTGCTATCAAGTCTGAAGGCTATATTCTCTATCCGCATATGGTGAAAGCAGGTGCGATTGTTTTCGACTTATGCTTGCCACGGACCTGTCATCCAAATTCGTCCATTACCATTCACAATATCGAAAATATCACCAGCGAATTGCAAGCATTTTTTGAGGAAAGAAATGAGATTGCTAAGAGTATCGAAGCAGAGATTTCCAGTGAACTGGTGAGTTTTGAAGAGTGGAAGCAGCAGTTAGGCATTATTCCCCTGATTCAAGAGATTCGAGAAAAAGCCATCCAGGCTCAGCAGTCAGCTATGGAAAGCTTATTACGCAAACTTCCAGATCTTACTGATCGAGAAAAGAAACAAATTTCGAAGCATATGAAGAGCATCATCAATCAGATCTTAAAGGAGCCTTTGTTGCAATTGAAAGAAATGTCTGTGGGTGAAAATTCGGAATATGATATTGCCCTAATTGCTAAAATTTTCGATCTTCATAGTGGAAAGGGAGTGAACCATGAGAAGCATTAAAGTCGGAACCAGGAAAAGTCAGTTGGCCATGACCCAGACCAAAATGGTGGTAGAGCGCTTAAAAGAATGCCATCCTGATGTGGAGTTTGAATTGGTCCCCTATAAAACCCAAGGAGATCGGTTGGTTCATGTTTCTCTGCAAACCATTGGTGGAAAAGGGGTCTTTGTCAAGGAAATTGAGCAGGCGCTCTTAAATCAAGACATCGATATCGCCATCCATAGTTTAAAAGATGTTCCTTCTATCCTTGTGGACGGATGTACCATTGGTGCCATTCCGGAGCGAGAAGATGTCAGAGACTGTCTGATCTTTAGAGAAGAAGGCATGACTCTTGAAACTCTTCCGCAAGGGGCAGTTGTAGGGACCAGTAGTATTCGACGCCAGGTCCAACTTCAGAGTCTAAGAAGTGATCTCCAATTCAAACCTTTACGTGGAAATATTGATTCGCGCATCCGCAAGTTACAAGAAGGCGAATGCGATGCTATCGTGCTAGCTGCTGCTGGCCTAAAACGGATCGGGTATTTAGATCAGTCACCTTCTTTGAATTTAGAATTTTTAGATCCTTATACATTTATTCCTGCTGTTTCACAAGGGGCCTTAGCCGTCGAATGCCGGGAAGATGATGAGGAAGTCCTGCATCTATTGGCTGCGATTCATGATCAGGAAGTAGAAAACTGCATCCAATTGGAAAGAAGCTTTCTAAGCTTGATGAATGCGGATTGTACCTTCCCGGTCGGAGCCCATGCTCAATATATCGAGGGGCAATACCAGTTGAAGACCATGTTGGCAGATGGTAAGGATCGTTGCTTGTATGTGTCTCTCACTTCTGAGAATGGGAGCGATCTTCCCAAACTGGCTTTGGAGCAACTAATGGAAAAAGGAGCCTTAACGGACAAATGGTGGGAAGCTTAATTATTTTTACAAGAGAACAAGAGCCCTCTGTCGAATTACAGACTTTACTAGACCGGAACCAAGTCAAATGGTTGCATGCGCCCCTCATTTGCACCCAAGGCAATCCCCTTCCACTCATTTTTGAAGAAAAACTGGCCAAAGCTGATTGGGTCTTCTTTACGAGTGCCAATACAGTTCAGTTATTTCTTCCCTATTTGAGACCTGATTTAAAGATTGCCTCGATCGGAAGTCAGACCAGTAAGTTATTGAGAGAGCATCAACTAGATGTCACCTTTGAGTCCAGTAGTCAGTATGGAGTGGATTTTATCAAGGAGTGGGCTAGTCAATATGGGGATCCGCAAAACATTCTCTTCCCTCATAGTGATTTGGCCAATCCGACCTATCCAAAGATGTTACAGGAATTGGGACATGACGTTTACGCTTGGCCTCTTTATCAAACGGTCGCCAATCAAGAGGGAATCGCTAAAATAAGAGACATCTTGTCCTTAAAGGAAACATGCGTTTGGACCTTTGCCAGTCCGTCAGCCTGGGATTTTTTTTATCAAGAGGGGCTTTCTTTACCAGAGTATCACCAAATTGGGGTGATTGGAGAGACCACAGCAAAAGCTGTTTTAGATTGTGGTGTCTCGGTAAACTATATGCCTTCTAGTCCATCCATGCTACAATTGGTAGAGGTGATTATAAAGGAGATACAAGATCATGAATTTTAAAAGACATCGTAGACTTAGAAAAAATTCTCTCATGAGAGATTTGGTCAGAGAAACGACTGTAAGCGTCAATGACTTTATTCAACCGCTTTTTATAAAAGAAAATCTAGAGAAAAAAGAAGAAGTGACTTCCATGCCAGGTGTCTTTCAATTTGCTTTGACGGATCTTTTAGAAGAGGTGGAATCTTGTGTGCAACTTGGGATTAAAGCCTTTATTCTGTTTGGAATCCCTGCAGAAAAAGACGAAGTTGGTTCACAGGCTTCTAGCCCAGACGGGATCGTTCAAAAAGCCCTTCGCTTGATCAAACAACACTATCCAGATCTCATACTAATTGCAGATACCTGCCTCTGTGAATTTACTAGTCATGGACATTGTGGCATCCTAGATGGTGAAACGGTTGTCAATGATCTTTCTTTGGACCGCTTAGTTCAAGTAGCCATAAGCCAAGCAGAAGCCGGAGCAGACATTATTGCTCCTTCGAATGCCATGGATGGTTACGTAGCGGCGATTCGTGAAGGCTTAGATAAGTCTGGCTTTGACATGGTACCCATTATGTCTTATTCGGTTAAGTTTGCCTCTAGTTTTTATGGACCATTTCGGGATGCCGGTGAAAGTGCACCAGCTTTTGGAGACAGAAAGACTTACCAGATGGATCCAGCAAACCGTTTAGAAGCTCTTCGAGAAGCTCAAAGTGATGAAGAAGAAGGAGCAGATTTCCTCATGGTGAAACCCGCTCTTGCCTTCTTAGATGTCTTGAGAGATCTAAGAAATCAAAGTGATCTTCCTCTAGTCGCTTATAATGTCAGTGGGGAATACAGTATGGTGAAGGCTGCTGCTGCCCAAGGTTGGATTGATGAGCGTGCCGTTGTCATGGAAAGTCTTATCGGAATGAAGCGAGCAGGAGCGGATTTAATCATATCTTATTTTGCCAAGGATGTAGCAGGATATTTGAAAGGCTAGGATGAAAGATGAAACGAACACAATCAAATGATTACTTCAAGGAAGCAGAATCTATTTTCCCAGGAGGTGTCAATAGCCCTGTACGAGCTTTTAAGGCAGTAGGTGGCAATCCTCTTTTCATTGACCATTCTCAAGGAGCTTACCTCTATGATGTGGATGGTAATCAATTTGTGGATTATGTGCTCTCTTGGGGACCTATGATTTTAGGACATGCTCGAAAAGAAGTGCTTGAGGAAGTGCAAGAGGCTCTATGGGAAGGAACCAGTTACGGTGCTCCAAGTCCACGTGAGATCAAATTAGGCAAACTGATTAAAGAACGCTTGCCTTTCGTTGAGAGAATCCGTATGGTCAATTCAGGAACAGAGGCAACTATGAGTGCCATTCGTTTAGCGCGTGGGATTACCAAACGACCAAAAGTAGTGAAATTTATTGGTTGCTACCATGGACATAGTGATTCTTTCTTGGTACAAGCTGGCTCTGGTGTAGCAAGCTTTGGGATTGCAGATTCAGCAGGTGTAATTCCTGAGGTAGCGCGTGAGACCATTGCTCTTCCTTATAACGATCTAGAAGCTTTACGGACCTGCTTTGAAGAACACGGGGCAGAAATTGCCTGTGTCATCGTAGAAGCTGTTGCCGGCAACATGGGCTTGATTCCAGGCCACAAAGAATTTATTGAGGAGATTCGCCGTCTCACGACAGAAGCAGGTTCACTCTTCATCATGGATGAAGTCATGACTGGTTTTCGGGCTCATTACCAAGGGGCAGTGGGCTTGTATCAAGTCGATCCAGATTTGATCTGTCTAGGAAAAGTCATCGGTGGTGGTTTCCCAGTTGCTGCCTTTGGTGGGAAAGCTCAATACATGAATCAAATTGCTCCTTTAGGAGATATTTATCAAGCAGGAACTCTATCAGGGAATCCAATTGCCATGGCAGCGGGCTATGAAAACTTGCGCCTATTAACCAAGGAAGTCTTTGATCAAACAGTTGAAAAGACAGACTATCTCTGTCAGGGGCTTCGCCAGTTGGCAGAAAAGCATGGCGTAGCCCTTCAAGTAGTCTCTGTTGGAACCATGTTTGGATTTTTCTTCTCAGAAAAACCAGTTTTGAATTTTGAAGATTCCAAAGAAGCAGATCATCAGCTTTTTGCCAAGGTCCATGGCTTGCTTTTAGAAGAAGGTGTTTATATTGCACCATCTCAGTATGAAAGCAACTTCTTATCAAGTGCTCATTCCTTTGAAGATCTGGACCGTACTTTAGCTGCTTTTGACAAAGTCTTTAGCCACTTGTCATGAAAGGAAGATTATGGGGAAGATTGTTTTAGTCACGGGTGGTGCTCGTAGTGGCAAATCCTCCTTCGCTGAATCCAAACTTTTGCAGAAGGAAGGGGTTTGTTACATAGCAACTGGTCTCGTGATGAAAGAGGATCCAGAATGGCAGGAGCGGGTCAAGCTGCATCAAGAAAGACGACCACAAAGCTGGGATACGCTCGAGCAATACCGGGACTTAGCGACTTGGATTGAACAAGATGATCATGGTGATTACTTAGTAGATTGTGCGACCATGTTAACCACCAATCGACTTTTTGATTTGGTCAATGAGTGGTATCCCGAGAAAGGCTACTTATCAGACGAGCAGTTTTTAAGTAAAGCCGAACAAGCCCGAATTTTGGAAGCCATGGAAGCCGAGTGGTCTCAGATACTTTCTGCCATGAAAGAGCGCCAAGCTACTTTTTGGATTGTCACCAATGAAGTGGGTCTGGGTATTGTTCCAGACACGCGTCTAGGACGTTACTTTAGAGATCTTCAAGGTCGGGTCAATCAAATGATTGCAAAGGAGGCAAGTGAAGTCTACTTAGTTATTTGTGGACTGGCACAGCAGTTAAAATGATTTCAGCACTGATTATCTATACACAATTTTTTAGTCGGATTGTGATTCCAAAAGCGGTTGATCTCTCCTATGTTCGAAAAGGAGTTCCCATTTTAACGCTCTTTGGTCTCTTATTAGGGCTCATTTCCTCCTTATTTTTTGTTTTGACATCTTTGGTACTTCCTGACACCATTGCCTGGATTTTGACCTTGTTCTTTGATGTTCTTTTAACGGGAGGCTTCCATTTAGACGGCCTTGCTGATACAGCTGATGGCTTATTCTCTTCTCGTTCCAAGGAACGGATGTTGGAAATCATGAAAGACAGCCGTATCGGTAGTAACGGTGTCTTGGCCTTAATTTTCTATTACGGCCTCATGATCGCCATGGGACCTTATCTTCCCCAGCCCAAGTGGCTGATTGTCGCTTCTTTATCAATGATTGGAAAGGTTGGTTTGACCATTCAGCTCTACAAGATGCGCTATGCTAGAGAATCTGGTGGCTCTGGAAACTTCTTTTCCGGAACCAAGACCAGTTCCATCCTCTTAGCTCAGATTGTCCCACTGGCTGTTCTTATGGCTGGCTTTTGGCTCAAAGGGCTCCTTGCTTATAGTTTGGTCATTCTTGGAACTCTAGCCTTTCGCTGGTTCGTTTATCAAAAGATTGACGGGGAGACAGGGGATACCTTAGGAGCATCAGTAGAAGTAGCCCAGATATTATTTTTGATAGGAATGATCATATGACAGTAAAAAAGTGGTACCTGATTCGCCATGGAGAAACAGACTTTAATAAAAAACGGTTTTTCTATGGAAAAGCGGATGTCTCAATTAATGAGACGGGAAAAGAACAAGCTGCCCTCCTTCATCAATTGATGAAAGGAAGAAGCATTTCTCGAGTTTATACTAGTCAGCTCAAAAGAACGCAAGAAACAGCTACCATCATTTTCCCAGATCAGAATCCCACAGCTTATAAAGCCTTGAACGAAAGAGATTTCGGCTTATGGGAGGGAAGGACAGCCAACGAAATTCAAGCGGCCTTTCCCTTGGTTTGGGAAGAATGGCTGGAAAGCCCCTTTGAGGTGACGCCGTCTAAGGCTGAACCCTTTGAAAAATTTAAAGAACGGGTCTGGTCGATTGTCAAGGAGATTCGCGAAACAGAAGATCCCGAAATCGTGATTGTAGGACATTTAGGAGTCTTACGCCTGATTTACCAGTTTTTAGTTAATATGGAAGCTGATTTCTGGTCGATCGATATCCCACAAGGAACGGTCTTGCTATTAGAGGACAATGATCCTTGGGAAGAAAGGCTCATCAACCAAGAAGATGACTTGAAGCATTCACAGGACAAGTGATCAAAACACAAAATGATATAGAAAGTAAGACGGTGGTTATTGGGATAGGTCATCTCTTCGTTTTATTTTCTTGCCAATTAAACTATATTAACAGGATGAAGATACAAATGAAAAAATGGAAATTATTTTTAGGAACAGCTTTAGTGAGCGTCGCTCTTCTTGGTTGTGCAAAAACGAATCAACCTTCCTCACCTGAGGAAGCAAAAAAAGCTCAAACAGTCACCATTGGGTACACCCAGTTTCCTACCAATATTGATCCGGCAGATGAGTACAATGGCTGGTTTACTGTTCGTTACGGAGTTGGTGAAACTTTATTTAAAATGGATGATCAGTTAGAACCACAACCTTGGCTAGCTGAAAAAATCGAACAACCCTCTCAATTGGAGTGGAAAATTACCCTTCGCAATGATGTTACTTTCCAAAATGGGGAAAAAATGACAGGTGCTAAGGTAGAGGCCTCTCTAAAACGACTCATTGAAAAGAGTAAACGTGCAGCGGATGACCTTGGAATTGAGAGCATTCATTCAGATGGTCAAACCGTCACCATTAAAACAAAAATAGAACAGCCGATCATGAAGAATCTATTAGCAGAGCCTTATTCTGTTATTGTAGACGTAGATGGGAAGGCTGCCTCTGACAAATCTCCAGTAGGGACAGGTCCGTTTCTTATCAAGACCTATACTCCAGAAACAGGAGCTACTTTAGAGGCCTATGAAAACTATTGGGGTGGTAAAGCGAAGGTGGCACAGGTTCAGATTAAATATTTCTCTGATCCGACAGCTATTTCTGCTGCCCTTCAATCCAAAGAAGTCGATGCTGTTTATGGGCTCCCATATGCTAATTTAGCAAGCTATAAGAAGGACAGCCAGTATAAAATTTCTGAAAAAGAAGGTGGCCGTTACTTAAGCTATGTCTACAACTTTGAAAATCCCTATGTAGCTGATGATCAGTTCCGTCAAGCTTTGGATACCTTGGTCGACAAGAAAACTTTCACAGAATCCCTCTTTAAAGGTGCGGCTGTTCCAGCTACTGGACCGCTCCCTTCTAGCTCCGATTTTGCCTTAGATAAAAGTGTTCATGAGTTTAATGTAGAAAAAGCTAAGAAATTGTTGGATGAGGCCGGCTATAAGGATACCGATGGAGATGGCTACCGTGAAAAAGATGGAAAGAAAGTCACGATTGAATTGCTCTCCTTTACTCGTTTACCAGAAATGCCCTTAGCCGTTGAAGCCTCTCAACAACAATTAAAAGAGGTTGGAATTGAAGCGAAGATTCGTAAGGTGGAAGTGAGTGCTGTCGCAAAGGAGATAGATTACGCCTTCACGCCTTATGCCGTCGTAGCTGCTCCGATTGGCGATCCATATGCTTACTTTAACTCAGCTGTCAAAACTGGGGGAGTAGGAAATATCGGTCATTATAGCAATGCAGAAGCTGATCAGAAGATCGAAGCCCTAGCAACTGAGACCGATCAGAAAAAACGGATCCAATTGAGCAAGGACATTCAAGCCCTTATGGATAAGGATCATGGGTATACGATCATTGGATTTTATAAAGTTGCCATCGTCATGGACAAATCTATTTCTCATTTGGAATCCCATCCAACAGATTATTATCATGTAACCAACAAACTCTCGAAGGAGTAAAGCTATGTTGCAACTGACGAATGTCACGGTTTCTTCCCCGTCAAAGGTTATTTTAGATCAACTTTCTCTAACCGTTTCGGCAGGTGAAGCAGTCGGAATCGTCGGAGAAAGCGGAAGTGGCAAAACAACGGTTTTAAAGCTGCTTTTGGGTCTTCCCTTGAATGACTTAGTCTTTACCCAAGGCAGGATTTCTTATAGGGATCAGGCCATCAGCCCACAAAAGAAGCGGGTTTCTTACCCCTTTGTGGGGACAGAACTGGCCTGGATTACCCAACAGTCCAGTCTCGGTTTTAACAACAACCGTAAAATCAAGCACCATTACGAGGATCTCGTCAAGAGTCATGGCTCTCAAGTAGAAAAGATGAGATCGTTAGAGGAATGCCTCCAGATGGTTGGCTTAGATCCAGCTCAGGTTCCATCAAAGTACCCTTTTGAACTTAGTGGAGGTATGATGCAACGAGTGGCCATTGCTTTGGCCTTAGCCAGTCATCCTATATTGCTCTTGGCAGATGAGCCGACCAGTGCCCTTGATGTTCTCTCTAAGGAATCGTTTATTCAAACCTTGATTCAATTGCTAAGGACCGAAGAATCCAGCCTCTTATTTGTCACTCATGATATGAGTGTTGCCAAAAAGTTGGCAGATAGGATCTTGGTTATGAAGGAGGGGAAGATTGTGGAAGAAGGAAGTCGCGACCAAATTTTCCAAAATCCGCAACATCCCTACACCCAGAAGTTACTAAGGGCTATTCCAAAATTAAAATTGTAGCAGGAGTCACCAAATGACCTATTTACTCGAATGTAAAGATCTCACTCATCATTATAATGATTCACTTCATCATCAGACTGGTGTTTTTGATGTCTCCTTTACGCTAGAAAAAGGGCATCGACTTGGTTTGGTTGGAGAATCCGGTTCGGGTAAAAGTACCATTGCCAAAATTCTGAGTCGACTCCTGAATGTGCAAGAGGGAAGTATTCAGTTCTTGGGACAATCGCTGACGACTTATACAGACTTTGAGTTTTACAAAAAAGTGCAATACATTTCTCAACAGCCCCAAGAAGCCTTTCATCCCAAAAGGACCTTACAAGCAAGTTTAGAAGAGGTTTGTAAGAATTTTAAGATTTGTAAGACTAAGAAGGAGATGGAAGAGCAGATTCACCAACTCTTGGAAAGGGTTGGCTTGCATCCGGATCTGGCGCAGCAGTTTCCCCACCAATTAAGTGGCGGAGAATGTCAACGGATGGCTATAGCCAGAGCTCTCTTGGTCCAGCCTGACTTATTGATTTGTGATGAGATCACCAGTGCCTTAGACGTGACTGTCCAAGAGGGAGTGATGGACCTTCTACAAGAGATTCAGAATAGCTCCCAAACATCTTTTCTCTTTATTTCACACGATATTGCGCTGGTCAGCCAATTTTGTGATGAAATCATGGTATTAAAAGATGGAAAAATTCAAGAGAAAGGGGTGATGTCAGACGTTTTACGAAATCCTCAATCGGACTACACCAAAATGTTGATGAAACCATATCAGGAAGAAGGAAGGGAGCTATGATAAGATATTTCATCAAATTACTGTTTCAAATGGTTTTGATTCTGTTCTGTGTCAGCTTTCTTTCATTTTTACTCGTTTATTTGGCAAAAGGGGATCCTGCAGAAAGTATCTTAAATGCGCAAGGAATTCCTTATACCAAAGAACTACTAGAGATAAAAAGGGCTGAGATGGGCTTAAATGATAGTTTTATCCTTCAATATCTGAGATGGTTAGGAAACATCCTTCAAGGGAATTTCGGGATCAGCTACCATACAGGAGCCCCAGTTTGGGATCAATTGGTCTTTTACTTTCCAAATACGATCTATCTAGGGATCCATATCTTGTTAGCAACGCTTGCCATTTCCCTTCCTCTCGCGATATATACAGCCTATCATATCGGTAGTCGACTGGATCGATTTATAATGACAGTTTGCGCATTTTTAAATGCCATTCCTAGTTTTGTCATTGGAATTCTCTTAATGCTTGTCTTTTCGGTCAAGCTTGGCTGGTTTCCTATTCAGTCAACCGCAAATGAATGGGGGTTAATTTTACCGATTTCTACCATGGCCCTGACCATGTCTACGCGCTATATTCCTCAATTAAGAACGGCCTTCATAGATGAGCTGCAGTCACCTGCAGTAGAAGGTGCCAGAGGACGTGGCATACCGGAAGGTCGCATTCTATTTAAGGATGTCTTGTATAATACCCTTCCCTTTTTGTTGACATTGGTGAGTTTGTCACTGGGTTCTTTGTTAGGAGGTGTTGCTATCATAGAGTATTTATTCTCTTGGCCAGGAATTGGAAAAATGCTGATTGCAGTTGTGGTCAATCGGGATTATCCTCTGGTCCAAGGTGCTGTTCTGGTGATTACACTTGGGGTATTGCTTGTCAATTTTACCACCCAAGCCTTGATCACGTTGCTAAATCCGAAGTCCCGTCTATCGCAACCAACCCCCTTCCTTCTTTTTAAAAAAGAGGTCAGTCCTAAAGGAAATGGAGGGGCTAAGTGATGAAAAAAGTTAGTCACCGCAACCTCTATCTCTTGGCTGGCTGCCTTCTCTTGGTTCTAGTGGTTTCTTGTCTGTCTCCCTTCTTTTTAGGAGACAGCATCACCAAGGTCCATTTAGAAAATGCCCTCCAAGCACCCAATAGTCAAGAATGGTTTGGTACAGATGCTGTGGGCCGGTCTGTATTTGCTCGAACTCTGAGTGGTGGAGTACAAACCATTGTTCCTGCAGTCGGGATCCTCCTCTTTGTAACCCTTGTTGGTTCCTTGATTGGAGTGACCAGTGCCTTGATAGGCGGTAAGTTGGATCGTGCTATTTTCTTGTTCATTACGACTTTTCAGTCCTTGCCATCCATAATCTTAGTGATTGCTATTGTGAGCCTATTAGGAGTAGGTTTGCAACAAACGGTCATAGCCATTGGCTTAACGGCTTGGACCAAGTATGCCTATATCACGCGGTCGCTGACCCTGCGTTTAAAAAATGAATTCTATATTCAGTCAGCAAAAATGTATGGAAATAGTTTTTGGAAGACCATCAAACATTACTATGTTCCTAGTCTATTTCCACAAATTGTCACCACCATGATCTTTAATGTCTCAACCATCATCATGGAGATTGCTGGCCTGAGTTTTGTTGGACTAGGCGCGCAGCCTCCGTCTCCAGAATGGGGAGCCATGATGAATGATGGTCGAACCTATATCCAGGAAGCTCCCTGGATCGTCGCTTTCCCGTGCATCTTCTTAATCGGGATCATTTTATTGGTTACAAAATTTGGAGATGCCTTACATACTAGTGTCAATAAAAATAATCAATCATGAGGTTTTTATAATGAAGAAATTTTGGAAATTAGCTGTTACTAGTTTAGCAGTTTTGTGTTTAGCTGCCTGCCAGCAGAATGGCAAGTCTGCAGATAGTAGTGCTGAAAAAGATAAGATCACCCTTGCATGGGGAGAAGACTTCGGAGATGTCAATCCTCACGTGTATAATCCAGATCAATTTGTTATTCAAGATTTGGTTTATGAAGGGCTTGTTCGTTACGGAGACAATGGGAAAATTGAGCCAGCCTTAGCAGAGAGCTGGAAAGTAAGTGAAGATGGGAAAACCTATACCTTCAATTTGAGAAAAGCGAAATTCTCAGATGGCTCTGATTTCAACGCAGCCAATGTAAAGCGGAATTTCGATACGATCTTCTCAAAAGAAAACAAAGGAAATCATGAATGGTTTAACTTTACCAATGTCTTGGATAGCTACAAAGTTGTCGATGATCACACTTTTGAAATTACCCTGAAAGAACCTTACAGTGCCACACTTTACGATCTTTCTATGATTCGTCCAATTCGTTTCATCGCAGATGCCAGCTTCCCAGATGGTGATGATACGACCAAAAACAAGTTGAAATCTTCAATCGGTACTGGTCAATGGGTGGTCAAAGAAAAGAAATCGAACGAATACATTACCTTCGCACGTAACGAAAACTACTGGGGTGAAAAACCAAAACTGAAAGAAGTGACCATCAAGATTATTCCTGATGCTCAAACACGCGCACTAGAATTTGAATCTGGTAAAGTAGATTTGCTGTATGGAAATGGTGTGATTGGTTTAAATACCTTCGCTCAATACAAGAAAGATAAGAAATATACAACGGATGTTTCGCAACCAATGTCTTCTCGTTTGTTACTTTTGAATGCCAAACAAGATATCTTCAAAGATAAGAATGTTCGGAAGGCTATTAACCACGCGATTAACAAAAAAGAAATTGCAGAGAAATTGTTCATGGGGACAGAAACTCCTGCTGACACCATCTTCTCTAAATCAACTCCTCACTCAGATGCTGGATTAACACCATATAAATTTGATAAGAAAGAAGCAGAAAAAATGTTGGATGCTGCTGGTTGGAAGATGGGTTCTGATGGCATCCGTGAAAAAGATGGCAAGAAGATGGAATTGAATTTCCCTTACATTTCTACCAAAGCAACTGATAAAGACCTAGCTGAATATTTCCAAGGCGAATTGAAGAAAATTGGTGTCGAAGTCAAATTGACAGCTATGGAAGAAGATGATTATTGGGAAAATGCGAAAACAGGAAACTTTGATATGATGCTCACCTTCTCTTGGGGAGCACCATGGGATCCTCACGCTTGGATGACAGCTTTGACAGCTGAGTCTGCTCATGGTCACCCAGAAAATGTTTCCCTTGAAGCACTTCCAATCAAGAAAGAATTGGATGAAACCATCAAACAAACCTTAACAGAAGCTAATGAAGAAAAAGTAGATGCTGGCTATAAGAAAGCTTTGACCTTGCTCCATGAAGAAGCGGTGTATATCCCATTGACTTACCAATCAGTTGTCTCTGTTTATCGTACAGGTGAGTTGAAAAATGTTCGTTTCGCTCCAGAAGAAAATGCCCTTCCAGTTCGCTACATTGAAAAAGTGAACAAATAAGTAAAAGATCTTGACTGAAGGAAACAATGTGGCCTCATTTAAAGTGATCCTCCTTTCACTTTGTTAGGGGACTTCCGGTTTAAAGGATCTTTTGTGGATCTTTTAAACCGGGTCACATTGTTTTTAGGATCTAAGTTTATATGATATGAAAGCTATTTTTAAAAAAATTATTAGTTTTATAAGTGGTTTACTTGTTATCTCCATTATCACCTTTATCCTGACCAAATTTACATCGCAGGATCCAGCAGAAAATTATCTTCGAATCCGGCATTTGCCGATCACCCCTGCAGCTCTTGAAAATGCTAGAAGCTATTTGGGCTTGGATAAATCCTGGATTGAACAGTATTTTTCTTGGTTTGTTAAGGTCCTTCACTTGGATTTTGGGACCTCTTATTTACTGAAGGAATCAGTTGTCAGTTTAATTGCTAGTCGCTTCCTGTCTACTTTTTATTTAGGAGTGACATCCTTTATTCTGATTATTGTCGTTTCTATTCCCATTGGGGTTATCAGTGGTTTGAAGACCAATTCCTTCTTTGACAAATGTATTCGGTTCCTTGCTTTTAGCTCAGTATCCATGCCTGCCTTTTGGTTAGGGTACATGTTGATTTTTATTTTTTCTGTGAAATTAGGCTTATTGCCTGTATCGGGTAAAAATGAACCTTTAAGCATCGTCTTACCAAGCATCACTTTAAGCTTTTCACTGATTGGCCAATATATTGCCTTGGTGCGAAAAGCCGTATCGACCCAGCTTGAAAGTCCTCATGTTGAGAATGCGCGCATGAGAGGGGTTAAACTACGCTATCTTTTACCCAATCATATTCTTCGAAATGCTTTGCCCTCCATTGCGACTGGCTTAAGTCTAACCTTTGTTTATTTAATGACCGGTTCCTTGATTGTTGAAGAAGTCTTCGCTTGGAATGGATTAGGGAGTTTGTTTGTAGAGGCGATTCGATCGATCGATACTCCCTTAATTCAGGGATGTATGATGTTATTTGGCTTGCTATTCTTATTGAACAACGGTGTGATGCAAGCTGTCAACCACTGGATAGACCCACGAGTAAGGAAGAGAGGAGATAGTTCGTGAAAAAAAGTGTGATGTTTTCTATTTTCATATTAGGTCTCTTGCTTTTTCTTGCTTTGTTTGCCTCCTTTATAGCGCCTTATGATCCTCAGTATGTGGATGTTTCCAATAAGCTCCTAAGTCCGAGTTCTCAACATCTTTTAGGAACAGACCAATTGGGAAGGGATGTTTTCTCTAGACTCTTGTACGGGGCACGCTATTCCTTATTCTTAGCTGTTGCGATTAGCATCTTGGAAGTAGTGACTGGCTTTATCGTAGGCTTGGTTGTAGGGTGGTATCAGGGAAAATTGGAAGGAGCCTTTCTTTGGTTTACCAACGTCTTGATGGCCTTCCCGAGTTTTCTTCTCTCCCTAGCTACTGTTGGAATTCTAGGACAAGGGATGAGCAATATGATCATTGCCATTGTCATTATCGAATGGATCTACTATGCAAGGATTGTGACAAATCTGGTTATTTCTACCAAACAAGAGCCCTATGTGATTAGTGCTCAGATCATGGGAATGGGATCATTTCATATCCTCAAAAAGCATATTTTGCCTTTTATCTACAAGCCAGTACTGGTGATCCTTCTCATGAACATCGGGAATATCATTCTGATGATTTCTGGATTTTCTTTCTTAGGAATTGGTGTTCAACCAAATGTTTCGGAGTGGGGTTTAATGCTACATGATGCGCGTGCATATTTCCGAGTTGCACCTTGGATGATGATCGCACCTGGCTTAGCTATCTTTTTAACCGTTATTTCTTTTAACCTATTTGGTGAATATATCGAAGAGAAAGGAGAGAAGAATGGCATCATTCATCATTAAAGATCTTTCTCTTGTAGATCAGGAGGAGTCTCGTCTAGATCGGGTTTCTTTCACCCATCCCTTAGGAGAATCCCTATTAGTGGTGGGAGAAAGTGGATCAGGGAAAACTCTCTTAACCAAGGCTTTAATAGGGATTATTCCTCGGAACATGAAACAGACCGGATCGATTCATTATGGAGATCTCCATCTCGATTCTTTTTCAGACAAAGACTGGAACGCCTTTAGAGGGCAGAAGATCGCCTACTTGGTTCAAAATCCCATGTCTATGTTTAATCCCTTTCAAACGATTTGGACGCATTTCTATGAAACCATAAAAAGTCATTCAACTCTTTCCAAAAGTGAATGCCACAAGAAAGCTCTCGACGTTTTAGAAAAGGTTCGGATCGCAAATCCGGAAGCGGTTCTCCATCAATATTCCTTTGAACTGAGTGGAGGTATGCTCCAACGGATTATGTTAGGCATTATCTTATGTCTAGATCCAGAAACGATTATACTCGACGAACCAACCTCAGCAGTCGATCGTGTGAACCGTGAGATGATTCTTAGTTTGATCAAAGTCTTACTGGCTCAGCACAAGACGGTTATTACTGTTACCCATGACTATTATTTGGCGAAGGAACTCGGAGGCAATATGTTGGTCATGGAGAAGGGGAAGGTAGTTGAATTTGGCAAAACTGAGGATCTTTTGACAGCTCCAAAAGAAAGCTATACCAAGGAATTATTCTTAGAACAAGATTTGAAGCAGGTGATCAGAAATAATGCTGGAATGTAAAGATATTACGGTCAACTATCAAGGAAAAACTGTATTAGACCATTGTAATCTATCCATAAAAAAAGGTGAAATTGTCGGAATTATGGGAGAAAGTGGGAGTGGCAAGTCCACCCTGGCAAGAGTCATCTTAGGAATTGAAAAGCCAACTCAAGGCCAGGTTCTCTTAGATGGTAAAACCTATTCCATCAAAGAGGATGGCGTTCGCATCTTAGTTGTTTTCCAAGATTCTTTTCACGCAGTGAATCCACGATTTAGTGTTCAAGAAATCTTGTTAGAAGCTCTTCCCAAGGATTTTCCGATGGATCAGGTCCACACTGTTTTAAAAGAGGTCGGTCTACCATCAGAAGTACTAGAAAAAAGAGCAAGAGAATTAAGTGGTGGCCAGCTGCAGAGAGTTTGTATTGCCAGAACCTTGCTCCTAAACCCAGATATCATTATTTTTGATGAATCCCTCAGTGGTTTAGATCCCAAAACCCAGGTTCAGATTTTACAATTGCTTTATAAGATTCATGGTAAGTATCAGAATACCTTTATCTTCATCGCACATGATGAGCAATTGTGCCGGGCCATTTGTGATCGCACCCTGATCTTAGAAAATGGTCAATTTACCCGCGAACTTCAGGATGTAGCAGGAGCGACCTGATCTTCCAAGGAAACAAGAAGCAATAAAAAGGAGAAATGTGTGAAACAAACATTCGAAACACGTAAATTATATTTTGGATTTCCTATATTTTTCTTAGGATACAAGGATGAGGTACATGGCTATAATATTTCGACCTCTAGCTCAGCCTATACTCTGGGAAGTATGATGGTGGTCGCTATGAGAACGAAAGGGAATGCCGTCACAGAAATTAAAAAACACGGTTCCTTCACCGTGAATATCCCTACCGAGGAGCTCTTAACAGAGGTTGAAATTGCTGGTTTTAATAGCCGCAAGGACAAGTTTGCTCTTACAGGTCTAGATTATACAATTGGGGAGACAGTAGACGCCCCAATGGTGACGGCTTGTCCAGTTTCCATTGAATGCCAAGTTGTTGAATTTGTAGAATGCGGAGCATTGACCAATATTATCGCTCGAGTAACCCGTCGTGAAGTAGAAGAAGACTTGATTGACGAAGATGGTAGCTTCAAGAGCGATACTTTCTCACCGATCAGCTATATTGGAGATGGCGCTGGCCGTTATTATAGAAACTATAAAGATGGTGGTGTTCAGATGGGAAGCATCATCAAGAAAATCAGAGAAAATGAAGAAAGAGATAGTTAGTTATTAATGACTATAGTATGTAATTATTCTGATTGCAATTAGAACATAAAATACACTCTGGATAAATCCAGGGTGCTGTTTTAATGAGTATTGTTACTTTCCATTTCTTAGAACAAGCTATAGGTTAGGTAGAAAGCTAAAAAGAAAATAATGATAGCAATTACATATTGAACTGGCTTAGGTAAGTTATTCAATTGATCCGTGAATTCTTTCATTATTCTGATCAGCTTATTGTTTGATTTTCTTATGATTAGTGTAGCACGAAATAATCCTCAAAGTATATATACACGAGGAATTTTGTCATAAAAACTACCAGTTATTCAGCAGTTATCTTATTTAATTCAATGTTGCTCATGAAGTTGGTAAGAACGCAGGTAAAGACGACGAATGGGGTATGCAAACCTTCGCGAAAGATATCACTTTGAAACGTCTTTCTGAACCAGAGGATGTCGCTGCAGCGGTTAGCTTCCTTGCTGGTCCTGATTCAAACTACATTACAGGACAAACCATCATCGTGGATGGTGGAATGCAATTCCATTAAGATAAAGCAAGAGGTTGGGACCTTGTCCAGCCTCTTTTCTTATTTAGATTATGCTCCTTCGAGTCGCTTTTTTTTAGAAATTAGGGTAGAATAGAAGTCATATTTTGAAAAAGAATGGACCTTTATTGAAGAGAAGATTTCTCTTATTTATAAAATTGAAAAGAGGTGACCATATGTGGAAATGGATTAAACGACTCATTGGACTGACTTTCCTCTTAGTGATAGTCTTAGCAGTTTTCTTGATACCGGCAAAGGTTTCGACTCAAGAGCAATTTAAAAATGTGACAGTGAATACATCCCTAGTAGACCTGGCTCAAGAAGGCCTCTCTACAGCAAACGTGACAGCTTCTGGGCTCCAAACAGAGCTTCAACTAAATTCTCCTCAATTGCGCCAAGTTATTAAATCCACGGCAGGGGAAATGACGGATGAAACTATACTCAATACAGCGGTCTCTATGAATGGAGAGTATGTCAATGTTCAAGTTCCAATTGAATTAGGACCGGTTGAAACCATGGTGAGTATGGACTTTACAACGAGTGTGACGGATCAGCAATTGACCTTGAACTTAGAACGGGCTCGACTAGGTCATCTGCCGATTCCACGTAGCTTGGTCGCTTCAAAGATTGCAGAAAAAGTTAACCAAGAGGGAACAGGAGCTACTATGACAGGGAATCACATTCAACTGACCTTGCCGACAAGTGGGTATCAAATCCATTCTGCCAAGGTCGAAAAAGGGAACATGCTTCTACAAATTATTGTTCCAATTTCTTATTAAGAATCAACCATTGGTTTCTGATGAGGCCGATGGTTTTTCTAATTGACAAAGCCTTTAAAAAAGAGTAAGGTAGAACAAGAAACCGATTTCAAATACAGGGAGATTTAGGATGCCACTATATGAATTTTGTGCAGAGAACATAACTCTGTTAGAGAAGGCTTTTCAAGCAGGAGCACGTCGTGTAGAATTATGTGATAACTTAGCGGTTGGAGGTACGACTCCAAGCTATGCGGTGATTAAAGAAGCTGTTAGGATTGCTAAAGACTATCAGGCCAAGGTTATCGTCATGATCCGTCCGCGAGGTGGAGACTTCGTTTATTCTAAGCAAGAGCTAGACATCATGTTAGAAGACTGGAAAGTTGCTCGTGACTTGGGTGTTGATGGCTTGGCTATTGGGGTCTTAACTGCAGACAATCAGCTGGATAAAGCCGCCATGCTGGGTTTCATCGAAGCCAGTCAAGGCTTCGAGTTGACCATGCATATGGCATTTGACCAGATTCCTTTAGAAGATCAAGCGTCGACGATTGAATGGATGAAGAAAGAGGGCGTGACGCGACTATTAACGAGAGCTGGAAGTCCAGATACCGATTTAGACCAACGTTTGAAACGGTATGAAGAGTATGCAGACCTAGCGGATGGCCAGTTGGAAATCTTGGCAGGTGGTGGTATCTCTTTGGAGAATCGACAGCTTTTCCTTGATGTTCCGGGGGTGGATCAGGTTCATGGAACTCGCGTTGTCTTTTAAATCCATATGAGTTGAGAACCATTCTCAGCTCATTTTTTGCTTCTTTTTGGTATACTGGAGGAAAAGGAGTAGACCAGTGTTTTTACCAGATTATTTTGAGAAATATAGTATAGATAAAGAAAAAGCCCTGGCTTATGGATTTTCAAAGCAGGGAGAGAAGTTTCACTATCAACAACTAATCCTAGATGGAGATTTCAAGCTCTATGTGACTGTCCAAGGTAAGCAAGTGCATTTTTGGTTGGTGGATCAAGAGACAGGTGATGACTATGTGCAATTGCATATGGACCAGATGGTAGGTCAATATGTGGGTCAAGTTAGAGAAGCTTGCCAGCAAGTCTTAGAAGACATCAGAAGCTCCTGTTTTGCTGTCAAAGACTTTCTATACCCTCAGACCAAGCGCTTGGTGGATTGGATCAGCCAGAAATATGACCGGCCCATTGAATACCTCTGGGACCGCTCACCAGACTCGGGTGTCTTTCGTCATCAAAAAGATCTCAAATGGTTTGGTGTCTTAATCAAGATAGACTGGTCCAAGCTAGATGCGAGGCAAGAGGGGAAGATTGAGGTTCTAAATCTTAAACTGGACCATGTCAGCCAACTCTTAGAAGAACGTCCTTTCTATCCAGCCTATCATATGAACAAGAAATACTGGATTAGCATCCCCTTGGATGGACGAGTAGAGGACGATCTACTCTTTGAGCTTGTAGGAAAGAGCTGGTCCTTGACCAAGAAGTAAAGGGTTAAGCCACTCATAAGTAAAAGTGAATGAAAGATATAAAGAGGCTAGGACAGAAGTCCTAGCCTCTTTTATCGTTAAGAATTTCCTATCCTATTGTTCTTTGGTCAATGAGAAATGGAAATCTCTATAATTATTGTAGTCAAAATCTGTGTTGATATCAGTAGTGAAGGCTATTGGAGTATAATGTCCTTCCTCTAGGATAAATCCTGGTTTGAAACGGAAATTTGCAACTCCTAAACCGGTAATACCGGGAAGTAGTGCATCTGCACCATTTAGTCCTTCTGAATCCCAGTAATAAACATTCCCAGATGCTTGAATAGCTTTTGAAGTATAGGTAGCTGTGCGGGTTGGTTCACTATCATTTTTAAAGCTCACAACAGTTGTGATATCACCATTGGCTTCAACAGTCATTTTGATGCTATCTGCTTGAGGACTAGAGCCTACCCAAGTACCGACAAGATCTGCAGGAACGACAGTTTGATTAGTTGAAGCGGTATCTCCCGCCTTACTTGCTTCAGATGAAGCGGGTGTACTACTTCCCTGATTTGAAGAATCGACCCCTTCTTTTGTCTGAGAAGAAGAAACTGTCGTTTTCTTGTTCAAACTAGCTTTTGGTTTTTTCTCAACTTTTGAGCTAGAAGCTTTTTCGGATGAAGCAGTAGTTTTTGTTTTTGTGCCACATCCTCCCAAAGCAAGTCCAAGTGATGCAGCCGCAAGAGAGGCTGCAGTCCAACGAATAATAGATCGTTTCATAAGATCACCTCTATATCTTTCTGACTTAGATTATACTCCTATTGTTACAGATATCAAGTTTTTTTGTAATAAATGAAATATTTTCGTAACATAGTTTTATATATAAAAATAAATCATGAGATAATCGGCTGAGAATACATCACAGATAAGCTTGGATCTTTACCAATACATCTTCCAGTTTGTCCTGATTAATACGGGCAAAGGCATAGGGACAAGTTTGGATATAGGCTGATTCAAAGAAGTGAAGAGGGAGACCGCTATGCTTTAGTCGTGCGACAGAAGGAACTTGTCTCAAATCTAGCAAGACTCCTCCAATAACAGGCCAAGCGGGGATGGACAGGGAATGGTGGTGGAGAATGGAAGCAGCTTGCTCTTTTTGGATGACTTGCTGTTGGTGAAGGAGCCTTTTGTTTTTGGCAAACATGCCATTATCAATATAGAGGCTCAAAGCCTTCTGCATGACCAAGTTACTTTCGTAGTCAAGTGTTCCTTTTAGTTTTAAGACAGGAGCAAGGAGGGCTTGGGGCAGGACCATAGAAGTGATCCGAAGGGCAGAAAAGAGGCTGGTAGAAAAGGACTTGATGTAGATGACCCGGTCAGAGGCATCCAGGTAATGAAAGCTAGGAGAGAAATATGGATCATAATCCCCCAGGTAATCGTCCTCGACAATGTAGACATCATAGAGGTCCGCTAAGGCTAGTATCTGTTCCTTCTCTTGCTTGCTATAACTATTTCCTAGCGGGTAATGGTGACGCGGAATGGTATAGAAAAATTTGATCTTGCCAGTTTTGAAGATAGCTTCCAGTTGGTCAAAATCAATACCATGAGGCAAGCGATTGATGCTTTGGTATGGCAAGTCTCGGTCCTGAATTAACTTGTTGATGCGGTAGTAGGTTGGTTGCTCTACAAGGATTTCTTCTTTTTGGTTGGGAAAGGCAACCTGGCTTAAGAGGTAGAGGGCCTGCTGGGTTCCTGAGGTAATAATGATTTGTTGCTCCTGGGTGTATATCGCATCTTCTCGAAGAAGGGTGGCAATAGACTGACGGAGATCGACTAGCCCTTCCTGCTTTTCATAGTAGTTGAAGAGGTAATTGTCACGACCTACCAAGGTTTCATTGATACAAGTCCGAAAGTCTTCAAAGGCCTGGAAGCGATCTTCCTTGAGGCGTAGAGGCAGATCGGTATGTTTTCCAGTCTCTTCCTCCAAGACATAATAGCCACTTTGGGGCTTGGCATAGATGTAGTTTTTATAGTTGAGCTCGAGCAAGGCCCGTTGGACAGTGTCCTTGCTACAGGCATACTGACTGGCCAGTTGGCGAACAGAAGGCAGGCGGTCTCCGGTTTTTAGGATCCCCTGATCAATCTGGTTTTTTAATATTGTAATAATCTTTTGGTATTTGGTCGTCATAACTGTCCCCGTACAATTTTTCTTTATTGTAGTCAATTTGAGGTAAAAAAGCAACTAAAAGAGAGTGGAACAGAAATCGGTCATTCGTTAGAATTCGATTTCGTCGTCCCACCTCCGCACAGTTGAGTAGGGCTGTAACAGCTGATAAAATCAGCCTAGTAGAGCCCACTCAACCACTGCGACTTGCTCGACAATCCAAAGAAAATTAAGAGGCTAGGACTTTTGTCCTAGCCTCGTGTCTTACATGACGTACACAATCGCGATATATTGCAGAGCAGAAGCAGCTAGAATGAAGAGATGCCAAATCATATGGAAATAGGGTTTCTTTTTGGCGTAAAATCCAGCTCCAACTGTGTAGCATAGGCCCCCCATCAGCATTAAGCCCCAGAAGGTTGGACTTGTCTGGCTGATGATCTGAGGAATGATAAAAATCACCAACCATCCCATAATCAAATAGAGAGCTAGGCTGAATTTTTCATTCACCTTCTTAGCAAAAATCTTGTAGAGAATCCCAAAGATGGTCGTCCCCCATTGAATCAGAATAATGGCATAACCAAACCAGTTATTCATGAGAGAAAGAACGACAGGCGTATAGCTTCCTGCAATAGCAATATAGATCATGGAGTGATCGATAATTCGAAGGACGTACTTCTGAGGAGAGTCATAGGCCATGGCATGGTAGATGGTCGATGAGAGAAACATGAGAAAGAGACTGATGACAAAAATCGAAGTCCCGATAGCTGCAAGGGTTCCGTGTGTTTCATAACTATAGATGGCAGAAGTTGGTAGAAGAAAGAGCATCAAAACGGCACCGACTGCATGGGTGACACTATTTGCGACTTCCTCTCCAAAAGACAGGCGCTTGCTTAGTTTACTGGCATAATTCACTTTCATTTTCCTCCTCTGAACGAACATGGATATAGGATAGGGTTTCTTGGTAGAGCAGAACAGTACGACAGGCAGATTCGATAATAGGCGCTAAAGGTTCTTTTTCCTCGTGTAGGAAGTCTACAAAACTATTATAGAGGTTTGCGGAATCGGCTTGCTTCTGCAAGAGATTCAAAGTTGCTACAATCTCCTGGATGGAAAAGACTGTTTTTAAGGTTGTAATAGCAATGAGGCGTGCGACCTGTTGTCTTTTGTATTTCTTCTTATCTGGTTTTGGCAAGTAGCCGTGTTTGACATAGTTATTAACCATGGAGGCCGTCAAGCCCTTGTCTGTTTCGGTAATAAAAGGCGAACAGACTTTATTAACATAGAGGAGGACTTGGTCCAGATAGAGGTCGATCTCTGGAATTTCTTCCCACTTGGGATAGTTGTAGTTAAACAAAATAGTTATTACCTCTTTAATACCTAGTTTCGATAACTAGATGATAGCATGAAGGCGATTTTATGTCAAGTGAAAATGAAATATGGTACAATAACACTATGAAACTATTAATTCCAACCGCAAAAGAAATGAATCTGGATACCCCTCAAAGATCTGGGAGTCCTGTATCGAGTGAAACTCAAGAGGTTATTCATGCCTTAGCTGCATTATCTCTAGAAGAGTTAGCCTCTCTCTATAAGATTTCAGAAGAGCGAGCAAGCGAAGAGGAGCAACGGATTCAGGCGCTCCTGTCTGGATCGGCTTCGACCTACCCTGCTTTGAGGCTCTTCGACGGCCTCATGTATCGGAATATCCGCCGGACAGACTGGACAGAAGCAGAAGAAGCTTACGTAAAAGAACACCTCTTGATCACCTCAGCTCTTTATGGGGTGATTCCAGCCCTTGCTACGATTGCTCCCCATCGTTTGGACTTTCTAATGAAGCTCAAGGTCCAGGGGAAATCCTTAAAGGCTTTTTGGAAGGCCAGCTATGATCAAGCCCTTCAGGATGAAGACCTCATTATTTCTTTACTTTCCAGTGAGTTTGAGACAGTCTTTTCTAAGGAGATTCAAGATCGGATGGTGACCTTTAAATTTCTTGAAGAAAAGAATGGTCAGTTAAAGGTTCATTCGACCATATCTAAGAAAGCGCGTGGGGCTTTTGTGACAGCTTTACTCGAGAAGCAGGTCACGACAGTTGAAGACTTGAAGCAGCTAACCTTTAATGGCTTTGCATACCAGTCTGAGTTATCGACTGAAAAACAATTAGTCTTTGTGAAATATGAGTAAAATAGAAGGTACTAGTCATTGTTGGCTAGTACCTAAAAATGTGTTCAAACTATTTTTTACATAAAATAGCTATCTGATTTAAATAAACGAACTTATTTAAGTTGTTTAGTCATAGCTAAAACTTTCCGCCGTGAGAAAAGTGCCTGAAACAATTATGTTTCAGGCACCCGGAATTATTGAGAGTAAAACAGTTTGGGGAACTGTTTTAGCCTGAGCCAAGAAATTAAAGAGCGAAGAGGCTCAATACAAATTGAACACGGGCTGCGGATTGTGTCAAAAAGATAAGTCTTCCTAGAATCTAAAGATTCTGCGTCAAACTTCCTATTTTGACTTTATCCGCAGACGCCCTTAGTATCTTGATTTAGTCATGGAACTTTGAAGAAGTTCGCTGGCGTCCGAACTCACCTAAGGAAAGTTTTTAAGAGGACCTTACCTCTAATCTCATGTACTAGTCAACAGTGACTAGTACATTTTGTTTTTGAGAATCAAAAAGCTGTGTTCCTAGCTCGCTACTAAAGGAAGTTGGCGATGAACACAGCTGAAGGAATGGATAGAATTTAGTGGGAGCCCTTTAACTTCTTCAGAAGAGTTTGCAGTTGTTTGTGCTCTTCTTCGCTAAAGACACTCATGACTTTTTGAACATTTCGGATATGATCAGGAAGAACTTCGATAATTTTTTTTCGGCCCTTTTCTGTCAAAGAAACAATACAGGCACGACGGTCGTCTGGATCGGTTTCCCGCTTGATCCATCCATCACGCACCATATTTCGAATTACGACGGTCATATTTCCAGAGGTCGCTAAAATACTGTCAATCAGGTTTTGGATACGGAGATCCCCCTTACTGTACAAGGTTTCCAAAACGGAAAACTGAGTAGGGGTCAACTGATGATCCTTAAAGACATGGGACTCTGCTGCACGAAAAGTCCGTTCTGCCTTGTGAAAGACAATCATGGTTTTTAATTCTGTTTGGGCTTCTTCAAATAGTTTCTCTAAATTCTTCATAGTATCATTTTAGCAATAAATAGTATTAGACGCTATTAAGCCTTAATATCAAATAGATTACAGGTGGGTGACAAGGTAAGGGAATTATGAACAGAAGAAATCGGTCTGTTAACTTTAACCTCAAATAATTTTCCCGTCGAATAGTAAGAAGTAGTAAAGTTTCTTTGCAAGCCTTAGTAAAATCTTGCTCCAAGTCAGATGTATGGTGTATAATATAGGTATTGTAGCCAGTTTCTGGTAGAATCTAAGTCTAAGTAGGATAGGTCCGATAGGGGTCCCAGATAGAAAGTAGGTAAGGTATGAAAATTTCTGATCGTGTATTAAAGATGGAAGAAAGTGTCACCCTGGCAAGTGACGCCAAAGCGAAAAAACTAAAGGCAGAAGGGAAAGATGTCCTCTTTCTAACTTTGGGCCAGCCTGACTTTCACACTCCAGAGAACATTCAAGATGTTGCAGTTGAAGCCATTCGAGATGGGCGTGCTTCCTTTTATACGGTTGCTTCCGGTTTGCCTGCATTAAAGGCTGCAGTCAATACCTATTTCGAACGCTACTATGGATATTCAGTATCACCCAACCAAGTTACCTTCGCGACAGGTGCTAAGTTCTCACTTTATACCTTCTTTATGGCTGTGGTCGATCCTGGCGATGAAGTGCTCATTCCGACCCCCTACTGGGTTAGTTACGGGGACCAAGTTCTGATGGCAGAAGGTGTTCCTGTTTATGTGAAAGGAACTCAAGCCAATAACTTTAAAGTCACAGTGGAGCAATTAGAAGAGGCTAGAACAGAAAAGACTAAGGTCTTGGTTTTGAACTCACCATCTAATCCGACTGGAATGATTTATAGCAAAGAAGAACTCTTAGCGATTGGAAATTGGGCTGTAGAGCATGATATTCTTATCCTTGCAGATGATATCTATGGTCGCCTGGTTTATAACGGGAATGAGTTCGTTCCAATCTCAAGCTTATCCGAAGCTATCCGCAAACAAACGATTGTGATTAATGGAGTTTCTAAAGCCTATGCCATGACTGGTTGGCGGGTTGGCTATGCGGTTGGTGACCCAGAGATTATCGCAGCCATGAGTAAATTGACTGGTCAGACAACTTCGAACCTGACAGCTGTTTCACAGTACGCAACAATCGAAGCTCTAACTGGTCCGCAAGACTCTGTAGAAGTCATGCGTCAAGCCTTTGAGGAGCGCTTGAATACTATATATCCTCTCCTGTGTGAAGTTCCTGGCTTTGATGTGATCAAGCCCCAGGGAGCCTTCTATCTCTTCCCTAATGTCACAAAAGCCATGGAGATGAAGGGCTATTCAGATGTGACAGAGTTTGCAACTGCTATTCTGGAAGAAGTAGGGGTTGCCCTTATTACAGGTGCTGGATTTGGAGCTCCAGAAAATGTCCGTCTTAGCTATGCTACTGACCTGGAGACTCTAAAGGAAGCTGTTCGTCGCTTGCATCAATTTATGGAAAATTAAAAGAAAAGAACCTTGGTTGAGTTGACCAAGGTTTTTTTCTATAGAATTATAAGTAATCAACAGAAAGAATTGTGCTTCCTTTTTTCACAGCTACACGGGTCTTAACCCCATTGTTCCCTTTTGGAAGGCGGAACTTTTTCACTTCTGGACTAGAAGGTTTTGATTGAGTCTTCTTGCTAACCGGTACACGTGTTTTCACTCCCTTATTTCCTTTTGGAAGACGAAGTTTTTGACTAGGTTTTTCTGGAACAGAAGGAGTCACAGGTTTTTCAACAACAGGTGTAGTGATTTCTTTATAGAAATAGGTCACAGTCACCAAGTTAGAAACATGAAGTTTGTGGGAGGTTAATTCTTCTTTGTTAGCAGATTGGTAGACATATGTTTTTCCATTAGCTTGGATCTGAGCGGGTGCTGTTGGAAGACCAGCTTCATAAGCCAGATCAAGGCTACGCTCAACGCTGTTTTCTTGTGCAGGCGCAATTTCTTGTCCATTTTCATCTACATAACGAGCTCGTTTAATAACATCTGGATTCAAATCAATATCGTCATAGAGATGAATGACTTCAATGACTGGTGCTGTAGTAGTCCCTTTTTCAGGAGCGCTATTGTAATGGAAACCATCTTTGATGCCAAGATCAGAATATCTCACTCGGTACCATGTTTTTCCGTTTTCGTCTGTAACTGTTGCTGGACCATTCCCAGAGACGTCATATTCAGTAAAAGCATGGGCTTCAACTGTTTTGTAGACGACATCTGTTGAAGTAGCGACTGGATAATAGTCTGGTTTAAGAGTCCGACGACGATGGATCACACGGATTTCAGAGATTCGTGGATCCACTGGAGTCTCAGCAGGAGCTGGAGTTGCTTCCTCAACTGTTGAGCTAGTTGTTTCTTCGCTAGGAAGTGGCGCTAGTGCTTGGTCGGAAACGGCAGCAGCTGAACCATCTGTATCTACTGAGACAGGAGCAACCGTATCTTGTCGTTCAGAGATAGGAGCAGTGACAGGTGCTGTCTGCTCATCCGCAAAAGTGGTTGTTGCGAGACTGAGGGCTAAAACAGCTGCACACAATCCCGTAGTGAGTTGAAGTTTCTTTTTCATATTTTCCTCCTTATACATACTGATAGTATAACTTGCAAGCTTTTTGCTTGTCAAAAATGTCTGCTAGAAAGGTTAAAATAACAGGATTTTCCTTTGAATAATCAAAATATAGGATGAAATATTTAAATCGGTTCAAGAATTTGAGAAAGTTAATTTACTTTTTTTAAAAAAAGTCTGTTTTCGTTAAAAAAGCCGGATTTTTAGATTGTGAGAGATAGCTATCGGCTCTTATTTGTGGTAAAATGAAAGGTGACCATGTCTTCGGACAAGTACAATGAGAAAAGGAAGATGTATTATGACAAAACGGATTACCATCATCGAAGTAAAAGACTATGTCGGTCAAGAAGTGACTATCGGTGCTTGGGTGGCGAATAAATCAGGAAAAGGGAAAATTGCCTTCTTGCAATTGCGTGACGGGACTGCCTTCTTCCAAGGTGTAGCTTTCAAACCAAACTTTATCGAAAAATTTGGTGAAGAAGTGGGGCTTGAAAAATTTGATACCATCAAACGCTTGAGCCAGGAAACGTCTGTCTTTGTGACTGGGATTGTCAAAGAAGACGAGCGTTCTAAATTTGGTTATGAGCTCGATATTACAGACATTGAAGTCATCGGTGAATCTCAAGATTACCCAATCACTCCAAAAGAGCACGGGACAGACTTCTTGATGGATAACCGTCACTTGTGGTTGCGTTCACGCAAACAAGTCGCTGTTATGCAAATCCGTAACGCTATTATCTATGCAACTTATGAGTTCTTTGACAAGAACGGCTTCATGAAATTTGATAGCCCAATCCTTTCAGGAAATGCAGCTGAAGATTCTACAGAACTTTTCGAAACAGACTACTTTGGTACACCAGCATACTTGAGCCAATCTGGTCAGCTTTACCTTGAAGCTGGAGCTATGGCCCTTGGTCGCGTCTTTGACTTTGGTCCAGTATTCCGTGCAGAGAAATCTAAGACTCGCCGTCACTTGACAGAGTTCTGGATGATGGATGCGGAGTATTCATACTTGACACACGACGAGTCACTTGACTTGCAAGAAGCTTATGTTAAAGCGTTGCTTCAAGGTGTTCTGGATCGTGCTCCTCAAGCCTTGGAAACTTTGGAACGTGATACAGAGCTCTTGAAACGCTATATTGCTGAGCCGTTCAAACGTATTACTTACGATGAAGCCATTGATCTCTTGCAAGAGCATGAAAATGATGAAGATGCTGACTACGAGCATCTTGAGCATGGTGATGACTTTGGTTCTCCACACGAAACTTGGATTTCAAACCACTTTGGTGTGCCAACCTTCGTAATCAACTACCCAGCAGCTATCAAGGCCTTCTACATGAAACCAGTTCCTGGTAATCCAGATCGCGTGCTTTGTGCAGATTTGCTTGCACCAGAAGGTTACGGAGAAATCATCGGTGGTTCAATGCGTGAGGAAGACTACGATGCTCTTGTCGCTAAGATGGAATCACTTGGTATGGATCGTACAGAATACGAATTCTACCTTGACCTACGTAAATACGGTACCGTACCACACGGTGGATTTGGTATTGGTATCGAGCGTATGGTAACCTTCGCAGCTGGAACAAAACATATCCGTGAAGCTATTCCATTCCCACGTATGTTGCACCGTATCAAGCCTTAATAACTCTAAAAACGCCAGTTGGCGTTTTTACTTTAAATGAAAGAGGTGGAGGAAATGTAGGCAAATCTAGGTAAGTCTTTTAGAAACAATCATCCTACATATTGAAAGAGAGAAAACAATGTTTAAAAGAACTTACAAAGGCAATATTCCACTCCTAGCAGGACTGGAATTCACATCTTATTTTGGAATCACTAGTTTTTGGATTTTATTTTTCATTCAGAATGGTCTTTCCTTACTTCAAATCGGTCTATTAGAAAGTATCTTCCATGGGACAAGTCTCTTGTGTGAGATCCCATCTGGTATGTTGGCCGATCGGTTTAGCTACAAGACCAATCTCTATTTGGCTCGCTTGGCTAGTATTGTGTCTTCTATCTTGATTTTGTTTGGTCAAGGGAATTTTTGGATCTATGCGCTTGCCATGATGGTCAGTGCTTGGTCCTACAATTTTGATTCGGGGACCAGTACGGCTTTCTTATATGATTCAGCTGTAGAAGCGGGTCAAAAGGACCATTATCTTCAGATTTCTAGCTTCTTGTCTGGTGTGGCTGAAGTCACCCGAACTTTAGGGACAGTGGTGGCAGGCTTCTTTATTCACGGAGCATTGGCTTGGACTTACTTGATTGCTATTGGCCTTTCATCGCTATCCATTCTCTTGATTTTTCTAATGAAAGAGCCAGAGAGCAAGAGTGGTGAAAGAAATCACTTAACCTTAAAACGGATATTGGTGGTAGTGAAACAAGAATGGCAGGAGAAACCAGTCTTGTTTTACTGGATGTTCACCTTTCAGCTGGTAGGAACCATCATGTGTATGTTTTATTTTTACTACCAACAGAAAATCAGTGACCTAGCCAGTTGGCAAGTATCGCTCATCATGCTTGTTGGTAGTCTCTTAAATCTTCTAGCGGTTTATCTGGCTAGTCAAATCGGTAAAAAATGGAATAGCAATCAAGTCTTTCCAATTTTAGTTGCACTGACAGGTCTGGCCTTGTTTTTGGTAGGGTTGAATACTCCATTGGCCTATCTGAGTGTTTATCTTCTAACCAATGCCCTATACGCGGTTTATCAACCCATTTACTACAATGATTTACAAGGCTATTTACCATCTAGTGTTCGAGCAACCATGCTTAGTATCAATTCGATGATGTTTAGTCTATCCATGATCGTTATCTTCCCACTGACTGGTTGGTTTATCGATACTTGTGGATTTGTAGCTGTTTTTCTTGGGCTAGGACTTATAACACTTATCACTTTCCCTCTCTTACTGATGGGACTAGGAAAAATGGGCAATATTTTAAATAAGGGGACAAAGATGGAATAATATTCCTAACCTTCATTTGTCTAAACAAGATTAAATGGGACAAGAACTAAACGAATTTTCTATGTGTTTAGAAGAATAAGATTGAAGACAAAGTCATCTTAGAAACTTTCCTTAGGCGAGAACGGACGTCAGCGAACTTCTATGAAGTTCCATGACTAATTATTGAGCCTGAGGTCTCAATAATTCCGAGTGCTAGAAACAATATTGTTTCTAGCACTTTTCTCACGGCGGAAAGTTTCAGTAGATGACTGAATAACCCTAACCAATAAAGTTATTTATCTTTATTGAAGTTAATAGATTTTTATAAATGAGCACTTGTCTACGTTTACACTCTCTCTGCTTTGCAGGGAGATTTTTTTTATCTTTAAACAAAGTATAAATTTCTAATTATCTTTTTATATTTTCTTAAATGCTCGTAAAGCCTTATTCTATGTGCTTTCGAGTATTTTTACTGTAGGAAGATACTTCACGTTTCTTTGCATATTTCCTCATGTCTTAGCTGTCAGAAGTGGTAAATAAGTAGTAAATTCATTTGTACTACTAAGCAACAAGACGCTCCTGTTGCTTCTCTTTATTCAAGCGTTTCATTTCTGCCATTGCAGAATCGAATGTTGCATGTGCGTAATAGTTCAGCGTCATGGCTATATTAGCATGTCCCATAATGTACTGTAATGCCTTTGGATTCATTCCTGCATTTGCATAGTTGGTACAGAATGTATGTCGCAAACTATGTGGAGTGATGTGTGGCAATTTATCCTCGTTATACTTATTGTATTTCTTAACAAGACCTTTCATCATGCCGTTGTAATCACTTGCCACTTTTGGATAGTTCTTTCTATTAAGAAAGAGGAAATCACTATATCCATCAATCTCAACACGCTTATCATTCTTTCGATTCGCTAACACTCGCTTAAATGCTTGATAGGCTTCTTCAACCATAGGAACTTGACGTTCGCCACTTTTGGTCTTTGGTGTTTCAATGTAGTACCCAATTTCAGTATCTCTCAATAGCTGATGGTCTATATTGACAAGACGATTCTCAAAATCTAAATCTGGAAGTGTCAAACCACCAAACTCTGAAATACGAAGACCTGTTTTTAAGAGTATCAGAATTTCATCATAATTTTTGCTGTAGGTTTTATCAGCTTTTGCAAAGGCTAACAGTTTTTCTTCCTGTTCTTCTGTTAGTACGGTCTTAGGGACAGTATCATCATCAAGAACTGCTTTCAGTTGAAAGTCAAATGGATTCTTCCGAACACAATCATCTTGTATAGCAATATAGAATGAAGCCTTTAAAGAACGTTTGTAGTTATTGATGGTTTGATAAGCATAACCATTTTCACTCATTCTAATAGCCCATTCTTTAGCGTCTGATGGCTTAATACTGTCAATACTTCTTACACCTAACTTGTCTTTCTTCAAAATATCCATAAGATATTTGCGTCCAGTTTCAGTGTTTTTTCTAACCTTTGGTCTTTGAGCGTTCTGTTTTGCGTAAAGCTGGCAGAGTGTCATTTTCTTTCCTACAACATCAATACCATCATGAATGTCTTTCTGTAACTCTGCGATTTTCTCTCTAAGTGAGATACAATCACGCTTTCCTGCTGGTACTCGGTCTGTAGCCACAAGTTTCCACGAGTAAACAAATTGCGGTTCTCCAAATGAATCTATATATTTGTATAAGTATCTTCCGTCTTTTCGTTGGCTCTCTCCAGTCTTTAAGATTCGACCTTTATTGTCACGTCTTTTTTCTGACATGGCATTTGCTCCTTTCCTTTATGGAAAGAGCCTTGATACGACTTAATACTATTTTATCATATACAAGACCCTTTGGCGACGCTAGATTGCGTCCAATGTATCTATAATTTTTTCAAATTGTTTTCGTTTAATCTGAATACGATTGCCATTCATAATCAGCCAATTTGCATTTTTATTTTCCTCTGCCAAGCGTCGTAGCTTGTTTTCGCCAATACGAAAATATTTTGACGCTTCTTCAATGGTTAGGGTATAACGTTCCCAAATAGGAATGTCAGTCTGCTTCATAAAATCCTCCTTTCCAAATCACTTATTTGGATTTCATAAAAGTTGTTTTACCAGCAATCGAACAGCTTTAGCAAAGCTCACGGGAGTTCCACCCCTGCATGGTTCTCATGTAGCCATACTCATTGCCTGCGACGGTTTTATCACGCTCGGACTATTGACTGTATGGGAGTATCATTATCACGATAAGAATGTCGTTGCAGGCAATCCTGCTAAAGATTGCTTCTCGGATCACTAACATGAATCGCTCGCTATCTTTATAAGATAGGTCATGGCGGTTAGTTCCGTTGGCTCTTTTCTTATCGAAACGTATTCGATTACTTTTATTCAGTTTTCAAAGAACAATGGCTCGTTAGCCTATCAAAACACATTGAAAGCTCAATATGCTTTGGTGGAATAACAAACCTCCCTGTTCGGGAAGCGTGGAATGGTTTAGCACGCTTCCACGAAAGGAGAGAGGATATTACTTAATTTCAAATGACAAAATCTTTGTAATCAGTCTGGTTTCCATTCTTCCACGTAAGACTTCATCAACGACCATACTTTGATTGCCATATTCATCTTTCATAAGTCGTAGGGAACGCTTCGTTATGTACCCTCTGTAATGATGTAGAATCTGGTTAATCGCTTCGGTATCGCCATCTGTTGCCTTTACAATGAGAGGAAAGGGAATCATAGGATATTGTGTTTTCATTCTTCAAATTCCTCCATAAACTTTTTAATTAAGGCTAGTCCACTGGTTCTATGCCGATAGACAGTAGAACGGTTCAATTTCAACAGGTCTGCAATTTCTGAATCGCTCATGTCCATAAAGTAAAACAGCAGTAGAATTTCACGTTTCTTGTCTGGCAACTCACGTAATGCTTCACTCAACAAATCATTTTCAACGCCTACTGATAACCCATTGAGTGTAAAAATCTGAAAGTCAGTTGAATAGTTATCTGTTGTCGCAAACTGGCTAACAAGATAATCGCCAACATCCGAAAAGGACACCTCACGCTTTGCAATCCTTGAAAGATAAAGCATATAATTCTTTCGCTCGTCTTCCATAGCACGTTTACAGATATAGTCAAACTGATTTTCTATTGTGGTCTGAAAAGAAGATGGTTTCATGTTTCTCACCCCCTTTCTGTCTAGGAAAGGAAGTGAGCCTTGCTCGTTTATCTCCTTTCACTCTTAGTCCCAATGTGAAAGGGGGATTTGTTGCATTACTGATAAATAAACTTTGTAAAAAAGTTCTGAATAGCCAAAAAAGCATATAAACAGATTTATTTCTCTGTTTACATGCTTCTGTTATTCTATCTATATGATTTATAAAACCACATTGGTGGACGTACTTATCTATTGCAGATAGACGACTTTTTTTGACAAGAACCCAATGTAAGGAAATTTATTGTATATGATGTACTTCATGGCGACGTTGACCTCCAACAAACCGCCATTTGGAAGTAATATACAATATTTTAACAGCGTAAATAGCACTACCATATAACGGTTTTTTTTATTGGCGTTTAGTAGTGCTTTTTATTAAATATAAACCTATAAACCATATAACACGTTTTTCTATACCTGTTTTTAATTCAGTAGGAACAATAAAATGTATAGAGGTGGTCTACTATGCGTAAAAAAGAAGATAAATATGATTTTAGAGCCTTTGGTTTAGCCATTAAAGAAGCTCGATTGAAACGAGGTTTAACTCGTGAACAAGTGGGAGCATTGATTGAAATTGACCCACGGTACTTAACTAATATTGAAAATAAAGGGCAACACCCCAGCATACAAGTTCTTTATGACCTTGTATCGTTACTTCATGTTTCCGTTGATGAATTTTTCTTACCTGCTAATAACTTGGTAAAAAGCACCCGACGATTACAGATAGAGAAATACATGGATAGCTTTACAGACAAAGAACTATCCTTAATGGAATCTTTAGCCAGCGGTATCAACGAAGCAAGAAACATCGAAGACTAATTAAAAGAATCCATACATAACGGAAAGAGCCGATAAAATGAGATTGTATTAATCTCATTTTATCGGCTCTGCGTCTTTGCGTCTGGCTCTGTAATCACAGTTACTTTGAACTGCTTTATTTCAATTAAATTTTCTTGTCTGCATTTCGGACAATAGAGGGGGAATTTTTTTAATTCAGTATCTTCCCTTATCTTTAATCGTGTTTTATTTCCACATACAGGACACAATATCCACTTGTAGTTTATAATAACTATCTCCTCCTTTACACTTTAATTCAAATCTTTATTAAAAAATATTTCATCTTATTTAACAAGAAACCATATTTATATAACAACATAAAATACACTAAGTTATTTTATTGAACATATATCGTACTTTATCTATCCGACTATTTGGACGACGGGGCTGGCAAACAGGTTCACCGGTAGTAACATGGTACCCTTTTAACTCTGTTAAACAAACACTACGTCCATTTGTAAAGAAAGTTAAATCACTACGATATTCTTGAATACACCGAGCAGGGATTTCTCCACTAAGAATGACCTCATTATTTTTCAATTGAGTGTCTACGATGTTCGCACAATATTTAGGAGCATCGTTGTATGCTCGTGAAAGATATTCCTGTGGCGCATAAATTTTAAAACTAAGATATGGCTCTAACAATTCTGTTCCAGCTTTTTTTAAGACTTGTTCCAATACAATAGGAGCAAGCATCCGAAAATCTGCTGGGGTACTAACAGGGCTATAGTATAAGCCATACTTAAAACAGATTTTACAGTCCGTCACATTCCAACCATACAATCCTTGTTCACAGCCATAGCGTATCCCCTCCATAACTGCATTTTGAAACGATTGATTTAAGTATCCAAGAGAAACCGAGCTCTCATACTGTACTCCGCTCCCTAATGGAAGCGGTGCTACAGATAGACCAATGGAAGCCCAGAAAGGATTCGGTGGAACTTCGATGTGAATGGTATACTCTGCTTTTTTTAACGGTCTTTCCATATAAATGACTGTAGGCTCTTTTATTTCTATCTCCACATGATACTTTTCTTGCAGCATAGCACAAGTCACTTCCATTTGTACTTTCCCTAAGAAAGAAAGTATGATTTCATGTGTCGCAGAATCCACATAATATCGCAGAAGCGGGTCACTGTCGGAGATTTCTAAAAGTGCATCAAGTAACATTTCCCTTTGTTGAGGTTTGCTCGGTTCAACAGTCGTTTGCAGCAGAGGGAGGGGATTTTCAATTCTCTCTCTCTGTGGCAATAGCTTTGTATCTCCAAGAACACTATTTAACTTCAAAAACTCATTCTGCAAAATAACAATTTCCCCGGAATAAGCCTTATCGATTTTACATAATTCACCATTTATTGAAGTATACATTTCTGTAATTTTTATTTTTTCCTTTTCCGATATTCTAACCGAATCTCGCAAATGCAGTACGCCACTATAAAGACGTATATATGCAAGACGCTGTCTTTTTTCCGAATACTCAATTTTGAAAACTTTTCCGCAAAGTTCAGACTGACCTCGATGTGTTGATGAATAAAATTTATTCGTAATCACTTCTATAAGGTTATCAATCCCTATATTGTTTTTTGCACTTCCGTGATAAACAGGGAACAGGGAACAATTATGAAATCTTATGCTTTCCTCTTGTTCGAGTTCTAATGCTTCCAATAATTTCCCAGACGTATATTTCTCCAAAAGGTAATCATTTCCTTCTATTACCATATCCCATTGTTCAGATTCGGTAAAGTTCATTACACGCATATTAGGATGCAGTTCTACCTTCTGTTTGATTACAATTTCCGCAGAAAGTTTCTCTTTAATATCCTGATAAACCGTTGATAAATCAATTCCATTTTGGTCAATCTTATTGATAAAAAAGATTGTGGGAATACCTATTTTCCTAAGTGCATGAAACAATATACGAGTTTGTGCTTGTACGCCATCTTTTGCAGAAATCAGTAGAATTGCCCCATCTAATACTGATAATGAACGATATACTTCTGCTAAAAAATCCATATGTCCTGGCGTGTCTATGATGTTTATCTTAGTATTTTTCCACTGAAAAGAGGTTATCGCCGTCTGAATTGTAATTCCTCTCTGACGTTCTAAAAGCGTATTATCCGTTTTCGTTGTACCTCTGTCCACGCTTCCTAATTCTGTAATCGCTCCACTGTTATATAATAAGCTTTCTGTTAAGGTAGTTTTTCCCGCATCAACATGAGCTAAAACTCCAATATTAATAATTTTCATGTGATTTTCCTCCATTCAAAAGCCCAAAAGGGCATAAAAATCCCAGTGATAAATACTCTTATCACTGGGATTTTTATGCATAACCATAGGCATACAAAGCATACAGATATTCTCCGGATACTTTAGAATCACATGATAAAGGTATTCTTAAACTGGGTACAAAAAACTAAGCCCTCCTAAAAAAGGACATCCAATTATTTGTTCCCACTATCAAATTGACAGTTTATTTAAGAATACCTTGCCGCATATTTATTAACTCCTTTTAAATAGATACTTAAATAATAGCACGTAAGAGCATATTTGTAAAGGAATCTCCAATTTTTTATCAAAGAGAGTACGTGATTACAAAATAGCTGTAATAATGTACCAATATTTGTTATTCTATAATCTTCCAATTACTCCCGTTCTTTTCAAGTACCAAATCAAATTGAGATACCTGCGTTGCTTTGGTCTGCTGGTCGATATACTCCACTGTCAGCGATACCGTGACTTGATTATCCTTACGATTGTGAATAGGATTTACCAGTTCTTGAAAGATGTACTCTTTTCCGATTGGTTTTAATATCCCGTCATTCACATAGTAGGAAAGTTCACTGGCTGTCGCTGTAGGATAGAGCTTGAAGAACGTCGTTAAAAACTCATTGATTTCATTGGTTGTAATGGAATCAACCGTCCCCTCACTTTCAATGGCTTTTGGTTTATAACTTGATTTCTTAGGTATGTTGGTAATGGTCGGATTCTTAACCAGTACCATATTTCCAGAACCATCTACATAGACACTCACTATATAAGCAGAGTGGACGGTCTTTGTATTTTCTCCCTCTGTAATGAGCTGGTCTACACTGTAGGTTACATTAAACTCATTGTCGCCAGTTGGCTCTACCGTCCATATCTGAAATCCTCTTACAGAAGACGATACAGGAATATCTTTGCGTACTGTATCAACATTGAGAGCTTGAAGTTCATCTGTCAGATAGCCTTTTAGACTTTCCATTCGATTATCAATGGACTTATCGGATTGCTCCCATGAATAGTAGACTTTCGCAAAGTTCTCTACAAAATTTTCTACATGATGAGTATCAACGTATTCCTTTTCTATGATAGTTGTTTCGTGAATAGTATGAGTATCTATAGCTGTAAAGTGCTTGAATATCGCAAAGCTGAAACTAAGCCCTAAAAGTACCCACAAGGCAATCACAACCTTTTTATGAGGATTGACCTTATAGTAGACACGAGGTTTCTTTTCCTTTGGTATCTGTTTTTCTTTATTCTGATTTTTTCTAAATTTCATCATTAAATCTTCCTTTCTCATTGTTTGATTCGTCCTGCTCCCACTAAATGCTGTTGCCAGTAGGGGCTTGTTAAGTCGGCATAACCGATTGGGTCGCCTGCATGAAACATACGGTTATTGCCAAGGTATATCCCAACATGAGTAATATAAGAGCCAGCGTTATAGGTAGAATGAAAGAAAACCAAATCGCCAGCTTGTGCTTCCGATAGTGGGATATGCTGGGTCACATCATATTGCTGTTGTGCGGTTCGTGGTAAGTTAATTCCAGCTTTTCCATACGTCCATTGTGTCAGTCCGCTACAATCAAAAGAAGTAGTCGGGGAAGCTCCACCGTAAACGTATCGCCAGCCCTCATATTTCAGTGCTTCGTCCATGATGGCTTGTACCGTATCATCATCAAACTCTGTTGTGACAAGATACTGCGTTACCAGTTGCACATAAAACATATTGCCATAGTTGTATCGCCAGCCCCCATTGATAGGTATGGCTATGGGATTGGGGTAAGACACTTTTTCGCCACCTGAATACTCTTTTGAGAAACTTTGAGCCAGTTCAAAGGTATATTTATTTCCACGATTAGCCACATACCCTAAGAAACCACCACCATAATTGTAGGACTGGATAACCGATTCTAAATCTACACTGAGCCTTTCGCTACTGGCTAATAATTCACTGAAATACTTCACACCTTGCTTAATGGATTCTTCTGTACTCAATGAATTAGGTGGAAGACCGAGGGATTCCGAGGACTGCATAACATCTTCCGCAGTACCGCCCGATTCCACCTGTATAATCGCAAGAAGTATGTTGACATATTCTTCAACGCCATATTCTTTGGCATATTTTTCTACCATAGGCTTATGAGCCAGCACTTCTGCGGAAACATTCACACCTCCATAATGAATATTGGAAATTCCGCTGTCCTGTTCATCTGAAAATAAAATGGCAACAAACAGAAGCAGTGAGAAGACCATCAAGAATAATCCAGAACCACCAATCACTAAAGTTTTCAACTTCATGGTTTCTTACCGACTTTCTTAATGGTGGCGGTTTTGATTGGTGGTCTACTTCTTGTATTTTGTAGTGGTACTCTTTGAACAGTAGACGGACGTTCTTTTGTGATTGGACGTTGTGAAGTTCTATCTGCTGTAGTGGTTGAAGTTGCTGGCTTTTGAACGGTTTTTTCTTGAACGGTATTGCCTTGGCGTTCCACTTTTGGACTTGAAAAATCGGACTTAACTGCTGGACGCTCTTGTTTGGCTTGTTGAGATTCCTTATATGAAGTCTGAATATTAGACTGTTTTGAGGTCTGTTCATCATGATATTGTTCTTGTCTTGTAGTCGGTCTTTCATGAACAGAAGAAGCAGGCTGTTTTTTCTGTTTGACCTGTTCCATTTCAGAGCGACGCTTCGCAATGGTTTTTCGCCTTTGTTCCTGCTGTTCCTTGCGTCCACTGGCTCTGTCCGCTTTGGTTTGAGAAATACTACTGGTTAAATCACGGACATTCTCTTTTACTTTGGATTTTCCTTGATATACTGCATATCTTGCATTGGTCGGCAAATCTTTAACCTGTTCTTTCAAACCACTAGCAGTGTCTACCATTCTGTCTTTGGTATCAGCTACTGTACCGATGGTTTGACCGATACGTTTTCCAAGTGTTGATTTTTCCTTTCCGTCTGGTCGGGAGTGATCTGCTTGTGTCCTTGCAGAACTCCCCGAACCCGACTGTCCTTTTTTACCTGTAACAATGGCAGACCCAGCCCCTAGAGTAGTCATGGAACGTCCAAGTTTCCGCTGTAGACGGTGCATGTGAGCGTGCATAAGCATACGAGGTTTTCTCATCACACGACTTCCCACACTTTGAGAATCGTTACTCTGTAGAGAAAACATACTCATTAAATCGCCCAGCTTGAAGTAGATTCCTGCAAAGGTCACAATCTGTAGAAAAGCAATCAAAAAGAACGGATAACCAGCCGATAAGGTATAGAGCATGGTTGAAATACTAAATGCTGTCGTAATAATCAATGTGATTCCAGCTCGTGTCAAAATGGTATTAAAGAGCTTTGTTATGGCTCGTTTTGACATACCATCAAATGATGGAATCATGCTTAAAATAAAGCTCACAGGCAGAAACATAGCATAGATGATAAAAAGTACCTGCGAGAAAATCATGATTCCTGTTAATAGGAATACAAATATGGAAATCCCAATATTGAAGACAAATAGGAAGAAGACTGTACCTAAACGGTTAATGGTCTTTGTAATGGTTAGATTGGTATTGCTTCTGTCTTCAATTTCTTCCGCAACAATTTTTTCTCTGTCTTCGCCATTGTTGGAATCTGGGCTGGTGGAGAGCAGGCTTTCCACACGGTCAATACCGATACTTTCAATGTCTGAACTGTTGTATTGAAGCAGTAGCCACGGTTGCTGAACCTGTATGGAAAACAGGCTATCTCTGATTAAGTCCACGCTGTCCTTGCCTTGACTATCGGAATGGGGCATGACAATCTTCGTGCCAAGTGATAAACTGGCATTACTGATGTCTGATGAAAAGTCATTGATTTTTTTAATGTAGTCGGGAGCGTAGGCAATAAAGGAAGCCGATAGGATAAACACCAGCACAAAATTCATAATGGCATGAATTGCCTTTGTGGTTTCTCTCTTTATCAGTCCCGTATAGGCAACATAAACCCCAAGAACCAAAATCAAGAGTAAGAGGAATCCAACATAGAAACCCTCTGTTGAAAATCCGTTTGCACTCACACCAGCTAAGGTCTGCATATTCTTACCAATGGAATCTGCTGTAGCGGAAATGAAGTCTAAGGAATAGGCTTCCTGTACTAAGTAACCTGTCGCATTGGAAACATACAAACTGATTGTCCAAATAAAATTGGTAATGGCATATAGTCCATACATGACCTGTTTTCCAATCCCGTCCGACCAGTTCCACGGAAGCCAGCCCCAGCTATTATCCACATAAAAATCCAGTTGATAGTTTTCAAGTGGGTATCGGCTGTATTCATTTGCCACATTGACCGTATCATCTACCAAGCCCGCAGCTTGAACCACCGTTCCCAGCATGGCTAAAAGAAAAATGGCAATCACAAGTGTGAAAGCCACTGTCATTGCCACTTTACCTAGACGTTTCAGCGTCCAGTTTGATTTTATTCTGTTTACTATTGATGGTTTCACATTTACACCTCTTTTCGCACAGGTGGTCTGGTATCAAAGGCATGGAGCAGTTCTTCAAATACAGGGTGGAACTGTATCACACCGACACGACCATATAAATCACTGATAAGGCATTGCCCGTTTTCCAAATCACGCAATCGCTTCTGATTGTTTTCGTCCTCTGGGTCTACACCAAAAAAGGCTAAGGTCTTTTTAATCTCGTTAAGGTCAGTGGAACGAAATGCAAATTTTAAGCCGAGGTTATTTTTCAGTTTTTCATCTAAGAGGTCGTCTGTATTTTGGGTCACGAAATATACCCCAGCGTTCATAGCACGACCAGCCCGAACCAGCTTCATAGATAGTGTTTTTCCTTGTGCTACCTGTAAAAAGCTCCATGCTTCGTCTAAATCTACAATCTTGAAAATGCTTCGGTCTGTATGGATAAAGTCTAAAGCAAAGGTACTAATGACAATCAGCATAGCAACGGATAAAAGCTCCATAGTGGTATATTCCTCAAAGGAAGTTTCCTTGTCGGGAAGTACCAAGTCCGCAACCTGTATAATGTTCAGTTGTTTTTCTAAGCTGATAGACTGCTCCACATAACCATTACTGAATAATAAATGTGCAAAGTCATAGTCTGTAAAACTTTCGATATGGTCGGCTATACTGGTACTTAGTGGCGTATTCTCAACCCGTAATTCCTCAATCACTTTCATCAACCCTCGTACTTCACTATTGGTTACTGCACGAATGGCTTTTCTAAGGATTGGGAAGCGTTCCCCATCACGAGAGGAAATCCCCGTAAGGAATGTCAGAATATCAATAGCCAGTGATTCAGAATCTTTGGGATTTTTCATAATCACATAAGGGTCAAGTAAGCCTTTGTTTTTCTCATCAGAAGTCAGAGTGACGATATTGATTTCATGGGAAATCTCTGGCAAGGTTTCTTTCCATCTGCCACGTTCTGCTTTTGGGTCTACAATCACTGCTTGTGCCCCATAAAGCACCGCATAATAGACGATAAGGTTATTCGCAAAGGATTTACCACCACCCAGCGAACCAACAAAAGCCGACGCTAACGCATTGGTTACTGAACCCTTAACCCCTTGACTGGCAAGAGCAGGTTTCAGATAGACATTGCGTCCAGTATCTAAGCTGTAGCCAACATAAATCCCCTCATTTTCCCCCAGCATTTGAGTAGCACCAAAACCTAAACCAGCGAGGAAATCAGAGGTCACGTATTGAATATAATCATTCATATAACGCTTGCTGGCAGGTAAAAATTCTTCATGTAAGCCGAGCATATCCCCAAATGGTCGTACCAGTTTTACGCTTAAATCGTCATAAAAATCTTTCACTTCATTACAACGACGTTTGAGTTCGTCAAGATCATTTGCTGATACCCTTACCACATAAGACAGCTTGTACATAGATTCCTTGCTTTGGTCTAAATTGGTTTCCAGCTCATTCACACTTTCCAGAGCTTCCGCCACATTGGAGCTGGTTTCATTATCACTTTGCCAAGCGTGGTTATCCAAGTCTTTCAGTTCTTTCTTTTTATTGCGGACAGTAGATAGGGCTTTACGATTCGCTACAATTTCCACATTCATTGACGTATCAATCGGGAATGTAAATTGCTGTTGCTGGTAGTAGAAGATTTCAGAGGACGGGAAGTCCAGTTCTCCGACAATGCTGTTAATGGTAAAGTAAGCTACATAGACGGTTTCATCTTCCTGCTGGATTTTCAAATATCGCTGTTTTTCTTCCACCAAACAGCGAGTAGGCTTAATCAAGTCATAGTATTTAATCAGCGTTTCATTATCCAGCTTTTTCTTTGATAGATGGTACTCATACTCTTCATAGGCAGTGCCTGTCTGTCCGTAAAGGTGTTCAATCAGATAGCCGAAGTCGTCCTTATCTAACCTGCGGATTTTGAAACGACGAGAGATTTTATTTTCTAAGAGCTTTTCCATCTTCTGAAAACGCAGGATTTCATCATTACTCATACTAACAAAATCGCCCATCAGCTTATGGTTCACATCATAGACAAAATCAGACAAAGCATTTTTTGCTTCAACGGTAAGACTTTTCATAGAAAACTCCTGATCGTTGAGAAGCAACTTAAAGCCGATAAAGAAACGGTAGTTCACTTGATTTTCGCCAATCATGGATATTAAAGCGTCTGTCTGTTGGTCGATTTTGTCATAGGCAACCGCTTTGAGCTTGCCAGTGACTTCATTTTTGGAACGCTCTTGTGCAGAACGTATGCTGGATTCTGTACTGATTTGTAAAGCATGAATTTTGCCATCACGATTTTGTGCGATAAGCTGTCTGAAAGAATCATGCACTTGTATTTTCTGTTCTGGACTTAGAAATGAGTAATTGTAAGGAACAAGCTCATAGTAAGCATAACATTCCCCGTCTTTATTCCAGACGAGATTGTTTTCAATGTATTTAATTGGATATGCCATAAAATTCACTCCTAACTGCTGTAATGGCTTCTTGTGGCTGGTTTCTGCCAAGCGTTACTTTTTTTCCTGCATAGGTCAGCTTTGGTCGCAGTGCATAAGCAATGACAGACTTCAAAAATCCATAAGGCTTTTTACCATCAAAAGTTTTTGTAGACATAAACCATGTGAAAGCCACAGGAATCCCAAAGTATTTGAGAAATGCTCCCTCTATCATGGAAAGAGGGGGCAAGTTGCCAAGTATCATCACTGCAAAGAGTGACACGACAAACCATGTCATTTGCGTAAAGGTTATGGGAAACGGAAGTCTAAAATCATTGATAGAATACAGTACCTTTTCCACAGACCAGATACTGGTATAGCTTCGTATTTTCTTCATGTAATCAATCCTTTCATAAAAAATAGGGGTAGCTGATTGAGCCACCCCGTAAAATAGAAAATCTGCCAGTAGTAATGTACCGACAGATTTAATAGACGATTTCAAAAATCCCATGATTGGTTGAGATAAACGTTCCTGAAAGGTCTAAATCCCGACCATAGGCTTGATAATCAATATAGTTTTGAAGACTAGCTGGTACTTCGCCTAAAGCACCCGTTTCTTCAATGTAGTAGCGTGCCACGTCATACATATCATCACAATCGGAATGAATGATAATATCCTCTTGATGTTCGCTTAGTTCTTCAATGCTTGAAAAATGAGTGAGCAGAGCAGATAGCTCCGATTGTAATTCTTCGGGTAATTCCGATACCATTTCCCATAGTCGATTGAGTTCGCCAATGGAAGTGTATTCGTCAACCGTAAAGGGTAACTCGTAGTCATGAATGGCGTATTCCTCATATTCATCATTCAAGCCGATTTTCTCTTTGACTTCCTCAAAGTCAATGGGAAAGGTAAACCACGCACCGACCAATTCGCCCTCATTGTATTTGCCTAAATTCGCAATATAGACTTGCATATCGTCCATATATTCACGTCCTTTCTTTGTAGAGATTCAAAAATCCCTACCGCACTTCGTTTGGTGTACCATTCCTTTGCGGAACATAAGAAAACCACTTATATTCCACAAAAGAACGGTTTTATTTAAGCACCAATAATGCGATTGAATAGCTCTAGTAAAATGTCTTTTACTCCAGCAGCGTTGAAGACTAAGCCAACCGCAATAATCGCAATAATTAAAAAGCCAATCAGTTTGCTAAACTCACGCTTGAAGCCAAGATACAAGCCAATCACAACGATTGCTAAAAGCACCAGTGATTGAGCGTTTGATAGAAACCAGTTATAAAGGTTTTGTCCAAAATTCATAAAAATGTTCTCCTCTCTATATTCAATGAATTTGTATTTGAGTTATTTTTTTGTTGTTATCACGTCCTGTTCTTTTACTGACTGTTGCTTCAAAATCTGCTTGTGTCGGTCTGTCAGTTTCGCATGGTCGAGAATGTCTTTTACAACCTGCGTCTGGTTGATTTCATCAAGTTTAATCGCAACCTTTAAGGTCGGGGCAACTTGATGAGATAGCCAGTTCAGCGTCCTTTGGAAGGAGTAAGGCTCTGGTTTTGTGGTTAGTTTTAATCGTTCACGATTGTTCCCAATAAACCAAGCCCATTCTTCATTCAGTTTCCAATCAGAACGAGGTTTGGAATCGTCTTTATCTACAAAACGGATATACCGATTGATAATTTTAAAGGCGGTATGCTCTGGATTGTCATAGACGAGTAAATCACGGACTGCATAATAGGCACGCTCATTTTTCAATCGAATCTCAAAACGGTTTTTTACTTCTGCGTCTTCAATGGGAATATCATTTTTCTTGTACTGCTCGTAGTCCTTTTCATAGATACAGAAATAAACTTCACTTTGTAATGAACCGATATAGAGGGTGTTTCCCATACATTCCTTTTCCTCTTTGCGTACCAGTTCGCCACTGCGATAGCTTTTAAAACTGCGGAAGACGGAGATACATTCTTCCTGTTGGCACTTTTCAGTGAGTACAGGGATATTCAAAATCCCTGTCTTATCGTTAATGGCAAGGTCAAGGCGTTTCATCACACCGCCAGCCACCAAAACGTCCATAAAGAACTCATACCAGCTTCTTTGTTGTGCCAGAAGATAGCTTTCAAATTGTCTGCACCCACGACCTTTCAATTCCACCAGAACTCCTTTGTCCAGTTCATGGGAGCAAAGGACGAATATGTCGCCTAAAGCATAATGCTCTGAATAAGAATAGAAACCATAGTCCTCATGAAGAAAATAGGACAGTTTCAGTTGTAAGATGTTTTCGACCACCTGCTGTACGTCTGTTGTCGGAAAGCGAATCCTTACATAATCAAACAGCATTTCAAGGGGAGCGTCGGGATTGAAGCGTTCCAGAGCTTCCCAAAGGGACTGCTGTAAATCCTCTGATGGCTTGACTTTTCCTGTTTCAATATCGCTTAGATACTGCCTTGTAATACCAGTCGCAACAGCTAAACGGTTTTGAGATAGTCCATAAGCCAAGCGTTTTTCTTTTAAATGCTGTAACCAAGTTTGTTCATTCAGTAAAAATCCCTCCAATCAAAAAGGCGTATGTCAACTTTTAAAGCCCATTTGACATACGCTGAAATTTTGTAAATCCCTTGTAACCAAAGGATTTTCTAATGTTTTTTTGACTGTTTCCTGTCGATTTGTACCCCCCTGTTAGAAATAGTGGGAAAATATGAAAAAAAGCCCTTTAAAATGAGGCTTTTGAGGCGTATTTTCTTTTTTTGGTAGCTAATTTGGTAGCCAAAGAGATTTAGTCGATAAAATCACTTGATATGAGATTGAGTTTATCTGTTAATTCGGAATCAGCGTTTGGGTATAAATGACTATAAATGCTAAGTGTAGTTTTGACATCAGAATGACCTAATCGTCTTTGAATATATAGAGCATTTACATTATATTCATTAATAAGTAATGACGCATGGGAGTGTCTTAAACCTTTTGGTTGAATGTATTTAACTCCTGCTCGTTTAGAATATTTTAGAATCTGGTCTCTAATACTACGTTTACGATATGGATTTCCATCAAGTGATAGAATGAATGGTATCTTGTCAACTTTTGCTTGTCGTTCTTTCCATTCTTTAAGTACGTTTAGAGTATTATCATCAAGGCCAATAGTTCGTCTGGAGCTTTCAGTTTTTAGTTTGTTACGCCGAACCCAATTTTCACGGTTTATATACTGTAAGTTGTGATTGATTGCTAGAGTTTTCTTTTCAAAATCTACATCTTCCCAATAAAGAGCAGTCGCCTCATTTACACGCATTCCTGTAAAATAATAAAGCCAAAAAAGCGTATAAACAAAGTGTTCAAAATAACTCTTTTTATCAAGTGATTGTATTACTTTTTGGAACTCGTCTTTTGTCCAAAAATCTATATGTTTTTTTATGATTGGAATTGGACTGATATTACTTGTGGGAATTTCATGAAAAATCAACCCATATTTTTTTGCAGTTTTCAAAACTTGATTAAGCAAAGTCATCTTGTTTCTTGCATATGAATTTGAATATCTCTCTAATAAACCGTTTCTATAATTAATCACATCATAAGTAGTAATTTCTCTAGGTTTTTTCTTACCAAAGTATTGAATAAATTCATCGAATATAACTTGACGTCTGCGTTCGAGATCCGGACTTGTTGTAGCGTAATAATTTGGCATAAAAACTTCTTCCATAAACTGCTTAAAAGTCCATTGAGTATGCTTAATTCCTCCTTTTTGTTGTATCTTATTCAAGGCTCTTGTACGTGCTTCAAAGGCTTCTTTTGCGGTTTGAAAACCACGTCTACGTTCTTGATAAGGTTTACCAGTAGCTAGGTCAACTCCAGCTTTAAAATAATAAGTATATTTGCCAGTCTTATCATCTTTCGTAACACCGGTATATCTAGTTTTTGACATGTAGTTCCTCCAATCCAAGTATCTCTGCTACAACTGATACTGGAACAGTTCCAAGTCCTTTATTGTTATAGAAATCGAAACCACGCTCGACCATAATATGTTTTGCTTGCCGTAAAATATTATAAGCAGTCCATTTTGAAAAACCTAAGTCCATAATTTCTTGTACTGTCATAGTTAATTTATCGTTCATAAATCAATTTCTCCTTTACTAGTAAGTTCTAGGAATTCTCCTATTAATTGTTTGAGTTCATTATTTAATCGTGGGGTTTGTTCTTTAAGTGCATCTTGTAGCTCTAAAGAAAATGAGCTACTATCAAATGCTTTTAAATGTTTTCTAAGCCTAGTCTTTTTAACTCTAATAGTGTTAGGTTTCAGATAGGGGAATAATTCGGGTAAGAGTGCAGGTTCATGGAGAAAGATATAAGCAAATGCTTTGCTATCATCTGGAACACTTGAAAGACTAAAAAAGCTAAAATTCTCCAATCGTTTAGAAATCTCTGAAATTGTTTCCTCGTTTATAGCTTTTGTTCGAAGTTGGAACTCTAACCGCCACCAAAAAGGTTTGCTTTCTATATTTAATTTATCAGCTCTTTTGTGACTTAATACCTCTATATTCTTATCGTATAAACGTACTTGAACGTTGCTACCACTTGCACCCCAGTATTTACTTTCTATATTGCCCCCTCTACCGTAGAATATTTTATGACTAACTCCTCCTTTGATATGTTGTAAAAAAACTATTTCTGGCCTATTAAAGATATCAAAAGCAAGGTCTAATCGTGACAGTCTAATTTCTAATCGATTTAATCGAGCGTAATTCATAATCTGCCTCCACACTTGTAAACCCTCAAATTCTTTTAGTGAGTTTGGGTTGAAGTCTAGGCGTATGACTTGATAACCACCATAATCCGATAGTTGGAAGAAAATTAGATTTATACTATCTTCGTTTATTGTTTTATAAAGAGTAAAATAGTCTTCTCTTAGATTTTCTTGAATACTAAATTCTTGAATTATATTATCGAGTGATTTTCGTAATTCACGAAATATTCGTCTAAGTGATTGGTTCTCACTATCAAAGATTACTGTTAATCTGTCAATGCTGATATAAATAGATTTTTCTAGTTTTGATAAATCTACTTGACTTTGATATTCTCGTAGAGATTGAATGGTATTTTTCAATGTAACGCCTCCTTTCTATGCTTAAAATCTGCGTAATTCGTTGCTACTATTGATTTTTGCCGATGACTCGTTACTTAGGGCGTTGCCTTAAGTGTATCTGATTGCTGGCTGTTAGAGACGCCAGCTTTTATGTTAGAGATTGGGAGAACTTCGAGCTTCGGGCGCTCTGCCTTCGGCCCGCGCCCTTGCACTTGTCTCCCAATCTCTAATTTATTAGTTTTTAAACTACCCAAAATACTTGTCTAGAAAACTCGAGAGCAGTTCAAGTGCTCGAAGTTCAATTTCTTCGTCTCGAATATCGTTAAATACATCATCATTTACTTGAATATATTCTTCTAAACTAGGCGAATAAAAAGAATGAGTATTGTTAATTTTGTTGTTTTGAAATGCCAACTGTGTTGATGTCATAATATCCTCAATCTAGCCATATCTTGCTTTTTATGGACTTTTTATTACCATTTTGGTATAATTGTATTGGTTTTAAACGAAAGCCTCAGAACGCTTTGCAGAGCTTTCTGGGGTGTTTTTGCATACTCATAAATTTAACTAGTATCACTTATTTTGTATGCTTTGTTTTTATATAACCATTTTGGTTATATAAGTATAATACAACCATTTTGGTTATAAGTCAATAGGAAAACGAAAGGAATTTTAAAATGTTAAAAGACAATATAAAAAAAGCCCGACTAAATGCAGGACTTACTCAATTAGAAGTTGCTGAAAAGTTAGGTGTTGCTCAAGCACAGTATGCTAGGTGGGAGAACGGAGGGAGAAATCCGAAAGATGAAACAATAGAAAAATTAGCTGATATCTTTGGTGCATCTTTTGAGATTTTAAAAGGACGTGATGATGGACTAGAAGAAATTGTTAGTTTATTGAAGGAATATGAACTGACAGAAGAAGAAAAAAATGAAATTATTATTATCTTAAAACAATTTTTGATGAAAAAGGGAAGTTAGTTTACTGTAATGATTTTAAACTAAAATCAAAACTACTCCAAAAATAGTATTGATTTTGGTTTAATACAAAACATATGTAATAATGTGAGCCAACAAAAGTCTGTTTTTGTACCATACTATCTTGAAAAATCTACTAAATTCAAATTGAGAGGATGAATTAAAATGAATAAAATATTTATATATGCAGGAGTGCGAAATCATAACTCTAAGAAAATTATGATTCCGAACATTTTGAGAAGATGTATTGGGAGAAAAAACGCCTTTTTGAAGCTAATAGTTTAGAGGAATGGTATTATGTTGAAAATATTAAATAACTCTGTCATATATTTATGTTTGATTCCGTTATTGTTCCTATTATTGATAATTTTTCCAAATGATTCATTAATCTATTATTTTCGATTGATTTTAATTTCGTTAATATCAATTACATTACATGAACTAGGTCATTTTTTAGTGGGAAGATGTTTATCTTATAAACTAGAGATGCTTGCTACTCCCTTTTTCTTCTATTTCAGAAAAAAAATATATTTCAAATTTCCAGTGTTATTAGCATTCGGTTATTGTCAAATGAGTAATAGAAACATTACTAATGAAAAAAATAGTGATAGGAATTTGGTGTTCTACTTCTTTGGGGGAGGTGGAGCTAACCTAATTGTCGCAATATTAGCACTTTTGGGATTTGTGCCGTACGCATCAGAATTTTTTATTTTGAATATAATTCTTTTTCTAGTTACGGTATGTTTACCAATTGATGGAACAGATGGCAATGCTATTAGAGAGATAGTTTTGTATTCAAAAGATTCAAAAATATATCAGAGATTCTTTGCGAATAGTTTCTATAATAATCCTCATATAACAATCGACGATTTTGCAAAATTAACCTCTAAAGAAAAATCTTTTTTTTCAAAATTTGAAAAATGTTTGATAAACCTTTACTTTGAAGTAAAAGGTGAAGGGTCAGCATTCACAATTGCTAATAATGAAGTTTTTGATTCAAATATTCAGGAAAATATTATCCGTGAGTACTATAAATTACTACATAAATCTTCTGATTGGTTTATTCCACAGAACTTATCTTCAGAAGAAGTTGTTTTTACCTTGTCAAACTATATTTACTCGAAAAATAATAAATATTTAAAAAAGATTAAGTATCAAAAGAAATTAGTAGATTTTAGACAAGAAGAAATTATCGACTTTATTTTGAACAAGGAGGGAGTATTGTGAAAGTTCCAATGATATATCAAATGGAAAATTCAGAATGTGGATTAGCATGCTGTGCCATGATATTGAACTATTTTAAATATGAAATTTCTTTAAATGAACTACGTGAAATCTACCCATCATCCAGATTCTGAGTTACTTGAAAAGTCTAACTTAATTTGACAATTTAGGTTTAGAAAATCTTGATTATGATACTGAATTAGATATGGACAAGAAAGATAAAAAAGAACTAGAAAAATCTCTTGCCCAAATGAAAAATACAAAAGAGGAATTAAAGAAATTCATTAGTTCGTATGGAGTTGGTTTGAAAAAAAGAATTGGTAGCTTTTTGGTAGCTAAACAGACAAAACATCTATTTTTTATCAAAGAATACTTAAAAAGAATGTTAATTTATCAGCATTCTTTTTAATTTCAAATCAATTCTCGGAGTTAGAAACGGGGGGTTAAGTGCTGGCGTGGCTATTGCCACACCAGCCAGCAAGATCAGTCCACACCTGCGACTTCCGCTTCGCACGTCGCCTGCGTGGACTGTCTGCTGTTGGATAACTTTTTAATTTCCTCCAAGAAATCATATCCTTTTGGTACAAGGGGAGTATAAAACTCTGATATGACACTTGTTCCTACATCAACATAGCCACGACCTTTGATTCGCTTTAAGAAGAAATCCTTTTGTACGTCACTGCCAAACATCATGCCATAGCCCATTTCAGACATACGACCTAAAGCCACTCTGAAATTAAACTGATCACGGATTCCGTCGCCTAAATATTTTGCGTCTGGACGTTGACAAGCCAGTATTAGAAAGAAGCCAGCTTGACGACCTAACATGACAATCTGTTTCAGCTTATTCATAACTGCGGTGTTTTCTTTTGTTCCCAGCATTTCCATGAAAGCGACGTATTCATCAAAGATTAAGAAGTGTGCCGGGAGACCTAAGTAAGCATAATTTTTGCCAGTCTTATAGTTCTTCATCTGCTTCATTTCCTCACTACGTTTCATCATTTCTTCATAGAATGTTTCAATGCAAGAAAGCAAGTCTTCTTTTCTATAGTAGACATTTGCCATCACAGAACCTAAGTCCGCAAGGTCAGCATTTTTCGGGTCAAGAATATACAGTTTTGAATCTGTATGAAGCAAGGCTTCAATCAGTGTCAGTATAAAGTAAGTTTTACCGCCACCTGTACCACCAGCAATCAACATATGAGGGAGCTTATCATATTCCCACCATACGTTTTTCATTAAGCGAAGTTTACCATCTTTAGCTTCTACTTCATCAATAGAAATACGACTGGCTATGGTGTCATAGAGCAAAGTATATTCCACATAGGAATCCTTTAACTCTTTATCCGTCAGCTCACAGTACAAGCCACTCTCTAATTTCTTTTCCAAGTGTAAGAGTTGGTCTTGATATTTTCCCAGCGTGATTTCCACCCGTATCTGTATCAAGCCATTTTTAAGTCGATAATACATTTTAGGGAAGTAGGTTATCTTTTCCTTTGTACGACCAGCACTATCTTTAAAGAAACCCTCTGTTTTGACCTGTTCAGATTCATACCACTTGTTTTCAAGTATCATCTTTGCCAGTTTTTGACGGTGGTAAAGTTGTTTAACCGTATCATAGCGAACCCGTTTGAATACAAACGCTACCAGCAAGCAGATAAGAATTGCGACACTGAAACTGATAATTAAATAGGGAATGTCAATCTTATCTGCTTGTGATAGGTTAAAATCCTGCCAGTTGATCTGCTGGATTGTCTTCACATGAAACAGTCCGACAACCAGCAGGAAAACAGGCAGGAGTGACGCTATCGTAAAATGAAAGACTAAATCTTTACCAGATGGGCGAATCCTTTTACCACGCTGTTTCATGCGAAAAAGTCTCCTTTCTACCTAGCGACTATTTGTCTTGTGTCGGTTCTTTCTTTGCTTGTGGTTGAGCTTTGAATGAACTAGAATCCTTTGTCAGCACAATATCGTCTGCCTTGATATACCAGTCAACATCTGCTCCTTGATAGGTGGCAGTAGCAACGGTGTCCGCAATGGGATTGATAAGTTCCACCCGTGCGTTATAATCAAACTCTTTCAAAGGCACGCTGGCAGGAATACTTACTTGAATCATGCGTCCTTGTCCTTTGGATTTTAAGTCATAGGTACGTTCCTTGATTTCATCTGAAACCGACCCGTCTTCATTTTGGATTCTCACTTCACGACGTAGAGCAGAGAATTTCAATTCTCCAAAAGTCGTGTCTTTATCTAATACAATGCCATTTGCTAATCTCATCATTTTTCCTCTCTTTCTTTATTCTTTTATCATGTCGTCAGCATGTAAAAGGTAATTTGTAAAACCACGAGTGCCGATTTTGTAGCCCTCTGCGGTAATACGTGGATTGACTAACTTCACACGTTCCTCAAAGCCGAAATGTTTTTCGCCAGCTTCAGCAGGAAGCACCACCACAATATCATCTGCTCTTTGAACATCAGAATAGAGATTATAGCTTCTTGATAAGACAGTTAGCCGTCCGTTGATTCTTCGCTGAACGACTTTATCCTCGCCAGCAAATTCTAAATTGCCGAATGTTTTTTCCATGTTGGGAATCACAAATTTAAGTTCCATATTTTTACCTATCCTTTCTTTTTTATTGGCTGAATGAATGTTTGATGGTCTTAAAGAGTGGGGAACGACCTTTTGATTCTTGATTTTTTGTTTTCATAAGTTCACTTCCTTTCAAAATCGGGTAAAAAAATAGACACCTCATTTTTTGAAGTGTCTACCTATTAAATATTCAAATTTTATTGGAAGTATCTTTATATCTTCACTTTTCAAGGATAAATCGTCGTATCAAAGCTCATTCATAAGTAGTAAATTAGTAGTAAATTGAGTGGTTTTGACCTTGATAAAGTGTGATAAGTCCAGTTTTTATGCGGATAACTAGATTTTTATGCTATTTTTATTTTTAAAAATTATGGTAAAATAAGTTAATCCTATAGAAAGACAAACGAGTAGTATGAAAGACTTATTGAAATACTTCAGGAATTATAAAAAAGAAACCATACTGGGACCGTTTTTCAAGTTGTTGGAAGCAATCTTTGAATTACTGGTTCCACTTTTAATTGCTCATCTTGTCGATCAGCTGATTCCTCGTCAAGACCAAGCTGGAATGCTTGGGGTGGTTGGTCTTTTATTTATTTTTGCTGGTTTTGGCGTTCTCGTAGCGATAACAGCCCAATATTATTCATCGAAGGCAGCCGTTGGTTATACTAAGGAATTGACCAATGATTTGTATGAGAAAATTCTCAGCTTGTCTAAGGAGCAGAGGGATCGCCTAACCACCTCAAGCCTCGTGACGCGACTAACCAGTGATACCTATCAAATTCAAACAGGGATTAATCTATTTTTACGTCTATTTCTCCGAGCGCCGATTGTCGTTTTTGGCTCTATTTTTATGGCTTTTACCATTAGTCCACAACTGACCTTGTGGTTTATTGGAATGGTTGCCCTATTGACCCTGATCATTGTCGTTATGTCGCGTGTGGTTAATCCTCTTTATGGACGCATCAGGAAGATAACGGATCGAATGGTTACAATCACGCGTCAGCAGTTACAAGGGATGAGGGTTATCCGCGCTTTTGGACAGGCAGCTCATGAAGAAGCAGAGTTTAATGAGGTCAACCAAGACTATACCAACTGGCAATTAATAGTATCCAAGTGGTCTAGTTTGATTAGTCCTCTAACCTTCTTAGTCGTGAATGGAACCTTGATTTGTATTCTTTGGCAGGGACAAGCCTCCATTCAAATGGGAACGCTTAGCCAAGGAATGTTGGTCGCCTTGGTCAATTACTTGCTTCAAATCTTAACAGAATTATTGAAGTTAGCCATGTTGGTGACCTCACTCAACCAAAGCTATATTGCTGCTGGGCGGATTGTCCAAGTCTTTGATGAGAAAAGTGAAGATCTGGATCAAGAGTTGGATGAGGTAGCTGCTTCAAATCCTCAACTGGCTCTCGAGATCCAAGATTTAATCTTTACCTATCCTTTAGCGGCAAAACCGTCCTTAGAAGGTATTCATTTATCATTAAACAAGGGACAAACCTTGGGGATCATTGGGGGGACAGGGTCTGGGAAATCTACCCTGGTTCAATTGCTAGGACATCTTTATGACCCGAGTCAAGGAAGTCTAACCATTTTTAAAGATGGACAGAGCCCAAAGACTCTTGGTCAGTGGCGTGACTGGGTGGCAGTGGTTCCTCAAAATGCAGAGCTTTTTAAAGGTAGCATTCGTTCGAACCTAACACTGGGATTAACTAAAGAACCAAGTGAGGAGCAGTTGTGGTGGGCCTTGGAAGTTGCGCAAGCAGCTGATTTTGTCCGTGAGAAAGAAGGAGGACTAGAGGCTCCCGTAGAAGCTTTTGGAAGGAATTTTTCCGGTGGTCAACGGCAACGTCTGACCATTGCTCGTGCTGTCCTTCGTCAAGCTCCATTTTTAGTGTTAGATGATTCCACTTCAGCTTTGGATTATTTGACAGAAGCACGACTTTTACAGGCTCTAAAAGAGGAGTTGTCGAAGACAAGTCTCACCCTCATCTCGCAGCGGACCAATAGTCTCCGTAGTGCTGAGCAAATTCTCGTCTTAGACAAAGGTAAACAGGTCGGCTTAGGCAGTCATGAAGACCTGGTGTCAACGAATCCTTTATACCAAGAGATTCATTTCTCCCAACAGAAGAGAGAGGAGGGGACAGAATGAAACAGAAGACTTATTTACGGCGCTTACTTGCGGATATAGCCAGACAGCCCATTTGGCTTATCTTGGCCAGTCTAGGAACCATTTTACAAGTCTTGTTAACCGTCTATATCCCCATTCTGATTGGTCGAGCAGTGGACATAGTGGTGCTTCCTGATGCTAGTCATCTCTTGTTGCCGCTTATCCTTCAAATGGGTCTAGTGATCCTCTTTGCAAGTCTCATTCAATGGTTGAATCCCTTGGTTTACAATCAGCTGATCTATCGCTATAGTAAGTCCTTGAGGGAGAAGGTGATCCGGAAAGTTCATGTCCTTCCTCTATCTTACCTGGACCGTCAAGGAACTGGAGATTTGGTCAGTCGTTTGACCACTGATGTTGAACAGCTGAATAATGGTTTATTGATGGTCTTTAATCAGTTTTTTGTTGGTCTTTTAACCATCCTAGTGACCATCGCTAGTATGGCCCGATTGGATTGGATGATGATGGGTATGGTCTTGATTTTGACCCCCTTATCTCTATTTATCGCTCGTTTTATTGCCAAGCGGTCCTACCATCTCTTTCGGATGCAGACCCAGGCGCGTGGTGCTCAGACCCAGATGATTGAAGAATCTCTCAGTCAAGAAAGCTTGCTTCAAGCTTTCAATGCTCAAGATCAGTTTAAAGACAAGTTTATTGAAATTAATGGCGACTATGCTGGTTATTCTCAAGAGGCGATTTTTTATTCCTCTACCGTTAATCCTGCGACGCGCTTTGTCAACGCCCTGATTTATGCGCTTGTGACGGGATTTGGCGCCTTCCGTATCCTATCGGGTACTGGCTTCACTGTTGGCCAGTTGGTGACCTTCCTCAACTATGTCAATCAGTACACCAAACCCTTTAATGACATCTCCTCTGTCCTTGCTGAATTGCAAAGCGCCCTAGCTTGTGCGGAACGTCTCTATAGTGTCTTGGACCAAGAGGAAGTGAAAGAAAGTGGAAAAAGAGACTTGCAAGAAGAGGCTGTCGAAGGAGCTGTCCAATTTGATCATGTCAGCTTTGGGTATCGATCTGACCAGCCCCTCATAAAGGATCTCTCCATTTCCATCCCGCCTGCTAGTAAGGTAGCCATTGTTGGGCCAACAGGTGCTGGGAAATCAACCATGATTAATCTTCTCATGCGATTTTATGATGTAGATCAGGGTCGCTTGCTCTTAGACCAAAAAGCCGTGGATACCTATAGCCTAGCAAGCTACCGCAAGCAGTTTGGAATGGTCCTACAAGAGACTTGGCTCAAAGTGGGAACGGTTCATGAGAATATCGCATTTGGTCGACCAGATGCTAGTCTGGAAGACGTGATTCAAGCAGCTAAGGCTGCCAATGCTGATTTCTTTATTCAACAGCTTCCAGATGGCTATGATACCTATCTAGCAGATGCAGGGGATTCCTTATCTCAAGGACAAAGACAACTTCTAACCATTGCTCGGGTCTTTCTTGCGGTGCCTAAGATTCTGATATTAGATGAGGCAACGTCTTCCATTGATACGCGGACAGAGTTACTTATTCAGGATGCCTTTAATAAGTTAATGGTAGGGCGGACCAGCTTTGTGATCGCCCATCGCCTGTCTACCATTGAAAATGCAGATCTCATCCTAGTCATGGTCACTGGAAATATCGTTGAACATGGAAATCATAGGGAGTTGATGGCGCTAAAAGGTGTCTATTACCAGATGCAAACTGCTCAACTTTCGAATCAGTAAGACAGAAAAGAGAGTGGGACAGAAATCGGTCATTCGTTAGAATTCGATTTCGTCGTCCCACCTCCGCACAGCTTCAACAGTCTGGGAGACTGTTGAAGGTTGCAGATAAAGGAAACTTTGTTTCCCTCATTAGGTCATATTTGGAGCTTAAAAAGCGAACAAAGAGCACAGTCAACCACTGCGTCTTGCTCGACAATCCAAAGACAATTGAGAGGCTAGGACTTTTGTCCCAGCCTCTTTTGTTTATTCATGATGATCTTTTAAAAGATAGAGAAGAGAGAAGGCGAGGAGTGCCATGGCCATTCCTAAAACAGTAAAGATAAAAGCATTGCTGTCGGAGATGAGACCGATGGTATTGAGGGCGAAAGGTGTAATAGCCGCTCCAAAGCTACAGCCCAAGACGGCTACAGAGGTCACCTGGTTTAATCGTCTGGCAGGAATCTTGGCTGACAAGATTTGGAAAACCATGGTGAGAGCAGTGCTGTATGTATAGCCAGAGAAGAGGGCGGAAATAGCTAGGAGAGGAATGCTTGGAGAAAGGGCTACAGCCATCATTGAGAATCCGTAAGCAATCCCAGCATAAGTAATCAATTTGCTCTTAAACAAATGAACGAGCCCAGAGAAGGTGAGACCAGCTAGAATTCCAATCAATTGCATAGCACTTAGAATAAAGCTGGCTGAGTTGTGCTGATCCTTGAAAGTGTAAGCGACAATGCTTGGGATACGAAGAGTTATTCCAACATTACATAAGACAATCACGGCAGCCACAATAGCCAAGATAATGGTTAATTTCCATTCTTCTTTTTGGAGTGGTTCTTTATGTTTGGCTTGTGTATGCTGGCTTTCTTCTTGCTGGTGGTAAGGGACAAAGGCCATGAAGAGAAACAGAACGATTAATCCAGCCCCGTAGGCTAAAAAGCTAGAAGTCCAGCCGAATTGGAGAAGGAAGCCGACCAATAAAGTGACCAGGGCTGTCCCTACGACTTCAGCAGAACCACGAAATCCGAGAGTTTGGATCCGTTCACGTCCCTGGTAGCGTTCGCTGATAATAGAAATGGCTTTAGCGTTGATCAAACCGACCCCCATCCCAAAAATGAAACGAGAAATGAAAAGAACAGGATAGGCTTGGTTAAAGAAAGGGACCATACCAAATAGTGAGAGTATGAAGAGTCCTGTAATAATCATCTTCCTCTCATCCAAGTAGCGTTCGATAATGGTATTTAGGAAGAGGGTGACCATTATCCCTGCGGATGGAAGAGATACCAAGAGTTCGATTTGACTTTTGGGGAGATCCTTATAGTATTCGAACATATAAGGAAGAGCGCTAGAAATCGAAAAAGACGTTGTTAATACAAGAGATAAAGAAAGGATACTAACCTTTTCTAATAATTTTTTCATAATCATCCTTCAGTCACATATTTGGTCAAAAGACACTCTACTATGGTATAGTTTTTTGCTTCATTTAGCAAGTTATTTAAATGAAATTTCTTAATATTTTTTATATTTTGAAGAAGAAAAAACTGGAGCTTTAACTCCAGTTTTAAATTGCAGAAAATGTATTCCTAGAAACTTTCCTAAGGTGAGTACGGACGTCAGCGAACTTCAAAGAAGTTCCATGACTTAGTTTTGAGCCCCTTCGCTCTTTAATTTCTAGGCTCGGGCTAAAACAGTTTCCCAAACTGTTTTACTCTCAATACTCCCGAGTTCTTGAAATGATCTCATTTCAAGAACTTTAATCACAGCGGAAAGTTTCGGATATCCGACATCATTATTAGTTTCTTCAGGAATACTGAAAGAAGCAATAATGAATTCAGACTATAGCCACATGGGACTTTGTATTTTTTTAAACGTTTAACACTTTATCCAGGAATTCTTTCAATCGTGGGTGTTGTGGGTTATCAAAGATTTGGTCTGGTTTACCGTCTTCGAGGAATTCCCCATCAGCTGTAAAGATGACACGATTGGCCACTTGGCGGGCAAATCCCATTTCGTGGGTGACGATAATCATGGTCATCCCTTGCTTAGCCAAGTCTTTCATAACGTTCAGTACATCTCCGACCATCTCAGGGTCAAGAGCAGAAGTCGGTTCGTCAAAAAGCATGACATCTGGTTTCATTGCTAAACCACGCGCAATGGCCACCCTCTGTTTCTGACCACCTGATAGACTATCAGGACTGACGTCAGCTTTGTCAGCCAGTCCAACCTTTTCCAAGAGTTCCATTGCTAGTTCTCTAGCTTCTTCACGACTCATCCGTTTGTGCTCCAAAGGAGCAAACATGATGTTTTCAATAACACTCATATGAGGGAAGAGGTTGAAATGCTGGAAAACCATCCCGACATTTTCACGAACGATATCAATGTTGGTTTTAGGATCAGTCAGGTCATAACCGTTCACAGTAATTTGTCCTTTAGTTACTTCTTCAAGAAGGTTAAGACTGCGTAGGAAGGTTGACTTACCAGAACCAGATGGACCGATAATACAAACTACATCTCCTTCGTAGAATTTTGTTGAGATGCCTTTTAGGACCTCATTTTCACCGTAATATTTATGGAGGTCATGGACATCAATTTTTAATTTAGCCATTAGTTAGCCCTCTTTTCTAATTGTTTTGCAAAGCGTGTCAATAAAGTAATGATGACGAGGTAAAAGACAGCAAGGATTGCGTACATCTTGAAACTTTGATAGTTTCGAGCGATGATAATCTTACCAGTCTGGAAGAGCTCGACCAAACCGATCGCTGACACGATCGTCGTATCTTTCAGTGCAATGACAAATTGGTTGACGAAGTTTGGAAGCATCAGTTTAGTTGCTTGAGGCAAGATAATCTTGCGCATGGTCTTGCTATAAGAAATCCCGAGGCTTCGACTAGCTTCCATCTGACCAGCAGGTACCGCTTGAATCCCTCCACGAACAATCTCGGCAATATAAGCAGCAGCATTGAGTGAGAGAGCAATCGTACCTGCAAGGAAGTCATTGATTGGGGATTGGTGGCCCGTCATGGACTCGATTAAATTAGGAATTCCCCAGAAGATGAAGGCAGCAAGAATCATCAGTGGGATACCACGGATGACATCGACGAAAATCTCAGCAGTCCAACGAAGCCATTTATAAGGACTGACACTGAACATTCCAAAGATGATCCCGATCACCATAGCAATCGCAAATGAAAGAAGTGCTAGTGCAATAGTGACACCAAGTCCACTTAACAATTGTTTGTAGTTGTTTTGGAGCAAGCCCCAGATAGTCGTTTCATCTACTGAAGTAGATTCTGTGTTTTCTTCACTATCACTTGAAAGGTACTTATCCAAGATTTTTTGGTATTCGCCACTTTCTTTTAAGTTGGCCAAGCCGTTGTTAAACATCTCAATTAATTCAGAGTTGGAACCTTTTTGAACGGCAAAGGCAATTTGCCCACTTGGAGTTCCTTCGATAGGCGTTTTAAATTTACGTCCTTGTTTAATGGCGTATTTAATAACCGGTTCGTCATCCATGATGGCAGCTACAGAACCAGAGTTCAAGCTGTCATACATAGAGGCACCATCTGAGAAGGTTTTGATTTTGTAGCCATACTTGCTCTTGTTTTCCTCGAGGAAGGTTTGAGAAGCCGTACCATTTTTGACACCAACTGTTTTGCCTTTTAGATCTTCGTAGGAAGAAATGGTACTACTTTCTTGAACTGCAAGGATCGAATTCGTTGTGTAGTAAGGATCTGAGAAGTCGAAAGTCGCCTTACGTGCATCTGTAACGGTCATCCCTGCAATCATACCATCAGCATTACCATTCTGAACATCACTGATGGCGGCATCAAAACCAGGGTTGCTGATTTCTAGAGTAAAGCCTTGGTCTTTAGCGATTGCCTTAATCAATTCCATATCAATCCCAGTGTATTTGCTTTGATCATTTTGGAAAACGAAGGGAGCAAAAGAGGTATCACTAGAAATTTTGTAAGTTTTCTTCTTAGGAGTCGCCTTTTGTCCTGCTTTTGTGCTCGTTTCTGGAACAGCAGAAGTACTTGCGGTGGTGGTTGCTGACGATGATTGGCTGCTACCAGTCCATTTTTCAATAATCTGATCCAGCGTACCATCTTTCTTCATTTGAGCAAGAGCTGTATTGAATTGCTTAATGAGATTTTCATGGGAACCATCTTTCTTGACCCCAAAGGCAAAGCTTCCGACAGCTTCTCCTTCCATATTAATAGAAAGGTCTTGTCCTTGCTTAATCGCGTATTCGATAATGGGTTGGTCATCCATCACAGCATCTACAGCACCTGTAGATAAACTGTTGTACATGAGATCTCCTGTATCAAAAGTTTTTATCTGATAACCGTACTTGTCCTTGTTCTTCTGAAGGAAGCGTTGGGCAGCAGTTCCATTTTTGACTCCAACCGTTTTTCCTTTGAGCTGGTCATAGGAAGTGATCTTGTTAGTTTTCTTGGTTGCGATCACGACTTTTGTATCATAGTAGGTATCGGACATAGTAAAGACTTGTTCACGTTCTTTGGTCTTGGTCATCCCTGCCATAATGGCATCGGCTTGACCAGATTGGACCATGTTGACGGCCGCGTCAAAGCCTGGGAAAGACTTTTCTAAGGTCCAACCGTTGATTTCAGCGACCTTATCCAAGATTTCAACATCAATTCCTTTGTATACTTGGTCTGAGTCTTTGAATTCGAAGGGCGCATATGCCGTATCGAAAACGACTTTAACAGTTTCAGCCTGTGCTTGACTTGCAAAGGCGAATAGTGGAAATAAGAAAAGCAAATAGGCTAATAGTTTTTTCTTCATTTCGTTCTCCTTTATATCTAATCCATTGTCTTGTGAAGAGCAATGGAAGGAATACCCTATGAGGGTTTAAAAAAATAAAGAATTCATACTGAAAACAAGTATGAATTTCATCATTTATTTTTTACAAGAATTATTATATCATAAATCAACCTTAAAAACAAGAATTTCCGCCAACTCATGTTAGGTTATCTAACATGAACGGATGTTGCAGGTCTGGATTTTCTTTGCTACAATGGACCTATTAGATAAATGGAGGTTACTGATGAAGAAAGGATTGATTATTCAAGATATAAAAACTAACACCTCATGGCCAGTACTCATTTCTACACTATTCTATGTCTTTTTAACCTTCCTGTTTGTTGAAGGTGGGCTTTGGTTTGGGAGTGAGTTTGTAGGACCATTTTCTCTAGTTATAGAGTTTTTAACAGAGCTCTTTTCACCAGGAAATGGAGGCGCAAGTGTTCAAGAGTTCTTCTACCATTATATCCTCTATTATCAGCTCTTCAGTTTCGTATTTATTCTCATCCTCTTTATTTTTTGGGTGAAGTTCATTGAGAAGAATCCCTTATCGACTTTAGGTTTTGTAAGAAGAAACTGGCTTAAATATCTTGGCTGGGGGATTTTGCTTTCCCTTCTTCAAATGGGAGTGATTGCCCTTGTCTACCAAGTAAGTGGAATCGGGTCTTTTGAGCTAAATGAATTAAGTTTAGAACCCATCCTCTTTATTCTAGGGTTATTTCCATTTTGGCTTCTTCAAGGAGGAACGGAAGAAGTAGCAACGCGGGGTTGGCTCCTAACTCGGATTGCCGCAAGAGCGAATCTTCCCTTAGCAATCGCGATTTCTAGTAGTCTCTTTGGCTTTCTCCATCTGGGAAATTCAGGAGTGACCTTCTTATCCGTAGTGAATATTGTTCTTGATGGGGTGCTAGCTGGTCTGCTCCTTATCTACACAGATAGTATCTGGCTAGTGGTCGCCCAACACGGGACTTGGAACTATGTACAGGGAAATCTCCTTGGTTTTCAAGTTAGTGGGACGGGAGCAGACGCCTCAATCTTTAGCTTTACCATGGGAACTGGCCCTGACTGGCTGACTGGAGGAGCATTTGGAGCAGAAGGATCTATCATCACAACTCTGGTTCTTCTATTATCCATAGTGATTGTTTATCGCTTAGGGGAAAGAAGAGAAAGAGTTGTTGATGAACAAATGTGAAATGGCTGATAGGAAATGATGATGAATACGAAGACAGGCTCAAGAGCCTGTCTTTGTTTTTACTAGGATCCTCTCCTCAAAAGTCAGAGAAATATCCTTCATTATGGTAAAATAAAGGAAGTACAGTCGAAGGAAGAAAGTATGATTAATAGAATCACAGACAACAAATTTAAACTCGTCTCCAAATACCAACCGTCTGGGGATCAACCGCAGGCCATCGAGCAGTTGGTGGATAATATCGAGGGGGGCGAGAAAGCCCAAATCCTGATGGGGGCAACTGGTACGGGAAAGACCTATACCATGAGTCAGGTCATTGCCCAGGTTAATAAGCCGACCCTGGTTATCGCCCACAATAAAACCTTGGCGGGCCAGCTCTATGGGGAGTTCAAGGAATTTTTCCCTGAAAATGCGGTCGAGTATTTCGTCTCTTACTACGATTACTACCAGCCAGAAGCCTATGTGCCATCGAGCGATACCTACATCGAAAAAGATAGCTCGGTCAACGATGAGATTGACAAGCTTCGTCACTCAGCAACCTCCGCTCTTTTAGAACGTAATGACGTCATTGTCGTCGCATCTGTTTCCTGTATCTATGGTCTGGGTTCGCCTAAGGAATACGCGGATAGCGTGGTCAGTCTGCGTCCAGGTCTGGAGATTTCTCGTGATAAATTGCTCAACGACTTGGTGGATATCCAGTTTGAGCGTAACGACATCGACTTTCAACGGGGGAAATTCCGTGTCCGTGGGGATGTAGTAGAGATTTTCCCTGCCTCTCGGGATGAGCATGCCTTTCGGGTTGAGTTTTTTGGGGATGAGATTGATCGCATCCGTGAGGTTGAAGCTTTGACTGGTCAAGTCCTTGGTGAAGTGGACCATTTGGCGATTTTCCCAGCCACTCACTTTGTGACCAATGATGACCATATGGAAGTAGCCATTGCCAAGATTCAGGCTGAATTAGAAGAGCAGTTAAAGGTCTTTGAAAAAGAAGGCAAGCTCTTGGAAGCCCAACGCCTAAAGCAACGGACCGAGTACGATATTGAAATGTTGCGAGAGATGGGCTACACCAATGGCGTGGAGAACTATTCCCGCCACATGGATGGACGAAGTGAAGGAGAGCCACCGTACACCCTTCTTGACTTTTTCCCAGAAGATTTCCTCATTATGATTGACGAAAGCCACATGACCATGGGGCAAATCAAGGGCATGTACAATGGAGACCGCTCCCGCAAGGAGATGTTGGTCAACTATGGTTTCCGTTTGCCGTCTGCCTTGGACAACCGGCCTCTGCGTCGTGAGGAGTTTGAAAGCCATGTCCACCAGATCGTTTATGTATCTGCGACGCCAGGCGACTACGAGATGGAACAAACGGATACCATCATCGAGCAGATCATTCGTCCGACCGGCCTTCTGGATCCTGAGGTCGAAGTACGTCCTACCATGGGACAAATGGACGATCTATTGGGTGAGATCAATGCGCGTGTGGAACGTGGAGAGCGGACCTTTGTCACGACCCTGACCAAGAAGATGGCGGAAGACTTGACGGACTACTTTAAGGAAATGGGCGTCAAGGTCAAATACATGCACTCGGACATTAAGACCTTAGAGCGGACAGAAATCATCCGTGATTTGCGTCTGGGAGTCTTTGATGTCTTGGTCGGAATCAACCTCCTTCGTGAAGGGATTGACGTACCGGAAGTCAGCTTAGTTGCTATTCTCGATGCAGATAAGGAAGGCTTCCTCCGTAATGAACGGGGGCTGATCCAGACCATTGGTCGTGCTGCCCGTAATAGTGAAGGACACGTTATTATGTATGCGGACACAATGACCCAATCCATGCAAAAAGCTATCGATGAAACGGCTCGTCGTCGGCAGATTCAGATGTCCTATAATGAAGAGCATGGCATCGTCCCACAAACCATTAAGAAAGAAATCCGTGACCTGATTGCTGTAACTAAGGCAGTTGCTAAGGAAGAGGACAAGGAAGTTGACATCAATAGCCTCAATAAACAAGAACGCAAAGAATTGGTCAAGAAACTAGAGAAACAAATGCAAGAAGCCGTCGAAGTGCTTGACTTCGAGTTGGCAGCTCAAATCCGTGATATGATGTTGGAAGTCAAGGCCTTGGATTGAGGGATAAATATGATCTATTTAAGAAAACTAATAGAAGAAGATTTGGTGTCTTTGTGGGAAATTGCTTATTCACAATCTAATCCAATTTGGAAGCAGTATGACGCTCCCTATTATGACGATTATCAGTATTTTCCTAATTTTCAAGAATTTAAACTAAAAAAATCAGAATCCACTCTAAACAACTCAAATCGACTTGGTATTTTTGTTGATGATAAACTAGTTGGGACTGTTTCCCGCTACTGGGTATGTAAAGAAACAAGATGGATGGAATTGGGAATTTGTATTTATGATAACAAGTTTTGGAACTCTGGAATTGGAAAAACTGCTATGCTACAGTGGATAGATCGGACATTTCAGGATTACTTGGAGTTGGAGCATCTTGGTTTAACAACTTGGTCAGGAAATTTTGGTATGATGAAATTGGCTGAAAAATTAAGAATGAAAAAAGAAGCTTATATTCCAAAAGTTCGTTATTATCAAGGTGTTTATTATGATAGTATTAAATACGGTATTTTGAGAGAAGAATGGGAGGAAACAAATGGTCATCACTATCAAAGTAATGGAAACTCCTGAAGAGATAGAAGGCAAGTCCCTCGTTCATTGGCAAACGTGGAGAGAGGCTTATGACGACCTTTTGCCTGCAGAATTTCAGGAGACAATGACATTAGATAGATGTCGTTTCTTTAGTCAAAACTATCCAGAAAATACCTTGATTGCGATGGATGGAAAGAAGGTAGTTGGTTTTATCAGTTATGGAAACTTTCGTGATGAGGCTGTTCAAGCTGGTGAAATTATTGCCTTATATGTTTTAAAAGACTATTACGGAAAAGGTATTGCTCAGAAATTAATGACGGAAGTTCTGAGTGCTCTTGATCATTTCTCTGAAATTTATTTATGGGTATTAAAAGAGAATAAGCGAGCCATTGCTTTCTATCAAAAAATGGGTTTTACTTTTGATGGCCAAGAAAAAATACTTGAACTTGGAAAACCTGTTAAGGAATTGCGGATGATGTGTTCTTCAAATAAAAATTCCTAAAGGACGTATCTATCAATCTTTGAGCCATTATCAATTAATCAAGTATAAAGAGTGAAAGAGATAGAACGAAAAAAAGAGTTGGAGGAGAATACGAATGAAAATATTAGTCATCCATGGGCACCCTGATAAGGAAAGTTACTGCCAAGCGATTTTTCAGACAATTGTAAGCAATTTGGATACAAGCCGTCATGAGATTATAACTATTAATCTTAATGAAGAGGATTTTGATCCTGTTTTACGTTATGGTTACCGAAAACGGATGGAGGAAGATCCTTTTATCCTTCGTTCCCAAGAATTGATCCAGTGGGCGGATCACCTGATCTTTGTTTATCCCATCTGGTGGAGTAGTATGCCCAGTCTCCTGAAAGGTTGGATTGATCGGGTCTTTACACCGGGGATTGCCTACTCGGCCAATGATCAGGGCAGCTTTATCTGGAATTACCTCAGAGGCAAACAATTTAAGAAGTTGCTCAAAGGGAAAACAGCCAGTATTTATGCGACTTCCATGGCCCCTACTTGGTGGTACAAGATTTTTTCAGGCCCTCTCAACATTCCTGATAGTTACGGCATTTCTGTCTTGAAAAATGCTGTCTTGAACCATTGTGGGATTAAAACCAAGCGTGTCTGTATTTTAGGGGAAGTTGGACGGGATGTTAATACAGCTAGCGTCCGTGAACAGCATCTCCAAAAGGTAGCAGTAGAAGTGAAGAAACTCTGATGAAAAGTCAGTTTCTTCTTATAAGTTAGTGTCTTTAGTTGTGTTTTGAATAGGATTTAGTTAAACTATCAATATAATATAAAAAATAGGGATGATCCAATATGTTGCTATTTATCTATATAATCTATGTCATTTCTTCAATTTCAAAAATGAAAAGAGAAGGTCAAAGGGTTTCTATTTTTACTTATTTTATTGTTTACGGCCTATTGATTCTCTCTTTGTTTATGTTCTATTTCAGATTTTTGGCATTTTTATTTAGCCCTTTGCCATTTTTTGGATTTCTAGCGACTCTGGCTATTGGCGGTATGATGCTATCGCTTAAAATAGTTATTGCTCTTGCTTTGCTTTTATTATCTTTTAGCCTTTACTTAGATAGCAAAAAAAGTGATCCGGATGCGCCTCTCGTTGATCATTGGATACGATTGGGTGTTCATATTCTATTGATCATTATTTAAGACAAGTACACTTTTCGTTTTCAATTACAAGGTGATGGTCATGGTTCGGTAACGATTGATTTGGAATATTGTATAAAAGAGAAAACAATTGTCTTTCAGAGAGGCTCCCTTTTAGATGCCTTCGATGAATACCATGAGCTGGTAAATCCCTTTGTGATGGAGAAAGAAATACAGAAAAAAGTGTATATTGATTAATTGTCAACATATTAGAAAGGAAATTTATGTCACGTACAACGCCTACTATACTGTGCAATCTTTGTATGGTTGAGGATCTTGAAAATGGAAAAGTTGTCCTTCAATACCGCTCACCTGAAAAGAATAACTGGTCAGGATATGCTTTTCCAGGTGGTCATATTGAAGAAGGTGAGAGTCTGGTCGAGTCCGTCATCCGTGAGATTGAAGAGGAAACTGGCTTAACTATCTTTCATCCCCACTTGGCAGCTGTTAAAAACTGGCAGTTAGATGATGGAACCCGCTATATCGTCTTTTGCTACAAAGCGACAGAATTTACAGGCCAGCTAAGGTCGTCTGAAGAAGGAGAAGTTTCTTGGGTTGAGAAGGACCAATTAGATCAGTTGGACTTGTCCTACGATATGCTTCCTCTGCTGGAAGTGATGGAAGACCCGGACTTGTCTGAGTTCTATTATCGCAAACGGACAGACGATGATTGGGAAAAATTTCGCTATTAAGGAGTTGGGTAGACCAGCTCTTTTCTTATTCTTGTAAGAAGTGGAAAAAAGTAGTATGATGGAAGGGTTTAGGAATACCTGATCTAGGGGGATTTATTATATATGAAGGATTTTCACTTTGATGCCATTGCAGCATTTGAAAATTACGAGATCGAAACCATGAGAGATGGCCATGTGGTGGTGACAACCAAGGTGGTCGAATCCTCTCTTAATTATTATGGAAACGCGCACGGAGGCTATCTCTTTACCTTGTGTGACCAGATCAGTGGTTTGGTCGTGATTTCACAGGGAGTAGATGGTGTGACCTTGCAGTCATCTATCAATTATTTGAAAGCAGGGCGTCTAGGAGATGTCCTAACGATTCACGGGGAGTGTGTCCATAGTGGGCGGACGACTCGAGTTGTCGATGTCGATATTACCAATCAGGAAGGTGCCAATGTCTGTAAGGCGACCTTTACCATGTTTGTAACGGGAGAAAGAGATGAATCAGCAAAAGTACGCATTTAAAAACTATATTTTTGATTTTTATGGAACCTTGGTCGATATCGAAACCGATGAGTCGAGTCCAGTCTTGTGGGAGACCATGGCCCAGATTTACCAGTCCTATGGAGCTCATTATACAGGGGAAAGTTTGCAAGTCCGCTATAAGGAGCTGGTGCAGCAAGCTGAGCAAAGTATCGCTCGGGAAAAACAGGTCACTTATCCGGAGATAGACTTGACTGTGATTTTCGTTCAACTCTATCTAGAAAGTCATCCAACTGGAGCTAGTGTCCATCATCTCAAAGAGTGGGGACGCTTGATCGCTCGGACCTTCCGTGTCCTCTCACGCAAACGATTGGAGCTCTATCCGCACACGAAAGAAGTCTTAGAAGATATGAAGGCTGCAGGGTGTCGGATCTATCTCTTATCCAATGCCCAAGCGGACTTTACCAACCCAGAGATTGATTTGGTTGGCTTGAGAGAGATTTTCCATGATATTTATCTGTCGTCTGATGCAGGGATTCGCAAACCTCAGCGCGAATTTCTCATGAAAGTCATCAAAGAACACCAGTTAAATCCAGATAAAACGGTCATGGTAGGGAATGACTTCACTACAGATGTGGCTGTGGCGAAAAGTATCGGCATGCAAAGTATCTTGATCAATACCTTCCCATACTCTGACGAAGAACTTCGAGATAAGAGTCAAGCAGGCGTGCGCGTGATTCAAGGCATTCAAGAATTGCAAGAAGATTAAAGGTTATCATCGATTCTAGGATGCCGAGTTGCCTCCTCTTTTATATAAACTGTTAGAGTTGAGCAGAATTTGTCAAAACGTCCCTTTCATGGTATACTATGGGAGTTAATTTTGCTAAGGAGATTGAAATGAATAACTTACCAAACTGTCCAAAATGTCATTCAGAATATGTCTATGAAGATGGAGCCCTCTTGGTCTGTCCAGAATGTGCTTATGAATGGAACCCAGCTGAAGTCGTTGAAGAAGATGGTGTCGTTGCGATTGATGCCAATGGAAACAAATTGGCTGATGGGGATACCGTCACCTTAATCAAAGACTTGAAAGTCAAGGGTGCACCAAAAGATTTGAAACAAGGAACGCGCGTGAAAAACATTCGCATTGTTGAAGGCGACCACAACATCGATTGTAAGATTGATGGCTTTGGCGCAATGAAACTCAAATCAGAATTTGTGAAGAAGATCTAAAAATAAGAAGAAGGGCCTGGCCCTTTTCTTTCAGGAGAATACTATGAAATTCAAACTATTGTTTAGCTATCGTTTTCTATTGTTTATCTTGAGTGTCATTGGTGTTTATCTGCAACTCACCAAGCATGGTGGCTTTGGGATGATGCTCTATTACACTATTTTATCCAACATGTTGGTCATGTTCTTCATGGGTGACATGGTTTGGCGCATGCTTCGTGGTCGTTCGACCCAAACCCAGGGCTATCTTCGCTTGAAGGGTGGGGTCACCATGTCTATCATGATCACCTGTGTCATCTATCACTTTATGCTAGCACCCATCGCGACACCTGAGAAGTTTTACCGCTTGGAAAACTTCCTCTGTCACTACATTGTTCCCTTGATGTTCTTTTTTGATACTCTGGTGATTGATAAACCAAAACAGTATCGGAAGTTAGATCCGTTGGCTTGGACTGTGCTTCCCGTTCTTTATATGCTTTTTGCTCTTCTCAACGGTTTGGTCCTTAAATGGCCAGTACCTGGCGCGAAAGACAGTCCTTTCCCTTATTTCTTTATCAATGTCAATCGTTTCGGCTGGCTCTATGTTGTTAAGATGGCGTCTATCATTTTTGTCGCTTATTTAGTCGCTGGATTTGGTTTGTTTGCCTTGAAGAAAATTGGAAAAAAGGAACGGACCACCATAGAATAGAAGTTTTGTGATCATAAATCCGAACATTACAAGAAAAAAATAAGTTTTTTCTTGCATCGCTCTATAAACTGTGATATAGTATGGATAATTAAATAGTCCTTTAATCCTGTCCCGTGAGGCAGGCAAGGAGTCTGATCAAAATAAGGGGTAGACTGGATGCGTTCTAGATACTATCTCTTAGCATTTTTCTGAAGCCTCCTTGCAAAGGGAGGCTTTTTTCTATCAATTAGGAGGAAAAGATGAAGATCAAAGAAGTCGTTGATGATTTAACGATGAAACGGGCCATCACCCGTATCACCTATGAAATCATCGAACGGAATAAGGATCTGAGCCAAATTGTTTTGGTAGGGATCAAAACTCGTGGCGTATTCATTGCCAATCGCATCAAAGAACGGTTAGCACAGCTAGAACAAATAGAAGTTCCAGTCTGTGAATTGGATACCAAGCCTTTCCGTGATGATATTAAAGTAACAGAAGATTCAACCTTTTTACCAGTAGATATTACTGGCAAAGATGTCATCCTGATTGATGATGTCCTTTATACAGGTCGGACTATTCGAGCTGCCATCGATAATCTTGTCAGTCGTGGACGTCCATCGCGCGTCAGCCTGGCTGTCCTAGTGGATCGTGGTCATAGAGAATTGCCGATCCGACCAGATTATGTTGGGAAGAACATTCCAACAAGTCGATCAGAGGAAATCATTGTCGAAATGACGGAGCTAGATGGTCAAGATCGTATCTTGATCGAGGTGAGTGAATAAGGTAGTTTTCAAATCGTCGCTATATACAGGAGCGACTGAGGGAGCTTCCTGTATCGTTTTCACATATGCATATCTTTGGAATGGAGTTACAACATGTCTACAAATCAAATCGCACTTAAAAACCTTGTCTCAATGGAAGCTTTATCAAACGAAGAAGTTATGGCCTTGATTAAGCGTGGGATTGAGTTTAAAAATGGAGCAAAAGCTCATTATGACGAGCAACATATCGTGGCTAACCTCTTCTTTGAGTCGTCAACACGTACGCACAAAGCATTTGAAGTGGCTGAGTTGAAATTAGGTTGTGATCTCCTTGACTTTGATGTGAAAACGAGCTCTGTAAACAAGGGTGAAACTCTTTACGATACAATTTTGACCATGTCAGCTCTAGGAGTCGATATCTGCGTCATCCGTCACCCAGAAGTAGACTATTACAAGGAATTGATTGAAAGCCCAACCATTACAGCCTCTATTGTCAACGGGGGCGATGGATCTGGTCAACACCCAAGCCAAAGTTTACTAGACTTGATGACCATCTACCAAGAGTTTGGTCACTTTGACGGTTTGAAGGTTTGTATCGCTGGTGACTTGGATCACTCACGGGTTGCAAAATCCAATATGCAAATCTTAAAACGCTTGGGGGCAACCCTTTACTTCGCTGGTCCAGACGAATGGAGAAGTGAAGAATTTGAAGAGTATGGAACCTTTGTCACCATCGATGAAGTGATTGAAGAGGTTGATGTGATGATGTTCCTCCGTGTTCAACACGAGCGTCATGACTATGAGTCTCTCTTCTCAAAAGAAAACTACCATCGTTTGCATGGGTTGACACAAGAACGCTATGATCGTATGAAAGACACAGCCATCTTGATGCACCCAGCTCCAGTAAACCGTGATGTGGAGATTGCCGACCACTTGGTAGAAGCTCCTAAATCACGCATTGTGGAGCAAATGACCAACGGTGTCTTCGTCCGCATGGCTATCATCGAAGCAGTATTGGCTGGACGTAAATAATAGAGTAAAAAAAGAAAGGAGAAGTGAGAGGGTCTACAATCTGGTGGTCTTTTCTCACTTTTCTTTTTGGAGTTTGTAAGGAGAATTTATGGTAAAACGTCTCTTAGTATTAGAAGATGGGACGGTTTTTGAAGGAACTGGTTTTGGAGCGGATACCTATGTTAGTGGGGAATTGGTCTTGAATTCTGCCATGACGGGTTATCAGGAGTTGATCACCGACCAGTCCTATAAGGGGCAAATTTTAGCCTTTACATTTCCAGTTATCGGTACAACAGGGATTAACCGAGATGATTATGAATCGATTTTTCCAGGTTGTCTAGCAGTGGTAGTGCACCAATTAGCAAGCCATCCAAGTAATTGGCGCAAACAGCTGTCCTTAGATGCTTACCTGAAAAAACACAACATTCCAGGGATTCAAGGAGTGGATACTCGAAAGCTGGCTAAAATTGTTACAGAACATGGAAGCATGAAGGCTACAGTGGTTAATGAAGGGGATGCGATTGAGCATATCCTAGATCAACTTCGGGCAACCGTCTTGCCTTTTGACCAAGTCCGTCAAGTGTCGACTAAAACCCCTTATGCTGCACCAGGGTTTGGTAAGAGTATTGTCTTAATCGACCTGGGCTTACGCCACTCCGTTTTACGTCAATTAATCGCGAGAGGATGTAATGTAACAGTTGTTCCCTATTCCGTTAAATTGAAAGAATTGAAGGATTTGCAGCCAGATGGCATCATTCTATCCAGTGGTCCAGGGAATCCTCATCATATCGATGGTATTTGCCAGGTCATTGCTAAAATCGATCCTCATATTCCGATCATGGGAATCGGCTTAGGGGCAGAATTGCTGGCCCTTGCCCATGGAGGAAGCCTCACCAAACTAAAAAGCCCTCATCGAGGACTTAACATTCCTGTAAAAGAGGTGGCTACTGGAAAAGTCGAAATCACTAGCCAGAATCACCAGTACAACATCGAACGCGATACTCTTCCACGAGATTTTCTGATCACCCATGAGGAGCTTCATGATCACTCTATCGAGGCCTTTCGTCACCGCTATCTTCCCTTGATCGGTGTTCTCTACCATATTGAGTCCAGCCCAGGACCAAGGGAAAGTCTCTATTTCTATGACGAATTTATGGATCTGATTGAAAGTAAATTAGACGAAAGAAGGGAGGAGTTATGGTCATGAATCAAGTAACGCTTTTGTGTGCAGAATCCTTCAATGATGTCAGTTTGCTTGGAGCACTCACGTCTTGTCCCTTATTAAAAGAACGTGGCTACCAGACAGAAATCCTCTATTGTGGAGACGAGAACGACGTCACCAAAGAAGCAGGAGACGCTGTTTCGGTTATTCGTTTAAAGTTGGACAGTCTCAAAGAAGCCCTTCTAGCGACGAAAACAAAAAATTTACTGCTGTCATTTGCGGATAAGCAAGTCCTTGGTCTTTTATTCCGATTGGAAGAAATTGGGTTTCTCAAGGAACACAAAATCCGTATTCTAGGAACTTCGCTTAGGCAGTACCGTACCTTTTACCACCAGGCAGACCAAAAGTCATTTCTACAGGACTTAGGTTATCAAGTTCCTTCCTCATCCTTGGTTTCGACAGTGCGAGAGGCTATTGAGTTCTCAGAGCAGATCCAATTCCCTATTGTTGTTTGGCCACTTGCCAGCAAGCATGGGCAAGGTCGTCGGATTGCTAATAACTTGGATGATTTATGTGATGCTGTCGAAAAAGGACTAGAAGTATCGCCACAGGCTCAGTGTTTGTTGGAGCTCTCAACGGTTGGTTTCAAGGAGTTGGAATACATCGTCGTCCGAGATCGTCAGGATAATTATTATCTTGCGGGAAACATTGAGAGTATCGACCCGGTGGGGATCCATTCCAGTGATTCTTATCAAGTCATCCCAAGTCTGACGTTGACAGATACCGAGCATCAGACCTTGAGAGAGGCAGCTTTGTCTATTGTCCGGCACTTGAGACTGGTTGGAGCGACATCCATCAAGTTTGCGCTAGATCCAAAGAGTTACCAATTCTATATTCTTGAGGTCAATCCTTTTGCTTCGGATTCCTTCTCGACCATGTCCATGGCCTTAGGTTATTCGATTTATCATCAAGCTTTGTGCCTCAAGTTGGGGGATCATCTCTTAGACCTGCCCCATCCAACAATGAAGGGATTAACAGCCTTGTTTGAACCGAGTCTTGACCGAATTTTGTTTAAACTCCCTGTCTTTCCAATAGAGAAAATTTCAAGGGTCCTCAATACTCAGATTAACTCAATCGGTTCTCTCTATGGGTTTGGGACTAGTCTAGAAGAAGCCTATCAGCAAGCTGTTGACAATTTTGGTTCGGACCAATGGCCTAAGAATATTCTAAAGGATGTTTCGGACGATGAATTGATTCAACGGATTGCTAAACGGATGCCCTACAGATTTTCATCTATTTTAGAAGCTCTACATAGAGGTTTTGAAATGGAGGAAGTTTGTGACTTGAGTCGGATGGATCCTTTCTATCTCCAGTTCTTGTATAATATCTACTTGTACGAGAGACAAGAAAAGCCCCAAATAAATCATTCTTTAAAGTTTCACCCTTTGGATTTGACAGCTGGATTTGGTCATGTTGGAGAAGGAGTGACCTTCTTTAGTTCTATTTGTGGAGAGGACGAGGCATCAGATTGGAGTGACTGGACCTTGTTGGTTGATCGAGGATCTCCAGACGAACCTAGAAGGATTCTACAAATCATTGAACGTCTGAGAACAGAGAAGGAAGCTGGGAGAAAAGTAGTCCTTCTTAGTAATCTACCTTTCGTTGGCCAAGTGGCTAATACCTGCTTACGAATTCCTCTTTCTGTTTATGAAAGTTACCAGAGTCAAATCGATGGACAGTTTGCTAGGGTAGAATACATGGATTAAAAGAAATTAAAAGAGAGTGGGACAGAAATCGGTAATTCGTTAGAATTCGATTTCGTCGTCCCACCTCCGCACAGTTGAGTAGGTCTGTAAAAGCTGATGAAATCAGCGTAGTAGAGCCCACTCAACCACTGCGTCTTGCTCGACAATCCAAAAACAATTAAGAGGCTAGGACTTTTGTCCCAGCCTCATTTTTGTTAAGTATATGGAATTAAGAATGGCTAACAATACCGATAATGGTGTCGACGGCACGCTCCATGGTTTGAAGACTGACATATTCAAAGCGACCGTGCATATTTTCGCCACCAGCGAAGATGTTTGGAGTTGGAATTCCCATGAAGGAAATTTTAGACCCATCTGTCCCACCACGGATTGGTTCAATGATTGGTGTAATACCCAAATCTTCCATAATTTCTTTAGCCAAGTTGACTGGTGTCATGTCTTTCTCAATGACTTGTTTCATGTTGTAGTACTGGTCTTTAAGAGTCAAGAGAACACGTTCGGCACCAAGTTCTTGGTTCAACTTGTTTGCGATGTCTTCCATCATGGCTTTACGAGCTTCGAAATTCTCTGTCTCAAAGTCACGGATGATGTAGCTAGCATGTGCTTCTTCAACAGTACCATCTACATTCATCAAGTGGTAGAAACCTTGGTAGCCATCCGTTTTTTCAGGACGGTCTTCTTCAGGGAGTTGATTGTGGAAGTCAATTGCTAACTGAAGTGCATTCACCATTTGGTTCTTAGCAGTACCAGGGTGCACATTGCGGCCTTTGAAGGTAATTTCAGCTCCTGCAGCGGAGAAGGTTTCGTATTGCAATTCACCAAGAGGACCACCGTCAACTGTATAGGCAAAGTCAACATTGAAATCTTCTGCATCAAACTTATCTGCTCCGGCTCCGATTTCTTCATCTGGTCCAAAGCCAACTCGGATTTCGCAGTGTTTGATTTCTGGATGAGCATTCAAGTATTCGATGGCTGTCATAATCTCAGCAATCCCTGATTTATCATCTGCACCAAGAAGGGTAGTACCGTCAGTAGTGATCAAGGTTTGACCTTTGTAGTTATGGAGGTTAGCAAAGTCGGCTGGATCAAGTGAATAACCAGAATCACCAAGAGCAATAGTGCCACCATCATAGTTTTCGATGACTTGTGGGCGGATATTCTCAGCATTGAAATCGGCTGTATCCATATGAGAGATAAAGCCAATCTTTCGGGTAAGACTTGGATCGTTTGCTGGAAGAGTTCCAATGGCAAAACCGTTTGGAAGATAATAAACTTTTTGCAGTCCAACTCGTTCCATTTCAGGAAGAAGTACATTCTTTGCAAACTCTACTTGAGAAGCTGTACTAGGAGTTGTTGTTGAAGTCTCATCAGAGCGAGTGTTGACTTTGACATAGGTTAAAAAACGTTCTAATAATGTTGGGTATTTCATTTGTTTTTCCTTTTCTAGTTCTGTGCTTGTAAAACATATCGCTTGATAGCAGTAGCGACACCGTCTTCTTCGTTAGAAGTAGTAGTGACATCAGCCAAAGCTTTAATAGCAGCTGGAGCATTGCCCATAGCAACTCCAAGACCCGCGTACTCAATCATTTCAATATCGTTGTTCTCATCGCCGATAGCCATGACCTCTTGCCTTGGTATTCCCAAGTATTCAGCCAGTGCCTTTAAGCCGGTCGCTTTATTTACCTCCTTAGGAAGGATCTCAAATAGGATCGGTTGGGAGCGAATAGTGTGGAAGCGCTGGGCTAATACTTCTTCATAGGTTTCTTGAAAGACATCAATCTGCTCTATCTGATCAATAAACATCCCTTGGAAAATCGGTTGTGCCTCAAGAATTTCTTCTAGGCCAAGTGACACAGGGACTGCAGAAACAATGCTAGCATCCATTTTAGCTATTTCAGAAGGTTTCCGATTCAAAATGATATAGCGATTTAAATCGAATAAACTCAATTGAGGGTAAATCTCCTGAGTCAGTTGATCAAGATAAACCAAATCTTCTTCAGATAAGGCATTATAACTGATGACAGACCAATCTGATGATTTGACAGTTGTACAACCGTTGTTAATCACAGAGTAGGAGTGATTACTTTTGAAGCCAATTTCTTCAAAAATTGGACGTACACCAGAGAGAGGGCGACCTGTACAGATAACGACGTGTACACCAGCAGCTTCAGCATCCAAAAGAGCCTGCTTATTAGCAGGACTAATGGTTTTGTCTGGTGATAAAAGGGTCCCATCTAAATCAATAGCAACTAATCGAATCATAGCTCATCCTCCTTAGCTGGTAGAAAGCTAGCAATGACTTTTCCGATGACTCTCGGTTCCTCCTCTAAAGGAATAATCTTATCACTATACTTTTTATTGAGGGAAACGAGACGAATCCCTTGGGCTTCACGAAAGACACGCTTGATCAAGGTCTGCCCATCGTACTCAATAGCATAGATGGCACCAGCAGTATCGTAGAAAGTTTGCTTGATTAGGGCAACAGATCCCTTTGGATATTTAGGTTCCAGCGAGTCTGTATGAATCCAAAGTGCTAGATCATAAGCTAGTTTTTGATCAAACCAAACCAAATCTCCCTTTGAAGCACTTTGACTTGCAGCATAACTGTCGAAGACTGTATATGGTGTGTATTTCTTTTCGATACGTTTCCGTTCAGCCTGTAAAACCAATAAGCGATTAGCTTCCTCTAAGAGTGTATTTTGAAAATCTTCATCCAGTTGCTTATAGATAAACTCAATCTTAGAATCCTCCAAGGTATCTGGTTGACCATAACGAGGATCTAAATCAGAAATGGGGATTTCAAAGAAGCTAGCAATCTTTTCTAAGTTCTCACTAACTGGGAGAGAAGTCCCTTTTACATAGCCAGTCAAAGTACTAGCTGGGATACCAGTAGTACGAGATAAATCGACCTGTCTCTTATTCTGAACCTTTAATAGTTCTCTTATTTTTTCGGAAATAATGCGCAAAGCCTCTTTATCTTGTGGGCTTGCTTTTCCACGTCCTCTTGCCAAGAGCTTCACCTCCTTTTTACATTACAACTCATTATAGCGAATTAAATCGAAAAAGTAAATAGAAATCCTTTATTCTTCATTAATTATTTTTATTCGAATTAAATAGAAATACAAAATATTCTATTAATATATTGTAAAACTTGATATTTTTAGGTATAAGGTCTAAAATAAAGAAAAAGACTTCATGGAGGTAGAAGTATGATTCGGACCGTTCAAATTAAAGATGCAGGTCAAATTCGTGATTTGTGCCACCAGGTATTGGGGTATGATTCGACCCTTGAGAAAGTAACAGCTCAGATCGATAAATTCAATCAGCCAGATTCGGATCACTTTTGCTTTGTTTATGAAGAGGACCAAACTGGAAATATTTTAGGCTATGTCGAAGCAGAAGCCTATGAGAGTATATATAGCGATCCAGGTTTAAATGTTTTAGGACTTGCTGTTTTCCCTTCTGCTCAAGGACGTGGGATTGGTCGGCAATTGATGGAGCGAGTTGAAACTCTTGCTCGAACTCATAACTATTCCTTTATTCGTTTGAGTTCTGCCTCTCATCGTAAGGAAGCCCATGTTTTTTATGAACATATAGGCTACGAAGGAAATAAAACACAGAAGCGATTTTTGAAAATAATGGATTAAGATAGGCAAAGGCCTATCTTTTTTGTTATAATATACTGAATAGTTTTATAAGGATGAAAAAATGAATTTAGAAGAATTAAAGAAACGACAAGAGAAGATTCGGAACTTCTCGATTATCGCCCATATTGACCACGGAAAGTCAACCTTGGCGGACCGAATCTTAGAAAAAACTGAGACCGTTTCTAGTCGGGAAATGCAAGCCCAGCTCTTGGACAGCATGGATTTGGAACGGGAACGTGGGATTACCATTAAGCTTAATGCCATCGAGTTGAATTACACGGCAAAAGACGGAGAAACCTACATCTTCCACTTGATTGACACTCCGGGACACGTGGACTTTACTTATGAGGTTTCGCGTTCACTTGCTGCCTGTGAAGGGGCCATTCTCGTAGTGGATGCGGCTCAAGGGATTGAAGCCCAGACCCTAGCCAATGTTTACCTGGCTTTGGATAACGATTTGGAAATCCTGCCTGTTATCAATAAAATCGATTTGCCAGCTGCCGATCCAGAACGGGTGCGCACAGAAGTAGAAGATGTCATTGGTCTGGATGCTAGTGAGGCAGTTCTAGCTTCTGCCAAGGCTGGTATCGGGATTGAAGAGATTTTGGAACAAATCGTCGAGAAAGTTCCAGCTCCTACTGGGGATGTTGCTGCTCCATTGCAAGCCTTGATCTTTGACTCAGTATACGACCCCTATCGTGGAGTTATCCTTCAAGTTCGGGTGGTCAATGGTATGGTGAAGCCTGGCGACACCATCCAGTTGATGAGCAATGGCAAGACCTTTGATGTGACTGAAGTAGGGATTTTTACTCCTAAAGCGGTTGGTCGTGATTTCCTTGCGACAGGAGATGTTGGTTATATTGCAGCCTCTATCAAGACTGTTGCGGACACTCGTGTCGGGGATACTGTAACTTTGGCGTCCAATCCTGCTAGTGAGCCTCTTCATGGATACAAACAAATGAATCCAATGGTCTTTGCAGGTCTTTATCCAATCGAATCCAACAAATATAACGATCTTCGGGAAGCTTTGGAGAAGTTGCAATTGAATGACGCTAGTCTTCAATTTGAGCCAGAAACATCTCAAGCCCTTGGTTTTGGTTTCCGTTGTGGTTTCTTGGGACTCCTTCATATGGATGTTATCCAGGAACGCTTGGAGCGCGAGTTCAATATTGACTTGATTATGACAGCGCCGTCTGTAATCTATAAGGTCAATTTGACAGATGGAGAAGTGCTAGATGTGTCCAACCCGTCTGAGTTCCCAGATCCAACCAAGATTGCTTCAATCGAAGAACCTTATGTCAAAGCGCAAATCATGGTGCCACAAGAGTTTGTCGGAGCTGTCATGGAATTGGCCCAACGCAAACGTGGGGATTTTGTGACTATGGACTACATCGATGAAAATCGGGTTAATGTGATCTATCAAATCCCACTGGCTGAAATTGTCTTTGATTTCTTTGATAAATTGAAATCCTCTACGCGTGGCTATGCAAGCTTTGACTATGAGTTGTCTGAATACCGTCCTTCTAAATTGGTTAAAATGGATATCCTTCTTAATGGCGATACCGTCGATGCTCTCAGCTTTATCGTTCACAAGGACTTTGCCTATGAACGTGGTAAATTGATCGTTGAGAAGCTCAAGAAGATTATCCCTCGGCAACAGTTTGAAGTGCCTATCCAAGCAGCCATCGGTCATAAGATCGTTGCACGTACAGATATCAAGGCTCTTCGTAAGAACGTCTTGGCCAAGTGTTATGGTGGGGACGTCTCACGGAAACGGAAGCTTCTTGAAAAACAAAAAGCCGGTAAGAAACGGATGAAAGCTATCGGATCTGTAGAAGTACCACAGGAAGCCTTCTTGTCAGTTCTTTCAATGGATGAGGAGTGAGCTTCTCTCTGAAATATTCCAACAAATCAAACGTCCCGCTAGGGGCGTTTTTGTATCGGACTAGACAAATAGCGCTTTCAAATCTTCATTGAACGTGATAAACTAGAGGTATCAAAACCCATCACAAAGGAGAGGAAAGATGAAAAATAAGTTCCTACTAGCGACTGTCTCGGTCTTATCAGCTATTGCCCTTGTAGCTTGTAGCACACCTAAAAAAGAGTCTAGAAAACCATTGTCATCTGAATCTAGTTCCACTGAGGTGGTAAAAAAGAGCAAAAAATCCTCTAGTAAAAAGACTTCTAGCAAGGTAGAGTCAAAATCATCGGATGATACCAAGAGTTCTGTCGAAACCAAGCGGGTTGGTTCTGCAGATTATGGTTATATCGATATCCCAAGCAAGTGGATTAAATTTACAGATATAGATGGTGGAGATAGCATTCAATTTACGGATGGAAGTGCCTACAACATCGTTACCATGAACGGGTATACTAAAGAGAAAGCAAATGTCGGTGAAGGGGAAGTCTTCAACGCAGAGTTGATTGCGAACCGAATTGCTTACTATTGGAATGACAACAAAGAAGTAGAGAAAATGTGGGGAGCGAAGACCACTGTCTCAGGGAATGAAGCCTTGCAGCTCAATATTATCCTTAAATCTGGACAGTACCTCATTACTTGGGTCTTCCAAAAGGATGATAAGGTATACTTGATGTCTTTTGAAGGGGATCCAGAAACCTTGGCTCAATTTATTCCTTACATTGAGGAAACTTGGAGTTTGGATGAGAAAGGTCCAAAAGCCTAAGTTTTTATGAAGAAGAATAAGCCAATATGTCCAAACTCAAAAGCGTCTGATAAAAGTCATGAGGCGATTGAAAAGTAGCTAATATGGGGAATTGCAATTTCCTAATCGATTAACTTGAGGGGTAGGATAGAATAAATGGTGAACTCCATTTGTTCTATCCTGCCCTTTTTTATCGAGTATGGTATAATGCTTTTATCCATTTAGCAATTAGAAAGTAGTTTATGTCTCAAGAAATTGACTTAGAAAAATACCATCAGTTAGCGCTTCAAAAGCAAAAGGAGCATCGCAAGGTATTGGCGAATCTGAAAAAGAAGCCACCTAAGAATTTAGATAAAATAGCGCATGAAATTCACGATGAAGTCTTTCAAGAAATTGATTGTACCGCCTGCGCCAACTGCTGTAAGATCCTAGGACCCGATTTTAAGGAAGCAGATATCACGCGCATTGCCAAGTATTTCAAGATGAAGTTGCCTGCCTTTGAAGCAGAGTTTTTAGAAGTCGATGAAGATGGAGACAAGGTTTTTAAATCCATGCCTTGCCCTTTCTTAGGTGGCGACAATCTCTGTTCTATCTATGATGTGCGTCCCAAGGCTTGCCGAGAATTCCCTCATACGGACCGCAAGAAAATCTACCAGATCAACCATCTGACTATCAAGAATACCCTCACTTGCCCAGCAGCCTATTTATTTGTAGAAAAATTAAAGGATCGTTTGTAATGACATATTCATTTTTACTATTCGACCTAGACCACACCTTGTTGGATTTTGATACAGCGGAGGAAGTGGCTTTAACGCAATTTCTTAAGGACCAGGGAGTTCAAGATATTCAAGCCTTTAAGGATTACTACAAACCTATGAACCAAGGGCTCTGGAAGGATTTGGAACAAAAGAAAATTAGCAAAAAAGACTTGATTAACAGCCGGTTCGCGATTGCCTTTGCTCATTTTGGAAGACAGGTAGATGGTGAAGAGATGGCTTTGCGCTACCAAGATTATATTAGCCAACAGGGACAGAGCTTTCCTGGAGCAGTAGACTTGCTGGCGGAATTGGAAGAAAGGGGCTATCAACTCTATGGGGCTACCAACGGTGTTACTGCTATTCAGCAAGGACGCTTGAAGCAGTCAGCCATTACCCCTTATTTCAAGGAGATCTTTATTTCTGAACAATTAGGAACTCAAAAACCGGAAGTAGCCTTTTATGAAAAGATCGGTAACTTGATCCCTGGTTTTACCAAGGAGCAAGCTCTTATGATAGGGGATTCTTTGACGGCGGATATCGCTGGGGGCAATGCTGCGGGGATTGATACCGTCTGGTATAATCCGGATCACAAAGAAAATACCAGTCCAGCAGTACCGACATATGTCGTTGCTGACTATCAAGCGTTACTGGATATCCTTAAGTAAAAACTTATTTCAAACTAGCTGTTAAGCTAGTTTTTTGGTATCATGGTGGAATGAATAAATTTAAATCAATAAGGGTTACCATCAAAAGATGGCTTCGCTATCTGCTTCTTGCATTCGCCACAGTGGTCGCTCTCTTAATTTGTTTTCTATTTTATTTTACTAATCAAGAAGAAAAAGAAATCCAAGAGCAAATTTCTGGCTTTTATCAGGAAGCGGGATTTAAAGGAGACCTAAGTTTTAAAGCAGCTGAACTCCATGGGATGTCGACTAAATATGCCTATAGCTATCAAGAAAGGGTTGAGGGAAAAACGGTTCAGTTTGACTTTCCCTATGCTACTCATCTATCCAAAGAAGAAAGTGGGAAAAACTATGACACGGCAGAAGAACTAGCTTACCATTCCAAAAGCTGGCTTGTTGCACCATTTTTCGAAAGAGCCTTCGCTGAATCTCAAGGTTTTCAAAAACTGACTCAGGAAATAAAAGAAGAGTTTCGTAAACAGGGCTTAGAGGTAAGCGAGGTTCGTCTTCAGTTCCCAATCGATAATCCCTATTTCGAAAATCAATTGGCAACAGACTTACTAGCTGCTGAAAAAGCTGGAGAAACAGAACTTCGAGGGATTCTGACCTTGGATTATGCTAACTACCGCCAAATAAAGGGCTTTTCCTTTACCATCACAGTGACATCTCTCCCTAAAGAATTTGAAGGGAAGCGCTTGGATGTAAGCGGACTTCCTTCTGGAAACTATGTGATTGAATCTAATTCCCCAAAGGCTGAATCTTATAGCTTTGAGATCGAATAAAAAAATTTTTAATAGTGTCAAGTTTTTTTCTTGACAGGTCTTTAAAATGTGTTATAATAGATCATGTGCTAAATAGCTTGTCTATTTCACCGAAAATTAAAATATAGAAAAGAGAATTATAAAAATGGCAGTTAAAATTCGTTTGACTCGTATGGGTTCTAAGAAAAAACCTTACTACCGTATCAACGTAGCAGATTCACGTTCACCACGTGATGGTCGTTTCATCGAAACAGTTGGAACTTACAATCCACTTGTTGAAGAAAACCAAGTAACTTTGAAAGAAGATCGCGTTCTTGCATGGTTGGCTGATGGAGCTCAACCTTCAGATACAGTTCGTAACATCCTTTCAAAAGAAGGTGTATTGAAGAAATTCCACGATTCTAAATTCTCAAAATAATCATAAAGTAGGTTGATGTATGGATACGATTGAAAATCTTATTATTGCAATTGTGAAACCTTTGATTTCACAACCGGATGCTTTAACCATCAAGATCGAAGATACTCCTGAATTCTTGGAGTACCACCTTGACCTTGATCCTAGCGATGTTGGTCGAGTGATCGGTCGGAAAGGTCGCACCATTTCTGCGATAAGAACGATTGTCTACTCTGTCCCAACTGAAGATAAAAAAGTAAGAATCGTTATTGACGAAAAATAAAAGGCGGGACTCTATCCCGTTTTTTTTGTTACAAGCAGTAGATCCGAAAGAAGTCATCATTGGCCAATTACAAGCTTATTTAAAAGACACTCGAACAGAAGAAGGTCTATTAATTAAGCTCGTCGAAGAGGTTGGGGAAGTGGCTGAGGTCTTAAATGGACGTTTGAAAAGAGGGTGTTCAGTACTCAAATGAGGAAGAGGCCAAAGAACTGGCTGATATCATACACTATACAGTAGCCATCCCATCTATCAATAACATCGACCTTACTAAAACCGTCTTTGAAAAGGATCAAACAGCAGCTGTCAAATACCAGCACGAGAAGGATTTAGAGCAGTTTCTAGCGGAAAAGTCCATTTGAGAAAAACCTTTGAACGTGATAAAATAGAGTGAATAAACTACAGTGGAGAAATCATGAATTATTTTAATGTTGGGAAAATCGTCAATACGCAGGGTTTGCAGGGTGAGATGCGGGTCTTGTCTGTGACAGACTTTGCGGAAGAGCGCTTTAAAAAAGGAGCAGAGTTAGCTCTCTTTGATGAGAAGGATCAGTTTGTCCAAACGGTGACTATTGCCAGTCACCGCAAGCACAAAAACTTCGATATCATCAAGTTTAAGGATATGTACCATATCAATGCCATCGAAAAGTTCAAGGGTTTTAGCCTCAAGGTTGCCGAAGAGGACTTGACCGATTTGGACGAGGGCGAGTTTTATTACCACGAGATCATCGGCCTTGATGTTTATGAAAATGACCAACTCATCGGTCAAATCAAGGAGATCCTTCAACCGGGTGCCAATGATGTCTGGGTGGTGAAGCGCAAAGGTAAACGAGACCTTCTCTTGCCTTATATCCCGCCAGTTGTCCTCAATATTGATATCCCAGGAAACCGAGTGGATGTAGATATCTTGGAAGGGTTAGACGATGAAGATTGATATTTTAACCCTCTTTCCAGAGATGTTTTCACCCCTGGAGCACTCCATCGTCGGAAAGGCGCGTGAAAAGGGACTCCTTGAGATCAACTACCATAATTTTCGTGAAAATGCAGAGAAGGCGCGGCATGTGGATGATGAACCCTATGGTGGCGGGCAAGGCATGCTCTTGCGAGCTCAGCCGATTTTCGATGCCTTTGATGCCATTGAGAAAAAGAATCCGCGCGTGATTTTACTAGATCCAGCTGGGCGGACTTTTGATCAACGTTATGCAGAAGAGTTAGCTCAAGAAGAAGAATTGATCTTTATCTGTGGCCACTATGAAGGCTACGATGAGCGGATCAAGTCCCTGGTGACAGATGAGATTTCTCTTGGAGACTATGTCTTGACCGGTGGCGAGCTCGCTGCCATGACCATGATTGATGCGACCGTACGCTTGATTCCAGAAGTGATCGGAAAAGAGTCCAGCCACCAGGATGATAGTTTCTCGTCCGGCCTTCTAGAATACCCTCAATACACACGGCCCTATGAATATCGAGGGATGACAGTTCCAGATGTCCTCATGAGTGGGCATCATGAAAATATCCGTCAATGGCGTCTCTATCAGAGTTTGAAAAAGACACTAGAGCGTCGTCCAGACCTGCTTGAAAACTATGACTTGACTCCAGAAGAAGAGAAGATGTTGGAGCAAATTAAACAAGAAGAATAACAGCATTTGCTGTTTTTCTTTTGCCCTAAAATTAATAGAAAAAATCTTCCTCATCCTACTAGTTATTGGTAACAAAATGTGGTATCCTTATGGAGAGATAACAGATATGAAAAAGTGTTGGTGGTGTTTGCAATGGGCAAAAAAATAGGAAAATCAGTCTTTACAACGGGTGTCGCAGCGACAACCCTCTTTTCAGGTTTGTCCGGCCATAAGGCACAGGCTGAAGAGATTGTCCAGAACGATCCTGCCGATCAGCAATCGACGGATGTGACTGAAATGGATTCAAGTTTTATGGATAAAAATATCTTACATGACCAATTGCAAAAAGCTGAAAAAAGAGTCGAAGACCAACGGTTACGGCTGAACCAGGCTCAATCTGAATACAATGTCGCCAAATCAGGTCTGGAAGCTGCTGAAGCAAACCTAGAGACAACTGAAACGATGATTGAAGAATCCAATCAAACATCCCTTGGCAAAACTGAAAATGAAATTGCGGTTGCTGAGGCAGTTGTTACTCTAGAACAAGAAAAGGTACGCCAAGCAAGTGAGGCTGATAGTCAAGTTCGTTCTGCCATAAAGAGTCAAGAGAATAAAATTGCTGCCCAGCAGTTACTTGTTGATATCGCAGGAAATGAATTAAGAAAAGCCAAACAACCCATCCAGAATGATGAGGCAGTATTAGCACAGGCACAGCTAAAAGAGGAGCAGGCGCAAAACGAATTAAAAATAGCTCAAACCTTAGTGCTAAATCTGACAGAAACTCAATCCAAAGCGCCCTATGTCTTAAAGCAAGTTTCCAGCGAAATTGCGGGAGTACAGAAAAAAGTTGAAAAATTAACTTATCAAATCTCCCAAAAATTAGTAGAGTTAGAAAAAGTCCGTGAAGCGGCCATGGCTAGTCCAATCAATCTTCAACAGACAAGCTATGAGACTTTGTTAGAGGAGTGGGCCAAGGCTGGTGACCAAGGTGCTGTTGAAGCTATGTCGCTTTATCATCGTGGGCGTGTAGAGGACCAGCTGACAGGTGGAAAGGCCACTAGATTAGATAACGTCCTAAAAGCGTTAGAAATTGTAGATACCATTAATCAGTACCGTCGCCAGGCAGGTTTAGGTGAGCTCTTGGTCGCTCCTTATCAATTACCGGTTAGTCAACTTCAAACGCACTATCATCAAAACCATGGACAAGCCCTGTCCAACTGGCAAGAGAATGAATTGATTGCTTGGGGCTATCGGCCTAGGGAGGCTGTTGCCTTCTGGTATAGTGAAAAGGAACTGTATCATCAAATTGCTCATCAATACGGTTTACCAATAGATGAAAGTCAACTAGATCCTAGCCAAATCTCTAAGAAAGTGGGAGCGGAGTTATTTGCTAAGATTGGACACTATGTCCAAATGATGGGGAATCAATATAAGGCCATTTCAGTTGCCTATGATCCAGATTTAGAGGTATCTCAAGTAGCTTTCTTTGAAGAGTCATCCCCCCTTTATACCAGTGAAGAACTGACAAAGTGGGTGAGAAACGTTGCCAATGCAAGGACGACAAAAGCGGATGTAAAGACTGTCAAAAATGCTTTGGAGAGTCTAAAAGTTGAAAGAACAAATCAAGAATCCCGCATCAATATCCTTTCTGGTCATTTATTCGATGTCAAGACTTCTCTTGCAAGTCATGAGCAACTATTAGCGCGTGCTCAAAGTAACCTAGCTTTAGCGATGAAGAAATGGCAGGCTGCGTCGACAGAGGCCAAGGAAGCAGCAAGCTCACTGGCGGTTTCACGAGCTCGGATACAAGGAGCGATTATCCCAAAAGAAGAGGCCTTAAAAAATGCCACTCTAGCATTAGAAGAAGATAAAAAGCAATTAGAAGTTTTACAAAATGCGGCGAGAGAGACTGCATCTAAGCTTGAAGGAGCACAGGCACAACTTCAACTTGCAAAAAATCAATTAGCACAAGTCAAAGGGCATCTGAAACTGTTCACCGATGCATCTGAATTGCTAGTAGATGCGCAAGCCTTGGTTGCCTCTGCTAAAACTGAAGTCGAGGAGAAAAAAGTACAATTTGAGGCAGAGTTTGAAACCTTTATGGCTTATCAAAAAGAGGCTAGAGATTTCAGGAGTCGGATAGAGAAGATTCAGTCAATTGAGGATGGAGAAAAAACTGCAGTAGGAGAAGAGGAGGAAGCAATTGATCCGGCTCAACTTTCTCTAGATGATTCTAGTCAAACAGAGTATCCGTTACAAGTCGAAGATGACTTACCAGAAGTTGCAGGAAGAGCAGAACACAAGAGTAAAAAAGGCTTATCCAAATGGTTCCGAGGACTTGGGTTTAAAAAAGACCAATAGCTGTAAAAATGTCATCTAGCAACTGCTTAAAAGAGAGAGCGAATTCGTTCTCTCTTTTTGTATATTCTAGATGATTGTAGAAACAGCAAAAAATTACATAGGCGTGAAGCCTAATCTGCTCTTCTAAAACAATAGTATAATACTATCCTATTGTTTTATCCTTTATAACCATACCATTTGAAAGGCTAAAAATGAAGTAAATAATAGCTGTATAAAGAATGAGTATAGTTCTATGAGTAAAATAAGAAGGTTCTCAAATTATTTGCTATTCAAAACTTTCTGTGTTATAATTCTCACAAAGGAAGAAAAAGTGTCGATACTAAATATGCTGTTGTTATCAGTTTTTTAGGCAAAAATATGTGGGAATCTGACTGAAGTGTTCATTTTAAAAATAGGCCTTAGAAATAAATGAATATCTCATTCAGGAGCTCTCAAACCCTATATAAACTGGAAAAACAGCCAAATTAAACTTATGCATAGGTATTTTCATCCTTTTTATTTATAATACTATCCCAATGGAGATTATTGATATGGATAAAAAATATAGATATGTAACTCGGGCTATCTTGGCCTCTGCTGTAGCAGTTCCAGTTTTTGCTGCGTCAAACGTTCAAGCTGAAAGCTATAGCTGGAATACAAGTCGTTATGCCTATAGCTACTATACCCCAAGCTACAGTAACTATGGATATAATAATTACAACTATAACTATGGGTATAATAATTATGATTATTACTATGGTTACAACAATTATAACTATGGCTATAACTATGGTTATAACAATTGGAACAACTACTATGGCTACAACAATCTCACACGTGATGAAAACTACATCTACTGGAATGGTAATCACTACTATCGCATGAATGATGGCACTTACCGGATCTACCGTAATGGCCAGTGGCAACCGTTGACCAATCGTAATAACTCTAGAAATAATCTAGCCAACGACCCGCATTACCTTTATGAGAATGGTTACCATTATTATTTATTAGAGAATGGGGATTACTATTACTATGAGAATGGTAAATGGGTATTTGTAAAAAATTCTACTGAAACAGAAAACCCTGTAACGCCGGATACTCCAACACCTACTCCAAATCCTACTCCAACACCAGAGGAACCAAACCCAACTGATAAACCGGACCAACCGGTGGAACCTTCAGAACCGGCTACACCAGAAGATACTGGTAACTTGGTCTTCCCTGAGAATCCTCCATTTGTAGGTGCAGATGGTGAGTTTGATCCATTCACTCCAACTCCAGAGAATCCAGCGGATCCGAAGCCAGAAGTGCCGGTTCAACCTGAAGTACCTGGTAATGATGGTTTAGTAACAACAGATCAGCCAAGTGAAAACCAAATTCCACCATATGTTGAAGCACCAGCAGAAGGATTAGAACACCTTCCTTGGGCACCAAACGGACGTGTTCCTAAGTTGGTCTACCCACCTGGTAAGCCTGGATCAGCTGCATTGCGTAATGATAAGAACTATTACTTTGATGGGACAACTCATTACTACTATGTACCATCTGATACTGAAGCTACAGGATATTCTGCGTACTGGAAGTGGATTGATGGAAAATGGAAACTTCAAGGTATGACTGATCCAACTGACCCTGCCATCGATCCAAAATTCCACGAAGATGCAAAAGATGACGAGTATGCTTATAGCGATCGCGACTCAAGCGTGAAACTATACTCTACCAATGTGGTGGAAACAGTCAAAGCCGGCCAACCTTTACCGTTTAAAAACGTCGAAGAGTTTAAGGACTATGTCATTAAGAAAATGAATCCTAAGTTCATTGACAATGCTGGCTGGGATGCAAAAGTAGAATGGGAAATTGAAGACCCTGAACTCTTTGAACAATCAAAAGATAACCCATGGGCAAAAGACTATGTCTTAATTGCTAATCTAAAGAGTGGTGTTGACGAAAAAGAATACAAAGACGTTGAATTCGGCTATGTGAAATTCGTATTCCGTGTAGAAGCAACAGACGACACTAACTATATTTCTTTAGATAAGGCTAAAGAAGCATTTACCAAAATTAATGAACTAAGAAAAGCTCAAGGCTTGAAAGAGTTGACTTGGTCTGATGATATCTACAACAATCTTGCTCTTCCAAAAGCAAATCAAATCTCAAGACAGTACGATAGTACTGGATTTGTAGCTCGCCGTGAAGAAGATTCAGCAACTGTGGCAACAAAATGGTTCAACAGTGGCTTGCGTGAATTGTTACTAGATCCAAACGCAACTGAAGGAGCTGTAGCAGCAGTTGTAAATGGAGATGGATACTATTATTGGGCTTACAATTATAAATAATAGTCATGATGGATCATTACTTCCAATGGAAGAAGGATTATTCTGATGACAAAAAGAGGCTGGGACAAAAGTCCTAGCCTCTTAATTGTCTTTGGATTATCGAGCAAGACGCAGTGATTGAGTGGGCTCTATGACGCTGATTTCATCAGCTTTTACAGCCCTACTCAACTGTGCGGAGGTGGGACGACGAAATCGAATTCTAACGAATGACCGATTTCTGTCCCACTCTCTTTTTCACGTGAAGAAAGTTGAAATTGAAGATTTTTAAAAGGATTCACAGGGCTATGATGGATGGTCAAATACTGAGATTAAAAGAGAGAGTGAAAGAAATTGATAGAAAAAACGACAAAAAATGAAAGAAAATGATATTTAATGCTTGACTTTGAAAGATAAGATAGTATAATAGTCCTTGTAATCGTTTCCGAAAGGAGCTTGTATGTTAAAATCTGAACGAAAACACATCATTTTAGAAAAGGTTATCAAAGAGCGAATCGTTTCTATTGAAGATTTGGTTCAAGAGCTAAACTCTTCAGAATCAACGATTCGACGTGATTTGGATGAATTAGAAGCTGAGAATAAACTGAGACGAATTCACGGTGGGGCTGAAAGTCTTCATTCCTTGCAGGAAGAAGAAAGCAATAAAGATAAAGCAATCAAAAACGTGCAAGAAAAATCTGCCATTGCAAAAAAAGCAGCAGAATTGATCAAAGATTTTGAAGTTGTCTTTATCGATGCAGGAACCACCAATGAATTACTGGTTCATGAATTGGCCAACCCAACCGTAACAGTTGTGACTAATTCCATCCACCATGCAGCTAGTTTAGTAGAGAGAGACATTCCAACGGTCATCATCGGCGGGATGGTCAAGACTTCGACTGACGCTAGCATCGGAGGAATGGCTTTGAATCAAATCGGCCAGTTGAGCTTTGATCGAGCTTTTATTGGAATGAATGGCGTCGACCTAGAGTCGTACAGCACACCGGATCTTGAAGAGGGGGCCGTTAAACGCGCCATTCTAGAGAATGCAAAGAATACTTATATTCTTCTAGACTCGTCGAAACTTGGACGGACATCTTTTGTCAAGGTAGCTCCGGTTAAGAGAGCAACCATTATTACTAATACTTCGGATACGGAAATCCTTTCTAAATTAAAAGAGAAAACGGAGGTTATAGAGGTTTGATTTATACAGTAACACTGAATCCTGCCATTGACTATATTGTCCGTCTCGATCATGTAGAGACAGGGGCGGTCAATCGGATGGCTTCGGAAGATAAATTCGCCGGTGGTAAGGGAATCAATGTCAGTCGTGTCTTGAAGCGACTCGATATCGAGAACACAGCAACTGGGTTTATCGGTGGTTTTACCGGACGCTTCATCGAAGATGTCCTTACGAGCGAAGCTATTTCAACCAACTTTGTGACCGTGGACCAAGATACACGGATCAATGTCAAGATCAAAGCCGATGAGGAAACAGAGATCAATGGCAACGGTCCAGAAGTGACGGAAGCTCAGTTGCAAGAATTGCTTAGCATCCTATCGAGCTTATCAGCAGATGATGTGGTAGTCTTTGCAGGCTCTGCCCCATCTTCACTTGGAAATGCTGTTTACAAACAATTGATTGCAGCAACCCGTGCGACAGGCGCACAAGTGGTTTGCGACTTTGAAGGGCAAACCTTGATTGACTCCTTGGAGTTCAACCCCCAATTGGTCAAACCAAACAACCATGAATTGGGAGCCATTTTTGGAGTGACCTTGACGGAATTGCCAGAAATTGAACGCTACGCCAAAGAAATCTTGGCCGAAGGAGCACAAAACGTCATTATTTCCATGGCGGGCGATGGAGCTCTTCTAGTCAGTCCAAGTGGTACCTACTTCGCAAAACCTATCAAAGGGCAAGTGAAGAACTCAGTCGGGGCTGGTGATTCCATGGTGGCAGGCTTCACTGGGAAGCTCGCAATGACAGGAGACGTCATCGAAGCCTTCAAATGGGGCGTGGCTTGTGGAACAGCGACCACTTTCTCCGATGATTTGGCGACAGCGGACTATATCAAAGAAATTTATGAAAAAGTAGAGGTAGAAAAACTATGAAAATTCAAGACGTTTTAAATAAAAACGTGATGTTGTTTGATCTTCAAGCAACAGACAAAGAGGGCGTAATCAATGAGATGGTCCAATCGCTCGTTGACAATGGTGTGGTGACAGATTTTGAAACTTTCAAAGCTGGCATCATGAACCGTGAAGCGCAAACTTCCACTGGTTTGGGCGAAGGGATTGCTATGCCTCACAGCAAAAACGAAGCTGTCAAAGAAGCAACGGTCTTGTTTGCAAAATCAAATAAGGGTGTTGACTATGCATCGCTTGATGGTCAACCAACTGACTTGTTCTTCATGATCGCGGCTCCAGAAGGGGCAAACGACACTCACTTGGCAGCTCTTGCTGAATTGTCTAAGTACTTGATGAAGCCAGGATTTGCAGACAAACTTCGCCAAGTAAGCACTCCTGATCAAGTGATCGCAGTTTTCGACGCAGAAGAGCAAGAAGCTGCAGCTGAAGAAGCTAAAAAAGCAGAAGCTGGCAAAGAAGCAGCCTCATCTGACAAACCACTGATTGTTGCTGTTACAGCATGTACAACAGGTATCGCCCACACTTACATGGCAGAAGAAGCCCTCATCAAAAAAGGTGAAGAAATGGGTGTTACAGTCCGTGTTGAAACCAACGGGGCATCCGGTGTCGGCAACCGCTTGACAGCAGAAGAAATCGCCAAAGCTGAAGGAGTGATCATTGCAGCAGATAAAGCAGTTGAAACGGCTCGTTTCAATGGCAAAAAATTGATCTCTAAACCAGTCGCAGCCGGTATCCGCCAGACAGAAGAATTGATCCAAACCATCTTAGACGGCAAAGCAGATGTCTTCCACGCTGAAAATGCCGCAGAAGCTAGCGCTAGCCAAGAAAAATTGAGCTTGGGTGGAGCCTTCTACAAACACTTGATGAGTGGGGTTTCTCAAATGCTTCCATTCGTAATCGGTGGTGGTATCTTGATCGCCCTTGCCTTCTTGATTGACCAAATTCTTGGAGTTCCTCAAGATCAATTGTCTCAACTTGGTTCATACCATGAATTAGCAGCTCAATTTAAAACAATCGGTGGTGCAGCCTTTGGCTTTATGCTTCCTGTACTCGCAGGTTACATCGGATTCTCCATCGCTGAAAAACCTGGTTTTGTAGCAGGGTTTATTGCAGGATCTATTGCTAGCTCAGGGTCAGCCTTTGGTAACATCGCTTTCGGTGCTGCTAAAGGTGAATTACCAGCAGCCGTATCATCTGGCTTCCTTGGTGCTTTGGTTGGTGGTTTCCTTGCAGGTGGAGTCGTTCTCTTCCTTCGTAAAGCACTTGCAGGTCTTCCACGCTCACTCGATGGGATCCGCTCTATCCTTCTCTTGCCATTACTTGGTGTTGGTTTGACAGGATTCTTGATGTTCCTCATCAATATTCCAATGGCTGCTATCAATACTGGTCTTAACAACTTCCTTTCAAGCTTGTCAGGTAGCTCAGCTGTCCTTCTTGGACTTCTCGTTGGCGGTATGATGGCTGTCGATATGGGTGGACCAGTTAACAAAGCTGCTTATGTCTTCGCTACAGGTACACTCGCTGAATCTGTTGCTTCAGGTGGTTCTATTGTGATGGCAGCCGTTATGGCAGCTGGTATGGTTCCTCCATTGGCAGTATTTGTGGCAACCGTCTTGTTCAAAGATAAATTCACACAAGAAGAACGCGATTCTGGTTTGACAAACATTGTTATGGGTCTTTCCTTCATCACAGAAGGTGCCATTCCATTTGGTGCAGCTGACCCAGCTCGTGCTATCCCAAGTTTCATTGCAGGTTCAGCCTTGACAGGTGCCCTTGTTGGTCTTGCAGGTTTGAAACTGATGGCTCCTCACGGAGGAATCTTCGTCATCGCCCTTACTTCAAATCCACTTCTTTACATCTTGTTTGTATTGATCGGTGCAGTTGTAAGTGGTATCTTGTTCGGCTTGCTTCGCAAACCTAAAAACTAAATATACATAAAAGAGGCTGGGACAAAAGTCCTAGCCTCTCAATTGTCTTTGGATTGTCGAGCAAGACGCAGTTGTTGAGTGGGCTCTACTACGCTGATTTCATCAGCTTTTACAGCCCTACTCAACTGTGCGGAGGTGGGACGACGAAATCGAATTCTAACGAATTACCGATTTCTGTCCCACTCTCTTTTCTTCTTTCTGTGATAGAAAACAGTGTGAAAAGACATAGTTCTGCAATAGAATCTTGATTTAATTTGTGGTATAATTTTCATAACGCTTATTTTTAGGAGAACAAGTATGGATATCCAACGTGAAAAAGAATTTGTCAGCCAGTATCATTATGATGCTCGTAACTTTGAATGGGAAAAAGAAAATGGTACTCCCGAGACAAAAGTAGACGTCAACTTTCAATTGATTCAACGCGATACAGAGTTAAAGACAACCTCTTTAATTGTCATTTTGACCTATATGATTGTCTTTGATGGCTTTGTCATCAGCGGGACCATTACCCAAATCAACCACATTCACAATCGTTTAGTCAGCGAGCCAAGCGAATTCAGCAAAGAAGAAGTAGAAGAATTAGCTCGTCCTTGCTTGAATATGCTGAACCGTCTGACCTATGAAGTTACTGAAATCGCCCTTGATTTACCAGGAATCAATTTGGAGTTTTAATGCATGAAATTAGCAGTCATCACAGATTCTTCTGCCTATCTATCAGATGAATCAAGAGGACACGATAATTTATTTGTCCTAGATATTCCAGTTGTCATTGATGGAGTATCTTACGTAGAACGTAAAAACCTGACAGCAAAAGAGTTTTATCAAAAGATGGAAGCTTCGTCTGAACTTCCGAAAACGAGTCAACCTAGTATCGCGGAATTAGAAGAACTCTTGATGCAACTAGAAGCTAAAGGCTATACCCATGTTTTAGGGATTTTCCTTTCTTCTGGCATTTCTGGATTTTATCAGAATATCCAGTATTTGAAGGAAGAGTTCCCGAATCTAACTATTGCTTTTCCAGATTCTAAGATTACTAGTGCCCCACTTGGGTGGATGGCCGAAGAAGCTATCAAATGGGCAGATGAAGGTCGATCATTCGATGAAATCCTGGCCAATATTCAGATGCAAATCGATGGGACTTCTGCCTATATTATGGTGGATGATCTCAATCATTTGGTCAAAGGTGGCCGTCTCTCTAATGGAGCTGCAATCCTTGGGAATCTTCTCAGCATCAAGCCCATCCTCTATTTTAACGAGGAAGGCGTGATTGAAGTGTATGAGAAAGTTCGTACTGAGAAAAAAGCCATTAAACGTTTAGCTGAGATTGTCAAAGAAGGAACTGCGGATAAAGACCATCAGATCATTATCATTCATGGGAATGCACTGGATAAAGCAGAAACACTTCGCGATATTCTTCATCAAGAAGGTTTTGCTGGTGAGATTCCATTTGCGACTTTTGGCAGTGTCATTGGTACACACTTAGGAAATCATAGCGTTGCTATTAGTTTTGTACCAAAAGTATAAGGAGAAAACATGCCGATTAAAGTAGTGATTGCAGGTTTTAAAGGGCGAATGGGTCAAGCAACTTATCACATGGTGTTAGAGGATCCTGAGCTAGAATTAGTCGGCTTGATTGATCCCCATGCGTCTGAAAAAGAACTAGCAGGTGTTCCAATCTTTACCACCAAGGAAGGGATTTTGTCCCTTGATGCGGATGTGTGGATTGACTTCACCATTCCTAAAGTTGCTTATGAACATACCCGCTTTGCTTTGGAGCATGGACTAGCGCCTGTAGTTGGGACAACAGGGTTTACAACGGAAGAAATCACTGACTTGATTGAATTGTCTCGTGAGAAGAATCTTGGAGGCCTCATTGCGCCAAACTTTGCCATTGGAGCAGTATTGCTCATGCAATTTGCAGCGCAAGCAGCCAAGTACTTTCCAAATGTAGAGATTATCGAGTTGCACCACGATAAGAAGAAGGATGCACCGAGTGGGACTGCTGTGAAGACAGCTGAGCTAATCAGTCAGGTTCGTCAACCACAAGAGCAGGGAGCGCCAGATGAAGAAGAAAGCCTTCCAGGTGCACGCGGTGCCAACTACCAAGGCATGCATATTCATTCGGTTCGCTTGCCTGGTCTGGTAGCCCACCAAGAAGTGATTTTCGGTAGTCAAGGAGAAGGATTGACCTTACGCCACGATTCCTATGATCGGGTGTCCTTCATGACAGGGGTTAATCTAGGAGTAAAAGAAGTAGTCAAGCGTCATGAGCTTGTCTATGGTTTAGAACATCTATTATGAGATTAAAAAAACTGCCTTCTGAATTTCAGGAGGCTTTGCCAATATTAGAAAAGATTCGAAAAGCTGGGTATGAAGCTTATTTCGTCGGAGGCTCTGTGCGAGATGCTATTTTAGGTCGTCCAATTCACGATGTAGACATCGCTTCCTCCTCTTACCCAGAAGAGACCAAGGCTATTTTTGAGCGGACCATTGATGTCGGGATTGAACACGGGACGGTCTTAGTATTAGAGAGCCATCAGGAATATGAAATTACCACCTTTCGAACAGAGGATGTCTATGTCGACTTTCGGAGACCCAGCTCGGTAAGTTTTGTGCGCTCGCTAGAGGAAGATCTTAAGCGCCGAGATTTTACTGTCAACGCCTTTGCTTTGAGTGAAGAAGGGGAAATCATTGATCTGTTCAATGGTATGGAAGATTTGGACAATCGAATTTTAAGAGCTGTTGGAGTGGCAACAGAACGCTTTAATGAGGATGCTCTTCGGATTATGCGTGGATTTCGTTTTCAAGCCAGTCTTGGCTTTGATCTAGAAGAAGAGACCTTTAAAGCTATGACAGATTGCGCCCCCTTGCTAGAAAAGATCTCTGTCGAGCGAGTTTTTATTGAGTTAGATAAGCTCCTCTTAGCTCCTTATTGGCGAAAGGGCTTAGAAGGGCTGATTGCTAGTCATAGCTATCAGTATCTTCCTCTCTTACAGAATAGTCGTTCGTCACTAGAGAAACTTTTCCAACTGAAGATGGACTATAACTTTACGAGTTCAGAGCAAGCATGGGCTGCCTTACTCTTGACCTTAGATGAGAATAAGGTTTCTGCTTTTTTCAAGAAATGGAAAACATCTCGTGACTTCGCTAAGAAGGTGGAGCAGTTGGTTGAAATCTACCGCTTACGAGAAAAGGCTCGTTTAAATCGTCGGGACGTCTACCGCTATGATAAGTCTCTGCTCTTATCAGCGGAAGAACTACGTCAGGCTCATGGATTGCCTGTAGATTTCCAAGTTATTGAGGAATTGTATGATTCTCTAGTTATTCATGATAAGCACGAAATTGTAGTCAATGGTGGGATGTTGATCAAGGAATACGGCTTAAAACCAGGTCCAGCTCTAGGACAAGTGATTTCTGCCATTGAATGGGCCATTGTAGATGGAGAATTAGAGAATGACATTCAAGCGATTGGAGATTTTTTGAGCGACTATCTTGAAGCTAAGAAGGGGGAAGCATGAGCGATTTTATCGTTGAAAAACTAACCAAGTCCGTTGGGGACAAAACGGTCTTTAAAGATATTTCTTTCATCATTCATGAGCTGGATCGGATTGGACTAATCGGGGTTAATGGGACAGGGAAAACAACTCTCTTAGATGTTTTATCTGGTCGTTCAGGCTATGACGGAGATCGTTCTCCTTTTTCTGCAAAGAATGATTATAAGATTGGCTATCTCACCCAAGAACCTCAATTTGATGATGACAAAACTGTCCTTGATACAGTTTTGTCAGAAGATGTGAAAGAACTCCAATTGATTCGTCAGTATGAACTCTTGACGAGCCAGTATGATGAGAGTCAGCAAGCTAAACTGGAAAAAGTCATGGCAGAGATGGATTCTCTCAATGCATGGGAAATCGAAAGCCAGGTCAAAACAGTCCTGACCAAACTGGGTATTCAGGATCTATCTGCTAAGGTTGGTAGTTTATCGGGTGGCTTGCGTCGCCGTGTCCAGCTGGCACAGGTGCTCCTAGGAGACCATGATTTGCTGCTGTTAGATGAACCAACCAACCATTTGGATATTGATACCATTGAATGGTTGACCAATTTTTTGAAGAACTCTAAGAAAACCGTTCTTTTCATCACCCATGACCGTTATTTCTTGGACAATATTTCAACTCGTATTTTTGAACTGGATCGTGCTGGTCTAGTTGAATACCAAGGGAACTACCAGGATTATGTCCGCTTGAAAGCTGAGCAGGACGAACGAGATGCGGCTCTTCTTCACAAGAAGCAGCAGCTCTATAAGCAAGAATTGACCTGGATGCGTCGGCAACCGCAGGCGCGTGCTACCAAGCAACAGGCGCGGATCAATCGCTTCCACGACCTCAAGAAGGACCTATCCGACCAGACAACAGAAACAGATTTTGAAATGTCCTTTGAAACCAGTCGGATTGGTAAGAAAGTCATTGAATTTCAAGATGTCGACTTCGCCTATGACCAAGGGCCGATTCTGCAACAGTTTAACCTATTGGTTCAAAACAAGGATCGGATTGGAATTGTGGGTGATAACGGTGTTGGGAAATCGACCCTGCTCAATCTGATTGCGGGGAAACTCCAACCGACTGCTGGCAAGGTCCTTATCGGAGAAACGGTACGAATTGCTTACTTCTCGCAACAGATCGAAGGTTTAGATGAAAGTAAGCGGATGATTAACTTCCTACAAGAGGTAGCAGAAGAAGTCAAGACTAGTGCAGGATCTACATCGATTGCGGAGCTGCTGGAACAATTTCTCTTTCCGCGTTCGACCCATGGCACCTTGATTGAAAAACTTTCTGGCGGGGAGAAGAAGCGTCTTTATCTCTTGAAACTTCTCATCGAAAAACCTAATGTCTTGCTCTTGGACGAACCGACCAATGATTTGGATATCGCGACCTTGACAGTGTTAGAGAACTTTCTACAAGGCTTTGGTGGGCCAGTCATCACCGTTAGCCACGATCGTTATTTTCTAGATAAGGTTGCTTCAAAAATTTTAGCTTTTGAAAATGGTGGCATCCGCGAATTCTTTGGAAATTATACGGATTACTTAGATGAGAAAAAGTTTGAGCTAGAAATGGTTGCCGAAAGTAGCAAACCTGAAAAAGAAAAGGTGGTCAAAGTCCGGGAAGAAAAGAAACGTATGAGTTACCAGGAAAAACAGGAGTGGGCGACCATTGAGAGTGAGATTGAAGATATTGAAAACAAAATCGCAGCCATTGAGACTGAGATGAATGAGAATGGTTCTGACTTCGGTAAGTTGGCCAGTCTCCAACGTCAGATGGATGAAGAAAACGAGCGGCTCTTAGCCAAGTATGAACGGTATGAGTACTTGAGTGAGTTGGCAGAAAACTAAAGGAGGAAGAATGCATCATATTAGCAAATACAGTCTGTTATTGTCATCATTTTTATTTTGTGGCATTGGTTTTATTCTCTTTGTGAATCCAATCGAAAAAATTGCCACCTTTAGTTGGTTGATTTCTCTGGGCTTTTTCTTGATTTCAGTTTCGCGCTTATCACGTTACTACCGTCTACGGACCCAAGCGACCTTGTCGGATCCCTATTTATTTCAAAGTGTGGTCTCGCTAGTCTTTGCAGTCTATCTCTTACTATATGGCTACAAGACCTTGCCAATTGTCTTTCCGATCACACTCGGTATTTGGCTCTTATATAAGTCTGCTTTGAGTTTGAAAAAGGCCCATTACCTTTCCAAACGATCTGAAGAATTATCCAAGAAGTTTACTTTTTGGGGACTCATTCAACTGTTTATAGGATTGTTTCTCATTGTCAGTCCTCTATCGATTAGTGTCTTCTTGTTACATATTTTGGGATTGTTCTTCTTCGTCATTGGTGTTCAATCCTTGAGACTCTTTTTAAAGCTTCATAACGAAGAGTAAGAAAATCCTGTCTGTGTTTTTACAGACAGGTTCTTTTTTTGTAAATGAAATTGAGAGAAATCTTGAAAAACAATTGAAACCCTTTTCACATTTTGGTATACTAGTGTCAAGAGAATAGGAACAAAGGAGTGTAAAATGTCCAAAAAAATTATTGGTATTGACTTAGGTGGAACATCTGTCAAATTCGCTATTTTGACGCAAGAAGGAGAAATTCAAGAGAAGTGGTCTATCAAGACCAACATCCTTGACGAAGGAAGCCATATCGTTCCTGATATCATCGCTTCCATCAAACACCGCTTGGAGTTGTTGAACTTATCCGCAGAAGATTTTATTGGAATCGGTATGGGATCTCCTGGTGCAGTGGAGCGTTTTGAAGGAACGGTCGTTGGAGCTTATAACCTTAACTGGAAAACGGTACAGCCTATCAAGAAAGATATTGAATCTGCCTTGGGAATTCCTTTCTTCATCGATAATGATGCCAACGTAGCTGCCCTTGGTGAACGTTGGAAAGGTGCTGGTGAAAACCAACCGGATGTCGTCTTCATGACACTTGGAACTGGTGTTGGTGGCGGTATCGTAGCAGAAGGAAAACTCTTGCACGGTGCAGGTGGTGTTGCTGGAGAACTTGGCCATATTACAGTTGATTTTGATCGTCCATTTGATTGTACCTGTGGTAAGAAAGGTTGCTTGGAAACGGTGGCCTCAGCAACCGGGATTGTCAATTTGACTCGTCGCTATGCAGATGAATATGCAGGAGATGCAGAGTTGAAACGCTTGATTGACGATGGTGAAGATGTCACAGCTAAGACTGTCTTTGATTTGGCTAAAGAAGGGGATGAGTTGGCCTTGATTGTCTACCGTCATTTCTCTCAATACTTGGGTATTGCTTGTGCCAACATCGCTAGTGTCTTGAACCCAGCCAACATCGTCATTGGTGGTGGTGTATCAGCAGCCGGTCAATTCCTCTTGGATGGGGTTCAAAAGGTCTTTGATGAAAATACCTTCCCACAAGTCCGTACGTCAACCCAATTGGTGCTTGCTAATCTTGGAAATGATGCAGGTGTGATTGGTGCTGCATCACTTGTCCTACAATAGAATCATGCAGAAAGAGTTTTAAATTGAATTATTTAGAACTCTTTTTATTTATCCTGTGTTATAATGTAGGTATTACAGTATTTAAGGAGATTGAATGACAAAAGCAGATATCCTTTTTAAAGAAAATATTCGAAGAATTATGGAAGAAGGCGTCTGGTCTGAGCAAGCTCGGCCCAAGTACAAGGATGGCACAACTGCCAATTCCAAGTACATCACTGGGGCATTTATGGAGTTTGATCTAGCCAAGGGCGAGTTCCCTATTACGACTCTTCGTCCTATTGCCATCAAGTCAGCCATCAAAGAGTTGCTCTGGATCTACCAGGACCAGTCCAATAGTCTGGAACTCCTAAACGACAAGTACCAAGTTCATTATTGGAATGACTGGGAAGTAGGAGATACGGGAACAATTGGAGAGCGTTATGGTGCTGTCGTTAAAAAGCACGACATCATCAACAAAATTCTCAAACAGCTGGAAGCCAATCCCTGGAATCGTCGTAATATCATTTCTCTATGGGACTACCAAGCCTTTGAAGAGTCAGAAGGACTCTTGCCTTGTGCTTTTCAAACCATGTTTGATGTACGTCGTGTCGATGGGGAAATCTATCTGGATGCGACCTTGACCCAACGTTCGAATGACATGTTGGTAGCGCACCATATCAATGCCATGCAATACGTGGCTCTTCAAATGATGATTGCCAAGCATTTTGGCTGGAAGGTTGGCAAGTTCTTTTACTTTATTAACAACCTCCACATCTATGATAACCAATTCGAACAGGCAGAAGAATTACTTCGACGCGAGCCATCTGATTGCCAGCCTCGTTTGGTATTGAATGTACCAGATGGCACAAATTTCTTTGAGATTAAAGCCGAGGACTTTGTTTTGGAAGATTATGATCCAGTCAAACCTCAATTGAAGTTTGATTTGGCTATTTAGGCTTTAAACAAAAAGTCACTATATAGAACTATATAAATAGGAAGAAAGTTTAAGTTTTTTCATAAAAATGAACCATACTTCCTATTATTTAAATTTAATGATTAGTAATATCATCAAAAATTTTAAAAATGATTAGTTTTTTGAGTCATTTCACTTTGATATTTTTAACTAATCTGATAGAATATATAAGGTTTAAAATATAGGCCAATAAATTAGCTTATTAATTGTAAAAAATTATGGAGGAAAATATGGGCAAAGATTTATTTAATGATCGCATTAGCAGATTTTCGATTCGTAAATTGAATGTCGGTGTTTGCTCTGTCCTTTTAGGAACACTCGTTATGGTTGGTACAGCGTCTAGCGTAGCAGCCGAAGAAAACGCAGAGAACCCAGCAACTGTTGCAAAGGCTACAGAAGAAGGGGCTCAACCTGCTACAACAACAGAAGCTGCTGCTTCTACGACAACTGAAGCACCCACTACAACAAGTGAAGCTCCAACTTCAGCTATAACTTATAAAGCTGAAGCACCAGTAACTGCAGCAGGTGTTGCACCAGTTGCAGCGACAGAACCAACGACAGCAGCTACAACTGAAGAAAAACCAGTAGCAGCAATTCCTGCAGCAGCAGAAGCTTCAACAAACCCTAGCAATAAGGCAACAGAAGCAACTGCAACAGATAAGAAAGAAGAAGTGGCTGCTGGTGTCGTAGCACCAGCGTCAGAAAACAATGCTGTGACAGCAGAAACTTCTGGTGGTAAACGTAGTAAACGTACTCGTCGTGCTGTTGGAGACGCTAATGACGAAAGCTTGATTGGGGATGACGTTGAAGACGCAACTTCAACTCCAAAAGTAGAAAAACCAGGCTTTACAACAGATATTGATGCCAAATCTATGACTAGCCAGATTACTTGGTTGGACTTTGGAGATGTAGCCAACTGGACAGGGGCAAAAAAAGTCATGGTTCCTAAAAATGACCAATTTCCTGATAAAGATATAGAAGAAAGATTATCTCTTCAAGTTGGCGCTACCTATACCAAGGAAATCATGCCTGGTTATGTGGTCACTGTAAAAGTTAAATCTTTGAAACCATTCCAAGCGACTGAAATCTATAAAAAACGGATGGAAGAGCAAGGGGCTACAGAAGCTGAAAAAGCAACATATGATCCAAATGCAAAAAATGGATATGTAAAGGGTGTTACTTCAACAGGGGCTCGAAACGCTTTTAACAATGGCGAAGAAGCCGACGTTGTCGCTAATCCTCAAAATAATTGGACTGAAATTAAACATGAAAATGTTGATACGAAAGCCAAGATGACTACCATGGGTTCAGCTATGAATGGTGGAAATATTGGAGTTCAGTTTGAAATCTCTGCAACCTTCCGTGGCAAGAAAGTGAAGCCAGCTATTGTTATGGCTGATGGTGAGTCTGCTAACCCTGGTGAATTTGTTATGTTCACTACCAATGGACAAGGTTGGCAGCACATTGGGGAATGGAAGAAAACTACTAGACCAGCCACCTCTGTTCCTTATGAACCACAAGATACAGAGAATCTTTTTGGTTCTAAGCCTAAATATAATAACCTTAACCTAAGACAACTTCGTGATAATTCTCCTGTAGCTGGACCAGATAAGAAACCAGTAGCATGGAAGTACTTTGGAAATCCTGACAAAGTTACGGGTGGTCTAGGAACCGGTATCTTTGGACCAAACATTTCTGAAGGAAATAGAACAGTTCCACTCGTAATGACGCGTGGAGCATCTGAAGTGGGACTTTATATTGCTTCAGCTGGTAAACAGTCTGCAATGCTAGGATTCTTCCCACTTGATGAAGGGGATGCTCCTGAGTCATATGGTAAGGCAGTTCATACCATTGCAACTGTTGACGGTGTTACTGGAGCTAAAGTAAATCAACCGTATCTTGGTAACGTGAGTCCTGATATGGATGAAAACACGACTCAAGACTGGTTCGGTGATGATAAGACAACTACGGCCGATGAAGGAATTAACCAATTGCTTCCGGATAACCTCAAAGGGACAACCAATGAGATGATCAAGATGGACCGTACACGCCCAGGGAACTACAAGATGTCAGTTCAAGCTCATACGGATGGAGCTTCAGAAGCACATATCTATGGTTGGGTAGACTTTAACCAAAATGGTAAATTCGATGAGGATGAACGCTCAAATCTCGCTACAATCACACAAGATGGCACTGTTGAGTTGACCTTTGCAAACAGCAAGACTTACGTCGACCCAAGCGTTAAAGAGTTAGGTGCTCGTGTTCGTATCGCTAAGAAAGCGAACGAGATTGAAAACCCAACTGGTATGGCTTTCTCAGGGGAAGTAGAAGACTTCAAGACACAAATCACCCACCCACCAAAAGGGGAATTTAAGGAAACTTCTGCTCCTCAAGCTACTAAACAAACAGCTACAGTAACCTTTACAGCTCGTGGTGAACACAAGTATGAACGTGATTCTAAGGCAGTTATCGACGAGACAGTAGAACCATACATCGTTGATAAAGATGGTAACCGTGCGACTCTTGATGCAGATGGTTACTATGTTGTCCCAGGTCAAGGTAAATACAAGATTACTGCCAATGGTAAAGACGTAGACGTTGAATTTATCCCAGAAGATAACTTCCTAGGAACAGCTGATGGTATTTCTATCCGTCGTTCAGATAACAATGGCTATGACACTGGTTGGTCAACAAAATTCCCAGATCAAGAACCAAACATTAATGGTCAGTTGAATACTATGGATGGCCAATACGTTCCAACAGTCACTCCAATTGAAATCGAAGGGGTTGACAAGACATCGACTGATGTTCAAGGGGCAACTCAAAAAGAAACACCTACCTTTAATACAACTGCTACTAACTTAAATGGTGATAAGATTGCGATCACTCCAAGTGCAGAATACCCAGCTAAGTTGGTAGATCCAGCTACAGGTCGCACGATTGATGAGCCATCTGTAACAGTTGAAGGGGAAGGAACATACACCATTAATCCTACAACAGGTGAAGTAACCTTCACTCCAGAACCAAGCTTTACTGGTACAGCTAAAGGTGTGGAAGTTACATTGTCAGCGCCAGTTGGACGTAATAAAGACGGTAAGGTTCAAAAGGAGTACATTAAGACAGCTACAGCTAAGTACACACCAACAGTTGTAGGAGTAACACCAACCGCAACACCAGCAGAAACAAAAGACATCCAAGGTGCAACTCAAACAGGTAAACCTGAATTCAAGGGTGGTACAGTTGAGGTTAACGGTGTTGAAAAGACTGTTCCAATCAACGAAGATGTTCCAGCAACATTTGACGATGGTTCAACAACTAAGACAGTAGAAGGTGTTGGTAAATTTACAGTTGCAGCAGATGGTACAGTAACATTCGTTCCAGAACCAAACTTTGTAGGAACTGCACCAGCAGTGACAGTTGTCCGTGAAGATAAGAATGGAACAAAAGCATCTGCGACATACACACCAACAGTTGTAGGAGTAACACCAACAGCAACACCAGCAGAAACAAAAGACATCCAAGGTGCTACTCAAACAGGTAAACCTGAATTCAAGGGTGGTACAGTTGAAGTTAACGGTGTTGAAAAGACTGTTCCAATTAACGAAGATGTTCCAGCAACATTTGACGATGGATCAACAACTAAGACAGTTGAAGGCGTTGGTACTTACACAGTAGCCCCAGATGGAACAGTAACATTTGTTCCAGAAAAATCATTCGTAGGAACTGCACCAGCAGTGACAGTTGTCCGCGAAGATAAGAACGGAACAAAAGCTTCTGCAACCTACACACCAACAGTAACTCCGGTTAAACCAACTGCAACACCAGCTGAAACAACAGATATTCAAGGTGCTACACAAACAGGTAAACCTGAATTTACTGCAGGTGACAGCCGTGTACCAATCAACGAAGATGTTCCAGCAACATTCGACGACGGTTCTACAACTAAGACTGTTGAAGGCGTTGGTACTTTCACAGTAGCAGCAGATGGTACAGTAACATTCGTTCCAGAACCAAACTTTGTAGGAACTGCACCAGCCGTGACAGTTGTCCGCGAAGATAAGAATGGAACAAAAGCATCTGCGACATACACACCAACAGTTGTAGGAGTAACACCAACAGCAACACCAGCAGAAACAACAGACATTCAAGGTGCTACACAAACAGGTAAACCTGAATTTACTGCAGGTGACAGTCGTGTACCAATCAACGAAGATGTTCCAGCAACATTCGACGACGGTTCTACAACTAAGACTGTTGAAGGCGTTGGTACTTACACAGTAGCAGCAGATGGAACAGTTACTTTCGTACCAGAAAAATCATTCGTAGGAACTGCACCAGCCGTGACAGTCGTCCGCGAAGATAAGAACGGAACAAAAGCATCTGCAACCTACACTCCAACTGTAACTCCTGTAACACCAACAGCAGAAGATGCAACTTCAACTGACAAACAAGGTCAAACCCAAACTGGTAAACCAACCTTCACACCAGGTAATGAAAACGTCCCAATGGATGATGATACACCTGCAACCTTTGAAGATGGCTCAACAACTAAGACAGTTGAAGGAGAAGGAACTTATACTGTTGCTCCAGATGGAACAGTAACTTTCGTACCAGAAAAATCATTCATAGGAACAGGTACAGGCGTAACTGTTAAACGTGTTGATAAGAACGGTACTCCAGTTACAGCTAAATACACACCAACTGTAACACCGGTAACACCAGAAGCAACACCAGCTGAATCAGAAGCACCTCAAGGTGTGGTACAAACAGGAACTGTAACCTTCACAGAAGGTGATCCAGTAGCACCAATCGACAAGGATACTATTACTCTTCTTGATGAAAATGGTCAACCAGCTGAATCAGTCGTTGCTAAATCTCCAGAAGGTAAAGAAATCGGTACTTTCACAGTTGATAAGGAAACAGGTGTTGTAACCTTCACACCAACTGATAAATCATACTCAGGTGAAGTCGTTCCAGTTAAGGTTCAAGCCAAAGATGCAAATGGCACTCCAGCTGAAACAACCTACACTCCTAAGATTACTCCAGTTGTTCCAACTGCTGATCCTGCAACATCTACAGATATCCAAGGTAAAACACAAACAGGTACACCAAGCTTCACACCTGGTAACCCTGCAATCCCAATGGATGATGAAGTTCCAGCAACCTTTGAAGATGGTTCAACTACGAAGACAATTCCAGGTGAAGGAACTTACACAGTAGCACCAGATGGAACAGTTACTTTCGTACCAGAAAAATCATTCACAGGAACAGGTACAGGTGTAACAGTTAAACGTGTTGATAAGAACGGTACTCCAGTTACTGCAACTTACACACCAACAGTAACACCAGTAACACCAACAGCTGAACCTGCAACGTCTACTGATGTACAAGGTGCTACTCAAACAGGTAAACCAACCTTCACAGAAGGAAATCCTGCAGTACCAATGGATGATGATGTACCTGCAACATTTGTTGACGGTTCAACTACTAAGGTTGTTCCAGGTGAAGGTACATACACAGTTGCGCCAGACGGAACTGTAACCTTCGTACCAGAAAAATCATTTGTTGGTACTGCAACAGGTATCGTGGTTCAACGCCAAGATAAGAATGGTACTGTTGTGAAAGCTAAGTACACACCAACAGTAACTCCTGTGACTCCAACTGCAGAATCAGTAACTTCAATTGGTAACAAGGGACAAACCCAAACAGGTAAACCAACCTTTACTCCTGGTAATCCAAATGTTCCAATGAATGATGAAGTTCCAGCAACATTTGAAGATGGTTCAACAACTAAGACAATTAAAGGTGTTGGTACTTACACTGTGGCACCAGATGGAACAGTAACCTTCACACCAGAACCAGAATTTGTTGGTGAAGCACCAGCAGTGACAGTTGTTCGTGAAGACGTAAACGGAACGAAAGCTTCTGCAACTTACACTCCAACTGTTCTTCCTGTGACTAAGTTTGTTGACAAAGAAGGCAAAGAAATCCCAGGATATCCGACAGTTGATGGTGAACAACCAAAAGCTGAAATTCCAGGTTACCGCTTCGTTGAAACGAAGAAATTACCAAACGGTGATACAGAGCACGTCTACGAGAAAGTTACAACTTCACACGTAGATGAAAATGGAAATCCAATTCCTGGTTATCCAACAGAAGATGGTGAGCAACCGAAGAAAGATATTCCAGGTTACGAGTTTGTGAAGACAATTGTAGATGAGAACGGTAATACTCAACACATCTACAAGAAGACGGTGACACCAACACCAGTTCCTACACCAACTCCAACCCCAACACCTACTCCGGTTCCTACACCAACTCCAACACCGGTTCCAACACCGGCACCAACTCCGGATCCAGTTCCAACACCAGATCCAAAACCAGTTCCAGAAACTAAGGAAACTAAATTCATCAATCCATCTGATGAAACAGCAGTTCTTCCTGAAACTGGTACAGAGGAAAGTTCAAAAACTGGTCTTGCTATTCTTAGCGCTTTGACAGGTCTCTCATTATTTGGACTTGCTAAACGCAAAAAAGAAGACTAAGATCTAGGATTTGCCTCATTAAAACCGCGAGAAATCGCGGTTTTTTTGACGGAAAAAATAAGAAGTTTTGCTCAAGGAAGCAATAGTTGGAAACAGTCTTTTCTTGAAAAATTTGATAAAATAGAAGTATCAGTGTAAAGGATGTAAAAATGAGTAAGAAAGTAATTGGCATTTGGGCTCAGACAAAGAATGGGGTAATCGGCAAGGACCAGGTGATGCCTTGGCATTTACCAGCTGAATTGCAGCACTTTAAACAAACGACTACAGGCCATGCGATTCTCATGGGAAGAGTTACCTACGAAGGTTTAAACAAACGGGTCCTCCCAAATCGGACCAATATCATTCTCTCTAGAGATGACAAATATGATGTAGAGAATGAAAAAGTTTTGTTAAAAACCTCAGTTGAGGACGTTTTAAACTGGTATAAGGATCAGGATTTGTCGCTCTTTATTATCGGTGGTGAGAAGGTCATTCGTCTTTTCGAGCCTTATCTAGAGGAGCTCTATCAGACTGTCATCGATGCCGAATTGGAAGGTGATACTTACTTCCCAGAAGACTTCCAGTGGGATCAGTTTCGCTTACTAGACGAGCGGACAATTGAAAAAGATGAAAAAAACCCTTACGACTTTACCATTAGACATTTTGAAAGAAAGGAAGACTAGTTCATGGAACGTAGTATTTTTGGCTTTTTTACAGCTGTTTTATGCGTGATTTGCCTAGTATGTGCTTCCCAGACCTTTCGGAAAAAGCGCTATGGCTTAGCCACGCTCTTCTTGTTAAATGCCTTTACTAATCTTGTGAATTCTATTCACGCCTTTTATATGACTTTATTTAGATAAATTACAAACAGACTTTAGAATCGGGAGAAGAAAATGCCTACAAATCAATCAAACGATATGATGGTTTATTGTTCCTTCTGCGGGAAAAACCAAGACGAAGTACAGAAGATTATCGCTGGGAACAATGCCTTTATCTGTAATGAATGTGTTGAGTTAGCTCAAGAAATCATTCGAGAAGAACTTGCTGAGGAAGTCTTGTCAGACCTTTCAGAAGTTCCAAAACCAATCGAACTCCTCAATATCCTTAACCACTATGTCATCGGTCAGGATCGTGCTAAACGAGCGCTAGCAGTAGCTGTCTACAATCACTACAAACGGATTAACTTCCACGAAAATCGTGAAGAAGACAACGATGTAGATCTACAAAAATCAAACATTTTGATGGTCGGTCCTACAGGCTCCGGAAAAACTTTCTTGGCTCAAACGCTTGCTAAGAGCTTAAACGTACCATTTGCTATCGCCGATGCAACAGCCTTGACAGAAGCTGGTTACGTCGGAGAAGACGTTGAGAACATCCTTCTTAAGCTGTTGCAAGCAGCTGACTTCAATATTGAACGTGCAGAGCGAGGCATCATCTATGTTGATGAAATCGATAAGATTGCCAAGAAGAGCGAGAATGTCTCTATCACCCGTGATGTGTCTGGTGAAGGGGTACAGCAAGCCCTCTTGAAGATCATCGAGGGAACTGTTGCCAGCGTGCCACCTCAAGGAGGACGCAAGCATCCACAACAAGAGATGATCCAAGTCGACACCAAAAACATTCTTTTCATCGTAGGTGGAGCCTTTGATGGGATTGAAGAAATTGTAAAGCAACGTCTAGGTGAAAAGATTATCGGATTTGGCCAAAACAACAAAGCCATTGATGAATCCAGCTCTTATATGCAAGAAATCATTGCAGAAGATATCCAAAAATTCGGTATCATTCCTGAGTTAATTGGTCGTCTTCCAGTTCTTGCTGCTTTGGAGCAACTGACAGTTGAAGATCTTGTCCGTATTTTGAAAGAACCAAGAAATGCCTTGGTGAAACAATACCAAGCTCTCTTATCCTTTGATGATGTTGAATTAGAATTTGATGACGAAGCGCTTGAAGAAATTGCAAGTAAGGCTATTGAACGCAAGACAGGTGCTCGCGGACTACGCTCCATCATCGAAGAAACTATGTTGGATGTGATGTTTGAAGTTCCAAGTCAAGAAGACGTCAAAATGGTTCGGATCACCAAAGAAGCAGTTAACGGAACTGAAAAACCAATTTTAGAAACTGCCTAGAAAGAAATTCTATGAAAGTAAATACTCATAATGCGGATATCCTCTTGAGTGCTGCTAATAAAAGCCATTATCCTCAAGATGATATCCCAGAAGTTGCACTTGCCGGTCGATCAAATGTCGGCAAGTCTTCTTTTATAAATACCATGCTAAATCGCAAGAACTTGGCCCGTACATCTGGAAAACCAGGAAAAACACAGTTGTTAAACTTTTTCAATATCGATGACAAACTTCGTTTTGTCGATGTACCCGGCTATGGGTATGCCCGTGTCTCCAAAAAAGAACGCGAGAAATGGGGCAAGATGATTGAAGAATATCTGACAACGAGAGAAAATTTAAGAGCGGTTGTCAGCTTGGTAGATCTTCGTCATGAACCCTCAGCAGATGATGTCCAGATGTACGAGTTTTTAAAATATTACGAGATCCCTGTTATCTTGGTTGCGACGAAAGCCGACAAAATTCCAAGAGGAAAATGGAACAAGCATGAATCCATGATCAAGAAGAAATTGGATTTTGATAAAACAGATACCTTTATCATCTTTTCATCGGTCAATAAAACTGGAGTAGAAGAAGCTTGGGATGTAATTTTTAACTTTAGTTTCTCGGAATAAATCGTATTATTACTGATCTGTTATTTATTTGTTTGATTTATCTCGATATTGTAATTAAAACGTAATATTGAACTCAACAATTTAATGCTTTTCTGTGCTATAATCATCTTAAAGAGTTTTCATTAAAACATTAGGAGATTATCACATTGAAAAAAATACTAAATAAATCGAAATTGATTGGATCCTTAGTAGCTCTGGTAGCTGCAGGAACAGTAGCAGCAGCCATGAGTGAGCACGTAGGAAACGTTGGAGCAAATGATGAAGCATATTCTCAATATGCAGATCCGACAGAAGCCTTCATCTCACAAATCGGTGAATCTGCTCGCCAACTTGGTCAAGAAAATGATCTGTATGCATCTGTTATGATTGCTCAAGCCATTTTAGAAAGTGGTTCAGGTCAATCTGGTTTGTCATCGTATCCACACTATAACCTTTTTGGTATTAAAGGGAGCTATGCTGGTCAATCTGCAGTGATGCAAACTTGGGAAGATGACGGTGCTGGAAATGCCTATACCATCAATGATGCTTTCCGTTCATACCCTAGCTACTATGAATCATTGCAAGACTACGTTGCGGTTTTGAAACAAGGTCATTTTGCAGGAGCTTGGAAGAGCAATACAACAAGCTATCAGGATGCAACAGCTGCTTTAACTGGTATCTATGCTACTGACACTAGTTACTATGCAAAATTGAACCATATCATTGAAACTTACAACCTTACTCAGTATGATTCACCTAGTGTGTATGGTGGCTATGAAGGTACTGTCTACAACCCTTATCGCCAACAATATACAACTCAAGAAATCTTGAACTTGGATATCGCTTGGGCGAATCGTTTCTTGTAAGATATGATTTAAATTGAATTTCAAACAGACTCTCAAAGTCTGTTTTTTTATTTTATCGTTTTAAATCGATTTATTTATTTTTCTTGTGGGACTCAGGATTTTTACTTTAAATTTTTCTGAAAACCTTTTCAGAAAGTCTATTCTATGATATAATGAAGAAGTTCACAAATTCAATATATAAGGAGATTCAGATGGGAGAATCAAATTTTGTTCTTAAGGTAGAAGCAGCATGTCAGAAGAAGGAAGAATTGTATACGGCATCTAAAGCTCGTTATGCGGTTCGCTCTATGTTCGCGGGTGCGTTTTTGACAATGAGTACTGCTGTAGGGATTGTGGGGGCAGATCTTCTCAACACTTTCTTGCCAGGTTCTGGTCGTTTCTTATTCCCATTTATTTTTGCGTGGGGATTGGTTTATTTACTATTCTTAAATAGTGAGTTAACGACTTCAAATATGATGTACCTGACAGCTGGTGTTTATCTAAAGAAGATTGATTGGAAGAAAGCTTTAGAAATTTTACTCTATTGCACATTTTTTAATCTAGTTGGTGCCTTGTTACTCGCATTTCTCTTCAGTCAGACAAGTGCTTTTGCTAATTTGAATCCAAAGGGCTTCCTTGGTTCGGTTGTAGAGATGAAATTGCAACGCTCTAATCAATTGGTCTTCTTTGAAGGGATTATTGCCAACATCTTTGTTAATATAGCTATTTTGTCCTATTTATTCTTTAAAGATGAAACAGCGAAAGTTCTGATGGCTTTGTCAGCTATTTATATGTTTGTTTTCCTTACCAATGAACACATCGCGGCAAACTTTGCTTCTTTCTCATTAGCTACTTTTAACTCTATTTCGAAAGATTTGCCTCACTTAGAGTTCTTCAATGTGCTTCGTCATTATGCTGTCACCTTTGTAGGGAACTGGGTAGGTGGAGGAGTGATCATGGGCTTAGCCTATGCATGGCTCAATCGTACCAAGACTATCTATAAAGATTAACTATTTTTAAAAAAAGTTTGCAAAAATACTTGCATTCTTTTTTTTTATGTGATACACTAAATAACGGTTTGAAAAAACTGCCTAAGACAGTAGGGGAGCTCGACTCATAAAGATCCTACCGAGGACAAAACGTATCATGTAAAAAGAAGCGTATTGTACTTTCGTGTCTAGGTTTGGGCGCGTTTTTCTTTTGGAAAAATTCCCCAAGCAAAATAATTACGGAGGTGAACACACTAATGAGTGAAGCAATTATTGCTAAGAAAGCGGAACTAGTTGACGTAGTAGCTGAGAAAATGAAAGCTGCTGCATCAATCGTCGTTGTGGACGCTCGTGGTTTGACAGTAGAACAAGATACAGTTCTTCGTCGTGAGCTTCGTGGAAGCGAAGTTGAGTACAAAGTGATCAAAAACTCAATCTTACGTCGTGCAGCTGAAAAAGCTGGTCTTGAAGATCTTGCATCTGTTTTTGTTGGACCATCTGCAGTAGCATTTTCTAACGAAGATGTTATCGCTCCAGCGAAAATCTTGAACGACTTTTCTAAAAACGCTGACGCACTTGAAATCAAGGGTGGTGCAATCGAAGGCGCTGTCGCATCTAAAGAAGAGATTCTTGCTCTTGCAACTCTTCCAAACCGCGAAGGACTTCTTTCTATGCTCCTTTCTGTACTTCAAGCGCCAGTGCGCAACGTTGCTCTTGCAGTCAAAGCGGTTGCAGACAACAAAGAAGACGCAGCTTAATCTTAAGCTACGCAGCGTAGCCTAGCTACAAAAATTATAAATAAAAAAATTTAAAACTTATTTGGAGGAAATAACAATGGCATTGAACATTGAAAACATTATTGCTGAAATTAAAGAAGCTTCAATCCTTGAATTGAACGACCTTGTAAAAGCTATCGAAGAAGAATTTGGTGTAACTGCAGCTGCTCCTGTAGCTGTTGCTGCAGCTGGTGCTGCTGACGCTGGTGCTGCTAAAGATTCATTCGATATCGAATTGACATCTGCAGGCGACAAGAAAGTCGGCGTTATCAAAGTTGTACGTGAAATCACTGGTCTTGGTCTTAAAGAAGCTAAAGAACTTGTTGATGGTGCACCAGCAGTTGTTAAAGAAGGTGTTGCTACAGCTGAAGCTGAAGAAATCAAAGCTAAATTGGAAGAAGCTGGAGCTTCAGTTACTCTTAAATAATAGAGTTTCCAATCAAAATGAAAACCGAGGTCTAAACCTCGGTTTTTTTGTGTACAATTTTGAATTTAGTTCTTTGTATTTGATCCTATATCTGAAGAAATCTTAGAAATGGGTGAAAAAGAAGGGGGACAAATAGTGGACCTAGTCTTTTCGTTAATCGAATAAAGGTAAAAGTTGAACTTGAAATTAAGGATAAGACAGGAACGCAGTTCTGCCTCAGTTAGTTTGTTTGGGAATGAGCAGGAGTAGTCTATAGTTTCAAAAGAAGATAGTATTGCTATCTTCTTTATTTTTTCACGAAAGAAGTATGGTACTGTAAAAAAGTCTTTAAATCATTCAGCGTACTTTCACTCTTAAACGCTGTAGAACAGTGTATTCCCAACGGTTACTCCCAATTCTTATCCAGTTCTTACTAATTTATTATGTTGTGAGACCTCTATTTTTTTGATAGAATAGTCCTTATCAACAAATAAAGGGAGATTTCTGATGAAATACTTTAAACGTCTTGTCTTTGCTGCTTTGTTGGCAGTTGGTGCGATTTTCCTTGTAGCTTGTGGTTCTACAACTAGCGATAATGGGAAATATGTCTATAAAGCTGAGAAGGATCAAATTAAAAGCATCCTTAAAAAGCAAGGGGCTAGTGAGGAACAACTTGAGCAGGTGATTGATCAATTTGATTTGACAATGACAATTGAAATTAAAGATACAAAAGCTAAGATGATTATCGAAATGAAAGCTCTTGGTGAAAGCAAAAAGAAAACAATTGACCTGAAAGCTGATCAAAATGCTAAAACTCTTGAATCAGCAGAAGGTGGTAAAGATAAAGTCAAGTATAAGATTGATGGTGATGTTTTAACTTTGGATGTATCAAAAGCAGAATCTAGTGATTATGAAGTTTTTGCTTTCTTCAAAGATGCAAAATTCAAACGTCAGAAATAATCGTATCTAGAGGGGATGGCTGAGGCTATCCTCTTTTTTCTTCATGGTTTTCATTAGCTCTTTTCCTTGCTAGCCACCTAGGGTTCTGATATAATGAGGTTACTGTGAAGAAGGCGTGTGAGCTTTCTAGAATCATTTAAAAAGTACTTGACGGTGCTTTTTTATTGTATAGGGAGGAGAAAGGTATGGGATATATTTGGTCTTATTTGAGAAAATATCCAAAATGGTTGTGCTTGAATTTTACAGCAGCCATCTTTTTTGTGATTGTTAATCTCGGTTTGCCAACTGTTTTGGCCCGTATGATTGATGAGGGAATCAATCCGAGAGATATAGAGCGTGTTTATTTCTGGGCCTGGGTTATGTTTGGTGTGATCATCGTCGGAATTCTTGGTCGAATCGTTCTGGCCTATGCGGTTGGGAAGATTACTACAACCATGGTTATGGATATGCGGAATGATCTTTATGAGAAGCTTCAGGAATATTCTCACCATGAGTATGAAAAGATTGGCGTTTCTTCTTTAGTGACACGGATGACGTCTGATGCTTTTGTCCTAATGCAATTTTCTGACCAGATGTTAAAACTTGGGGTCATTACTCCCATCATGATGGTGTCGAGTATTCTCTTGATTTTACAAACGAGTCCATCTCTTGCCTGGATTGTGGCGATTTCGATGCCTTTTTTGGCCGTGGTGGTCTGGTATGTAGCTGTTAAGACCAAGCCTTTGTCAGAGAAGCAGCAGGAAACCCTAGATAAGCTCAATCAATATGCCCGTGAGAATCTTACAGGGCTTCGTGTCATTCGTGCTTTTGCACGTGAGGAATTCCAAGAGGAAAAGTTTGGCAAAGCCAATGCAGTCTATGCGGACAACTCTAATAAACTCTTTAAACTGACTGGTTTGACGGAGCCACTCTTTGTTCAAATCATCATCGCTATGATTGTAGCTATTGTGTGGTTTGCCTTGGATCCTCTAGGGGATGGGAGCTTAGAAATTGGGAATCTTGTCGCCTTTATCGAATACAGTTTCCATGCCTTGCTTTCTTTCCTTTTCCTAGCCAATCTCTTCACCATGTACCCACGAACAGCGGTGTCTAGTCATCGTTTGAAAGAAATCATGGACATGCCAATTTCCATTGATCCGAATGAAAATGGGGTTACTGAGACAGAAACCAAGGGTTATCTGGAGTTTGACAATGTCACTTTTGCCTATCCTGGTGAAACAGAGAATCCAGTCCTTCACAATATTTCCTTTAAGGCTAAACCGGGTGAAACCATTGCCTTTATCGGATCGACCGGTTCTGGGAAATCCTCTCTCGTTCAGCTCATTCCTCGATTCTATGATGTTACTTTAGGGAAAATCTTGGTCGATGGCGTGGATGTGCGTGATTTTAATGTTAAAGCCTTGCGCCATAAGATTGGATTTATCCCACAGAAGGCCTTGCTCTTTACAGGTACCATTGCTGAAAACCTCCGTTATGGTAAGGAAGATGCGAGTATTGAGGAGTTAGATAAGGCAGCAGATGTAGCCCAAGCCAAGGAATTTATCGAGAGTAAGGAGGAGCAGTTTGACACTCATTTAGCAGAAGGTGGTAGCAACCTTTCTGGAGGTCAGAAGCAACGTTTATCGATTGCACGTGCAGTTGTTAAGGAGCCGGATATCTATATCTTTGATGATTCCTTCTCTGCTCTGGATTATAAGACAGATGCCACGCTGAGAAAACGTCTAAAAGAAGTAACTGGAGATGCGACCGTTTTAATCGTAGCCCAGCGGGTTGGGACCATTATGGATGCGGATCAAATCATTGTCTTGGATCATGGAGAAATCGTTGGTCGTGGAACCCACGAAGAACTCCTAGCAACCAATGAAATCTACAGTGAGATTGCCCGCTCACAGTTGAATAATCAATCATTGACAGAAGAATAGGAGGGAGGAGAAAATGAAAGAAAAACGTTCCAGTTTTGTACGCCTTTGGGGCTACTTAAAAGCTTATCGCTTTGCCGTTATTCTCGCTACTCTTCTAAAAATTCTGAGTGTGGTCATGAGTGTCATCGAACCCTATATTCTAGGACTCGCCATTACTGAATTAACTGCTAACCTGACAGATATGGCTAGAGGAGTTGCAGGAGCTCAGATTAATGCTGGCTATGTCGGCTGGGTCATGGTTGTCTATCTCTTCCGTGGAGTCTTGTATGAACTCGGTTCATATTATTCGAATTACTTCATGACCAATGCTGTTCAAAGCATGATTGAGGATATGCGTAATGACTTATCCGAAAAAATTAATCGTATCCCCGTTTCTTACTTTGATCAGCACCAATTTGGAGATCTTCTCGGTCGCTTTACTAGTGATGTCGAAACGGTTTCCAATGCCTTGCAACAGTCTTTCCTTCAAATTGTTAATGCGATCTTCACCTTAAGCTTGGTTATTGCTATGGTGCTTTATCTTAACCTCACTTTGGGGTTAATCGTGATTGCTTCTATTCCGATCACCTTCTTCGGTGCCCAGTTTATTATGAAGAAATCCCAGCCTTATTTTAAAGAGCAGGCAGATGTCCTTGGGGCTCTAAATGGTTTTGTTCAGGAAAACTTGAGTGGCTTTAACGTCTTAAAACTCTATGTACGTGAAGAATCATCGCAAGAAGAATTCCGTGACATTACTCGTCGTCTCCAACAAGTTGGATTTAAAGCGAATTTTATTTCTGGACTGATGATGCCAGTTCTTAATGCGATCTCTGATTTGACATATCTTTTGGTGGCCGTTATCGGAGCTATTCAAGTTCTTGCCGGTCGTCTTACAGTTGGGAATATGCAGGCTTTTGTTCAGTATGTCTGGCAGATCAATCAGCCTATTCAAAATTTGAGCCAGTTAGCTGGCATCTTGCAAAGTGCCAAATCTTCACTAGACCGGGTCTTCCAAGTCCTTGATGAACCAGATGAAGTGCTCGGTAAAAATGAATCTCTGGACAAAGAACTGACAGGGCAGGTTAGCTTTAATCATGTAGACTTCCAATATGTGGAAGATAAACCGCTGATCCGTGATTTTAACCTAGAGGTTAATCCTGGTGAGATGGTGGCTATTGTCGGACCGACAGGAGCAGGGAAAACGACCCTCATCAACCTCCTCATGCGTTTCTACGATGTGACTAAGGGGGCTATTACAGTGGATGGTCATGATATCCGTGACCTATCTCGCCAAGACTATCGTAAGCAGTTTGGGATGGTTCTTCAGGATGCTTGGCTCTATGAAGGGACCATTAAAGAGAATCTGCGCTTTGGAAACTTGGATGCGACAGATGAAGAGATTGTCGCTGCTGCCAAGGCTGCCAACGTTGACCACTTTATCCGGACCCTTCCGGGAGGCTACAACATGGAGATGAACCAGGAGTCTAGTAATATCTCTTTGGGGCAGAAGCAGTTGTTGACCATTGCGCGTGCCCTTCTAGCTGATCCAAAGATATTGATTTTAGATGAGGCAACTTCTTCAGTGGATACGCGTCTGGAACTCTTGATTCAAAAGGCTATGAAGAACTTGATGAAAGGGCGAACTAGTTTTGTCATTGCTCACCGCTTGTCTACTATCCAAGAAGCAGATAAGATTTTAGTTCTTAAAGAGGGTCAAATCATCGAACAAGGAAATCATGAGTCCCTCTTGGCTGCACAAGGATTTTATTACGACTTGTACATGAGCCAATTCTCCAAAAAAGAAGAAGCTGAATAATAGCGTAAAAGAGAGTTGGACAGAAATCGGTAATTCGTTAGAATTCGATTTCGTCGTCCCACCTCCGCACAGTTGAGTAGGGCTGTAAAAGCTGATGAAATCAGCGTAGTAGAGCCCACACAACCACTGCGTCTTGCTCGACAATCCAAAGATAATTGAGAGGCTAGGACTTTTGTCCCAGCCTTTTTTAAGCTACATACTTGCTTTTGAAAGAAGACGGATTTCTTGAAGATGTTTATTTTATTTGCTATAATCGTAGCAGAAATGGAGGCTTTATGCGCTTAACAAGCCAATTAATCACTGAAACATTCCCAGATCTGGATAAGGTCGAGCGGTTGAATACCGAGGCTTTCCCTGAAGAGGAACGGATTCCTATATCTGAGTTTTTACGCTATACAGACAATGATGATGCTCATTTTTTTGCTTTTTACAATGAGGAAGAATTTGTTGGATTTGCCTTTGCTATTTCAAATGCCAAGGCCTTTTATGTCAGCTTCTTTGCCATTATGCCTCACTTGCGAAGTCACGGCTATGGCCAAGAAATCATTGAAAAATTAATCGAATTTTACCATCGGACCATGTTGTTAGAAGTTGAGCGCTTGGATGAAGAATGTGACAATCTAGAACAACGACGGGCTCGAATGGACTTCTATTTGCGGAACGGCTTCAAAACAGCCAATGCCTTTCTTGAATATGAAGGGCTTAGTTTTGAAATCCTCTATCGAGGAGAAGGCTTTGATGAGGAAGCCTATCGTGATATCTTCCGTAAACTTCAGGAAGAGAATTATTTTGATTTTCGCATTCAATACAGACGTTTTAGTGAAGATTAGAAAAAAGAGGCTGGGACAAAAGTCCCAGCCTCTCAATTGTCTTTGGATTGTCGAGCAAGACGCAGTGGTTGAGTGGGCTCTACTACGCTGATTTCATCAGCTTTTACAGCCCTACTCAACTGTGCGGAGGTGGGACGACGAAATAGAATTCTAACGAATAACCGATTTCTGTCCCACTCTCTTTAGTTTAGATGTTGAACATGAACTCAATTAGTCGCATGACTTGTGAAAAGAACCGAGGCAGAAATAGAAGTGCTAAGAAAGTAGCATGCCAGTTCCAGTACAAGGACACTAGACCAACTGTTTCTCGTGTATCATAATTGAGAATAAGAGGCTATGTTGATAGGAGGAGAAAGAATTTGTTGTTCATACGAAAAGCTTTCTGTTAAATAAGATAAATTCAGTAAAAATGATTGCTCCGAAGCATGAAAGCTGTTATACTAGATAGGATTGAAAAATGTAAAGGAGAACATATGTTACGAAAAGGTTCCTTAACAGGTTTGCTGTTATTTGGTATTTTCTTCGGTGCAGGGAATTTGATCTTTCCACCTGCGCTAGGTGCCCAATCGGGTAGCCATTTTTGGCCAGCTATTGCTGGATTTGTCTTATCAGGAGTAGGAATTGCGATTATTACCTTGATCATTGGGACGCTCAATCCTAAAGGCTATATTCATGAGATTTCACGTAAAATCGCCCCTTGGTTTGCTATCGTTTATCTAGTAGCCTTGTACCTCTCTATTGGCCCTTTCTTTGCCATTCCGAGAACGGCTACCGTTTCCTACGAAGTTGGGATTGCGCCCTTGTTAGGAAATTCAAGTGGAAAACTTAGTCTCTTCGTTTTCACCTTGGTTTATTTCTGTTTAGCCTATTTGATTGCCCTTCACCCTTCTAAAATCTTAGATAGTATTGGTCGGATTTTAACTCCTGTCTTTGCTATCTTGATTGTTGTATTGGTTGTCCTAGGTGCTCTCAAGTACAGCGGACACGCGCCACAAGTTGCAACAGAAGCCTACCAAGCCTCTGCCTTTGGTCAAGGTTTCCTTGAAGGGTATAACACCTTGGATGCCCTCGCTTCAGTGGCCTTTAGTGTGATTGCGGTAACTACCCTCAATCAACTTGGTTTCACCAGCAAGAAAGAATACATTAAAACCATCTGGATCGTTGGGATTGTTGTAGCCATTGGCTTTAGTATTTTATACATTGGCTTGGGTTACCTTGGAAATCATTTCCCAATTCCAGCAAAAGTAATGGCATCTGATGCCAATAAAGGGGTCTATGTCCTTTCAGAAGCAACCAAGGCTATCTTTGGACCAGCTGCTCAAATCTTCCTTGCGGGTATGGTGACGGTGACTTGCTTCACGACAACAGCCGGTTTGATCGTGTCAACCGGGGAATTCTTCCATAACACCTTCCCTAAAATCTCTTACAAGGTCTATGCGACAGTCTTCACTTTGATTGGTTTTGCGATTGCCAATCTTGGCTTGAGCGCCATTATTGCCTATTCATTGCCTGTCTTGATGATCCTCTATCCAATCACCATTACTATAGTGTTGATTGTGATTGTAAACAAATTTACTCAACTATCAAAACCAGGAATGCAACTGACTATTTTCTTAGTTAGCTTGGTGGCGATTGCAGATGTTCTTGCAAGCACCTTCAAACTTACAGGTCTGGCAAACGTCATTAAAACTTTACCATTTGCTGCCCAGTCCCTTCCATGGTTACTCCCAGCAGTAGTTGGTATTGTCCTCTCTCTTTTCTTGCCAAATAAACAAAGCGCAGAAGAATAATAAGTCGTCAATTGAACTCCAAAGTGATATGCTTTGGAGTTTTTGTTTGGCTATGAAACTAGTTTCTAAATGATCGATTAGAAATCAAAGCGTAGCAGAAATTTTTAATTTAGGAGCTGGAATGTTATACTAGTTGTAGCATATCAATATACGGAGTGTTTTATGAATCAAATCGTTTTCTCCTTCACTGTCTTTCTGGCAGGGATTCTCTCCTTTTTCTCTCCCTGTGTCTTTCCTTTGCTTCCGGTATACATCGGGGTTTTGCTAGGAAGTGATCAGGAAAAATCCATTCAGATTTTCGGGAAGAAGATTCGCTGGCATGGTCTTGTAAAGACCTTGTGTTTTATCGCAGGGATTTCTGTTATTTTCCTTATTATTGGTTTCGGGGCAGGTCTACTTGGGCAAATTATGTACACCAACTGGTTCCGATACTTGATGGGAGCGCTGATTATTATTCTTGGCCTTCATCAGATGGAAGTCTTTCACTTTAACTTCTTAGAAAAGCAAAAAACAATGGATTTCGGAGCCAACAAGCACAAGAATGAATTACTTTCAGCTTTTCTGCTTGGGCTTGGTTTTAGCTTTGGCTGGACGCCATGTATCGGTCCGGTTCTAGGCTCTGTACTTGCCTTAGCAGCATCCAATGGTCAAGATGCCCTCATGGGTGCTCTCTATCTTTTTATCTATACATTAGGGATGGCCATTCCGTTTTTACTTTTGGCTCTAGCATCTGGGATTGTTCTCCCATACTTTAATCGTTTAAAACCCCATCTCTTGTTACTGAAGAAGATTGGTGGCTTGATCATCATCATTATGGGGATTTTGTTACTCTTGGGACAATTGAATAGCTTGTCTGCTATCTTTTCATAAATTAAATGGAGGTTTACTCATTATGAAAGTTATTAAATACGCCTGTTTTTCGCTTCTTTCTCTATCCATTCTGACTGCTTGCTCTATGAATCAGTCCGAAAGCGGCATGAACAATCAATCCATGGATAATCAATCAATGACCAATACTAGCACAAGTAAACATCCTTTAGTAGGAAAAGAAGCTAGTGACTTCGAGCTAAAGGATATGAAGGGGAATACAGTCAAACTTTCAGACTATAGAGGCAAAAAGGTTTACTTGAAATTCTGGGCGACTTGGTGTGGTCCTTGCCGACAAAGTATGCCTGAACTGAATAAACTGGTCGAAGAAAAGGACCGGGACTTTGAGATTCTTACCGTTATGGCACCAGGGATGCAAGGGGAAAAAACAGAAGAAGAGTTTGTTGAATGGTTTGCCCAACAAGACTATCAATCAGTTCCTGTTTTGTACAATCCGGATGGATCTGCCTTTATAAATTACCAAGTCCGTTCAATCCCTACGGAAGTCTTTATTGATAGCCAAGGAAAGATTGGACATGTTCAATTAGGGGCAATTTCAAACGAAGATGCTAAGAAGATTATCAAAGAGTTGAAATAAAAGAGGCTGGGACAAAAGTCCTAGCCTCTCAATTATCTTTGGATTGTCGAGCAAGACGCAGTGGTTGTGTGGGCTCTACTACGCTGATTTCATCAGCTTTTACAGCCCTACTCAACTGTGCGGAGGTGGGACGACGAAATCGAATTCTAACGAATTACCGATTTCTGTCCCACTCTCTTTTTATTAGTTGCTTGCACCAGATGTAGCATCAGCAGCTGCGTCACCGTGTCCTCCAGCATCTGAAGCACCTGAAGTAGCGTCTGCATCCCCATGGCCGCCAGCAGGAGCAAATGGTCCGCTACCGCCTACAAGACGTTGACCAGTTGTTTGAAGGTACCAGTCCAACCATGGTTTGAAGTTGAAGACAATTTCGTTGATACCAGCGTATGAACCATCTGGATAGTACATAGCTTGATAGTTGTGAGTATTGATCACGCCTTCAGGAGAGCCTGGAACAATGGTACGAACATATTCTTGGTTTCCGTTGCGAAGAGTACCAATGACCCATTCAACGTTTTTCATACGTGCTGGTGGAAGAGAACCGTGAACGGTTGACATCCGGCTACCTGATTGAGGTGGCACGCGTTTCGCAAACATGGTATCTGGATCTTGGTGGGCATTGTTGTAGTAGAGGAACTGGTTGTTATCATCAGCGTATGTCAATTCGAAAGGCATAGCTTTCAAGAACATATCGATTTGATTAACAGTCAGGATACCGTGGTCCAATTTGACGTATGTATCACCAGATACAGCCCCTGTAATTTCTGCAACTTTTTCTACCCAATCTGGATCATCCGGATCAACCTCAGTAATAGTAGTAGCGATTGGTTTTCCGCAATCCAAATCTTCTGGTTCAATTGGTTTTGGTTTTTTCAATTTAGAAACGACTCCTACGTATTTCACAAAGTTATCTAAGCAAGTTTCAAGGAATTTTACAGTTCCTTCGTTGATGATGTTGCCATCTGCGTCAAAAGCTTCTTTCGCTTTTCCGAGAAGGAATTCGTTCCCTGGAAGGGTATAGGCATTGACACCTGGAGCATCCAGAATCTTACGAAGGTGAACTTGGGCACGAGAAGTCCCTTGGTCGTAGTAAGAAGCACCTACAATCATGACAGGTTTGCTTTCAAATGGATGAACTTCATAGGAAAGCCATTCAAGAACTGATTTTAGAGCAGCCGAAATGGTATGGTTGTGTTCTGGGGTTGCAATAATCACCCCATCTGCACGAGTGATTTTATTATACAAAAGACGCAATTGGAAGCTTTCGTCCCATTTTTCATCTTGGTTAAACATTGGGACTTCATCAATTTCAAGAATTTCCAATTCAAATTTGAGCTTAAATTGGCGTTGCATGAACTCCAAGAGTTTACGGTTATATGATTGATCATAGTTTGAGCCTAAAATTCCAACAAATTTCATTCTTATCGTCTCCTATCCTACAAGTTTTCCCAGTTAAATTTTTCAGCAGATTTGCGAATTAACTCATGAGCATTACGTAATTTGTCTGTAATCTTTACAAAAATACGGAAGTCATCGAAGATAGCATCCAATTTTTGAATGACTTCTAAATCTACCAAATCTCCATGTTGGTCGAAGGCTTGCAATGAATGAGAAAGCAAGAATTCATCTGGCAAAACAGTTGCTTTGATTTCTGGAGCGTTTAAGATTTGGCGAAGTTGCAGTTGGGCACGTGAAGATCCTAAAGTACCGTATGAAGCACCAGTAATCATAACTGGTTTGTTCAACAAAGGAAAGACTCCGTAAGAGAGCCAAGCTAAAGCGCTCATCAGGACAGCTGGAATAGAGTGATCATATTCAGGAGTGCCGATGATGACACCATCAGCTTTCTCAATTTTATCAACAATCTCTAAGATAGCTTCTGGTACATTCTTGTCAGCCGGTTTGTTAAAAACTGGGATGTCTTTGATTTCGACCAATTCAATATCAGCTTTGTTTGCAAAATGTTTTTGCATGTATTGAAGTAGTTGACGGTTTGTAGAACGTTTGGAGTTGGTCCCCACAATCGCAATTAGTTTTGTCATAAAAATTTCCTTTCTGATGTAACATTATATATAGGATTGAAGCCCGCTTGTAAAAGCGATCTTGCCTGATTGCGAAACCAATAAGGTATCGATACCAGGGAGCGATTCAACAATGTTGAGAATAGAAGCAGGGGATTCCCCAAACAGTCGAGTAGTCCAAATCTCCCCATCTACGGATTTGTCAGATATTATAGTAATGCTGGCTAAGTCTGTCTCAACAGGATAGCCTGTCTTGCTATCGAATATATGATGAAATGACTGCCCATCGACTTCTAGATGACGTTCGTAAATTCCTGAGGTTACGATAGACTTGTTCTCGATTGAAAGAGCAAGTAGGTGGTGCCCTCTTGGCTCAACAGGATTTTGAATCCCAATTCGCCACGGCTGTTTTCTAATCGGATTCTGACCGACTGTTAGAATATTGCCTCCAAGATCGATTAAAGCATCTGAGATTCCTTGACTTTTTAAAAATCTAGCAACGAGGTCAGCACTGTAACCTTTTGCCAAAGCCCCAAGATCAATTTTCATACCAGGATGTGTCAGATAGACAGCGTGGTTTTTATGATCTAGTTGAATTTTTTGAGGGTTGATTTTCAACAAGGCTTGGTCAATTTCCTTCTGGTCTGGACGCCTAGCGTCTGCAAATCCAATTCGCCAGGTCTGAACAAGAGGACCAATTGCAATATTTAAATGGCTATTTCGGGCCTGACTGTGCTGGGTACCTAAAGAGATGAGCTCAAAAAGATCTGGATGGACTTGAACGGCTGAAATACCTGCTTGATGATTGACCTCCATGAGTTCAGAACTTGTATCATTGGCACTGAAACGGTGTTCATAAGACCGGAGAAGCTCAAAGCATCGAGTTAGAAGCTTATCTGCTTGTGGGTGCAGGATCGATACAGTAATCGTTGTTCCCATCAAGCGTTCAGATTGACTGCTTAGGTCCACTGAAAATCTATCCTTTCCTATTTTCACTTACTTACAGTATATCAAAAAGAGATCGTTTTCACAATCCCTTTAAGCAAATTTGTTGACATTTTTCAAGGCTTGTGATTAAAGATTTGAAAAAAATATCACAAATTGTAAGCAAAATAATTGGAAACGATATCATATTCATGTTATAATTGTAAGGTAAATAAAATTAAAGGTAGGATTTTTTCTATGAGTAAAATCGTAGTTGTGGGTGCTAACCACGCTGGAACTGCATGTATCAACACAATGTTGGATAATTTTGGAAACGAAAATGAAATCGTTGTATTTGACCAAAACTCAAATATTTCATTCCTTGGATGTGGAATGGCTCTTTGGATCGGTGAGCAAATCGACGGTCCTGAAGGCTTGTTCTATTCTGATAAAGAAACGCTTGAAGCTAAAGGTGCGAAAATTTACATGAACTCACCTGTACTTTCAATCGACTACGATAACAAAGTTGTTACTGCAGAAGTTGAAGGAAAAGAACACAAAGAATCATACGATAAGTTGATCTTTGCTACTGGTTCTACACCAATTTTGCCTCCAATTGAAGGTGTTGAAATTGTTAAAGGTAACCGTGAGTTCAAAGCAACTCTTGAAAACGTACAATTTGTTAAGTTATACCAAAATGCTGAAGAAGTGATTGAAAAATTGAAAGACAATAGCAAACACTTGAACCGCATTGCCGTAGTTGGTGGCGGGTACATCGGTGTTGAGTTAGCTGAAGCTTTCGAGCGTCTTGGAAAAGACGTTGTCCTAGTTGATATCGTGGATACTGTCTTGAACGGATACTACGATAAAGATTTCACAGACATTATGGCTAAAAACTTGGAAGACCACAACATCCGTTTGGCTCTTGGACAAACTGTTCAAGCAGTTGAAGGAAATGGTAAAGTAGAACGCTTGGTAACTGACAAAGAAACATTCGACGTGGATATGGTTATTCTTGCTGTTGGTTTCCGTCCTAACACAGCTCTTGCTGATGGTAAGATCGAACTCTTCCGCAACGGTGCCTTCCTTGTAGACAAGAAACAAGAAACGTCACTTCCTGGTGTATACGCTGTAGGTGACTGTGCGACTATCTACGATAACGCACGTGATGAAATGAGTTACATCGCTCTTGCATCTAACGCTGTTCGTTCAGGTATTGTTGGAGCTTACAACGCGACTGGTCATGAATTGGAAGGAATCGGTGTTCAAGGTTCTAATGGTATCTCAATCTACGGTCTTCACATGGTTTCGACTGGTTTGACACTTGAAAAAGCAAAAGCTGCTGGTTTCAATGCTGGCGAAACAGGATTCAACGATCTTCAAAAACCTGAATTTATCAAACACGATAACCATGAAGTCGCAATCAAGATTGTCTACAATAAAGACAACCGTCAAATCCTTGGTGCTCAAATGGTATCACGTGATAGTGCAATCTCAATGGGAATTCATATGTTCTCACTTGCTATTCAAGAACACGTGACGATTGATAAGTTGGCACTGACTGACTTATTCTTCTTGCCACACTTCAACAAACCATACAACTACATCACAATGGCGGCTTTAACTGCTGAATAATAAAGTCAAAAAACGCTCGTTAGGGCGTTTTTTTGATTATCTCATACTCAAGAGCCGTGAAAAATAGTATAATAAAGGCAATTAATCTTGGAGTTTAAGTGAATTTATGAAACAAAGTCAGCAAATCCAAAAAGAATTTCAAGCGAGCTCAAGTTCTATTTTAACTCAGGTTAGTAGAGGTGTTTTAGTTGGTCTCGTAGTTGGCGCGATCGTCTCGAGTTTTCGCTTTTTTATTGAACATTTCTTTCATTTTGTGCAGGGGCTGTATAAGGATCTAGGAAGAAGTCCGATCAATTGGATCATCATTCTCTCTATGTATCTTTTAATTATTCTACTAGCTAGCCAACTGATCAAAAAGAACCAAAACGTAAAGGGTTCCGGTATTCCCCAAGTGGAAGCAGAATTAAAAGGTTTACTTCAAATAGACTGGTGGACTACCCTTTGGCAAAAATACATTTTAGGAATTCTTTCAATTGCAAGTGGCTTAATGTTAGGTCGTGAAGGACCAAGTATCCAGCTTGGCGCTATGGGAGGCAAGGGGTTGGCTAAAAAACTTACTCTTAGTCCAGTAGAAGAAAGGGCCTTAATTGCTAGCGGGGCCGCTGCGGGTTTGGCGGCAGCCTTTAATGCACCAATTGCGGGTCTTCTCTTTGTAGTAGAAGAAGTCTACCATCATTTTTCTCGGGTCTTCTGGGTATCTACCTTGGCTGCTAGTTTGGTCGCAAACTTTGTCTCCCTTAACATCTTCGGTCAAACACCTGTTCTAAATATGCCAGATCACATTCCCCATATCGATTTATCCAGCTATTGGATTTTCCTAGTCATGGGTGTTTTTCTGGGCGGGACTGGTTTTTTCTATGAAATTGCTGTTTTAAATGTTGGTCGTGTTTATCAAAAGCTCGGTGCTTATTTCAAGGTAGCTGCACCCTATTATCCAATCTTTGCCTTTCTTTTGATCTTACCTATTGGTTATTATTTCCCTCACTTACTTGGAGGTGGCAATCAGCTGGTTTTGAATTTAGCCCATGTCCCACTTAGTATCCAGACGCTCGTCTTTTATTTTGGGGTGCGATTTATCTGGAGTATGATCAGTTACGGTAGTGGTCTTCCTGGTGGTATCTTCCTTCCTATCCTAGCTCTTGGATCAGTTTTAGGAGCCTTGGTTGCTGCGGTGTTATTGCCGTTCGGTCTCATTCAGTCCAATCAACTACCTTTGTTTGTCATTTTGGGGATGAGTGGTTATTTCAGTGCCATTTCAAAAGCACCCTTAACGGCTATGATTCTAGTGACCGAAATGGTCGGAGATATTCGAACCTTGATGCCGATAGGCTTGGTTACTTTGACAGCCTACATTACCATGGATCTACTAAAAGGAGCCCCTGTCTATGAGGCTATGCTGGAACAATTGATACCCGAGGTGACCAGTGGTTCGGATGTCTTAACCTTGATCGAAATTCCTGTATCAGAGAAAATAGCAGGCCGTCAAGTACGCGACTTGGACCTGCCGAGAGACCTTCTAATCACTACTTACCAGCATAATGGTAAAAACAGTACAGTGCATGGCAGCACCCGTCTCTATCTTGGAGATAGTATCTACCTTGTAGTAAAAGAGACAGACATAGGTCGGGTGAAAGAATTACTCCTCTAATTCTTTTATTAAAGTTTTCTGACAATTGTTGAAAAATGAGAAAATCTTTGCTATAATAGACCACGTAAAAAACGAATCCAGGAGAAAAGAACCATGAAAAAACTGGCAGTAGCACTCTTATCTGTTGCTTTATTAACAGGATGTGCCAATTCATCCTCAAATAAAACCACCTCAAACAGTTCCTCTTCGTCAGTGACTTTGTCTAAAGAGGACCAAAAAGCCTTGGATCAGGCGACAAGCGAATACAAGGAGTTTGTGCAAGGCCAAATCGATCAGTTGTTAAAAGATACAGAGGAATTTCAAAGAGTCCTCAAAAGTGGTGATCTAGAAGAAGCCAAGAAGGTCTATCCTTTGATTCGTATGTCTTATGAACGTTCTGAACCAATCGCTGAAAGCTTTGGAGAGTCTGATGTCAAGATTGACTTCCGACTTGTTGACTATGTTGACGAAAACAAATCAGAAGAAGGTTGGTCTGGCTTCCATCGTATCGAACGCATCTTGTGGGAAGAAAATACAACCAAAGGTACTGAAAAATATGCAGATCAATTGGTCAATGATATCAAAGAGCTCAAAGCTAAGATTGCGACAGTAGAAGTAACGCCAGATATGATGTTGACAGGGGCGGTTGACCTCTTGAATGAAGTGGCTACACAAAAGATCACTGGTGAAGAAGAAATCTTCTCTCATACAGATCTCTACGATTTCCGTGCCAATATTGAAGGAGCTGAGAAGATCTTTGCTCTCTTCAAACCTCTCATCGAGAAGAAGGATGCCAAGCTTGTGAAAACTCTTGAGACAGAATTCAAGGCTGTGAATGACTTGTTAGACAAACATATGACGGATGAATCCAACTATAAATCATATACAGATCTAACAGAAGAGGATACCAAAGAACTAGCGGAAGCAGTAACGAAATTAGGGGAACCTCTCTCTCAAATGGGAATCATTTTAAACGGTAAATAACAATGACAAAAGACGAAAAATTTTTTGAAAAGAAAATGGATCGTCGCGAATTTCTGAAAAAAGCAGGTATTGGGGGAGCAGGCTTAGCACTTGGTCTATCCGGTGCTTCTGCTTTTTTCGCTAATAAGGAGCAAGATTCCAAGAATATCGCGGACGGTCAAGAAGAGATTAGTTTTTATGGCAAGCACCAGGCGGGGATTACAACCCCCATGCAAAAAAACATTTATTTTGTGGTGCTAGACCTCCATACAAAAGATAAAGAAGAGATCATCCAATTATTTAAGGATTGGACGGACTATAGTGAGAAGTTGGTCAACGGAGACTTAGTCAAAAAAGATGGATTCAACGCTCTCTTGCCACCAAGTGATACAGGTGAAACAGTTGGACTAAATCCTTATCGCCTCACCTTAACCTTTGGTGTTTCGGCTAGTTTTTTGACAAAATTAGGACTTGAGAAGAAACGTCCTAAACTCTTCCGAGATTTACCAGCTTTTCCTAAGGAACAGTTGAGAGAGCAGTATACGGGTGGTGATATCGTTATCCAGGCTTGTGCAGATGATGAGCAGGTGGCCTTTCATGCCGTACGCAACCTAATCCGCAAAGGACGCAATAAGGTGACTATGAAGTGGAGTCAATCAGGCTTTGCTGCTATTGGCGATCGTATGGAAACCCCAAGAAACCTCTTTGGATTTAAAGATGGGACTGCCAATGTCACGACAGAGAAAGATTTTGATAAGGTGGTCTGGGCTGATAGTCAAGACTGGATGAAAAATGGCTCTTATATGGCTGTCCGCCGGATCATCATGCACCTGGAAACCTGGGATCGTACCAACCTACAGGAGCAAGAAAATACTTTTGGGCGCTATAAGGAAAGTGGTGCACCGTTTGGGAAGCAAAACGAATTTGACGAAGTAGATCTTTCCCTCTTACCAGTTGACTCACATGTCCGTTTGGCCAAAGAAGTGGATCTACCCATTTTGCGTCGCTCTTATTCTTACTCTGATGGGATTGATCCGAAAACGGGGCAGTTTGATGCTGGATTACTCTTTATTGCCTTCCAAAAGGATCCAGACAGCTTTGTAAAAATTCAAACCAATCTTGGGGCAGTCGATAAGATGAATGAATACGTGACCCATATTGGCAGTGGCCTCTTTGCCTGCTTTGGAGGTGTGAAGAAAGGAGGCTACATTGGTCAAGACTTATTTGAATAAACTTCTAGTTGTCTTTGTAGCCTGTCTCTTTTTCATCGTATCGCCTGTCCAAGCAGAATCTTATAGCGATCTTTTTATCAAAATTACCGACGCGACGACAGCAGTTCGGGACAAGGATCAAGAGAAGGCTCACACGCTAGTAGCAGAGATAAAAGAAGAGTTTCTGAAGAAAGACAATCATGATTCTAAGGCAGGAAAGGAAGTTCAGAAAAGTCTGGACTTGGAGGGCGAAATCACAGAAAAACAATTGGTGACAGTTTCCGCTTCCTTGCTAGCCTTTGAAAAAGAGCAAAATCCAGTCGACCTGGATGCTGAAAAAGAGAAGCTTGAAACTCGCTTACAACCTTACTTTGAGAAGCTTCAAGAAGCGATCACAGCAAAGGATCTCCAAACAACACGTAAGGCCTACGCTGATTTAAACAATACCTGGACCCGGAATGAAGCGGTTGTCAGAGATCATAGTACCGCTTATTACGGAAAGGTAGAAACAGCTATCTCCTTCTTGAGAAGTGCGATCGAAACAGAGCCTACAAACTTTGACTCCATCCAATCTTCTTACAATGACCTAAAGAATGTGCTGGATCAATTTATCAGTGGGGAAAAGATAGAGGAGACAAGTAGCAATCTGACGCTTTCGGACGGAATCAAGCTCCTCAAGAAAGCTCTGAGTCTCTTCCAAGCCAATGACACTAGTCAAGCTAGTCAAGTGATGAAAGAGTTCATTACCATTTGGCCAACGATCGAAGGGGACGTAAGCACGACCAATCCCTCTCTCTATACCCGAGTGGAAAGCCAAAGTCCAGTCATTATGGTCAAGGGGAATGAAAGCAAGTATCAAAAGCAGCTAGAAACCCTGATTAGGGATCTGTCTGCCATTGATACCACTGCCTCCTATTCGGCGGTTGACGCCATGTTGATCCTCTTGCGTGAAGGAGTCGAAGCGCTATTGATTGTCATGGCCTTAGTGACAGTTCTCAAGTCAGCTAAATTGACCAAAGGACTGAAATGGGTCTATGCAGGAGCTCTTCTGGGAATCCTTGCCAGTGCCGCCATTGCAGTTGCTCTTCAATATTTGTTCCCAGCTGTGACTTCAGCTTCCAACCGTGAAGTGATCGAAGGGGCAGTGGGGATCATCGCAGTAGGGATGATGATTGTCATTGGGATTTGGCTGCATCGCAAGTCCTCTGTTCAAAAATGGAACCAATTCATGGAGACGCAGATGAAGGCTGTGACTGCAACTGGAAGTTTCATTTCGATGTTTGCTCTCAGTTTCTTAGCTGTCTTCCGAGAGGGAGCCGAGACCATCCTTTTCTATGTAGGGATCTTATCTCGTATTCGCTCCTTTGATTTCTTCCTAGGGATCGGCTTAGCTCTTGCAGTTTTAGCCATTCTTGCCATTCTCATGACCAAGGCAAGTCATCTGGTCAAGCCACATAAGATTTTCTTCCTCTTGACTTGGATGATCTATGCCCTGGCCTTTAAGATGCTAGGGGTGAGCCTACACGCGCTCCAATTAACCAATATGCTTCCCAACCATATCTTGAGTAATTTCCCAACCATTGATTGGGCAGGGATTTACCCAAGCTGGGAAGTGGTAGCTTGTCAGATGCTGTTTATCTTTATAATTGTGATTGTGACGGTGAAGCAGCATGAAAAATGAAGATAGAAGGCTCACGATTGTAGAGCATTTAAGCGAGTTTAGACGGCGCTTCATCGCTTGCATCCTTTGTTTTTTCCTTGTCTTTTGTGGAGCCCTATTGTTTTCTGATCAGCTTTATGCCTACTTGACAGCTGGCTTTCGGGAAAAACTCTTAGTACTTGGACCTAACGATATTTTAAGCATCTACCTGCATTTGGCAGGTTTAATGGCTTTTACCATCACCTTGCCCTTCACTCTCTTTCAAGTCTGGCAATTTGTAAAGCCAGCCTTGAGAAAAGGAGAAGCAGGAGCTATTCTGCTCTATGTGCCAGCTAGTTTGATTTGTTTCTTACTAGGCTTATTCTTCGGCTATTATCTGGTTAGTCCAGCTATCTTAGAGGTACTCTTGAAGTTGGGACAAGGTCAGTTTACCATTCAGTTAACGGCACAGAACTACTTGACCTTCGTCTTTCATACGACTGTTCCTCTGGGTGTCTTGTTTGAATTGCCGGTTCTTGTAGCCTTTTTGACCTCGATCCATATCTTAACGCCAGACTGGTTAAGGCGCTATCGCCGAATAGCCTACTTTCTATTGCTAGTACTAGCAGTCATCCTGACCCCTGCTGATTTTATCAGTGATCTAGCAATGACTGTGCCTCTTATCTTACTCTATGAAGTGAGTTTAGGCATCAGTTGCATTATCTATAACCGCATACAAAAAAGGAGATAAATATGGGAATTTTACGTGATATCGGAGCACCAGGTCTGATTATTATTATCCTGGGAGCCCTCTTAATCTTTGGACCAAAGCGTTTGCCTGAGTTGGGTCACTCACTTGGAAAAATGTTCTCTGAATTCAAGTCAGCCGTCAACAATGGTGCCACTGAAAAAGAAGAGGAGAAAGAAAAGACTGATAAACTCGAAAAATAATCGCTTTCTTTTCATGATATTTTCTGACAGAACGATCTTGTCTTCTTTCATTTTCCATCATATCAAAAGCAGGAGGATAGACTTAAAACGATATCTGAGTAAGAATCCTGCTTTTTGTTATTTTTGAACAGTCTGAAAATTTTTGTAAATTACAAATTGAAAACAAATCAAATTTTGATAGCGTTTTCCTTGAATCTAAAATAGGCCAGGAGTATAATAGAGGGTGGAAAAAGTACATTAAAAAGGAGTGTGTCATGATGATCATTAGTGTGATTTTTGCTGTAGCTTACTTCTTGCTGGTTGCCCTTGTTGCGGCTCTTGTTTTCCGAGCGATAGGAAAAATATTTGAGCTCTTCGATGGTTTCCTGATGTACCATTAAGAGAGAAACAAGCCCACTCACTATGAGTGGTTTTTTACTATTAAATGGGAGATGATGATGAAAACTGAATATGAAAAGATGATTGCTGGTGAGTTCTACAGTCCCATGGATCCAGAATTGAGGAGGTTGGCGCAAGAAGCTCGGACCAAGCAATTTGCCTTTAACCAAGAAGCAGATGGCGTGAAACGAAGCCAAATCATAAAAAGTTGGTTCGGGTCCACTGGGGAAAATCTTTCCCTACACCCTTTTTTGGCTTGTGATTATGGGGTGAATATCCACTTGGGAGAGAACTTTTATGCCAACTGGAACCTAACCATGCTAGATGTCTGCCCGATTAGGATTGGGAAGAACGCCATGATCGGTCCCAATTGCCAATTTCTCACGCCTCTTCATCCCCTGGATCCACACGAACGAAATGCAGGAAAAGAATATGGTGCTCCAATAACGATTGGAGATAACTTTTGGTCAGGTGGAGGAGCCATCATTCTTCCAGGTGTTACCCTAGGCGATAATGTCGTCGTCGGAGCAGGAGCTGTGGTGACAAAATCCTTTGGGGATAATGTAGTCTTAGCAGGTAATCCGGCCAGAATCATCAAGGAAATAGAGGTGAAAGGATGAGGTTTTACTTTATCGGAGGACTTGGAAGTAACGAGAATCATATGACCGAATTTGCTCACTGTTTTCCATTTCCCATCACGTATCTAGACCCCTATAAGGTGAACCTGGAATCTCCTAAAGATATAGAAGATTGGTTTGAAGCCCATGCGGATACTAATGAAAATACTTGTATCATAGCCCATTCACTAGGTGGAGATTTGGCTCGCTACCTAGCATCGAAAATACCACAAATGACCCACCTGGTTCTCCTTGACGGTGGCTATCTTGACATGGACCAGATCTTACCACTAGAGCAGGAACTTGAAGAGACAGTCGCCTATCTGAAGCACCAGGTATTTTCATCTCTAGAGGAAGCTGTTGCAAGTGAACTTGGAGATACGGACAATCCTTTGCCAGCGACTATAAAAGCCATCCAAGCCAGTTATCGTTGGAATTCTGACCTCTATCATTATGAACTGGATCTAGATCCACAAGCTGTTCTTCCCTTACTGAAACTCAGACGGGACCTTCGATCTATTCAAGCTCCACTCTCAGATACTGACGTTTTATTCATCGCTCCTAACTACGAAGAAGAACCCACTTGGAGAGCTCAAGCCATTGAGACATTAGATCCCTCTATCAAGAAGGTACTCTTAAAGGATCTCGGTCACGATTTTTATACAGCAGTCCCTAATCTTGTCAGTAAAGAAATCATCAATTGGATTGGCGTTTGTTCATAAATAACTCATATATAGAAACTCCTCTAAACAATCGTCTAGTAATTTCCGAACATTATTTAGATAATCAGCATTCTAATTGAATCGACTCCGTATCTTTGTTATAATCTTGAATGGAAACGTCGGAAGGCGTAGTGATGAACCATCACGATTTAAAATTTAGAAACGAGATTTCAATCCGTATGTTAAACGAATTTCCAATCTTTGATTACGAAGATATTCAATTAATCCCTAACAAGTGCATTATCAAAAGTCGTGCAGAAGCTGACACGTCAGTTCAGTTTGGTAATCACACTTTCAAGTTGCCAGTCGTACCTGCCAACATGCAGACTATCCTCGATGAGGATGTGGCCGAGCAACTGGCTAAAGGGGGATATTTTTACATTATGCACCGCTTTGACGAAGCTGGTCGAATCCCTTTTATCAAACGCATGCACGATCAAGGTTTAATTGCTTCTATCTCAGTTGGAGTAAAAGACTATGAGTACGACTTTGTGACTCAACTCAAGGACGATGCGCCTGAATACATCACCATCGATATCGCTCACGGTCACTCAGATAGTGTGATCCAAATGATCCAGCATATCAAGAAGGAGTTGCCAGATACCTTTGTCATCGCAGGAAATGTCGGAACACCAGAGGCCGTTCGTGAGTTGGAAAATGCTGGAGCGGATGCTACCAAGGTCGGGATCGGTCCTGGTAAGGTCTGCATCACCAAAGTGAAGACTGGCTTTGGTACTGGCGGTTGGCAGTTAGCAGCCCTTCGTTGGTGTTCAAAAGCAGCTCGCAAGCCGATTATTGCGGACGGGGGGATTCGGACGCACGGAGATATTGCTAAATCCATTCGCTTTGGTGCTAGCATGGTCATGATTGGCTCGCTTTTTGCAGGACACATTGAAAGCCCAGGTAAAACCGTTGAAGTCGACGGGGAATCCTTTAAAGAGTATTATGGATCTGCTTCCGAGTACCAAAAAGGGGCCTATAAAAATGTTGAAGGTAAGAAAATCCTCCTACCAGCCAAAGGTCATCTGCAAGATACCTTGACAGAGATGGAGCAAGACTTGCAAAGTTCTATTTCCTATGCTGGAGGTCGCAAGGTTGCTGATCTCAAGCATGTCGATTATGTCATCGTAAAGAATTCTATCTGGAATGGTGACTCTCATTAAAACTACAATTACTTATTTATCTTGCGGATTGGCGCAAGGTCTCTACAAGGTGCCGGAACACCTAACAATAAGTAAGTCTTAGATTGATCCAGGGATACTTGGATTCTTTAGAGGCTTACTTGGTAAGTCTCTATTTTTTGTTCCATACTGTTTAGGAGAAAACATGAAATTATTAGAAGAACGTATATTGAAAGACGGATATGTCTTGGGAGAGAATATCCTCAAGGTTGATTCCTTCTTGACCCACCAAGTGGATTACCAGTTGATGAAAGAAATTGGGAAGGCTTTTGCGGACCGGTTTAAAGATGCTGGTCTGACCAAGGTTGTGACCATTGAAGCTTCCGGAATTGCTCCTGCCCTCTATGTGGCAGAAGCTTTGGAACTTCCCATGATCTTTGCTAAAAAAGCCAAGAATATTACCATGAATGAAGGGATTTTGACAGCAGAAGTCTATTCCTTTACCAAGCAAGTGACCAGTACGGTTTCCATTGCTAGCAAGTTTTTAACACCAGATGATCGCGTCTTGATCATCGATGACTTTCTAGCAAATGGCCAAGCAGCTAAGGGCTTGATCCAGATCATCGAACAAGCTGGTGCCAGTGTAGAAGCCGTCGGTATCGTCATCGAGAAATCTTTCCAGGATGGCCGTGGACTACTAGAAGAACTCGGCTACCCAGTTGTTTCACTTGCTCGTTTGGACCGTTTTGAAAATGGTCAGGTTGTATTTAAGGAGGCAGACATCTAATGCAAAAACAAGAAAACCATTCACAGGCAGCCATTCTAGGCTTGCAGCACCTATTAGCCATGTATTCGGGCTCTATTCTAGTACCGATTATGATTGCGGGCGCTTTGGGATATAATGCCCAGCAACTAACCTATCTCATCTCTACAGATATCTTTATGTGTGGGGTAGCCACCTTCCTGCAATTGCAGTTAAACAAACATTTCGGGATTGGTCTTCCGGTCGTCCTCGGGGTGGCCTTCCAGTCTGTGGCACCTCTTAGCATGATTGGGGCTAGCCATGGTAGTGGGGCTATGTTTGGTGCCTTGATTGTTTCAGGGATTTACGTCGTTCTGGTCTCAGGATTCTTCTCTAAAATCGCCAACCTCTTCCCATCTATTGTGACAGGATCTGTCATTACCACAATCGGTTTGACCTTGATTCCAGTTGCAATTGGGAACATGGGAAACAATGCAGCAGAACCAACGGTTCAAAGTTTGTTTTTGGCCGTGATTACCATTCTCATCATTCTCGTGGTTAATATCTATACGACAGGCTTTATCAAATCCATCTCTATTTTGATTGGGTTGATCGTTGGGACAGCTATTGCAGCTTCTATGGGCTTGGTGGACTTCACGCCCGTGGATCAGGCCCCTATTCTTCATGTTCCAACACCGTTCTTCTTTGGAGCTCCTAAGTTTGAAATCACCTCAATCGTTATGATGTGTATCATCGCAACTGTTTCAATGGTGGAATCGACTGGTGTTTATCTTGCACTTTCGGATATTACAAAAGATCCAATTGATAGCACGCGCCTCCGTAATGGCTACCGCGCTGAAGGGTTGGCCGTACTTCTCGGTGGTATCTTCAATACCTTCCCTTACACTGGATTCTCACAAAACGTAGGCTTGGTGAAATTGTCTGGTATCAAGACCCGTCTTCCAATCTACTATGCAGCTGGTTTCCTCGTTCTCCTTGGTCTCCTTCCTAAGTTTGGAGCTTTGGCACAAATCATTCCAAGTCCAGTACTTGGTGGAGCCATGCTGGTTATGTTTGGTTTTGTATCTATTCAGGGGATGCAGATTCTGGCTCGTGTCGATTTCGAACACAATGAGCACAACTTCCTCATCGCGGCTGTATCGATAGCAGCAGGAGTCGGTTTGAACAATAGTACTCTCTTTAACGGCCTTCCAAGTGCATTTAAAATGTTCTTTGCAAATGGAATTGTCGTTGCCAGCGTCTTGGCAATCATTCTGAACGCCATCTTGAACCGCAACAAAAAGTAATCTTAAAGAACTGAGGATCAGTTTGATCTTCAGTTCTTTATTTTTTTGACATTTAAGGTGACATATAGTAGAGTGGTAAGAGAAAATTTCAAATTGACAAGAAGAGAGTATCATCCGTGTATCTAACCCATCATTTTAAAGAGCGCTTGCGTTTGTTTATCAGTCTATTTATCCCTCTCCTGGTCTATCAACTAGCCAACTATTCTGCTAGTTTTGTCGATACAGCCATGACAGGACAATACAATACCTTGGATTTAGCTGGCGTGTCAACCGCCACCAGTCTTTGGAATCCCTTCTTTACCTTTTTAACCGGGATTGTATCTGCTTTAACGCCCATTATTGGTCATCACTTAGGGCAGGGGAATAAAAAAAGAATCGCTTCTGATTTTTATCAATTCATTTATCTCTCTTTCATGATGGCTGTCCTCTTGATCGCTTTTGTCTTGCTGATTGCTCCGATAGTCTTAAGTAAAATTGGTTTAGAAAGTGTCGTAGAGGGGATTGCAACCCATTACTTAACCTTTCTCTCTCTAGGAATTTTGCCTCTCTTACTCTTTAGTGTGGTCCGTTCCTTGCTGGATACATTGGGACTTACTCGTTTGTCCATGTACCTTATGTTGCTCTTATTACCTTTAAATGCTAGTTTTAACTACATGTTGATTTATGGAGCTTTTGGTCTTCCTGAGCTAGGAGGAGCAGGAGCGGGACTAGGAACATCTTTGGCCTACTGGGTCCTCCTCATCATTGCCTTTTTGATCCTTTTCAAACATCCGAAAGTAGCCATCTACCAACTATGGAAGGTTCAACCTATCAATCTCAAAGAGATGAAAGAGACGATTCGCTTGGGCTTACCGATTGGTGGGATTGTGTTTGCAGAAGTCATCATCTTTTCTGTAGTGGGCTTGCTCATGGCTAAATTCCCATCTATGACCATTGCCAGTCACCAGTCGGCCATGAATTTTTCAACTCTCATGTACGCTTTTCCAGCTAGCATCTCCAATACCATGGCTATTATTGTGTCCTACGAGATTGGGGCTGGTCGTCCCGATGTTGTTCGTCAATATTGCCGGATTGGACGATGGACAGCCTTTGGGTTTGCCTTCTTTACCCTTACCTTCCTCTATTTTTATCGCTATCAAGTAGCAGGGTTCTATGGCAATGATCCGGAATTTATCCACCAGACAGCTATTTTCATGACCTATAGCCTCCTTTTTCAAATAGCGGATACGGTCGCAGCACCGATTCAAGGGATTCTACGCGGTTACAAGGATACTACCGTTCCCTTCTTGCTCGGAGTTTTTAGCTACTGGTGTGTCTCTATTCCATTGGGGATCTTTTTAGACCATGTCACCAACCTAGGTCCGTATGCTTACTGGATTGGCTTAATTTCTAGCATTGTCGTTAGTGGTATTTGTTACCAGCTGCGTCTCTGGCAAATTCAGAAGAAATACCAAGTTTCTTAAACAAAAACAACCAGAATAGTCTTCTGGTTGTTCTCATTTATTTAGTTCGCATCTCACCTTGAGGGAAGTAAGTTCCTTCAGGCATATCATTGATGATGACGTGAACGGCGGATTGGGGAGCACCTGTATTCCGAACAACAGCTTCGGTTACTTCCTTGGCCAAAGCTTTCTTTTGTTCCAATGTGCGTCCTTCAAATAAATCAATTCGTACAAATGGCATCGGGCCACCTCCTCTATCTATCTTAGGTCTATTTTATCATATTTTGAATGAAAAGTAGCAGACTAGTAAGATTCGAATCACCTAATGGAAAGGTTAAAATAGAGTATAAAAATTTTTTACCAATATTTAGTACTATCCACTTACATAACTCCAGGTATTATGGTATAATTAATTTGTGAGAAGTGGTCTCTCACGATGCGTTTGTCATTTTGTCAGGGAAATGATAGACGCTTTTTTTATTCTCAAATTGCAAAATACAAATAATATTCTGCTAGAGCGAACAAGAGAAATGAGACTTTATAGGGTTCAGAATCTCCTTATTAGAAGAGCAATCACCCAATGGAGAAGCTCTCTATAAGTTGCCCTAATTTACGGCCCGTGTTATAATATAATGAAACACATTTTAGAGAGAATAGAAGGAAAATGGCACAATTATATTATAAATATGGGACGATGAATTCTGGTAAGACCATCGAAATTTTGAAGGTAGCCCATAATTATGAAGAGCAAGGAAAAAGCGTCGTTATCATGACCTCAGCAATCGATACGCGCGATGGATTTGGAGTTGTTTCTAGCCGGATTGGTATGAAACGGGAAGCCATTGCGATCGAAGACGATACAGACGTCTTCGGTTATATCCAAAGCCTGAAAGAGAAACCCTACTGTGTCTTGGTCGATGAAGCACAGTTTTTGAAACGACACCATGTCTATGATTTGGCTAGAGTTGTAGATGAACTAGATGTGCCCGTCATGGCTTTTGGTCTCAAAAATGATTTCCGCAATGAACTCTTTGAAGGTTCCAAACATTTGCTCTTGCTAGCTGACAAGATTGAAGAGATCAAGACCATCTGCCAATACTGTTCCCGCAAAGCAACCATGGTCTTGCGCACTCAAGCGGGTAAACCCGTCTACGATGGAGAGCAGATCCAAATCGGTGGACACGAGACCTATATCTCGGTTTGCCGCAAACATTATTTTAACCCAGACATTCACCAAGAACATTAATCTTAAGGAGACAACATGAATATCTATGATCAACTACAAGCTGTAGAAGACCGATACGAAGAGTTAGGAGAATTACTGAGTGACCCAGATGTGGTCTCTGATACCAAACGCTTTATGGAGCTTTCAAAAGAAGAGGCTTCTACTCGTGACACGGTAACAGCTTACCGAGAGTACAAACAAGTCCTTCAAAACATTGTCGACGCTGAAGAAATGATTAAGGAAGCAGGCGGCGATGCGGATTTGGAAGAAATGGCCAAGCAAGAGCTAAAAGATGCTAAGGCTGAAAAAGAAGAGTACGAAGAAAAATTGAAGATCTTACTTCTTCCTAAAGATCCAAACGATGACAAGAACATTATCTTGGAAATCCGTGGGGCAGCTGGAGGAGACGAAGCCCAATTGTTTGCTGGTGACCTCTTGCAGATGTACCAAAAATATGCAGAAAGCCAAGGCTGGCGCTTTGAAGTCATGGAAGCTTCCTACAATGGCGTTGGTGGGATCAAAGAAGTCGTAGCCATGGTTTCTGGTCAATCAGTCTACTCGAAACTCAAGTATGAATCTGGTGCCCACCGGGTGCAACGGGTTCCAGTGACAGAAAGCCAAGGTCGTGTCCATACTTCAACTGCCACAGTTCTGGTCATGCCAGAAATCGAAGAAGTCGAGTATGACATTGATCCAAGAGACCTTCGGATTGACATCTACCACGCATCTGGTGCGGGTGGACAGAACGTCAACAAGGTCGCTACAGCCGTTCGTATCGTTCACTTGCCAACCAATATCAAGGTCGAGATGCAGGAAGAACGGACGCAACAAAAGAACCGCGAAAAAGCCATGAAGATCATCCGTGCGCGTGTGGCTGACCACTTTGCTCAGATTGCCCAAGACGAGCAAGACGCTGAGCGGAAGTCTACTATCGGGACTGGTGACCGTTCAGAGCGGATCCGGACTTACAACTTCCCTCAAAACCGTGTGACCGATCACCGGATTGGCTTGACCCTTCAAAAACTGGATACCATCTTATCTGGTAAATTAGATGAAGTGGTCGATGCTTTGGTCTTGTATGATCAAACACAAAAACTAGAAGAGTTGAACAAATAATGTTGTTGGGACCATTATTAGCCCAGTATGAAGAAGAATTAATAGCCATTGGAGAGGAACCAGAAAGCCTCTCCTTCGCGTATCGTGCTTTAAAAAACTGGACCTTTACAGACTTTGTCCTTGCCTTGCAAACAGAAGTAAAAGTAGAGGATCAGGCCTTGCTTCTATCCATCTTTGAGCAGCTGAAACATCACGTCCCTGCCCAATATATTATTGGCAGCGCAGAATTTTTTGGTCATGTTTTTACAGTTGATGAGCGTGTGCTGATTCCACGACCTGAAACGGAAGAATTGGTCGCTCTTATTCTTGAAGAAAACGATGAGAAAGCCTTACGAGTTCTAGATATCGGAACAGGTAGTGGGGCTATTGCTATTAGCCTAGCCCTTGCTAGACCTACCTGGCAGGTTCAAGCTAGTGATGTCTCAGAAGAGGCTTTAGCCCTGGCTCAAGAAAATGCCAAGCAGTTAGAAGCTTTCCTTGAATTTAAGTCGTCAGATGTTTTGGAGCAGCTACCAGGTCCCTATGACCTGATTGTGTCCAACCCTCCTTATATCTCCCATGATGATGTAGAAGAAGTCGGAGCCAATGTTTTAGCCTCTGAACCCCACTTAGCTCTTTTTGCGGATCGTGATGGATATGCTATCTACGAAAAGATTGCCCAGCAAGCACCAAGTGTTTTAACACCAGACGGAAAGATCTATCTAGAAATTGGCTATAAGCAAGGAGCCAAAGTAAAAGAGCTCTTTCAAGAAGCGTTTCCTAACAAACGAGTTCGCGTTCTGAAAGACCAATTTGGACAAGATAGAATGGTAGTAGTAGACAATGGATCACATTGAGAAAGAATTAGAAGCAGGACGTGCAGTTGTCTTACCGACTGAGACTGTCTATGGCCTCTTTGCAAAGGCACTGGATGAAGCAGCGGTTGATCGAGTATACACTCTAAAGCAGCGCCCTCGTGAGAAGGCTATGAACCTCAATATTTCCAGTGAAGAAGACATTCGATTTTATTCGAAAAATCAACCACCTTATCTATCAAAACTAATCGCAACCTTTTTACCAGGACCCTTAACCATTATTCTCGAAGCCAATGAGGAGGTACCAGCTTGGATTAATTCTGGGATGGCTACGGTTGGTTTTCGGATGCCAGCTCATCCAAAAACATTGGAATTAATTCGTAAAACAGGTCCCTTGATCGGACCTTCTGCCAACCTCTCTGGGAAAGCTAGTGGAACCCAGTGTCAGCAGATTCTTAAGGAACTTGGTCATGGAGTGATAGGACTTGAAGACGATAGCTTTCTAACTGGTCAAGATTCGACTATTTTAGACTTATCTGGCGACAAGGTGAAGATTCTACGTCAAGGAGCGATTACACGAGAAGATATCCTTACCAAGATACCTGCAATCCCTTTTGAGGAGGCATGATATGCTACGTGCTTTGAAACCAACAGATACTGCATCTATTTACGAGATTAACAAAGAGGCTTTAGGTTATGCTTTTTGTCCAGAGGAAACGGCTAGACAACTAGCCAAGTTGTCTCAAGACCCCCATCACTTCCTACTAGGCTATGAGGATTCAACCAATCATGATTTACTTGGTTATGTCCACGCTGAAGTCTACGAATCCCTCTATTCCAATGCTGGATTTAATATCTTGGCCTTAGCAGTCTTACCTCAAAGTCAAGGGAAGGGAATCGGAAAAGCTTTGCTTGAAGGACTAGAACAGGAAACCGAAAAACGTGGCTACAAGTTTATACGTTTAAACTCTGCAGAACATCGTATTGGCGCTCATGCCTTCTACGAACAGGTCGGTTATACCTGTGACAAGCTACAAAAACGTTTTATAAAATTTATTTAAGGAGAAGACCTATGATTTTTGACAAAGAAGATTACAAAGCATATGATGCAGCTCTATGGGATGCCATTGCGAAAGAAGAAGAGCGCCAGCAAAATAACATTGAGTTGATTGCTTCTGAAAACGTCGTCTCCAAGGCGGTTATGGCTGCCCAAGGGTCTATCCTGACCAATAAATACGCAGAAGGATATCCGGGACGTCGTTACTACGGTGGGACTGATGTCGTAGACATCGTCGAAAGCCTCGCCATCGAACGCGCTAAGGAAATCTTTGGGGCTAAGTTTGCCAATGTTCAACCCCACTCAGGTAGTCAGGCTAACTGTGCTGCCTATATGGCCTTGATTGAGCCAGGAGATACGGTTATGGGGATGGATCTAGCTGCCGGTGGACATTTGACTCACGGTGCTTCTGTGAGCTTCTCAGGTCAAACCTACAACTTTGTATCTTACAGTGTAGATCCGGGAACTGAACTCTTGGATTTTGATGCTATCTTGAAACAAGCTCAAGAAGTGAAGCCAAAGTTGATTGTAGCAGGTGCTTCAGCCTACTCTCACATCATTGATTTCTCAAAATTGCGTGAGATTGCGGATGCAGTAGGAGCCAAACTCATGGTCGATATGGCCCATATTGCTGGTTTGGTAGCCGCTGGCCTTCACCCAAGCCCAGTTCCTTATGCACATATCACGACCACGACCACTCACAAGACCCTTCGTGGACCTCGTGGTGGCTTGATCCTGACCAATGATGAAGACTTGGCTAAAAAGATTAATTCTGCCATCTTCCCTGGTATTCAAGGAGGACCTTTAGAGCATGTCGTTGCAGCCAAAGCTGTTGCTTTCAAAGAAGCCCTCGATCCTGCCTTTAAAGAGTATGCAGCTAACGTGATTAAAAACAGCCAGGCTATGGCTGATGTCTTCTTGCAAGATCCAGATTTCCGTGTCATTTCAGGCGGAACAGAGAACCACCTTTTCCTTGTCGATGTGACGAAAGTCGTTGAAAATGGAAAAGTGGCTCAAAACATACTAGATGAGGTCAACATTACCCTCAACAAGAACTCCATCCCATATGAAACCCTGTCACCATTTAAGACCAGTGGGATTCGGATTGGGACAGCAGCTATCACAGCCCGTGGTTTTGGAGAAGAAGAAAGCCGTACGGTAGCTGAATTGATCATCAAAGCATTGAAAAATGCGGATAACCCAGCTGCATTAGAAGAAGTACGTGCTCAAGTCAAAGCCTTGACAGATGCCTTCCCACTTTACGAGGACTAAACCATTTTATGGACATTTATGTAAAAAAAGCCATCATTCATCAATTTAGCCCAGATGATACCGATCTCTACCTGGCGGACAAATTCCTCAATATCACACCTAAAATTGAGGAATATTTGCGCAAAAAGATTGAACGGGTATACTCCGATGAGGCCAAGACCGGTATTTTTGAAGAGGACAACCCTTTTCTTGAGATGATTTCGGATGATCTGCTAGAAACTTCAGTAGTAGTTGCGAACCGCTGGAAGGAAGAATTTGTTATCTCTGAGAATCAAAAAACCAATGATTTGGTGTTTATTCAATTCTCAAAAGAAGGGGTGGACCACTTTGCCTTCCTCCGAATTGCATTGCGTGAAACCTTGACACACTTAGGTGGCGAAGTGGATAATCCGATCAAGCTGACGCAAAACAATCTGCCTGGTTTTGGTACGGGTGCCGATGAAGCCTTGGTCATCAATCTTCAAAGCCGTAAGTACCACTTGATTGAAAAACGGATCAAGTACAACGGAACGTTCTTGAACTATTTCTCTGAGAATCTCCTCCAGGCCCAACCGAAGATTTCTCCTAAAAAGTCAATCAAAGAAATAGAGAAAACTGCCCAACGGATTGCTGAGAATTTCCAACAAGACGATTTTCAGTTCCAATCCAAGGTTAAATCAGCTATTTTCAACCAACTGGAAGAAGAGAATGAGCTATCTCCAGAGAAATTAGCGAATGATTTGTTTGATAACAATTTAACAGCTCGACTCAGTTTTGTCGATCAAGTAAAAGAGTCCATTCCTGATCCTGTTCGATTTGATGAAATAGATGCCAGTCGCCAATTAAAAAAATTTGAGAACCAAAAACTCTCCCTTTCAAACGGGATTGAGCTTTTAGTTCCTAACCATGTTTACGAAGATGCTGAATCGGTAGAGTTTATCCAGAATGAGAATGGGACCTACTCGATCCTCATCAAAAATATAGAGGACATTCAGAATAAATAATGATGAAACGAATAATAAAAATTTTCTTTTGCCTCTTGCTCGTCTTTTTCATATACAAGGGCTATCAGATACACCGGGATGTCAAGCAGGTCATGACTTATCGCACCTTAGTGCGTGAAGTACTGGCTGAGGAAGACACTGGTACCAATGAAGATCTGATCCTTGCCATGATTTATACCGAGACCAAGGGCAAGGAAGATGATGTCATGCAGGCCAGTGAAAGTGCAACAGGCCAGACAAATTCTATCACCAATAACAAAGAAAGTATTCGCCAGGGGATTCAAACGCTCTCTGAGAATCTGAGAATAGCAAAAGAGAAGGGGGTTGATCCCTGGACCGCTGTCCAAGCTTATAATTTTGGACAGGATTACATTGAATATGTAGCTAAAAATGGCGGAAAAAATACGCTAGAATTAGCCCGTCAATATTCAAAAAAAGTGGTTGCACCGAGTCTTGGAAATGTCACAGGTAAGACCTATCTTTATCTCCATCCTATCTCATTTTTACACGGCTCAGAGCTCTACGTTAATGGGGGAAATTATTATTATTCACGTCTCGTTGAAATGAATCAGTTCATCATGAAATTATTTTCTTGGTTTTAATATAAACAGCACTTTAAGAGGCTGGGACAAAAGTCCTAGCCTCTTAATTGCCTTTGGATTATCGAGCAAGATGCAGTGGTTGAGTGGGCTCTACTATGCTGATTTCATCATCTTTTAAAGCCCTACTCAACTGTGCGGAGCTGGGACGACGAAATCGAATTCTAACGAATGACCGATTTCTGTCCCACTCTCTTTTTATAGATCAAACTGTCATCTGTTTTTAAAGAAGCTGTAAGCCAGTCTTAAGATAAAAAGGGTAAACTAAAAAGGAGGCAAAGAGATAAAATCTGCTTCCTTTTTATTGTCCGATAGCGTATTAATATCCTAGAAGGAGTTAAGAAAAAGTATGAAACCAGTCAGGAAATTTATTGGAATCTTTATCGCTAGCTGGTTTGCACTTCTTGCAAGCTCTTCGACGGCATTTGCCAACTCAAGCATTCAGAAAGTTATTGATCAAAAATACAAGCAACCTGACTATGTCATCGGATCATCATTGAATGAATTCGAAGTCGAGCAAACCCTCAGTCTCTTGATGTATAACGAGGAACAAGAGAAGGAATGGAAAACCATGAACCCTTCTGATTATACAAGTTTTAGGTTCGATGAGAATGGAGATCATTCTTCCTCCGTTAAACTACAGAAACAAGCCAAAAAAGCACCAGTTAGCGTGCACATTGTCACTCCTCAAAATATCACAGAAGTAACAGCAGATATGCATCGCAATGCACTGACCACTCTTGGGCTCGAACACGCCGATATCACAATTGCCTCTCCAACAGAAGCATCAGGCCTGAGTGCTCTTGCAGCAGTTGCATACTCCCTTGAGCAAAGCGGTAGTAAAATTTCTGATGAAAACAAAATACTTGCCCAAGAAGAATTATCTCTGCTTGCAGCTATCTATAAAGAAAATGCCCGTAAAAATAACTTCCATGAAGATAAACTCAATGTAGCCGTCATCGATCTTAAAATCGCAGCGCTAAAGGGAAGCAATCAAGATAAAAAGCTTGAGAAAAAAGATTTTCAAAAGCTGGTAACAAGGATTCTAGAAACTTACCAATTAAATGGCGCTATAACGGATAAACAAACCAAACAATTAGTTGATTTCACTAGCAAGCTTGCGAATAGTAAGCTAAACTCTGATAAAAACCTTGTCAAATCCTTCAAAGCTCTAAAACAGGATATCATTGAAAAGGCAGGAGATAGCTTTAATACGATTGATACCAAGCACGATACGGAGTCACTATTGAAAGAAAGCAACAATCTTCTCTTATACCCTATGATTGGACTGGGCCTCCTGATTCTCCTAGGAATCGGATTAATGTCTTATCATGTTCATCGTCATCAAACCAAGAGGAATAAACTATAAAAAGAGAGTGGGACAGAAATCGGTAATTCGTTAGAATTCGATTTCGTCGTCCCACCTCCGCACAGTTGAGTAGGGC
>NZ_JADNGY010000001.1:242255-338730 GCF_015553625.1 Streptococcus australis | reverse complement strand
GCCTTTATCGATTACACAGCTTCTAAACCATCTGCTGATCTGACCATTACAAAATCAGAAAAAGACGGGACTTTCACTATTACAGCTAAGAACCTTCAAGGTTTCGATGGCTACAAGGAAGTGAAGATTCCATTATGGTCTCATGCCAATGGGATGAAAGATATCATCTGGTACACGCCAACTCGTCAAGCAGATGGTTCATATACTGTAACAGCCAAAGCTAGTGACCACGAAAACGCTGATGGCCAATATGAAGCGCAAGTTTTCTATGTGGATGCCAAAGGTCAAAATAAGTTTGTCAAGAAGGCCTTTATTGATTTCAAAAATCAGTCACGTCCAACTGCTAGTCTCTTAATCCAAAATAATAACAAGGATACAGGTACCTTTGATGTCATTATCAAGGATGTTTACAGCCCTAAAGGTGTTCGGACTGTGCAAGTCCCAACTTGGTCTGATAGGGATGGCCAAGACGATATTCGCTGGTATGAAGCGACTCGTCAATCAAATGGAGACTACAAGGTATCAGTCAAAGCGAGCGATCACAAGAACTCTACTGGTAAGTACCATATTCACCTTTACTATATTCAAAATGATGGTTCTCGTGTGGGTGTCGGTTCAACGACTACAGAAGTTGAGTTCCGAAATGCCCAGACCAAGACACAAACAGGGATCAAAAATGTCAATTCTGGTGCTGGAACCTATATGGTAACGGTGGATCAAGCGCCTCAGGGACGTCGGATTAAGAACATCCGTGTCGCAGCTTGGTCTAAAGCGCACCAAGAAAATCTTTTCTGGTATTCAACAGCACCTTCTGGAATGCACACAGAAGTGCAGGTTTCTACAGCCAATCACCAGTACCAATCAGGCAATTATACCACTCACGTCTATGTGGATTATGTCGATGGTGGTGTTGAAGGCTTTAACCTTGGACAAACAGCCCTTCATCCCCGAGTAACAGTTGATCAAACTGCTTTCACTCCTCGTGTAACGAATGGACAACGGGACCGTGTCTTACGGGCAGCAGCAAGTCTAGTCGGTGCTCGCACAGGAAGTGCAGCTCACCAACAATTGGTCAATGATTACAACAGTATCAAACCACTTCCAGTTGGTTATGAGGTGAAGATGACTGATGACTGGTGTGACGTCTTTGTCACAACGGTCTTTCAGCGGGAAGGCTTGAGTGGTTTGATTGGCCGTGAATGTGGAGTTGAACGTCACATCCAAATTTTTAAACGTTTAGGTATTTGGAACGAAAATGGATCCTCTACACCGAAGTCAGGTGATATCATTACCTTTAACTGGGATCAAGATTATCAATCAAATGATGGTTGGGCAGACCATATTGGAATTGTGGAACGCGTCGAAAATGGACTGATTCATACAATCGAAGGAAATTCCGGTGCCGTTGGAACTGTCAAACGCAATGTATACCGTATCGGACATGGCAATATCCGCGGATTTGCGACACCGCGCTATAAATAACATACATATTTTTCAGCATCATTGCCTAATGACTTTTCTAGAATAGAAAGACAACCAGCTCTATGAAGGAGCTGGTTTTTTGCATCCCTTTGATGATAGGAGGAGAAGTCATTTTTGTCAAAAATCTCATAAATAACCTAATGATATCCATGTAAGGGGTTTAAAGGCCTTGTAGGAGGGTATAAAAAAGCTATGAAAATAAGGGCTGGAGCCGTATAATAGATCTTTGCAATCATATCTTTGGAGTACTTAACCTAAATTGGCTGGTTGATGAAAAAATCAAGAAAACTTAAAAAAACAAAAACATTAGACGGCTCATTTGTTCATTTAGCGACACTTTTTATATAATCGTTGGCTAAATTGGCTCATATATGATAAAAATGGAGTGAGGAACTTTTGCGGTTCAAAATGATAAAAAGGAGATGAAAGAATGAACAGGAGATCATCCTTATGGAAAACCTTTTTGAAAAAAGGGTTTGCCCTCTTCACCATTTTGATGATGCTGGGTCAATTGGGTCAAGGTGCTGTAACAGCCTTGGCGCAAGAGCTAGCAGTCGGAGATAATGGTGCCTTAGATGTTAGCCTCTTGTATGGAGATAAGCAAGAACATCCAGGTGGTATGGCCTATAACACATCTGATACCATGTCTGGCTACATTCAGATTACCCCTAAGAATCTGACAACAGATCTCGATGACGTGGTTGTCAATCTAGTGCTTCCAGGGAAGTACTTGGATGAGGTCAATGTTCCCGAGTTTAATAGTAGCTCACAACATGACGCACCAACAGTGACAAAGGTGGGAGATGACTACCATGTAAGCTTACATTTTACGAACTACCAAAAATCTGAAGTCTTGACCCTACCATTCATCGCCAAGTTTAAGTTGGGATTCCCTCCTACTAACTACTCGATGGATATTACAGGGACGCTCAATATTAACGGTGCTGAGACTGCTTTAAATAGTATCACTTGGAAACCTCAATACAAGGATTATACCTTGACCAAGTTTGTCAATCAGAACTATGATGCGACCATGTCCAGAGACTATGCGGAAGCATCTCCAGGGATTGTAACTGGAGCAGATGGCAAAAAGTACATCGAAAAAGCTACTTCCGTTCCGTTTGCCTTCTTGTTAGATGGGATGCGTGGACAGTACAATGGTAGCTATCGTCAGTTGGAATCTGCAACAATCACAGATAAGCTGCCAACCTATACGGACAAAGATGGAAAAACTCGTACAGCGGTTCTAGATACAGAAAAATCAGAAGGTTGGGTCGATAATGGAGATGGTACGGTTTCAAAAACTTTTGTTGCCGATGCCAATGCCAATCCTCAAAACTATCATTCAGATTTGATGCAAAAAATCCAAGATAAGAGTTTCTTATACTTGAAATTCCCTGATTTGGTCATGGAAAAAGACCAAACCTTAGAAGATGTCTTGGTTAAAGATTTGACCAACACTGCGTCTGTCGTGGGGATTCCTGCGGAACGTGGTGAGGGAGAGCCGGATGTAACGGCTGAAGATTCTCTCATCTTCCGACTTACTTCGCGTGACTTGGAAGGTAAAGGAGCTTTTGCTAAACAAGCAGAAGGAAATGTCTACGATTCGACAGACTACAAGGCGGCTAACTACAAGTGGCTCTTGAAATACAATAACACCACACCATTTGCTCAGAAAAACATTGTCTTTTATGATGAGCAAGTAGACTCGCGCTTGAAGTTTACCAAAATTGAATATGGTCGTATGTTGATTGGAATCTATGGAAATGGACCTCTGATCAATCAATACGTGAAACGCATCATCCTAACCATGGAAGATGGCTCAACTAAAGAAATCCAACCAGAGGCAGACAAGGATGGATTTGGAAACATTGATTTGACCAAATATGGAACGGTTGTCGGATGGAGACTGGAGATGAAAGATGACTTCGAGCTTCCATCTGGTCAAGGGATTTATATTTCTACCTATACAGCCTTCAAGGATCCAGAAAAGACCCATATCGATCAAAATGATGAGTCCAAGAATGCCTATGAAAATACTGGACGGATCACCTATAAAACCCAGTCAGGGGCAGACAGAGACCAATCTGCTAAATGGCAGTTCAAACTTCTTCCATTGACAGAAAATGTTGAACTGACTAAGAATACAGATTATAACAATGTCCAATTCACAGATGGAAAAACCATTCGTTTTGCCCTATCTGCTAATAATGTTCGCTTAGATCCAGGTAAGGATTACAAGGACTTGCGTGTTATTGATCTCTTTGATCCAAATACCTTGGATATTGACTTCAAATACCTAGATCAATACTTTGATAAGAATAACACTCGTTTTTATGCCCCTTGGTACAAATCCTATGAGGTTATTGAAAACTACCATAACTCTGGACGTTCTGCCTTGATTATCCATTTGGATCAAAAGGAATTTATCAAACGCTCCCTAGAGACTGGTGGCAAGGCTAATTTGCCATTCATCTATACTAAATTAAAAGGGAAGGCTGATGGCGGAACCTTTACCAACCATATCTATCTGGCAGGAGAAGGTCTCTGGGATCTAGAAACTGCTAACCCGAATACAGTTGCAGTAGATAGTTATGATTTAAATAACAATGGTTCGACAACGGATAAGATTCCTCATGCGGAATCCAACTATACTATTGTCGCAGCTGAAGGGGTTTATTCTCGTAAGTTCATCGCCAAGAACGATGACTTGTCTGATGCTTCAACAGTAACTCGAACCTTTAAACCAGGGGAAACCTTTAATTACAAGTTAACGATTAAAAACAACACAGATAGTCCAGTTGAAAACACGGTTATCTATGACGTTCTCCCTAAAGTTGGAGATGTCAATACACTGGATGCTTCAGCCCGTAAGACAGAATACACCGTTAGTCTTCGCGGACCAGTCACTGCTCCGGAAGGATGGACAGTATACTACACAACAGATACCACAGTTACAGCTAGCACCATGGCACAAGCTGCAGATAAAGATATTTGGTCAGCAGATGTCACAGACTATAGTAAAGTAACAGGAATTAAGGTCGTAGCCAATGAGGGAACCACTATCGGTGCACGTAGCCAAGTAGATGTTGCGGTGCCAGTGGTCAACCCAAGCGAATTGACAGACCAAGTCAAGCAGTTGATGCTAGAACGGACAGAAGATAACAAGGACAATGGCGGTCGTTCAGGTGTCGTCCAAGCCCATAACCAATTCGGATACAGAGCTAAAGGACATGAAGGAAACCGCGAATCCAACACCGTAACGTCTCAAATCTTTGCGGCGAGCTTCCATGTGAAGAAAGTAGACAAGGATGATACTAGCAAAGGCTTAGCTGGTGCGGAGTTCACCTTGTCAGATGCGACTGGTACTGTCCTTGCGACTCAAGTTTCTGATAAGGATGGAGACCTTGCTTTCACCACCCTAACAGAAGGAACTTACACTCTTAAAGAGACGAAAGCTCCAAATAACTACAAGTTGGATGAGACAGAGCATGCAGTCGTTGTGACCTACGATGCAGATCAACAGCTTTACCATGTCACGATTGATGGCGAAGCGACTGGTTCAAAAGCTTCACCAAAAGTCATCGCCAATGAGAAAGATATCCATTATATCGATCTGGAAGCTTCAAAAGTCTGGGATGACCAAGACAACGTCGAAGGTCTTCGTCCAGAAAAGATTGAATTCCAATTGTACAAGAATGGAACAGCAGAAGGCAAACCAGTAGCCCTTTCAGCAGGAAATGACTGGAAAGTAACCTTCAGCGCTCTTCCAGACAAAGACAATGATGGTAATGTGATTACCTATACTGTAAAAGAAGTCAAGGTACCGACTCATTATACAGCTGAAAGTCAAGAAGCTCAGTTCGTCGATGGAAAAGCGACCATTACCAACAAGCGTACTCCTGAAACTACAGAAGTCAGCGTGAAAAAAGTTTGGGATGATGCTCAGAACCAAGACGGACTCCGTCCATCAACCATCACGGTCCATCTCCTAGCCAACGGAGAGGAAGTACAGACGGCTACTCTGTCTGGTGAGGGAGATACATGGAGCCACAGCTTCACTGACTTGCCAGTCTATAAGAATGGTCAAAAACTAGTCTATACGGTAACGGAAGATACAGTTGCCAACTACTCGACAGCTATCGAAGGATCAACCATTACCAACACCTACAAACCAGGTAAGACAAGTGTAACAGTGACCAAGAAATGGACAGATGCAGAAAACCAAGATGGCCTTCGTCCGAAGAGCATCAAGGTCCAACTCTATGCGAATGACCAAAAATCAGGTAAAGAGGTAGAACTTTCTGCAGACAACGACTGGACTTATACCTTCTCTGATTTGGATGAGAAAAAAGCTGGTCAAGCTATTCAGTATACCGTGAAAGAAACAGAAGTTCCAGAAGGCTATACTCAAGCGGTAGAAACGACCAATCCAGGTCAGGTAGTGATTAGCAATACGCACACTCCTTCTAAGACGAAAGTTCAAGTAACCAAGAAATGGGACGATGCCAATAACCAAGATGGTCTTCGCCCAGCGACGATTACAGTCAGACTTTATAAAGATGGGGTTGCTACAGACCAGACCCTTGAATTGTCAGAAGCGAATCAGTGGCAAGGAACGTTTGAAAACCTTGATGAAAAAGCAGCCGGCAAGACCATTCACTACACTGTGAAAGAAGAGAATGTTCCAGAAGGTTACACCCTTTCAATTGATGACAAGGATCCAGCTCATCCTGTCTTGACCAATAAGCATGAACCAGCTGTCACTCAGGTCAAGGTCACTAAGAAATGGGATGACGCTCATAACCAAGATGGCCTTCGTCCAAAAGAAATTCGCGTCCAATTGTATGCAGGTGATCAAAAGCTAGGCAAGGAAGTTGTCTTGTCTGCTGACAATAAATGGACTCATACCTTTGAGAAACTTGCTGAAAAAGCAAACGGACAAGAGATTCATTATTCTGTGAAAGAAGTGGATGTCCCTGAAGGTTACGCCGTAACAGAAGAGAGCAAGGAGAAGGGCGATATCGTCTTGACCAATACGCACACTCCAAGTACGGTGGATATTCCAGTCACTAAGATCTGGGTGGACAATGACAACCAAGATGGTCTTCGTCCTACTAAGATCACTGTGAAACTTCTAGCCAATGGTGGAGAAGTGGCTCGCAAAGATATTACAAGCGAGACCGATTGGAAAGAAACCTTTACTGGCCTTCCTAAGTTTAAGGATGGTAAGGAAATCGTCTACACCCTTCAAGAAGAAAAGGTTACTGACTATTCACCAAGCATTGACCAAGAAAGCTATACTATTACCAATACGCACACTCCAGGTAAGACCACCCTCTCTGTAACCAAACAGTGGGATGACCAAGAGGACAAAGATGGTCTTCGTCCGAAGAGTGTGAAAGTGCAGCTATATGCGGACGGTAAGAAGTCTGGTGACGTCATTGAGTTGTCAGCTGAGAACAAGTGGACTCATACCTTTGCGGATCTAGACAAGAATGTCAAGGGCAAAGCTGTCACCTATACAGTGGAAGAAGTCGATGTTCCAAGAGGTTACCAAGTGACGAAAACAGATGACGGTCAAGGTAATGTTGTTCTGACCAATAAACATGAACCAACAGAGCCAGTGACACCAGAACCTAAGAAACCAGGTAAGAAGGTTGGTATCTTGCCAAGCACTGGTACCACTATCTCCTTGATTAGCTTGGTATTAGCCTTTGTAGTCGCAAGCGGTGCAGCTTATCTCCTTAAAAAGAAGAAAAAATAAGCGCATGGTTTGATTAATCTTGTCTAACTAATCAAGAGAATAGAAGAGGCCCCTAGGGGCCTCTTTTTTCTGTGTGAAAAAAAATACAAAAAAATTCTTGACAAACTAAAAAATTAACGTTATCATTAACTAGTTAATTAACTATTTAATAAACCGATTAAGAAAAAGAAAGGATTTATACATGTTGGGGAGGAAGCTAAGAACCTTAGGAATTGGATTCGTCTGCCTCTTATTGTTAGTGGCTTGTGGGAGTCAGAGGAGTTCGGGAGCTGGCTCTACTAAAAAGGGGCTCAAAATTGTGACGAGTTTCTATCCTGTCTATTCCCTGGTGAAGGAAATTTCAGGCGATCGAAACGAAGTCTGGATGGTTCAGTCGGGTGCTGGGATTCATGATTACGAACCTTCGGCCAAGGAGACAGCCCAGATCTATGATGCGGATGTCTTCGTCTACCATTCTCAAACGCTCGAATCTTGGGCTGGACGTCTAGACCCTAGCTTGCAAGACTCGAAACTGCGGGTCATCGAAGCCAGCAAAGGAATGGAGCTGGATAAGGTTGCTGGCTTAGAGGATATTGAGGATACGGAAGGGAAGGATGCAAAGCACTTGTATGACCCTCATACCTGGATGGATCCACTGAAAATTGCCGAGGAAGGAAAGATCATCGCCAAAGAGTTGGGAGACATCGATCCAGAAAATAGAAGTTATTATGAGGCCAATGCCCAAAAGCTTGAAAAACGCTGTGAGGCCTTGGTGGCTAAATACCAACCTCTCTTTGAAAAAGCGACACAAAAGACCTTCGTGACCCAGCATACAGCCTTTTCTTATTTAGCCAAGCGCTTTGGCTTGAAACAATTAGGAATTGCAGGGATCTCGCCTGAGCAGGAACCAACAGCCCGTCAATTGGCTGAGATTCAGCAGTTTGTCAAGGATTATCAAGTTCAAACTATCTTTGTTGAGAAGCATACCTCGTCTAAGGTGGCCGATAGCATTGCCAAGGCGACAGGGGCAAAAGTGAAGGTCTTGGATCCTCTCGAAGCAGATCCGGGAAATAACAAAGATTTCTTAGAGAACCTAGAAGAAAATATGGCTAGTTTAGCGAAAGAATTACAGGAGTAAGTAGAAAGAATGAAGAAAAAAGGAACAATTGGATTAGTAGCAACATTAGGTCTGGGTTTATGTGCCTACGCCTTAAGTCAACAAGCACCAGTCAAGGAAGACAAAAAGAGTCAGAATCAGGTGCAGTATTTACAAGGAGACAAGAAAAAGTCAGCTAGCAGCTCAAACAAACAGGAAGAAAGCATTGAATCCGTCAACTCGAAGGAAAAGACCCAGGCAGAGCAGATTGTGGTTAAGATTACTGACGAGGGCTTTGTGACTTCCCATGGAGATCATTTCCATTACTACAATGGCAAGGTCCCTTACGATGCGATTTTTAGTGAGGAGTTGATTTTACGGGACCCTTCTTACCAACTACAGCAATCGGACATTGTCACACAGGTGCGAGATGGCTATATTATCAAGAAGGATGGGAACTACTACCTTTATCTAACCGATCCACAACATACACTGAATGTTCGTTCGGTGGAGGAAATTGCCCAACAGAAAAAAGGAGAGCTGGTTTCAGGTTCGAAAGAGAATGCCCAAAAAGCTGGGCAAACTCGTGATTTTAGTCAGCCAAGTCAGGCTTTACGAGAAGGGAAAACAGTAGCCAGTCTAACAGCAGGAGTCAAGCCTAGCCAAGGTGGCTACCGGACAGATGACGGCTATGTCTTCCATCCTGGGGATGTGATTTCTGATACAGGAGATGGCTTTATCGTGCCTCATGGAGGACACTACCACTATATTCCGAAGAGTGCCTTATCAGCTGGAGAATTATATGCTGCCTTAGCGGTTTTAAATGGAGGAGGAAAAAATGAAGTAAATCCTATTGCTCCACCTTCTAGCCAGCTAGCTTCATCGGTTAATCCGAATCAGCCAATCTCAGACCCGTTTACTCCAACGATTACAGCTTCTGTGCCTCATCCAACAGCAACTAATAAGGGGGGGACCTTGCCGAGCCTTTTGGAAGAGTTGCAGCATACCCCGCTTTCAGAGCGCCATGTTGAGTCGGATGGTTCTGTTTTTGATCCAAGTAAGATTACCAAATGGACAGATCAAGGGGTAGTTTATCCTCATGGGGATCATTTCCATTTCATCCCTTATAGTCTCCTTTCGCCTTTAGAGCGGGAGTTGGCACGACAGTTCCAACTATCCCGTACACAAGGTGGAAGTATCGCAAAAGAAGAGAGTCCAACTCAACCTTCAAGCCCAGACACAAAACCAGTCAATCAGGACCACGACCATGAGAAGGAGGATCCTCATCACAAGCATGACCATGAAGCCGATCACGACCATCATCATGAAGGCGAACAGGCCCATGAGCACGATCATGGATTCCATGCAGACCATGTCATCAGCAAGGATGACGAGGGTTATATGGTCGCTCACGGAGACCATGCCCATTACTTCTACAAGAAGGATCTCTCACCTCAAGAAATCGCTGCTGCAGAGGCAGTGCTAGCTGGTAAGAAGGAAGAGGACAAGGGGCAGCCACTGACGGATGATGTGGCGACCTATTCGCGCGATGCTTCGGATGAAGAAAAAATCCAGTACATTAGCCAGACTTACGGCGTTCCTCGGGAAGCTATCAAGATTTCAAATGGTTTCTTTGTCTTTAATAATCCAGACCAAGAATACGATCCAACCCATATCCACCCTTATGCAGTTCGGAAGGAGCATGTCCGGATTCCACTTGAAACAGGAAATCCTGAGCTAGACTTTATCAACGAGCTCTATGCAACAGCACTTCGCTCTGGTATTTCACCATATACGATGCAAATCGAGAATGGTCAGTTTGTCATTCCGCATGGAGACCATAACCACTATATCAAGGTGCGCTCAGCAGGTTTGGCGGACTACCTGGCTCATCGTCTGCCGACCATCCAAGCAGCTTACCAGAAAGGTGACTTGGACCAGAAAGCTGTAGAGGACAAGGTCAACCAACTTCTGGCAGAAAGTCGGACTTTGTACGCATCCGATCCTCTGCAACAAAGACGGATTGAGTTGAACTTGGGTCAATTCTTAGAAACTGTTAAAAACTTCCCAAGCAATTCGACAGCAGGCTACTTGGCGAGTCTTGACCAAGTTGACAAGGAATATATCCACGCGACCCAGGAAGTCAAACCGAAAGAAGAAACGGCCTTGGACCGTCGTTACCAGGAATTGTTGGAGCAGGTTCGCTTGCTAGATACCGAAGCCTTCCAACTCAAGAAAGAAAGCCTCGTTTCTCAGTTGCAGGAAGCCTATACGGCCAAGGATAGCCAACGATTGGAGAAAGAAGGAAAATTGCTCCAGGCCATTCAAGAGATGCAAGATCGGACCGGTGTGACTTCGGTGGACTACCTCAAGTATTTCTACCAAAGTTTAAGTGATGCGCGCTTGACACCAGAATTGCGGGCGACAGCAGCAGACCTTGCTTTGAAGCTTTACCGGGCTCAGGCCTTTGAAGAAGCTTGGGACTCAAAAGCCCATTTCATGGAACTCTACCAAGCCAAGCAAGCCATTGACCAACTAGTATCTCAGGAAAATGCTCCAACCTATCCAATTGAAAAAACAGTTCTGGATCAAAAGGGAGCAGATGCTCCGTCCTATAACCTAGCTGTTTACGACTTCCTCAAGGGGGTCTATGGCGACCTGGATGAAAAGACAGAGTCTCGTCAACGCTCGAATCTCCTGACAGCCCTTATCGATCAAATCTCCTCTCTTTTGCCACAAGTAGAAGAAAGCAAACGTCCTGCTTTTGAAGAACGTTTGGAACAGGTGCGCCAAGAGCCAGATGCTGATAAGGCTTTGACAACTGGGAAAACTCTTTTGCGTGAAGTTGGTGAAACGATTGAACAACAAAAGCAAAAGAAAACAGAAGAACCTCAACTTGGAGACGTAGCTCTCTATCAAGAGATTTATAACCAGTTGATCGCTCTCCACCAACAATTGGCCGAAAAAGGAGCCAGTGATGCTCAGTTTGAACGCTTAGAAGCCCTCTTTGATCAACTAGCTGATCCGAAGAGCGACAAGAAAGCCTTGTTACAGGCGATCCAAGCCCTTCGAGATGATTTGCTAGCGGCTCCATCGACAGCAGTGACAGTGGAAGCAGACGAAGCAACCCCAGCCCCTCAAAGTCCTGCCACGAGCGATTCTAATCTGAATAAGGAAGAAACTTCAGATCCTGCTCAGACTCCATCTCCAGAGTCAGAAAACACAGAAGTTAGCCCAGCCGCAAGTGAAGAAACGACGGACTAGGACCTATGTAGAAATAGCAAAAAAACACAGAATCAATTTGATTCTGTGTTTTTAGATGTAGATAAAATCTTCCGAAAAACTTTCCTTAGGTGAGTACGGACGTCAGCGAACTTCTAAGAAGTTCCATGACTAATTATTGAGCCTAAGGTCTCAATAATTCCGAGTGCTAGATACACTATTGTTTCTAGCACTTTTCTCACAGCGGAAAGTTTTTAATCTTCTTAAATGGCAAAATAAGTCATTTTTTGAAAATCAACTAGCTGTTTTTTGATTACTCTGTAAGGTAATCGATTAGGAGCACCACTCGCTTGGCTCTATGGAGATGTCTGCTCTTTTAATCCTTTTTCAAAACTTGCAGAAGGAGCCTCAACTTGGATTTTTTCTAAGGTAAAGGGGTGGGTGAGTCGCAAGCGGTGGGCATGGAGCATGAGACGAGGAGCTCTTTCTGGGTTGTAGAGAGGGTCTCCCACGATTGGATGGCCATGGTGAGAGAGGTGGACGCGGATCTGGTGGGTGCGACCTGTCTGGAGCTGGCAGTTGACCAAGCTGGTGCGTTTGAAAGTCTTTAAGCCGGTCACATGGGTTTCTGCATAGAGGCCCTTTCGAGGATCAACAATGCGTTTGCGTCGATCGTGGCGATCTCGTCCTAATTTGTCCTTATAAACCAGCTGCTTTTTGGGTAAGTTGCCTAGGATTAAGGCCCAATAGTCTCGTTGGATTTTCTTGTCTTCTAGCAGTCGATTCAGGACGGGTAAAACAAAAGGATTCTTGGCAAAGACAAGAGCCCCACTGGTCTCCTTGTCCAAGCGATGAACCACATAACAGGTCTTTCCGACATAAGTAGAGACATGGTTGAGAAGGGCGATTTCATCTGGTTGATTGGCGTGCGTTTTCATGCCTTCGGGCTTGTTTACGATGATGAGGTGCTCATCTTCATAGAGGGTTTCGACCAGGCTAGCATCCCCTGCTAGGAGCTCCTTTTCTTCATAATCTTCCGGATCAAAGGTGAGGGTGAGTTGGTCACCAGCCTGAAGCATCGATTGCCAATGGACAGTCTCCCCATTGACTTGGACATGTTTTTTTGTTCGCAAAAAATGACGAATCTTTCGTGGGATGAGAAAGTAATCTTCTAGGGCCTCTTTGACCGTCATAGCGGGCAAGGCGCTTGGTATCGTTATAGTATAATGCATAGTGTTATTGTATCAGAAAGCGGGTGGAAAGAAAAGGCGAGAAGGAGGAAGAGGGAGGGAGGAACAAGACGCTGAAACCCGCTCTAGAGTGGACTAGATGGCAACCTTAAAGAAAGCTAAAAGCATCCTTTCTTGCGAAGGTCTTTCTTGTCTAGACGTTAGGAAGGTGATAAAATAGGGACTATGAACAAATTAAAAGAATTATTGGAGGGAATGATTCGTCATTTCCAACGAGAAAAAAAACCAACGAAAATTGCGGAAGAGGTTGAGTTATCAACAGACGGGGAGGAGCAAGCTCCAACCTATAGCCGCTCGGACAAGTCACGGAGAAAATCTCACTCCCAACATCCGATCAGACGCTTTTGGCGCAAGTATCACTTGACCAAGATCTTCTTACTGATTGGCCTGACCTTTAGTCTCGTCGTCGGAGGTTATCTTTTCTACATAGCCAAGACGACCAATGTAGCAGATCTGCAAAATGCCCTCAAGGCAACCACAATCATCTATGATAAAAATGGGAACCAAGCAGGAAGCCTAACAGGGCAAAAAGGGACTTACGTTGAGTTAGATGCCATTAGCGAAGACTTGCAAAATGCAGTTGTGGCGACGGAAGACCGGAGCTTCTACAAAAATAGTGGGATTAACTATGGTCGTTTCTTCCTGGCGATTTTGACTGCCGGTCGTTCAGGTGGGGGATCGACGATCACCCAACAGTTGGCTAAAAATGCCTATCTTTCTCAGGATCAGACGGTTGAGCGGAAGGCCAAGGAGTTCTTCCTAGCCCTTGAAATCAACAAAAAGTATAGTAAGAAAGAAATCCTGACCATGTACCTCAATAATGCCTATTTTGGAAATGGGGTTTGGGGGATTGAAGATGCTTCTAAGAAGTATTTCGGTGTCTCCGCTAGTGAGTTGACTCTGGATCAGTCGGCTGTCCTTGCCGGTATGCTCAAGGGGCCAGAAATTTATAACCCCCTTTATTCAGTCGAGAACGCAACCAATCGTCGCAATACGGTCCTACAAAATATGGTCGCAGCTGGCTATATCGATCAAGCCACAGCAGATCAATCCGCCGCAGTCGACATTCATGGCCAACTGGTGGATGCCTATGAAGGCAAGTCAGAAGATTATCGCTACCCGTCCTATTTCGATGCGGTTATCAACGAGGCTGTCAACGAATATGGTCTAACAGAAGAAGATATCATCAAGAATGGATACCGGATCTACACAGAGATGGACCAGAACTACCAAGCCAGCATGCAGGTCATCTACGACAATGTAGATCTCTTCCCTGTTGCCGAAGATGGCACGCGGGCAGAATCTGGTAGCGTGGCTCTGGATCCTAAGACTGGAGGAGTGCGGGCAATTGTCGGGCGCGTGGCCAGTGACCAAGATGCTGGCTTCCGAAGCTATAACTATGCGACTCAATCTGCGAGAAGTCCTGGTTCTACCATTAAACCCCTGGTCGTTTATAGTCCAGCTGTAGCCAACGGCTGGTCGACCAACAAAGAATTGGACAATACGACCAAGGTCTACGGCAGTTATACAGTCGATAACTACGGCGGCATTCAAGGTAGTCCGACCGTACCTATGTACCAAGCCTTGGCAGAATCTCTCAACCTTCCAGCTGTAGCGACAGCCAATGAGTTAGGGCTCAATACTGTCTTTGATTATGGGAAAAAATTTGGTCTCAACATGGACAATGTGGACAAATCTCTCGGAGTAGCCCTGGGATCTGGTGTGACGACCAACCCTCTTCAAATGGCTCAGGCTTATGGCACCTTTGCCAATGACGGAGTAATGAACGATGCCCATCTCATTACCAAGATTGAAAATGCCAGCGGTCAGGTAGTGAAAAGTCACAGTCAGAAATCAAAACGAGTGCTCAGCAGCTCAGCCAATAAGAAGATGACCAATATGATGTTGGGAACCTTTACCAACGGAACGGGTGTCAACGCAGCACCGTATGGTTATACCATGGCTGGTAAAACAGGAACGACTGAAACGGACTTCAACCCCGATCTTTCCGGAGACCAGTGGGTCATCGGCTACACGCCAGATGTGGTCATTAGTCAGTGGCTAGGTTTCCCTAAGACGGATGAAACCCACTATTTGACAGGGACCAGTGCAGAGACAGCCTCAGTAATTTTCCGAAATGTAGCCAATAGCGTCCTACCTTATACAGAAGGAACCAGCTTTGATAATGAGGAAAATTCTTACCAGGAAAATGGCATTGCCCCTGTCGGTCAAGAAACAGAAACTGAGAGTCCAGAAGAGGACAAGGGCTTCTTTGATACAGTCAAAGAACGCGCTGCAGGTATCGTAGACGATGCCAAGAAAGCCATCGATGAAGCAGATATTCCTGGAAAAGCACAAAATGCCTGGGATACTTTCAAAGGTTGGTTTGGATTCTAAAAATAGACGCTTAAAAGAGGCTGGGACAAAAGTCCTAGCCTCTAAATTGTCTTTGGATTGTCGAGCAAGGCGCAGTGGTTGAGTGCTCAAAGCACTGCTTTGAGGTGGTGGATAGAACTTGCGAAGCAAGTATCCTAAGTCTTTGTTCGCTTTTTAAGCTTCAAAGATGCCCTATGTTGACGGAAACTATGTTTCCTTTATCTGCAACCTTCAACAGTCTCCCAGACTGTTGAAGCTGTGCGGAGGTGGGACGACGAAATCGAATTCTTACGAATGACCGATTTCTGTCCCACTCTCTTTTAGATTGTATAGGAACTATATTTACATAAAATAACTGGGAGATCCTTCAATAAAAAAGATGATTTCTATTTTATGAAATTATTCAACTCAATCTCGAAACTTTCCGCCGTGAGAAAAGTGCTTGAAACACGATTGTTTCAAGCACTCGGGAGTTTTGAAACCCTAGATTCAAAACTAAGTCATGGAACTTCTTCGAAGTTCGCTGACGTCCGTACTCACCTAAGGAAAGTTTCTGAGAAGATTTTGAATGGAAAGGATTTTTTAAATCATTTTCCTTGCTTAGCTAGCTATCGATAGGGTGCTAAAAAAGCCTTCAGATAATCTGAAAGGCTTTTGGTTTTAGGTTTGTTACAAGTCTTTATCAGAGACGCTGAAGGTATCTCCGTGTTCAAAGTCACCGTATTGGTAACCACGTTTGAACCAGCGCATACGTTGTTCAGAAGTCCCGTGGGTGAAGCTATCAGGAACGGAGTAGCCATAGGCTTGTTCTTGAAGGGTGTCATCTCCCACGGCGTGGGCAGCATTGAGCGCTTCTTCGATATCTCCCGTCTCCATGAGGCCTTGCTCTTCAATGTAACGAGCCCACATACCCGCATAATAGTCAGCTTGAAGTTCTAAACGGACATTTAAGGCATTTTTTTCTGTCTCACTTTTTCCTCGGATGGCTTTCTGATAACTCTGAAGAGTCCCCAATTCGTTTTGGATGTGGTGGCCGACTTCGTGAGCGATGACATAAGCCATGGCAAAATCTCCGCTAGCCTTGTATTTGGTGGTTAGCTCTTTGTAGAAGCTGATATCCAAATAGATCTTTTGGTCTGTCGGACAGTAGAAGGGACCGGCAGATGCTTGGCCTACACCACAGCCAGTTCGAGTTTGACCTGTATAGAAAACCAAGGTTGGTTTGTGATAGGTCCGCCCTTCATTTTGGAAGGTTTGCCCCCAGAAATCCTCAGTCGTTCCAAGGACTTGACTGACGAATTTGCTATCTCCATCACTCACCTGGGTATTGCTTTGGCGAGTGACTTGGCCTGAGTTATAGTTCTGCGTGGTTTGGCCCTGGTCAAAGAGCCCGCTCAATCCAGCCCCGCCACTCAAAAAGATGAGGACCAGGATCAAGATTAGTTTGCTCTTGAAGCTTCCAGGTGAGAGGAGGATTTGTAAAATACCACCCCCTAAATTCCCACCAGAGCGGCCAGATGAGTAGCTTCCGCCACTTTGCCCGCGACGGTCTTCAATGTTTTTACTTTCTTTCAGATGATCGCTTTTCATAATTTCTCCTTTATCTCCTATATTGTACCAAATCGTAGAGAAAAGCCAAACAAAATGCGCTTCCAGAGAGCAGAAGAACTTGTCAAATAGTAGAAAACTTGCTATAATGGTGTGAATGGAGGCGTTATGGCATTAAAAAAAGCAAGTCTAGCGTGTACGGTTTGTGGGTCACGCAACTACTCAATCAAGTTGAGTGCGACGCCAAAACCAAAACGTCTAGAAGTTAACAAATTTTGTAAACATTGTAGCAAATATACAATTCATAAAGAAACCAGATAGGAGAATGTTGTGAAATTTTTTAAAGATATTTTTGTCTTGCTGAAAAACACGACTTGGCCAAATCGCAAGGAAAGATGGAAAAATTTTATCTCAGTAATTGAGTACACCGCTTTCTTTGTAGCTTTGATTTATTTGTTTGACCAAGTAGTGGCTAAAGGTATTTTGAAGATCATCGATATGTTCTAAAAAAAGAACAAATCTGCGTCCCCTGTGGATGCTTTTTTTCTTGTCTTGCTGAAGAAAAACAAGAGAAACTTCTTTGCTTTCTCCGGTTTTATGTTATAATGGAGCTAGGAAAACAAGAGCCAGAAGGCTTTTTTTAGTATCGTGATGAAACGAACCCCTTCTGGTAGATAAGAAAGGAAATAAAAATGGATAGTTTTGACAAAGGCTGGTTTGTCCTACAGACCTACTCAGGATATGAAAACAAAGTGAAGGAAAACCTTCTTCAACGCGCACAAACCTATAACATGTTGGAAAACATCTTGCGTGTAGAAATCCCTACTCAAACTGTGCAAATCGAGAAAAACGGGAAGACAAAAGAAATCGAAGAAAATCGCTTCCCTGGTTATGTCTTGGTAGAAATGGTCATGACGGATGAAGCTTGGTTTGTCGTTCGGAATACACCAAACGTAACTGGATTTGTTGGATCACACGGGAACCGTTCAAAACCAACTCCACTTTTGGAAGACGAAATCCGTAACATCTTGATTTCGATGGGACAAACCGTTCAAGATTTCAACATTGATGTGAAGGTAGGAGATACTGTACGCATCATCGATGGAGCTTTTGCAGATTACACTGGTAAGATCACAGAAATCGATAACAACAAGGTGAAAATGATTATCACCATGTTTGGAAATGACACTGTGGCAGAAGTCAACCTCAATCAAATTGCAGAATTGTAAGGAATGAAAGAGAGTGGGACAGAAATCGGTCCTTCGTTAGAATTCGATTTCGTCGTCCCACCTCCGCACAGCTTCAACAGTCTGGGAGACTGTTGAAGGTTGCAGATAAAGGAAACTTTGTTTCCCTCATTAGGTCATATTTGGAGCTTAAAAGCGAACAAAGATACCAAGCAACCACTGCGTCTTGCTCGACAATTCAAAGGCAATTGAGAGGCTAGGACTTTTGTCCCAGCCTCTTATTCAAACAAACCCTCCAAGACTAGCGTCTTGGAGGGTTTGTGCGTTATGAGAAGGGCTTCTATCCCATCGGTGAGAAAAGCAACTGAGTGCTCTTGAATAGGATCAGAAAAGAATCCCGAAAAAGGGAATTTTATGCAGGTTCAGAGACTTGGAAGACTGTTTCTTTGTCAAAACCGACAGAGTAGTCCTTCCCGTCTTCACCTTTCCAAGTAAAGATCGTCGCGTAGCCAAAGACGAAAACAGTTTCTGGACGGCCGTGTTTTTCAATGACTTCTTTAGCCGTCATTCCAGGTTGAATATCCTTGAGATTCGTCACCTTTTTAGAGTTAGGCAAGTTTGCAATTTTGTTAGTGGCTTGACCTTTTTCATTAAAATCAATCAAGATAGCATAGCCCTCTCCATGCCAGTAACCATTATCACCATAAGTGGAATCAATAGGACCTAACTTATTGATGGCTTCGTCCTTTGAAGTAGGAGCAAGGGCTTCATTTCCAACAAGGATTTCCACCTTAATTTCTTTGAAGGCAGCCCATTTTGGCATTTCAGGGATATCCCCGATAGCTTCCAGTGATTCTCCTTGGTCCATCAAGCTCATTGTATAGTTAGGATCCTCGCGCGTGTTAGAATCTGAAGAGCTATGAGAATCATCGTCATTGAAGCCTGATGAAAAATTCTTTTTGCTGGTTGACTTTTTAGAGGAAGAACTTCTAGAACTCTTAGAGCTTTTAGAGGTTTTTTTAGAGCTGCTAACAAGAGGTTTTCTTTCTTGGGTCTCTTTCTGTGCTGGTTGGCAAGCAGTGAGCATGGCCAAAGAGAGGATGCTGAGAGCAGATAAGGTAACTTTTTTCATCATATCTTTTCCTTTCATGATTGGAAAACACAATCACTGACAAAGGGGTGAAAGTGAGATTCAATCAAGCTGATGTATCAAAAAAGCCCATTGCTGGGCTCATTGATATTTGTTTGTGAAGGCGGTAGACGGATTTGAACCGACGATCAAGCTTTTGCAGAGCCGTGCCTTACCACTTGGCTATACCGCCACAACATATTCTATTTTATCTTAAAAATCAGATAAGGTCAAGAAAAAATTTCAGACAAAAGGTCTATGAAAGGGAAAGAATGAGAATTTTGCAGAAAAAATAAAGGAAGGAGGGAGACTCTGAAGAAAAGCAGGAATGTCTAGGAATTTCTCTCAAATGACTTGCAAAAAGCTTCTAAATCTGCTATACTAATAAAGTTGCGTAAAGCAATAAATACTCATCCCGGAACCATTGTGGCACCGTTGCCCTTGTGGTCGTGTTGCAAGCTGACGTCTGGGAGAGGAGAAAAAAACAAAAAGGAGAATTTACTCATGGCAGTAATTTCAATGAAACAACTTCTTGAGGCTGGTGTACACTTCGGTCACCAAACTCGTCGCTGGAACCCTAAGATGGCTAAGTACATCTTCACTGAGCGTAACGGAATCCACGTTATCGACTTGCAACAAACTGTAAAATACGCTGACCAAGCATATGACTTCATGCGTGAAGCTGCTGCAAACGACGCAGTTGTATTGTTTGTTGGTACTAAGAAACAAGCTGCTGAAGCTGTTGCTGAAGAAGCTGTTCGTTCAGGTCAATACTACATCAACCACCGTTGGTTGGGTGGTACCCTTACTAACTGGGGAACAATCCAAAAACGTATCGCTCGTTTGAAAGAAATAAAACGCATGGAAGAAGAAGGAATCTTCGACGTTCTTCCTAAGAAAGAAGTTGCACTTCTTAACAAACAACGCGCTCGTCTTGAAAAATTCTTGGGTGGTATCGAAGATATGCCTCGTATCCCAGACGTAATGTACGTTGTTGACCCACACAAAGAGCAAATCGCTGTTAAAGAAGCTAAGAAATTGGGTATCCCAGTTGTAGCGATGGTCGACACAAACACTGACCCAGACGATATCGATGTAATCATCCCAGCTAACGATGATGCTATCCGCGCTGTTAAATTGATCACTGCGAAAATGGCTGATGCTGTTATCGAAGGACGTCAAGGTGAAGATGCAGTTGCATCAGTTGAAGCTGAATTGGCAGCAACTGAAACTCAAGCAGATTCAATCGAAGAAATCGTTGAAGTTGTTGAAGGCGACAACGCTTAATTCGTATAAATAGTAATTACCTAGGAGGGCGGGGCTTAGCCCGGCTCTCCTATTTTTAAAAAAATATAGGAGAAACAAAATGGCAGAAATTACAGCTAAACTTGTTAAAGAGTTGCGTGAAAAATCTGGTGCTGGTGTCATGGACGCTAAAAAAGCATTGGTTGAAGTTGAAGGTGATATCGAAAAAGCGATCGAATTGCTTCGCGAAAAAGGTATGGCTAAAGCAGCTAAAAAAGCTGACCGTGTTGCCGCTGAAGGTTTGACTGGTGTTTATGTGAACGGTAACGTTGCAGCAGTAGTTGAAGTAAATGCTGAAACTGACTTCGTTGCGAAAAACGCTCAATTCGTTGAATTGGTAAACGCAACTGCGAAAGTAATCGCTGAAGGTAAACCAGCTAACAACGAAGAAGCTCTTGCTTTGACAATGCCTTCAGGTGAAACTCTTGAAGCAGCATACGTATCTGCAACTGCTACAATCGGAGAAAAAATCTCATTCCGTCGTTTTGCTTTGCTTGAAAAAACAGATGCACAACACTTTGGTGCTTACCAACACAACGGTGGACGTATTGGTGTTATCTCTGTTATCGAAGGTGGAGACGAAGCCCTTGCTAAACAAATTTCAATGCACATCGCTGCAATGAAACCAACCGTTCTTTCATACAAAGAATTGGATGAGCAATTCGTGAAAGATGAGTTGGCACAATTGAACCACGTGATCGACCAAGACAACGAAAGCCGTGCAATGGTTGGTAAACCAGCTCTTCCACACTTGAAGTATGGTTCTAAAGCTCAATTGACTGACGAAGTTGTCGCTCAAGCTGAAGAAGATATCAAAGCTGAATTGGCAGCTGAAGGTAAACCAGAAAAAATCTGGGATAAAATCATCCCAGGTAAAATGGATCGCTTCTTCTTGGACAACACAAAAGTTGACCAAGCATACACTCTTCTTGCACAAGTCTACATCATGGACGACAGCAAGACAGTAGAAGCTTACCTTGAATCAGTAAATGCTTCAGTTGTTGAATTTGTTCGCTTTGAAGTTGGTGAAGGTATTGAAAAAGCTTCAAATGACTTTGAAGCAGAAGTTGCAGCTACAATGGCAGCAGCTCTTAATAACTAAGAATAAAAAGAAAAGAGGTTTCCATAGAAACCTCTTTTTTTCAAGATGAAAAGAGAGTGGGACAGAAATCGGTCATTCGTTAGAATTCGATTACGCCGTCACACCTCCGCACAGCTTCAACAGTCTGGGAGACTGTTGAAGGTTGCAGATAAAGGAAACATAGTTTCCGTCAACATAGGGCATCTTTGAAGCTTAAAAAGCGAACAAAGACTTAGGATACTTGCTTCGCAAGTTCTATCCACCACCTCAAAGCAGTGCTTTGAGCACTCAACCATTGCGTCTTGCTCGACAATCCAAAGACAATTGAGAGGCTAGGACTTTTGTCCCAACCTCTTTTATGATTAATGCGCAAAGGTATTGAGTCCAAAAAGAAGCGAGAGAGTACCCATGATAAGCCCTGCTAGAATGACTCCCAACATGACCGCTAGGACACTCCGTTTGAAGTCCCAGTCTAGAATAGAGGCGGCGAGGGTTCCAGTCCAAGCACCAGTTCCTGGTAAAGGAATGCCGACGAAGAGGAGCAGGGCCCAAAAGATTCCCTTATCTCCTGCAGCCTCTTCTAATTTTTGACCTCCACGATGCCCCTTATTGAGACACCAAGTAAAGAAATTCCCGATAAGAGGTTTCTCTTTCCCCCATTCCAGGATATGGCGAGCGAAAAAGAAGATAATAGGGACAGGAAGCATATTGCCAATGACCCCGATCAGGAGGGCTTGCCAAAGAGGAATTCCGCTAGAGATAGCGTAGGGAACAGCTCCACGAAGCTCCACCAAAGGAATCATGGAGATCAAAAAAGTAATAATGTAGTTCATGTGGTATCCTTTCAATTCATCCTTTTCATTCTACCTTATCTCTGCTGGAATGACAACTATTTCAAACAGGAGAAATAGAGGGGGATCGTTAATACTGAATGATGGATGTCATCCCTATCTTCTTGATCCATTTCTCGTATCTGAAAGAGCTTTAGTATCCCTACATTCCTATTTTATGCTTATAAGAATCTGTTCGACAAAGTATAGTTCTTTTAGTACAAACTATATATTCTTTGCATGTTCTCTTGTTAAAGGCTCAACTTTTGGTATAGTTAAAATGTAGAGTTTCTTTATTTGCAAACGCATTTTAGAAAGCGCTTACATTTTAAAAAGTCCCAAGAGGAGGTTAAATATGGGAAAGTCTTTTTTTGAAAAGCGCAGTGTATTTAGTATTCGCAAGCTCGCGGTTGGAGCTTGTTCTGTATTAATCGGTGTATCTTTTTTTGGAGCTCCATCTGTCTTAGCTGAAGAAGAAGGAAGAGCTGTAACAGAAGAGGAGATGACAGCCACAAGGGAAGCGTCAGAGGTGACGAATGGAGAAGTTGGGACAAGTGATAAAGCATCAACAACCTTAGAGGCGCCTGCTGTGATTACTCCTGAAAAGAATGAGAGCGAAATCGAAAAGCCACAGGGGGAACCTCAAACAAGTGAACGTTCTGCTGGGGCTACTGAAGAGGCTACCAAGGATCAAAAACAAGTAGCGGAGGACATGGTGCAAGATCGCGAACGAGACTTTAACAAGGACTGGTATTTCAAGTTAAACGCAGCTCCTGGTGCAGAAGGGCGTCAAGTGGATGTCAAGGATTGGAAAAAATTAGATTTGCCACACGATTGGTCAATCTTTTTTGACTTCGATCACAATTCTCCGGCTCAAAATGAAGGGGGACAATTAAACGGTGGGGATGCTTGGTATCGCAAGACCTTCCGTTTGGAAGACAAGGACCTGGATAAGAAGGTGCGTTTGGAATTTGGTGGAGTTTACATGGATTCCAAAGTCTATGTAAACGGACAATTTGTGGGTCATTATCCAAATGGCTACAATGCCTTTTCTTACGATATTACCCCTTATTTGAATGCGGATGGAAGTGAAAACACCATCGCGGTTCATGTGGTCAACCAACAGCCAAGTAGTCGTTGGTATTCTGGAAGTGGGATTTATCGTGATGTCAAACTCAGTGTGACGGATAAGGTCCATGTAGCTAAGTATGGGACCACCATCACGAGTCCAAAATTAGAAGAACAACAGAATGGGGCAGTCGATACTCTTGTGAAGAGTCGTATTGTCAACCAAGATGATCAAGCCCACAGTGTGTATGCGGAATACGAAATCGTCGATCAAAATGGTCAAGTGGTCAGTGAAAAGGTGCGCAGTGAAGTGCAATCCGTTTTGGCTGGTCAAGAGATCAACCTGTCTCATACTCTTCATGTTGAAAAACCGACCCTCTGGGATGTCAAAACCAATAACCCAGCCCTTTATACTCTGTATACACGGGTCTATCGGGATTCGCAATTGGTAGATGTGCAAAAGGAACGCTTTGGTTATCGCTATCTCAACTGGACACCAGAAGGTGGCTTCTTCCTTAACGGAGCGGCTACGAAATTCCACGGTGTTTCCCTTCACCATGATCATGGGGCCCTCGGAGCTGAGGAAAATTACAAGGCTGAATACCGCCGTCTCAAACAGATGAAGGACATGGGGGTCAATGCCATCCGGACGACCCACAACCCAGCGAGTGAACAAACCTTGCAAATTGCGGCCGAGTTGGGCTTGATGGTCCAAGAAGAAGCCTTTGATACCTGGTATGGTGGCAAAAAGCAATACGATTACGGTCGATTCTTTGAAAAGGATGCAACACATCCAGAAGCTCGTAAAGGGGATAAGTGGTCTGATTATGACCTCCGGACCATGGTAGAGCGAGGCAAGAACAATCCTTCTATTGTGATGTGGTCAATCGGTAACGAAGTCGGTGAAGCAGATGGATCTGATAAGTCTGTCGCAACCGTTCGTCGTCTGGTCAAGACCATCAAGGAAGTGGATGCAACCCGCTATGTCACCATGGGAGCTGATAAATTCCGCTTTGGTGATGGATCAGGAGGGCATGAAAAGGTAGCGGCAGAGCTCGATGCAGTTGGATTTAACTATTCAGAGGCCAACTATGAAAGCCTACGCGCTAAACACCCAAACTGGCTCATTTATGGTTCTGAAACCTCTTCTGCAACGCGGACACGGGGCTCTTACTATCATCCTGAAAGAGAATGGGTCGGAAGCAACCAAGAAGACCGCCACTATGAACAATCAGACTACGGCAATGACCGGGTTGGTTGGGGTCGGACAGCGACAGCCTCTTGGACCTTTGACCGCGATCATGCCGGCTATGCAGGGCAATTTATCTGGACAGGTACCGACTATATCGGTGAGCCAACACCATGGCACAACCAAAATGACACACCTGTGAAAAGTTCTTATTTCGGTATTGTCGATACTGCCGGCCTTCCGAAGAATGATTTTTACCTGTACCAAAGTCAATGGCTGTCAGCTGAGAAACATCCAATGGTCCATCTCTTACCGCATTGGAACTGGGAAAATCCAGAATTGGCCAATCGTGTCATGGATGAAGAAGGTCGGATCCCTGTTCGTGCCTTCTCCAATGCCCACAGTGTGGAATTGATTGTCAATGGGGAATCACAAGGGGTCAAGACCTTTACCAAGAAGACTACAGCAGATGGCCGGACCTACCAAGAAGGGGCAAATCCGGATGAACTCTATCTAGAATGGTTGGTTCCTTATGTGCCAGGTAAGGTGGAAGCTATTGCCCGCAACGAAGCAGGCGAAGTGATTGCCCGCGATCAAATAGAAACAGCTGGGAAGCCAGCCGGTGTTCGCCTGCTGAAAGAAGAACACGCCATTGCAGCAGACGGCAAGGATCTGACCTATATTACCTATGAAATCGTCGATGAAGCAGGCCGTGTCGTGCCAACTGCCAATAATTTGGTGCATTTCCATCTGCATGGACAAGGCCAAATTGTCGGCGTCGACAACGGGGAACAAGCCAGCCGTGAACGCTACAAAGCACAGGAAGATGGCTCATGGCAACGTCGGGCCTTTAACGGCAAAGGGGTGGTCATTGTCAAATCAACTGAGCAAGCAGGATCCTTTACTCTTTATGCTGATTCAGACCGCTTGCAATCAGACCAAGTCAGTCTCTTTACAGGTAAGAAGGACCAGGAAGAACGCTCTATCTTGGGAGTAGAACCGGTTCGGACACAAGTTTACTTAGGTGAAGTACCTGAGCTTCCAAGTCGCGTATCTGTCGTCTATAACGATGGCATGGCCCAAGAAGAAGCCGTTGAATGGGATGCGGCAGACTTTAGTCGTGCTGGGCAAGTTCGTGTGACCGGTCATGTTCAAGGACGGACGGTCGAGGCACTGGTCGATGTAATCGGTGTGGAACAAGTTCTTCCGGTCATCAAACAAATCCCGCAGGGAGCGGATCTAGCAACTGTGGATAAGGCTGTGCAATTGGTCTTTACAGATGGCCGGACAGTTAGCTATGAAGTTGATCAATGGACCTTGGAAGCTGGTCAAGAAGATCAGTTGTCCACACCAGGTGCTCGCTTGAAGGCGACAGGTCTCCTAGGCAATGGGGAAACGGTCCAAGCGACGCTAGTGGTTGCAGGAGGAGATGTAGCCAAGGCTAAGAAACCAACGGTTCAGCTAGATGGAGTAGCTCTTCCAAAATTTGGTAGTGGCAACCATACCATTTTCCGTTCCCTCGCTTATGGGCAAGAGCCAGGTCAAGTCACAGCAAGTGCAGAAAATGCCCAAGTGACGGTCCTACAAGCTAGCCGTGAGAATGGTTTGAAAGCTCAAATCTATGTTACCGCTAAGGATACGGGAGCTGTCCAGACCTATGTGGTCCAATTCCAAGAAGAAAGTCCACAGATCCAGCGCCTAGAATTGCGTCTGCCAGAAGGGCAAGAACTCAAGGAAGACCAAACAGTACCACTTGAAGTCATTGCTCATTACCAAGATGGTAGCCAGGCAAGTCTCAAAGCAGATCAAATCGATGTGAAGACAAGAGCTGGCAGTCAAGGAAAAGCGGTCGCAAGCAAGAAAGGTTTGGAACTGCGAGAAGCAGGATTGGTTCATTTACAAGCTAGCTTCCAAGGACAAACGGGAGAAGTCACCTTTACCATCACGCCAAATCCTGAAGAAAAGACGGTTGTCAAGGTGCGTCCTGTACGGATCAGCACCGATCGAAACGTTTTGCCAGCTCTTCCAGAGACCGTCTTGGTCGAGTATGATAAGGGATTCCCGAAAGAAAAACGTGTGACCTGGGATACCGTGACAGCAGATCAAGTCAAGGATTACCATAGCTTTACAGTCACAGGTCATGTAGAGGGTGTGGAAAAAGAAGCCCAAGCTCAAGTCACCGTTGAAGGCATTATCGCTGTAGAAGAAGTCAGCACGACAACGCCAGTTGGTGAAAAACCAGCCCTTCCAGAAAGCGTGCGGACTTATCACTCCAATGGCAAGACCTATGCTGCCAAGGTGGCCTGGGATGCGGTCGATCCGCAACTCTTGGCCCAAGAAGGAGAAGTTGTCATAGCAGGCCGTGTAGAAGGAACCAACCTTCCAACACGTCTTCATATTCGTGTTTCTAGCACCACAGTCAAGGGAGCCAATGTAGCTGAGCAATGGACAGGATCAGTCTTGCCACTCGCTTTTGCAAGTGACTCTAACGATGCGGATCCAGTTGCTAAGGTCAATGATAAGGTCATCTCCTTTACCGATGCTCCAGCTAACCGTTGGACCAACTGGGGCCGTGACAATGCGGAAGATTCTGTTGGTATCTTGTTTGGGGATTCTGGTATCTTGACCAAGCGAGCAGTGGACAACCTCCATGTTGGTTTCCACGAAGACCACGGCGTTGGGGCTCCAAGTGAATATGTGATTGAGTACTATACAGGGGAACAAATCCCAACTGTTCCAAGCAATCCAAATCGCGTCAAAGACGAAACAGACCATCCATTTAACAATCCAGCCAACTGGAAAGAAGTCAGCAACCTAACCGTTGAAGAACCGGTAGCAGCTGGCAAGATGAATCATTTCAGTTTTGATAAAGTCGACACCTATGCTGTTCGTATCCGTATGAAGACACCAGAAGGCAAACGTGGAAGCTCTATTTCAGAGATTCAGGTATTTGCCAATAAGGTTGCGGCAGAAGAAAAGAGCCAGGTGACCATTCGTGTCAACGGTGAGGTTTTACCAGGAGTTAATCCAAGTGTGACCGATTACTACATCGATGCGCGTGATCGGGCTTATCCACAAGTGGAAGCGACAGCTAGCCATCACGGTCTTGCAACGGTTGTGCCAAGCGTCCATGAAGGTGAGCCAATCCGTGTCATCCATAAAGCGGAAGATGGTACCATCTTACAAGAATACCATCTCCATCTCACAAGCGATGCAGAAAAACTGAAACAAGCTGTTCCAGTAGCAGTAGAAGCAGGCAGACGTTTTGTGAAAGTCGGTCAAGATCTAGTTCTACCATCTACAGTAGGTGTCTACTTTAAAGGGGACACAGGTTATGAACGCAAGGAACTGACGGTGGACTGGCAGGCTATCCCAGCTGATGCACTTTCTCATGAAGGCAGCTTCACGTTAGAAGGAAAAGTCCTCGGCTATGATCTGACAGCTCAGCTGACCGTTCGGGTGTCAGAAAAGACAGGAGAAATCCTCTCTGTGAACCGTGACTACAATGCAGAGGATACCAGAGCATTTGCTAGTGAAACCAACGATCTCGATCCAAATCAAATCGACTATATCGATTACATCAATGATGGTGGCTACAACGAGTACTACCGTTGGACCAACTGGAAGAGAGAGCCAGATCAAACAGAAGTGTTTGCTGGTCTCATCTTCAAGAAAAATGGTCAAGTAACAGAGCGCTTAGTCAATAAAGTAGCGGTCGACTTCTTTGCAGATCAGGAAACAGGTCTGCCAACGAAAACGGTTCTTGAACGCTATATTGGTCCAGACTTTGATGTCCCAGATGATTACGGCAATTTGAAGAATCTTCCAGATCATCCATTTAACCAGGCCTCTAACTGGGAAGAAATCCCGTATAGCTTGGATTATGCCTTTGAGCCTGGTTATATCTCTAACCTCAGCTTCAACGAAACCAGAACGAAAGCCATCCGTTTAAGAATGGTCCGTGATGAAAATCTTAAAGGAATTGGAATCATTGAATTGAGCACCTATGCCCCAACAGAAGAGGCCCAGGCAACAACTGATGTTACGATCCAAGTGAATGGCAAAGACCTAGAAGGTTTTAAACCAGATGTGACAGATTATCATCTAGAGTATGAGGGAGAACGTCCAATCGTTTCAGCACAAGGCAAGAATGGAACAGCCGTTACGGTCATCGATGCTAAAAGTGCCAATGCTCCGGTTCTTGTCAAGGTTGTCTCAGAAGATGGCAAGCTAGAAACAGTATATCAACTTTCTCTATCCGCAAAAGCACCTACAGGCTCAGCCATTCCTGAAGAAGGGGTTAAGAATCTGGTCCATACCAAACCAGAGTTGGTGATTGAGCCAGAAGAGATGGACTTTGAACGCTTAGAACGTCCAAATGCGGAACTTCCAAAAGGAGAGAAACGTGTGGTTCAAGAAGGTCAAAAAGGCCGCAAATTGCGCTTGGTGGAAGTTTCTCAAGAAAATGGTGTGGAAAGCCGGAAGAAACTGGATGCCTTTGTAGAGCTAGATCCAGTGGCAGAAATCACAGAGGTGGGCACGAAAGAAGTACTTCCAGACACTCCACAACCAGAGCCACAGCCAGAACCTCAGCCACAACCAGAGCCACAACCGCAACCACAGCCAGAGCCGCAACCACAGCCACAGCCAGAGCCGCAACCACGGCCAGAGCCACAACCGCTTCCGAACCCAGAACATCCTCATGGCTCAGAAGGACCAGTAGCTACCCCAACTCCTCAAACATCTCTTGAGGTCAAAGCAGTGCGTCAGGAAGGGACAGATGCAGCAGGGAAGGAAGTCGAGAAAACAGCTCAAACGCCAGCAGTTTCAGCAACTTCAGTTTCCGAAGGTAGATTACCAAATACAGGAACGGAAGAAAGCGTCGCAAGCCTTGTGGCAGGTCTCTTAGCAGCAGGTCTTGCCGGTGCTGTGCTGGATGATCAGAAAAAAAGAGCCGATAAGGCCAAGTAAAAAGCTGGATAAGCCAGCAACTATACGGTGAAAAGTTCACAGGTAACAGAAAGAGGATGGGGAAAGTCTCCACCCTCTTTACCTGATGACATAAAGGAATGGAATATGGGAAAAAGATTAGTTGATAAGAGAAATCGATTTGGCATTCGCAAGCTCTCAGTAGGCGTCTGCTCGGTAGTCGTAGCGACTTGTTTTTTAGGAGTGACTACCAGTTACGCAGAGGAACAAGCTGAGAATAGTGAACCGCGTGAAGAACGGGTTGAAACGAGCAATGCAGGGGATCAAGGAAAGGAGGAGAAAACTGTGAACGAGCACCAAGAAGAATCTGAACAGTCCTCATCAGCTATTAGTGAGAAAGAAAATCGCGCAGTTAGCCAAGGGACAGAAGCAAGCCAACCAGCCACTTCTCTAGATGAGGAGCCTGAGATTGCGGATTATGGACCACCTCCAAGCAAGGCTCAGATGCAATACCACCGCGAAGAACTAGCAGCTTTCATCCACTTTGGGATGAATACTTACTACGATCGTGAGTGGGGAGATGGGCAAGAAGACCCTTATTATTTCTATCCAGAGCATCTGGATACCGATCAGTGGATCAAAACCCTGAAAGACGCGGGCTTCAAACGAACCATCATGGTCGTCAAGCACCACGATGGCTTCCTCTTGTACCCATCCAAATACACCGACCATACCATTGCCAAAAGTGGCTGGAAGGATGGAAAAGGTGATGTCCTAGCCGAGGTTTCTGCTTCTGCCAGCAAGTATGACATGGATATGGGGGTCTACCTCTCGCCTTGGGATGCTCACAGCCCGCTCTACCATGTGGATACAGAGGACCAATACAACGAATACTATCTCAACCAGCTCAAAGAAATCCTTGAAGATCCAAAATATGGTAACAAGGGCAAGTTCGTAGAAGTCTGGATGGATGGAGCGCGGGGCGATGGGGCTCAAAAAGTCACCTATACCTTCGACAAGTGGTTTGATGTCATTCGTAAGGCCCAAGGGGACATTGCCATCTTCTCGGCTGAGCCCACCAATGTTCGTTGGATCGGAAATGAGAAGGGGATCGCTGGAGATCCAGTTTGGCATAAGGTCAATCCAGATAAGATTCGTAACAATCCATCTAATAGTTACCTCAATCACGGGGATCCAGAAGGGAAGCAATACTCAGTGGGAGAAGCGGATGTTTCTATTCGCTCCGGCTGGTTCTACCATGACAACCAAGAGCCTAAGTCCTTGCGCGAATTGATGGACATTTACTTCAAATCGGTCGGCCGTGGAACCCCGCTTTTGCTTAATATTCCACCGAATCAAGATGGGAAATTTGCGGATGCCGATGTGGCCCGTTTGAAAGAATTCCGCCAGACTTTGGACCAACTCTACAGTGTGGACTATGCGGCAGGAGCTTTGGTCGAAGCTGACTCGACACGACGCAATGCTCATTATTCAGCCAGCCATTTGACAGATGGCGATGAAAAGACCAGTTGGGCACCTGCAGATGATGCCAAAACCGGCTCTTTTGTGCTCGATCTTGGAAAAGAGCAACACTTTGATGTAGTAGAGCTCAAAGAAACCATCGAGAAAGGCCAACGGATTTCTGGCTTCACCATCGATGTGGCTGTAAATGGTCAATGGGTTCCTTTTGGAGCTGGCTCAACCGTAGGATACCGCCGTTTGATCAAAGGGCAACCAGTTGATAGTCGCTATATCCGGGTGTCCATCACCGATGCCCAAGCCACTCCAATCTTGAACGGTGTCTCTGTCTATAAGACCCCAGCTAGCATCGAAGAAACCGATGGTTACCCGCTTGGTTTGACTTATCATTCTGACCGGACTGCTGACCGGGCCAATAGCCAATGGAATGAAGAGGGAGAAGGCGTCCGAGGCACCTCTATGTGGACCAAGGAAAAAGGAGCTTCGGTGACCTATCAGTTTGAAGGTACCAAGGCCTATGTGGTCGCTACTGTCGACCCTGGTCATGGGGAAATGGATGTCTCTGTCGATGGCCAAAAGCTAGCGACCGTCAATACCCAAAGCCCAAGCCGCAAACGCAGCCAAAAGGTCTATGAAACACCGGACTTGGCAGCAGGATCCCACACCTTGACCTTGGTCAATAGCAAGGGAGATGCGATCGCAACGGAAGGGATTTATTCCCTCAATAACCAAGAAAAGGGTCTCTTTGAGTTTGCTCAGCCAACCCTAGCTGTTAAGAAAGGCGACCCAGCGCAAGTCGTCGTCAAGAGAAAAGGTGGCTCTAAAGGAAGTGCCAGTCTCAAATTGATCACAGAACCAGGAACAGGGGTTCATGGCAAGGTCTACAAAGATACCAATGTCACCCTTGAGTTCGCAGATGGAGAGACGGAAAAAACAGTCCAAGTTCCAACTCTTGATTTTGCAGGAAAAGCGACCGATGTCTATGACTTTAAGGTCAAATTGTTGCATCCGGATCAGGGAAGCCTGGTCGGCTTTATTCCAGAACTGACAGTCCAAGTGATGAACGAGGACCTGCTTCCAGAAAATCGCAAAGAAGTAGATGACCAAGATCCAAAACTGCATTACAGTGAGGGTTGGCAGCACGAGACAGACAATCCAAACTTCTCAAATGGCACAGAATCTTGGTCTAGCTTTAACCAAGTGACCAATGAGGAGGGCAAGAAACACATTGAAGTGACCATTACCTTTAAGGGCACAGGTGTGGAGGTTCGAGGAGTGGTTGATCCAAGTCATGGGCTCTACAGCGTCACCCTGGATGGAAAAGAAATGACCTTCGAAGAAGGTCGGGGCCATGATTATGAGATCGAAGGCGATCATTATTTCAGTGGCTACGGAGACCAACGCAAGCTCGACCAGAGTTTGGTCAATCTACAAGGTCTAGCAAAAGGCTACCACCAGCTACGCCTGCATCTGGATCCGGCCCTCAATGATCCTCAGTCGTCCAGAGCTATCCAGGTCGACCGATTTGTCCTCTCAGGGAAAGATAGTCAGTTGCTCAGTCAAGAAGAGCTGCAACAGATCATCAGAGAAGGAGTAGAAAAGATTAAGGCTACTTCTCTCGATCGCTTGAAAGCAGACCTCAAACCGACGGTTCAAGGACAATTGACGGACTTGACTCAGTTGTTGAATCAAGAGCGACCAGATTTGGTTGCTGCAGCTAATCAAGTGGAAGCCCTTGAAACCATCTTAGGAGATGCTCACAATTATGAACCGCTGACGCAGACACGACCAGAAGAAGGTGTTCGGGATTTGATTCTTGAAAAACCAGAACTTCTCATCGAAGCGGAGGAGATTCCATTTGAGAGTCAAACACGTGAGAACAAGGACTTGGCCAAGGGCGAAAGCCGGATCCTTCAAGCAGGGAAGGTCGGACGCCGATTGAAATTGATTGAGGTTCGACAAGAAGAAGGCAAAGAAATTCGGACAGAAGTCGATGCCTTTGTCGAAGTGGAAGCTCAGGACCAGATCACAGAAGTCGGGACGAAGGAAGTAGAAGAAGCTCCTATTATTCCGGATGTGCCGCTACCAACAAGTCCTAGTGAAGACTCACAAGAAACGAAACCGTTCCTTCCTCCAGAAGACAAAAAAGGAAGTGGAATTGCTCCAATTTTGAAACCAACGGCTTCGAAAGAGACTCCTCCTTCTCCTGTGGTAGAAGCCGTAAATCCAGACCCTGTGCAGTCCCAAGAAAAACTGCCACAGACAGGATCAGAGAAGGCAAGTTTCTTAGCTTGGATCGGACTACTCGGCTTAGGCTTCTTAGGCGGAAGAGTGAAATACGCTCGTCGGAAATCCTAAAGTCCCTTCTACAAGAGGTTAGCAATAGCTATCCTCTTTTTTTGCCTCCTTCTGGCTACCAACAAGGGTCTTCAGATTCCATCTCGACGTAGTCTTTGCTTTATTTACAGGCGTAAAAATTGTATAATAGTCAGATAAGGTCAAGAATGACATCATGGATGATGAGACCATTTTTGATCCTCTGAAAAGCAGAGAGCTTATCTAGAATGAAAAGGTTAGAAAGGAGCATCATGGCAAGTAAAAATACATCAGATAGCATTGAGGCCTATATCAAGTCGCTACTGGCCCAAGCAGGCATCGCAGAGCTCAAGAGAAGCGAATTAGCGGATGTCTTCCAAGTTGTTCCTAGTCAAATCAATTATGTGATCAAGACCCGCTTCACCGAAAGTCGAGGCTATATCGTAGAGAGCAAGCGTGGAGGTGGCGGTTATATCCGGATTGGCAAGGTCCAATTTTCAGACCAACACCAGATGCTAAAAGAGCTTGGCGCAAGCATCGGAGAACAAATCAGTCAGACTGTTTTTGGTGATATTCTCCAGATGCTATTTGAAGAAAAAGTCCTTACAAAGAGAGAAGCAGAGCTTTTGTCAGTGACGACGACAGACGAGGTCCTGGGAAGTGAAGCCCATTGCCTACGAGCCAATATCCTACGAAAAATTATCCAACAAGTCGATAGAAAGGGAATGTAATCTCCTTATGAACTATTCAAAAGCCTTATTAGAAACGATTGAAGCCGCTCAAATCTTGGCGGGTCATTTTGAGTCCCAAACGCTAGATACCTGGCATATCCTAGTGGCCCTAGCCAATAATCCTTATAGTGTAGCTGGTTCTGTCTTAAGTGACTATCCTATGCAGATTGATGATTTTCAAGATGCGGCGGAGCACATTACGGGTCAAGTCTACCAGAGGGATGGCCGCTATGAGGTGTTTCCTTTTTCTTTCCGTGTCGAAGAAATCATGAAACGTTCCCAAGAGATTGCCCAGGCAGTCCATGCCAAAAGTCTTGGAACAGAGCATGTCCTCTTGGCGCTTCTATTAGAGCGGGGGACCTTGGCTTCTCAAGTATTGGAATATGTCGGCTTCCGCTATGATGATCAGGAAGAGGGCATTAAAATCGTCGAGCTTCGGAAGAGCTTGGAGCAACGAGCAGGTTGGGACAAGGAAGCTGTCAAGGCCATTCGTTCGCTCTATCGAGCCCAGCAACCCAATCGTCAAACCATGGGAAATATGATGGGCATGCCAGCCTCTACCAGCGGTGGTTTGGAAGACTACACCCGAGATTTGACAGAAATGGCTCGCAATGGCAGTTTGGAACCGGTGATTGGTCGGGGTCAAGAAATCTCGCGGATGATTCAGATTTTGAGCCGTAAAACAAAAAATAACCCAGTTCTGGTCGGGGATGCCGGTGTCGGAAAGACCGCTCTAGCCTTGGGCTTGGCTCAACGGATTGCCAGCGGAGATGTCCCGACGGAACTGGCTAAAATGCGGGTCCTAGAATTGGACTTGATGAATGTTGTCGCAGGGACGCGGTTCCGTGGAGATTTTGAAGAGCGGATGAACAACATCATCAATGATATCGAAGAAGATGGCCATGTCATCCTCTTCATTGATGAGCTCCATACCATTATGGGCTCTGGCTCTGGGATTGACTCCACCTTGGATGCTGCCAATATCTTGAAGCCAGCCTTGGCTCGCGGGACCCTACGGACCGTAGGAGCCACTACGCAAGAAGAATACCAAAAACACATTGAAAAAGACGCTGCTCTGTCACGCCGCTTTGCTAAGGTCTTGATTGAGCAACCCTCAGTTGCAGATAGCATTGCGATTTTGCAAGGGCTCAAGAAGACCTATGAACGTCACCACCGTGTCCATATTACGGATGAGGCCATCGAGACAGCTGTTGTCTATGCCAATCGTTATTTGACCAGTCGCCTCTTACCTGACTCCGCCATTGACCTCTTGGATGAGGCGGCAGCGACCGTGCAAAACAAGGGGCCTCAAGCCGGTCTTCAGTCCGACTTGACAGCTGCCGATCAAGCCTTGCTCAAGGGGCAGTGGAAAAAAGTTGCTCAGTTGCTAAAAGAAGATGCCAGTCCAAAAGGCTACCAGCTAGAAGTTAAGGAAGAGGATATCCTGAAGACGCTCAGTCAATTGTCAGGCATTCCTGTGGAGAAACTAACCCAAACAGCAGCTAAGAAATACCTTGAATTGGAAGCAGAACTTCATAAGCGCGTGATCGGTCAGGATCAGGCTGTCTCAAGTATCAGCCGAGCCATTCGCCGTAATCAGTCGGGAATTCGGTCTCATAAACGGCCAATTGGCTCCTTCCTCTTCCTCGGTCCCACTGGGGTCGGGAAGACTGAGCTGGCGAAGGCGCTGGCTGAAGTCCTCTTTGATGACGAGTCCGCTTTGATCCGCTTTGATATGAGTGAATACATGGAGAAATTTGCAGCCAGTCGTCTCAACGGTGCCCCTCCAGGCTATGTCGGTTATGAAGAAGGGGGCGAGTTGACGGAAAAAGTCCGCAACAAACCATATTCAGTCCTCTTGTTTGATGAGGTGGAAAAAGCCCATCCAGATATCTTTAACGTTCTCTTGCAAGTCTTGGATGACGGTGTCTTGACCGACAGCAAGGGACGCAAGGTAGATTTCTCCAATACCATTATTATCATGACCTCAAACTTGGGAGCTACCGCTTTACGAGATGATAAGACGGTTGGCTTTGGAGCTAAGGATATTCGCTTTGACCAAGCCAATATGGAGAAACGCATCTTCGAAGAGTTGAAGAAGACCTATCGACCAGAGTTTATCAACCGGATTGATGAGAAGGTTGTCTTCCATAGCTTGACCAGTGACCAAATGCATGAGATTGTCAAGATTATGGTGAAACCCTTGGTTCAATCTCTAGCAGAGAAAGGCATTACTCTGAAATTCCAAGCGTCTGCCCTTAAATGGCTGGCGACTCACGGATATGATCCAGAGATGGGAGCGCGTCCTTTGCGCCGAACCATCCAGACCCAGGTGGAAGACTACTTGGCAGAGATCCTCTTGAGAGGAGAAGTGGCTGAAGGGCAAACCCTCAAGGTAGGTGTCAAGTCTGGTCAGCTTAACTTCACGATTGACTAGGAGGATATGCAGTGCCTCTCAAACGCTTGACCCGAATCACCCTCTTAGCAGCCCTCTGTGTGGTGCTGAGACAAGCCTTTGCCTTCTTGCCCAATGTCCAACCCATTAGTGCCATTTTCTTTTTACTGGTGCTATTTGAAGACTGGCAATTTGCCTTTTTGGTGATGGCGGTCACCATGTTTACCTCGGCTTTTCTCTTGGGGATGAGCCCAGTGGTGCTCGCTCAGATACTGGCCTTTGGCCTCCTCTTGACTCTTTGGCGGGGGCTTTACCGCCACTTGTCTTTGCAAGTCCAAACCCTAGTGGTCGGCATCTTATCCTTTCTCTACGGGATAGTGATTGACAGTCTTTATGCTGTCCTCTACCACATGCCTTGGTGGACCTATGCACTGGTGAATGGCTTTAGCTTTAACCTAGCCCACGCCCTTTCCACCGTCTGTTTTTACCCTCTACTTTATACAATATTTAGGAGATTCTATCATGAAAAAAACACTTTATAGCTTCTTTGCTGTCCTAACGGCTCTTGTATTGGTCAGTTGCGGACAAAGCACACCATCGACTACGAAAAACTCAGCTTCTAGCTCACAAGTAGCTAAAGAAAAACAAATTACCATTACGGTCAGTATCGTCCCTGAAGGGCAAGAAGCTCAAAGCAAGACCTTGAAGGTTGCTGAAAAAGCCAACCTGATGGAAGTCCTGAAGGCTAACTACAAGATTGAGGAGAAGAGTGGCTTCATCACCTCGATCGATGGCGTAGCTCAGGATGAAAGCAAGGGGCTCTATTGGATGTACAAGATCAATGGAGAGATGGCACCAAAAGGGGCAGCAGAAACGACTGTCCAAGATGGAGATACCATCGAATTTTATCAAGAAGTTTATCAATAAGAAAAAGAGTGAATGATTGGAGTAGAGCTCCAATCATTCACTCTTTTTTTGAAACTAGTTTCTATTTTTTATAAGTATCGTAAATCCTCTTGACTTCCCTATAGATAAATGTTACAATTGTATTACAAAATGTAACAAATGTTACAAAAGGGGAGGTATTGCCATGAAAATGAAAGGAACCTTATTTAGTCTGTCAACCCTTGCTTTAACCGCTGCTCTTCTCTTAAGCGGCTGTGGATCAGAAAAGAAAAAGGAAACCAGTCCATCTTCAACTAGTAAAATTGAGCAAGTGAAACAAAGCTCTACGAGTAAAAAAGAAGAGAAAAAGGCTACAGGCAAAACCACACAAAGCCAACAAAGCGCAGAAGTGGCAAAAACTCCTGCCATCGCTTCGAGTGAAACACAAGCGAGCCAAGAGACTCCGTCAACTCCGGTGACACCAAGAGTTCCACAAGTCAGTCAAAGCCTGGCCCCAACTCCTTCCAAAGAAACACATCCAGCAGTGACTTCAGCACCTGAAAAACCAAAACTACCTAGCTTGGAAGAAGGTCGCACGACTGCAAAAGAGCAAGCCTCTAAGACAGAGAACCCACGCTATAAAGGTGTATTAGCTTATGCCTCAGGGGATTATTCTGGAGCAATAGGTAGTTGGACCGACGGTCGCGATACAGCTGTAACAATCGGGCAAGGAGGCCAAGTGACCATACAAACTTCAGGTGGCGATGCAGTGGGCTATACGATTGGAAGCTATGAATACAACTTGGATCAAGGTCATTATCATGCTGGCTTGATTTCCGCCCAAGATGGATCTGTAGCTAGCTTGGATATAGTCGTTGGTCAAGATGGCCAACTGGCAAGTGTTCAAGTGACAGAAAAAGGCCATACGCATGCCTTGGTTCGGGAATAATGTCTTGCCACTGAGAAAATTAAAAAAATGATTGAAATCAGAGATTCAATTCTGTATAATAACATACAGAGTTGAATCTTTTTAATTTTTGTTTTACAAAATTATATTTTTTTATAAAAAGGTATTGACAGATTGAAATTATAGTTTATAATAAAATCATAAGCAAAACATGTTTTGACATTATGATAAAGGAGCCAGTTAGATGAAAGAAAGAGTGGCAGTGGTATTTGGAACGTTTGCCCCCCTTCATCAAGGGCATATTGATTTAATTCAACGGGCAAAACGCCAATGTGACCGCGTTTGTGTGATTGTCTCTGGTTACAAAGGTGACCGAGGAGAAGAAGTTGGCCTTCCTTTGCAAAAACGTTTTCGCTATATTCGAGAAGGTTTTTCAAATGATGAACTCACTCAGATTTATAAACTCGATGAGACAGAACTTCCTCGCTATCCCTTGGGATGGGAACCTTGGTTGAAAACCGCCTTAGAAACGATTCAATATGATTCTAAGAGAGAAGATTTAGTCTTCTTTGTTGGAGAGAAGACTTACCAAGAAGAACTTGAAGCGCGAGGTTTTGAAGCTCGCCTGCAGGAACGTCAATTTGGCATTTCAGGGACCCTCATCAGAGAGAACCCGAGCAAGTATTGGAAATACATTGCCCAACCCTTCCGCCGTCAGTTCACGAAGAAAGTCCTCATTATGGGGAGTGCTAGCAACGGGAAGACAACCTTGGCAAAAGATTTGGCCCGCTTCTATGATGCACCAGTGAGCTTAGAATATGCTCGCGAGTACCAGATTAGAAATAATGTACGGGATGATGAGCTGACACCAAAAGATTACTATTACCTCTTGTTGGGGCAATACGATCAGACTTCTAAATTGATTGATAGTAGCGCCAATCGAGGGCTAGTGATTGCGGATACGAATTCTCTGGTGACGAAGGGCTATTACGACTACTATATGGAAGTAGAAGGCCCAGAGACCAGTATGACGGATACTTTTGACAACCTCTTCGTCAGTATCCTAGCTAAGGAAAAATGGGATCTAATTTTATTTGTTCAACCCATTGGATCCTATGTCAATGATGGCTTCCGTGATATGACCATGGCAGATGATGAAATTCGCACCAGTTTTTCAAATCACCTGGATCACCTCCGCCACCAATACCTCTCGGATATCCCTACAGCCTATCTCGGGCAAGACTACTTGGGGAATTACGAAGAAGCAAAGCGTGTCATCGATACGATTTATCAAGCTGATTAAAGGAGAAACAGCATGAAACGACTACAAGAAAAAATTCAAACATTTGGGGAGCATTTAAAAAATGTCCATCGAGAAGCTGGCAAACGTGGCTTCGTAGGGATTATGAAACTCCTTTGGAAAGACCTATTTGCAGGTCGCACTCTAACACAATGGCTTTATTTGCTTGCTTTGTCTAGCGTGCCCTTTGTCCTAGAGTTTACCAATCAGGAGGCAAGTCACGATTGGTTAGGGCTCTTTGCCTCCTGGACAGGAATCGTTTGTGTGATACTAGTAGCAGAAGGTAGGGCTAGTAACTATCTCTTTGGAGCAGTGAACTCAGCGATTTACCTCATCCTAGCCTTGAACAAAAACTTCTATGGAGAAGTTCTGACAACCCTATACTTCTTTGTGATGCAACCAATCGGTCTCTATGTCTGGTTGTCGAATCGGATCAATGACCAAGGAGGGGCAGAAGAATCTCACTTTGAGGCCAAGAAATTAACCATAATGGAATGGATCAAGTATTTGGTTCTAACAGCTCTGATTTGGATCGGGATGGGCTATGCTTATAAAAGCATCCACAGCGCACGACCTTTCCGTGATAGTGTGACAGATGCGACCAATGGAGTCGGTCAACTTCTCATGACTGGTCTTTATCGTGAACAGTGGATTTTCTGGATTGCGACCAACCTCTTCAGTATCTACCTCTGGTGGGGAGAAAGCATCCATATTCAGGGAATGTATTGGGTCTACACCCTCAATAGCTTGGTTGGTTGGTACCAATGGAGCAAAGCTGTGAAAAAGGAGGCTATTTAGATGGCAACAAGCAGCATTCCGGAAGGGATGAACGAAAAGGAATACTACGAGACGGTCGTCAGCGAGGAAGAATTCCTCCGTTGGTATAAGGAGCAAGATCATCCCACCTATGAAAATCCAAGTGTAACTACCGATATGGTGGCCTACTGCTTTGTGGAGGGGCGTTTGAAGCTCTTGGTGATTCGCCGGAAAACCCACCCTTGTCAGCATCGGGTCGCCTTAGTTGGAGGATTCTTGCAAAAGCACGAGGATGCTATCCAGGCTTGTATCCGCGAAGTTCAAGAAGAAGTTGGATTAGAGTTGACCCCTCAAAAGGTCGAGCAGTTAATGACAGTTTCGACTCCTGGTCGGGACCCACGGGGCTGGGTCATCACCATTGCTCACTTGGTTTATTTGCCAGCTGAAGCGGTAGATATGGTCCGAGCTGGAGATGATGCCAAAGAAGTTCTCTTCCTCGATGTGGACTTCAAACAAGGGGAATGTTCCCTAGATGGTCGTGTCTTGGCAGCTGAAGATTTTGCCTTTGACCACTATGAGATTGTGCAAGAATCCATCAAGCGGATCCAAGGGCGCTTAACTTGGAATCCGACTTTCCTCCATCTCTTAGAAGAGCCTTTTACCGTATACGAAGCAACCGAATTGGTGAACCTAATCCATCCAGATAAGGAAATTTTGACCAACAACTTCCTCGTGACCTATGGGTCCTATGTCGAAGAAGTGGGGGTTAAGCGGGTGCCTAAGAAAAAACCGCGCAAGACCTATCGCTGGAAAGAGTAGGTCGAGCGAGAGCTGTTCTATTAGCCTTCAGTTACTTTTAGTAGCTGAGGGCTTTTTTAGCAAGAAATATTAAAAAACGTCAAAAATAGTTGACATTTAATTTTTAGAATACTATACTATAGTCAAATATACACGACATTAATTTAATAGGAGGAAACATGAACCGTGTGAAAGAATTTCGCAAGGAATTGGGGATGTCTCAGCTCGAACTTGCTAAGGATATCGGTGTCTCGAGGCAAACTATCAACATGATTGAAAACGACAAGTACAATCCGACCCTGGAACTCTGTCTCAATCTCGCTCGTACCCTCCAAACGGACCTCAACAATCTTTTTTGGGAAGATGATTTTTAACAAAAAGGAAAAAGAAAATGAAACAAGAAACTTTTACTGAAAAACTGATTAAACGTACATATGGCATTTCTGGACCACTTGATGAACACAAACGACGCGAGGCAGATCGCATTGGAAATAAAGTCTTTATGGTCCTCTTTTACCTGATGATATTTGGCAATCTCATTCCCTTTGTCCTTGCTTATAAATATCCTCAAATTGTCGCTATTGGCTATCCTCTTGTGGTGTTTTGCATTGCGATGCTGTCTGCTTTCTATGTGGTCTCCCAAACCAAGAAAACGGGCATCACAGCCATTGATCCCGAAATGTTGAGCCAAAAAGAAAGCAAACAGTTACGCTATCCTGGCATCAAAGCTGGTCTGCTCTATGGAGTTTTCATGTTCTTTGGAATACCTCTTCTCAATGTCTTAACGGATAATAGCAAAAACTATCTTACCTCTCTTTTCAATCTAGGTCATTTTATATCAATCCTTTTCGCAGCCTTCTTTTTCGGCTTGGTGATGCAAATTAGTGTCTCATTTCGCATTCGAAAAGCCAAGGAAGATCAAGACGACTATTAGGAGGTAACTTATGAAATCATTAGTAACCCTGCTTACCTATCATCTTTTGTTTGCTTCCCTACTCACTTTCATCATCATTTCAGGAAACTTGCCCATCTACGATATAATCCTCGTTCTAGTCTTTATCCCAGCACTCAACAAAGGACTGACTTATCTAAAGATCGACTCCCAAAAAACGCGCATACTCAACTTAGCACTATGCTTTATGATTATATCCTTGCCACAACTGACGGTTATTTTAAGTGATTGGAAATATTATTTACTATTCACTATCGCTACCCTTTCTTCTATCACTTATCTTTATTATCTCTATCAATTCGTAAAAGAAACAAAGTAACTTCATTCATTTAGGAGAAATTATCCATGCAAAAAGAAGACTTAACAACTCGCTTACTTCGAAATTTCTTTCATATCCAAGGTCCCTTTGATGAATGCCGACAAGAGGTTATCTATAAGGCTTGCGCCCGTTCCATGGTCCAAATCTTTTACTCTTCCTTCTTTCTCTTCCTGTTCTATATTTTGTTCGGACGCTTTATAGAAATTGTTCGATCGGTTATTCCCTACCTCTATTTTGGACTCATTTTGTTCATGAGTATAAAAGCCCAAAGAGCTGTCAAAGAGCTTCATCTTGAAAAGGATGATAAATCAGAAATCATCTACAAAACCTACAGCAAACACCAAATAAAAGTTCGTAGTTGGTTGGTATTTATAATTATTGAGATTGGCTTATTTGCCCTGCTACTCTTTCATAAACTCTTCGTTCAGCAGATGCCCTTTTCAACATTCCTGGGAAAAATCATCCAAACAGAGATAATGATCCCCTTACTGGTCTTTGGTCTTAGTATTGGAGCCATCTTTGGGACTATGACTTATTGTTTTTTATCCGAACATGAAGATCAGTAGGAGAAAGCAGAACAAATTGATTGTATACGTTATCGGTAGAACCCATCTGGCACTTGTGAACGCTAGGGGTTGATTAGTTCCTTAAATACCGCATATATTCTACTAATACATAGACAAGAATTGTTAAACAAATGATAGTTTTGAGCCAAACGAGGAGGTTTAAGACCGGAAACTGCAGATTGCCTTGGCCATTTTCAATGAAATAGTTGTGATGATCATTGGAAGTTTTTCTATGTTTTCTAAGTGCATAGATCTGAACCTTATTCTTATCTGTCAATTTCATAATAAAAACACCCCCAAAGCTAGATTTTTTGAGTCTAACTTTGGGGGTGTAGTTCATATAAGGTCCTATTTTTATGCTTCTTATGCTTTTAATTGTAAAAGTTCTTCAATCTCAGCCAGAGTGCTAGCTTGCGAGATGGCTCCGCGGAGTTTGGCTGCGCCAGATGTTCCACGGAGGTAGTGAGGGGCAAGTCCACGGAATTCACGAACGGCAATGTGCTCACCCTTGAGATTGATCAAGCGCTTCAAGTGCTCATAAGCAATCTTCATCTTGTCTTCGAAGGTCAAATCAGGCAGGATTTCTCCTGTTTCAAAGTAGTGATTGATTTGGTTGAAGAGATAAGGATTCCCCATAGCGGCACGGCCAATCATAACAGCATCGGCACCGACTTCTTCGATCCGTTGCTTCGCGTCTTGAACCGTACGGATGTCTCCGTTTGCAATAAATGGAATCTTGGTCAGAGCTTGCGCAACCTTGTGAAGGGTCTCGAGGTCAGCGTGCCCCGTATACATTTGTTCCCGAGTCCGTCCATGCATGGCAAGGGCAGAGACACCTGCAGCTTCAGCAGCGAGGGCATTCTCCACTGCTAGAGAAGGGTCCGACCAACCTGTCCGCATTTTAACAGTGAGAGGGATATCAAGGACGGATTGAACCTTGTTGATAATGGAGTAAATCTTATCAGGATCCTTGAGCCACATAGCACCCGCCTCGTTTTTCACGATTTTATTCACTGGGCAGCCCATGTTGATATCGACGATATCGGTCTTGGTATTTTCTTGGATAAATTCAGCTGCGCGTGCCAAGCTATCTTCGTCGCTCCCGAAAAGTTGGATCGATACAGGATTTTCTCCCTCATCGATATGGAGCATATGCAGGGTCTTTTCGTTGTTGTATTGGATTCCTTTGTCAGAGACCATTTCCATGACCACAAGCCCTGCTCCGAGTTCTTTGGCAATGGTCCGGAAAGCTGAATTGGTCACTCCAGCCATGGGGGCTAGGACCGTCCGGTTTGGGATCTCGACGTTCCCAATCATAAAAGGTGTATTAAGATTTGTCACGAATGAGTTCCTCCAAGTCGTTTTCATCAAAGTGATAAGCTGTCTGACAGAATTGGCAAACAATTTCTGCTCCCTGGTCTTCGTCCTTCATTTCTTGAAGGTCTTTGACTGGCAAGCTAGCCAGGGCATCCATGAAGCGTTCCTTGCTACAGTCGCATTGGAAACGAAGTTCTTCTTCAGAGAGACGTTTGTATGGCTCTTCGCCATAGATGGCAGCAAGAAGGGCTTCAATATGGTCGTCAGAGGCTAAAAGAGTAGAAATGGCTGGCATTTCTTGGATCCGTTTTTCGAAGCGGGCAATTTCTTCTTCCTTGGCATTTGGCAAGACCTGTACCAAGAAACCACCCGCAACCTTGACCTTGTCTTCTTCATCAAGTAGGACATTGAGTCCAACCGCAGATGGGGTTTGTTGGCTTTCAGTCAAGTAATAAGCCAGGTCTTCACCGATTTCTCCAGTGACCAGGGGCGTCATGGAGTGGTAAGGATTGCCTGTGCCATAGTCGGTAATCACTAAGAATTCCCCATTTCCGACAAATGGTCCGACCACAACTTCACCGGTCGCTGTTTTCTTGATATCCACACCGGGATTTTGCACGTAGCCTTTGACGTTTCCTTGAGTATCTGCCACAGTGATAATAGCACCCAGTGAGCTAGTACCAAGGATTTTCACCGTTATCTTGGTGTTTCCCTTTTCGTTGGCTGCCAGAATTTGACTAGCGATGATGGTCCGGCCGAGGGCCACTGTTGAGCTTGCTTGTGTTTGATGGTATTCTTGGGCTGCTCGCACGGTCTCAGTACTGTCTAGTACAAAGGCACGGAAGGAGCCACTTTCTGAGATAGTTTTAATAATTTTGTCCATAGCTTCTATTTTAGCATAAAATAGAAAAACAAGCGCGGGCCTGCGCTTGTTTTTGGGGATTAGGAAGAATTTTAAGACCAAAAATAGTATAATAAAACAAAGGAGGCTAGCATGAACCAATCTTTGAAAACGGCAGTCTATGGTTTGGCGGTAGCTGATGCATTAGGGGTTCCGTATGAATTTTTAACCCGAGGCAGTTTTAAAGCGGTTGAGATGGTGGGCTATGGAAGCCAACAGTAACTGGCTGGAACTTGTTCAGATGATACTAGCCTTGTATTCGCGACCTATGATTCTTTTTAGGAAAAAGGGAAGATTTCCTCTGCTATATGCAGGAGAGGTTTGAAATTTGCTTGTTAGAGGATGATTTTACAGCAAATGACTTGCTATTTTAAACTTGTAGGAGGACCATGCTTAATCTTTTTAGGTTATCATCTAAAACTCTACCTCGGTTACAAAACAAAAACGCAGAGACATCTTCTGCGTTTTCTTACTTTATAGGTCCATTTCTGGGAAAAGTTTAGCTAGTATTTTCGGAGTAATGCTTTGTCCCGGCCCCTCAGCACAATAGGTGTGCATATACATAGAAGGATTGAAGTTGAGCTCGATGCAGGTACAGTTGGGATTTTCCTTTGTGGAAATAGCAGAGCTGTCAGGGATGATGAGATCAACGCCACAGGCCCAGGCTCCCATAGCCTTTGCCATGTCCGCAGCGAGTTCCTTATAAGATGGGTGCATGCTGTCTGTGACATCAATCGAGTCTCCGCCAGTAGAAATGTTGGAATTGCGCCGCAAGTCAACCTTGACTCCAGCAGGCAGGATATCATCTGGTCCATAGCCTTGCTGGTCCAGCATGAGCAGTTCAATGTCCCCCAGTTCAATGATTTCAAGCGGTGAACGATGATCTCGGCCCCGCAGAGGATTGTCATTTTTGATGGCAATCAATTCTCTCACGGTATGCTGACCGTCTCCGACGACATTGGCCGCCACTCGCAAGAGGACTGCTTGGCATTGTCCGTCTAAGACAAAGAAGCGGTACTCCGTTCCAGCGATAAATTCCTCCACTAAGACGGCGACATCTTCTGAAAAAGCAATCTCCAGAGCCTTGTGATAAGCTTCCAGGCTAGCTGGCTCTTGGAAGATAGAGATGCCCAGTCCGAAGTTAGTTGACTTGGGTTTGACAACAATTTCTCGGTTCTTAATCAAAGGGTAGTAGGCCAGTCCCTCTTCTAGAGAAGAAAATTCTGCTCCAGCCGGAACGGGAAAGTCAGCTGCTGCCAAAATCTTTTTGGTGACTGTTTTATTGGCCATGGCCAAAGGGATGACATAGTTATCCTTGGAGGTCATATTGCCGTTCTTGACATATTCTACATGACTACCATGCCAAAGCTTGAGAAATTGGTCCTTTTCATCTAAAATTTCGACATTTAGCCCCTTTTGAATAGCATCAAAGAGTAGCATCTGGGTGGACAGTTCCATATTTTCGTAGCCTTTGAGGGCATAAGGAGCAGTCCAGGCATAGCGGTGGTATTCTTCTGCTTTTTCTAGACCAAAAGCTGTTAAGGAATCTTGCTGGATATGGGGCAGGAGCTGTCCTGACAGTGTCAGCTGAGGATGTAAGAGAGCCTCTCTCATCTGGTCCAGCAAAGTTTGATAGTAAGTTGGCAGTTCAAAATGCTGGATGAGCTCTTCCATGGCTTGGAGAATGGCTGAGCTGTCTGCCTCATCTGGCAGGGCAGTCAGCGGGTGGCTACAAGCAATTTTCTGGTTCAAATCATGAGCATCTTTTAATACTGCATCAACATTTTCTACATCATCTAGCCAGAGCAGGCCCAGTAAAAAGAGATGGACAGTATCTAAGGTCTCTTGGCTAATGCCCAAATGGTCAAAAGGATTGAGATCGAAGCAGCGGAATTCCAGATAGGTGATACCCTGCTCCAGATAGGCGCGATTGTGCTTCTGTCCACGGAAGCGAACGGCTGAGTAAAATTCTTTTTCAGCACTGAGCTCGCCAGACTGAACGTAGTTGTCAATATCGGTTACATATTGCTCCAAAGAAGTGTAGGACACCTGAATATTCTCGTCATTGACATAGCCATAGTCGCTGTTGCGAAAAGAGCGGATAGGCTGCGGGTATTCCTGACTGTAGAAGCCGGCTTCTGCCAGAGGAGCAGCACCGTAGAGATAGGTTAAGAGCCATCGGAAACGCAGAAAGTTTCGAGCCAGTTTGAGATAGAGGTCATTTTTAAAGTCCTTGAGTAAATGATAGGAGCTGACTTGAAAGAGAGCAGCGACCAGATCTTTCCCTAGCTCCATGTTGTAGTGGATGCCAGAGATGGCCTGTAGTTTTTTGCCATATTTTTTCGCTAAACCCTCTCGGTAGTGGCGTTCGTATTCGTTTTCCAGACGGGCGATGATAATATCTTCTTCAGTCAGCTGCGGTGGCATGGACAGAGGCCACAGGCATTCACTCTGGTCAATTGAGCGGCCTGCCACATCGCTGATAGCTCCCAGTAAGCGCCGCGCTTCCTTAGTAGAGTGAGCAATAGGTGTAATTAGTTCCAGTTGTTGTTCGCTGAAGTCTGTTTGGATGGTCGGGTGGAAATTGCGGGAACCAAGCTGACTCGGATGAGCAGTTTGAGCTAAGTGTCCATCAGTTGTCACTCGCAGATTTTCCCTCTCCAGACCAAAGGTCGCTTGGAGAATAGGGCTTGATGTATCCAGTTTCTGCAGTAATTGATTAATCGTCATCGTTTCACCGTCCTATGGTAGTTATTTTAGTCTATTACAAACGGAAAAAGAAAGCAAATTTCCGCTACGATTTTACAAAAATTCCGAACTTTTATTTTAAATTAAGTACTAAAATTCAGAAAATACATATTTTGTAAAAATGTAATTCGTCTACATAAGAGAAAAAACAAATGAAATGATGAACCCTCCTTGAAAAATTGTCAAATTTTTCATATAATGAGGTATAAAACATAATCGCAGGTGAGATTCCTGCCTGCTTTTCAAGAAAGGACGAGCTATATAGCTCAGACAAAGATATGACATCAGTAGTTGTTGTAGGAACCCAGTGGGGAGATGAAGGAAAAGGGAAGATTACAGACTTCCTATCAGCCAATGCAGAAGTCATTGCTCGCTACCAAGGTGGGGACAATGCCGGTCACACCATCGTGATTGACGGCAAAAAGTTCAAGTTGCACTTGATTCCTTCTGGTATCTTCTTCCCTGAAAAGATCTCTGTGATTGGAAATGGGGTGGTGGTCAACCCGAAATCATTGGTCAAAGAGTTGGCTTATCTCCATGAAGAAGGGGTATCAACAGACAGCCTTCGCATTTCTGACCGTGCCCATGTCATCCTTCCTTACCACATCGAATTGGACCGTCTCCAAGAAGAGTCTAAAGGGGACAACAAAATCGGAACGACCATCAAAGGGATTGGACCAGCCTATATGGACAAGGCTGCACGTGTAGGAATTCGGATTGCGGATCTTTTGGACCGTGACGTCTTTGCGGAACGCCTTCGCATCAATTTGGAAGAAAAGAACCGTCAATTTACCAAACTCTATGATGCAGAGGCTTTGTCATTTGACGATATCTTCGAAGAATACTATGAATATGGTCAACAAATCAAACAATATGTAACCGATACTTCTGTTATCTTGAACGATGCTTTGGATAACGGCAAGCGCGTGCTCTTTGAAGGAGCCCAAGGGGTTATGTTGGATATCGACCAAGGAACCTATCCATTTGTAACTTCCTCAAACCCTGTTGCAGGTGGGGTGACCATCGGATCAGGTGTCGGCCCAAGTAAGATCGATAAGGTTGTCGGTGTATGTAAAGCCTATACCAGCCGTGTTGGAGATGGCCCATTCCCTACGGAGCTCTTTGATGAAGTGGGTGATCGGATCCGTGAAGTCGGCCATGAGTATGGGACAACAACCGGTCGTCCACGTCGTGTCGGTTGGTTTGACTCAGTTGTCATGCGCCATAGCCGTCGTGTGTCAGGAATTACCAACCTCAGCTTGAACTCCATCGACGTTCTGTCAGGTTTGGATACAGTGAAGATCTGTGTGGCTTACGACTTGGATGGAGAACGCATTGACCACTACCCAGCAAGCTTGGAGCAACTCAAACGTTGCAAACCAATCTATGAAGAATTACCAGGTTGGTCAGAAGACATCACCGGTGTCCGCAGCCTAGAAGACCTGCCAGAAAATGCCCGCAATTATGTTCGCCGTGTCAGCGAACTGGTTGGAGTCCGCATTTCGACCTTCTCAGTCGGACCAGGTCGCGAGCAAACCAATATCTTGGAAAGTGTTTGGTCTAGTTTATAAGCAAATGAAGATAAGAGAGTGGGACAGAAATCGGTCATTCGTTAGAATTCGATTTCATCGTCCCACCTCCGCACAGTTGAGTAGGGCTGTAAAAGCTGATGAAATCAGCGTAGTAGAGCCCACTCAACCACTGCGTCTTGCTCGACAATCCAAAGACAATTGAGAGGCTAGGACTTTTGTCCCAGCCTCTTTTTGAAAGCAGAAAGAGGAAAAAATGTATCAAACGATTTTATTTGACCTAGACGGCACCTTGACCAATTCAGAACTAGGGATTACCAACTCGGTGGCCTATGCCTTAGGAAAATATGGGATTCAAGTGCCAGACAAGAAAGCATTGAGAGTTTTCATCGGTCCGCCCTTGCAGGAGTCTTTTGAGCGCTTTTATGGATTTTCTAAGGAAGAATGTTTAAAGGCCATTGACTACTATCATGAGTATTTTTCCGAAAAAGGCCTTTATGAAAATGAGGTCTATCTAGGCGTTCCTGACTTGCTGGCTTCTCTCAAGCAGGCTGGCAAACAGTTGATTGTAGCTACGTCAAAGCCTGAAGAATTTTCCATTCAAATTCTCAAACACTTTGGTTTGTATGATTATTTTGACTTTGTCGCTGGTGCGACCATGGATAGAAAACGTAGTAAAAAAAGCGATGTTATCCAGTATGCCTTGGAGCAAAATGGGATTACAGATTTGGCGCATACCATCATGATTGGAGACAGGGAGCACGATGTGCTTGGCGCTCAAGCGCAAAAGTTTGATTCTATCGGTGTCCTTTATGGCTTTGGAAGCAGGGAAGAATTGGAAGAAGCCGGCGCCACCTATATTGCTCAAGAAGTTGGCGAAATTGCAGCTTTTATAGGATAACCTTTTCCAAAATATTAAAAGTTGGAACTTTTCTAATCTGCTGAATATTGCTTTATTTAATATTTCTATCGGTGTATACTTACTGTAGGTTAAGTCACACAGATTAAGAGGTGATAATATGAATTTGTCACGATATATATTAAAATATAGTACTGATGATGGTACGTTGTATTTTAATACTAAAACCAATCATTCATTTTTTCTTACGAATGAATTGAATAGAGTAGTCGACAGCAATGATGTGATTAGGAAAGAGTTTCATGCTTATCTTGATAAAAATAAATATTTAAGTGAGGGTGAGTATGAGGTCGAAAAGTATCTATCTAAAATAAGCGATACAGATGCTGAATTATTGGAACTAACAATTTTGACACATGGAGATTGTAATTTTCGGTGAAGGTTAAAGTGAATAACAAATTCGATGACAAAATGAATGCTAAACCTAGAGTATTTAACTATAATTGTGATTGTAAATAATCACGATTTTAAATAAATTAGAGAAGAGGGTTGTGCTAGCCCTCTATTTTGATGGATGATAATTATGAGAAATATTTATAAGTACATTGATAAGAAGTATCTTTTTCCTATTTTTTTAGGGCGTATTGTGAATAGTGGTTTGGTGTTGGCGCAACCTCTGATTTTAACGAAGGCCTTGAAGTTAGATCAAGACGGCCTTTCTTATGGAAAAATTCTCAATTTTGTTTTATTTGGTTTGTCTGTCTATCTTGTTATTTATAGTCTGATGCTGTTTTCAAACTATTCGCACAATATATTCCGAAGAGAAATCAACAAAAGTGTCCGTGCCCTTTTATTTAAGAAAGTCATATTGAATCCTAAATTTTCCAATGATGAAAAAGTTAGTCTGCTAACTCAAGATATGGAATATGTGGGCGATAATTATTTGGAAAATATAAATGTTATGGTGAGTTGGGGATTTGTCGCCCTTGTTACAGCCATTTATATTGTTTCACAAAATTTTCTCTTAGGACTTATTTTTGTCATTTTTACGATTATGAGACCTATTCCTCAGTTCATCATGAATCGTCGTTTACAAGATTCGGGAGACAGCTGGTCCAAGCTTAGAACGAAATTACATGGGCTTGTCTCGGATAGTATGCAAGGCAGCCAAACCTTACGGATTAATCAGGCCATGAGGCTGAATGAAGAGCGCGTGAATGATTTAAACGGAGAATATCAAAAAGCCATCCAAAGATTTTGTTTCACACATAATATTATTTTTTTCTTTAATGGATTTATGGTCTTTTTTAGTCAGGTTGTTCCTCTTGCTTTAGGCTTTTATTTGAGTTTACAGGGAAATTCTATTTCTATTACAAGCCTCATCTCTATGTATGTTGCTGCGGGGATGCTGGTAGAACCGATCCAAACTCTGATGTACAGTGCAGCCAATCTCCAAGGTGCCTTGCCGACTGCGAACCGCCTGTTTAAGATTATCGAGGAAGAACCTGATTTCGAAGAGACAAAGGATCAATTTGTTGAAAATCTCGAATCGTTGCGCTTAAATCATATTTCAAAAAGTTTTGCTGAACGTCAGCTTTTTTCTGATTTGACGGCGACGATTTCAGTAGGTCAGAAGGTCTTAATCAAAGGACCGAGCGGGTCTGGAAAGACGACTCTTTTTCGCTTGATTTTAGGAGAAGAAGTATGTGATGAGGGTGACATTTTCGTTCAGTATGATGGAAATCAAATAACGAGTCATTTCCAAGGGAATATCGGTTTAATTAGCCAGCATCCCTTCCTGTTTAACGATACTATCCGCTATAATCTAACTTTTGGTCAGCCTTTTCAGGACCATGAATTATTGGAGGTATTGGACCGAGTTGGCTTAATAGATGAATTTCAGGATATTTTGAATGTAGAAATTCATAATAATGGTGAAAACATTTCAGGAGGTCAGCGTGTCAGATTAGAGTTGGCTCGTTTTCTCTTACGCGAGAAGGATATTTTATTAGCGGACGAAGTGACATCAGCTTTGGACGAAAAAAATAGTCGTCTGGTTAGAGACCTAATCTTTTCTTTGCCGATCACGGTACTAGAAATAGCCCATCATATTGATGAAGAAGAGCGCTATGACCAAATCCTTGAGTTACGTAAAGGATGAGCGATGCCACAATAGTTGGTTCTGCGACAAAGCGGATAGTAGTAAGCCAGCAATTTGTCAGATATTTTTGAGATTCTAAGTGGTGATATTTCCAAAATCATCAATACTCAGAGAACTTAAGCTTTATTTAAGATAGGCCAGCTATACTAGAAGCATAAACAAAGACCTCCTAACTTTGTTTAAACCTCCTAAACTTTTTCATAATAATCTCCCATAAGAGTCGCCCAATCGGCGGCTTTTTTTGTGAGTCGTAAGCTGCCTATGGTATAATGAACAAAGAAACTAAAAGGAAGAAGGAAGAGATGGACTACACGATAGAGGAAAAAGCGATGTTTATGAGGGAAGCCCTGAAGGAGGCGGAGATTGCCCTCGCCAATGATGAAATACCGATTGGCTGTGTCTTGGTCAAGGATGGTCAGATTATCGGGCGTGGACATAATGCGCGTGAGGAGCTGCAGCGGGCGGTCATGCATGCGGAAATCATGGCGATCGAGGAGGCCAATCAGCGTGAAAATAGCTGGCGCCTGCTGGATACGACGCTTTTTGTCACGATTGAGCCCTGTGTCATGTGTAGTGGTGCCATTGGTCTAGCTCGGATTCCCCAGGTGATTTACGGGGCGACCAATCAGAAGTTCGGTGGAGCAGGTAGTCTCTACGACATTTTGGCAGATGAACGCCTCAATCACCGAGTCGAAGTAGAAACAGGAATCTTGGAAGCAGAATGTGCAGCCATCATGCAGACCTTCTTCCGCCAAGGTCGAGAACGAAAAAAACAAGCCAAACTCGCAGCCAAGGCCGAAACACAAGAATAAAAACCGGACCTTTGCAAAATCCACAAATTATGATATAATACCTATCGGAGCAACAGTTCTGCGTGAAGCGGGTCAGGGGAGGAATCCAGCAGCCCTAAGCGAAGTGAACTGTGTGCTCTTTTTCTATTGCTCTTGATGAGTCAAGCCTAAAAGGTGCAGATGAATATTGGAGCAGCGAATCTAGTTTGAACGGACCTGAAATGAATTCAGCTGACATCCAATCTTAAGAAGCATATTTGTTTTCTTGTCAATCAAAATTGTTCTTCTCAATAGGCCTAAATAGGCCTAAAATTTGTTGACTTACGCAAACGATTGCTCTCGGTTATGTCCTAAGGTTAGCTTATTTAGAAAAATAGTATAGAATACAAATGTAAACGTTTTAAAATAGCGAAAGCACTTGCTTATTTTTTCTTAAAGCGTTATCATAAAAGAAAAGAACAATTGGAGGATAAACATGTCACATATTAAATTTGACTACTCAAAGGTGTTAGATAAATTTGTAGCACCACATGAACTAGATTATATGCAGCCTCAAGTGACTGCTGCAGATTCTGCTCTGCGAAATGGTACAGGTCCTGGGGCAGAAATGACTGGCTGGTTGAACTTGCCTGAAGAATATGACAAAGATGAATTTGCTCGTATTCAAAAGGCTGCTGCTAAAATCCAATCTGATAGTGAGGTATTGATCGTAATCGGTATTGGTGGTTCCTATTTAGGAGCTCGTGCAGCTATTGATTTCTTGAATAATTCTTTTGTAAATCTACAAAGCAAGGAAGAACGCAAGGCACCTCAAATCCTCTATGCTGGAAATTCTATTTCTTCAAGCTATTTGGCTGATTTGGTAGACTATGTATCAGACAAAGATTTCTCTGTCAACGTTATTTCTAAGTCAGGAACGACTACAGAGCCTGCTATTGCTTTCCGTGTCTTCAAAGAACTCTTGGTTAAGAAGTATGGTCAGGAAGAAGCAAATAAACGGATTTATGCAACTACAGACCGCGCTAAAGGTGCAGTTAAGGTTGAAGCAGATGCTAATGGCTGGGATACTTTTGTAGTGCCTGATAGTGTAGGTGGTCGTTTTACAGTATTGACAGCAGTGGGACTCTTGCCAATCGCAGCTGCAGGGGCTGATATCAGCAAGTTAATGGAAGGAGCAAATGCTGCTCGCAAGGCTTATGCTTCTGATAAGTTGGCTGAAAATGAAGCATATCAATATGCAGTTGTACGCAATATCTTGTACCGTAAAGGTTATCTGACAGAAGTTTTAGCTAACTATGAACCATCTCTACAATACTTCTCTGAGTGGTGGAAGCAACTGGCTGGTGAGTCAGAAGGGAAAGACCAAAAAGGGATTTACCCAACTTCAGCCAACTTCTCAACAGACTTGCACTCTCTGGGACAATTTATCCAGGAAGGTACCCGTATCCTCTTTGAAACAGTTGTACGTGTAGATAAACCTCGCAAAAATGTGCTGATTCCTGAATTGGCAGAAGACTTGGACGGTCTTGGCTACTTGCAAGGAAAAGATGTTGACTTTGTCAATAAAAAAGCTACAGATGGAGTGCTGTTAGCACACACTGATGGTGGAGTTCCAAATATGTTTGTGACACTGCCTGAGCAAGATGAGTTCACTTTGGGCTACACTATTTACTTCTTTGAGTTGGCTATTGCTCTTTCTGGCTACCTGAATGGTATCAATCCATTTGACCAGCCTGGAGTTGAGGCTTATAAGAAAAACATGTTTGCCCTTCTTGGAAAACCAGGCTTTGAAGAGCTGGGTGCTGAGTTGAATGCACGCCTTTGATTCTTATATGCCTTGAGTTCATTTAGAGTATAAAAAGAGATCCACAAGTTCATTTCTTGTGGATTTTTTAGTACAAGCCTCTTAATTAGTTTATTATTTTTTTGAACTGTGTAAAAAAGAGTGTCTTAATTCATTTATGAAAGCGCTGTATAATTGCCTTGTAAATAAAATTTGAGAGGTATCAAAATGAATGATTGGTTAAACATAAAAGGCAAAACAGTTCTTGTGACTGGCGCGTCATCTGGGATCGGTAAGGCAATCGTTGAAGAATTGCTGGAATTAGGTGTCAACGTAGCGAATTTCGATCTTAGCGACAACGATTTGCGTCATCCAAATCTATTATTTGTAAAAGTTGATGTAACTTCTCGCTCTGAAGTAGAAGAGGGTGTTGCCAAAATAGTTGAAAGATTTGGCAATATTGATGCAGTGGTCAATAATGCAGGGATTAATATCCCTAGATTATTAATCGATGCAGAAAATCCTAAAGGTCCTTACGAATTGGACGATGAGACGTTCGAAAAAGTAACGATGATTAATCAAAAAGGTTTGTATCTGGTTAGTCAGGCAGTGGGACGTATTTTAGTGAAAAATGGAAAAGGTGTAATTGTGAACATGGCTTCAGAAGCAGGCTTGGAAGGTTCTGAAGGACAAAGTGCCTATGCTGCCACAAAAGCAGCAGTCTATAGTTACACTCGTTCATGGGCAAAAGAGCTGGGTAAGCATGGTGTACGTGTGGTTGGAATTGCTCCAGGAATTATGGAAGCTACGGGACTTCGAACTCTTTCTTATGAGGAAGCTCTTGCTTATACCCGTGGAAAGACGGTAGAAGATATTCGAGCTGGTTATGCTTCAACTTCAACAACTCCTTTGGGACGAAGTGGTAAACTACGGGAAGTAGCTGACCTTGTAGCATTCTATATTTCAGACCGTTCTAGCTATATAACTGGAGTCACTACAAATATTGCCGGAGGGAAAACTCGCGGTTAAAAAAATGAAGGTGAGGAAGAGAGTTGACCATAGTAAATCGATGGTATAATATTTTAGAAAAAATGGTCTCACAGCCAACTTATTCCTTGGTAGATATGCGCTCAGAGCTGGATATTAGTATGCAAACCTTGCAAAAGAGTATCCAACAATTAAATGATGTTTTGGCTCCGAGTATCCAGATTATCTCACAAGATGATCAGTTAATGTTAGAGGTGTATGACTATACTGAGTTGGAAAGGATTTTATCTGGTAGTTTAAAACGGGAGAGTGACTTCAATTCTTCCAGTAAAAGAATTGCCTATTTACTAAAACGTTTAATTGAGTCAACCTCCCCTCTTCTTATTGACGACTTGGCTGAGGAAGCAGGTGTTAGTAGAAGTACCCTTAATAAGGATTTAAAACAAGTAAAATCTTTGGCAGAGAGTTACTCTATCACTATTTCAGGAAAGCCCAACCGTGGGCTGGAGGTCTTGGGGTCCGAGCTGAATTTGCGCTTGCTCTATATTCACCAAGTGGCCCCTTACTTTGAAGGAAAGACACTCACCGAGGCAACATCTTCTTTTCTGGAGACGCTACTCCAGGAGTATAAAATCCCGAAAGAAACAAAGGAACTCCTTCGAAAGACAATTTCAATTATGGTGGAGCGTATTCATGCATCTAGGGTGTTGAGTTGCCCTATTCCTTACTATAGGAATGATTTAACAGAGACACCTTTGGTTGAAAAATTAATCTATCATATTGAGATGACTTATAAGATTTCCCTCAGTCAGTTTGAGATAGACTTTTTGTGTTTTCCGTTTAATATCCGTTTTATTGACACTTTAAGCAAGCCGTCTTATCAATCTGAACAGCTTGCAAACATTTTTCAAGGGATTGTCAAGAAAGTCAAAGAAACAATGTTGGTTAACTTTGATGATGAAGAATTATTTGAAGAAATCAAGTCTCATCTAGGCTCCTTAATCAATCGACTGATTTTCCATGTGCAAGCTAATGATATATTCCATGGCGAGGTTCAAACTCAATATCCTTTTGCTTTTGAAATGGCGAAAATTGCTGGAGAAGAACTATCTGCAATTTTTGGTTCTGAATTGGAATTATCTGAAATCGGATATCTGGCTTTGTATTTTGAAATGATTTTAAGAAAGCAAAACTCTGTTGTAAATGGTTCTCGCAAGCAGATAGCTGTAGTTTGCACAACAGGAAGAGGAACTGCTGCGATGATTATTCAGCAACTCAGACGAATTCTTGGAAATGATGTAGACATTACTCAGTATTCTGAAGAGGATTTTAATCTGGATTTGAATCAGGACTATTTCGCGATTTTTACGACAGTTCCTCTAAAATATAAAGATTCTAAATCTCCAGTCATTCAAGTTAATCATCTTTTTGATGATCAATGGCTGCAGGAAGAATGGCAGAGGGCCAATGCTTTTCATCAAAAAAATCTAGAAACAGTCAGCTTACGTTTTCTTCGTTTGACTCCCCAAAAAACCTATCAGCAATACTTGCTAAATATGGTTGCAGAGTTAGAGAAACTTCAGATGATTGATGAAGGTTTTAGAAATCGGATAATTGATAGGGATAAAAAACAATCAACCATTTTTGGTGGAGGAATTGCCTTCCCCCATACAATTAACCAGGGTTATGCAAAGACTATTTTAATGTTTGGAAAGCTAGAAGAGCCTTATCAAAAAGGAGATGATTGGATTGAATTTATCTTTCTAGTCGCCATTCCCTCAGAAATTGAAAGCAAAATGGAGAGTGAATTGCTGGAATTGTATGACGACATTTTTCGAATTGCAGGAGAGCCTTCTCTAAAAGAAGCATTGAGGGCTGTAGAAACAGAGACAGAGTTTCTATCATTTTCTAAGAGCAAAGGAGTATTTTAATGAATTCGCTAATAATTTTCGCTGTATTTGTCATGGCAGCTTATATATTTCAAATGTTCCTCGGCTGGCAGCAACTCAAAGACTTCAATAAGACCTATACGATGCTCCGAAAACTGGGGCGCGTAGCGATTGGCAGGAAGTCCGGAAGAATCAAATCCGGTACGATTGTCATGTTCGCGGTTGATGAAAACGGTCGGGTTCTTAAAGCTAGCAAAATGCAAGGAGTCACAATCTTAGCACGTTTTCAAAATATGGACGATTATGTTGGAGAAGACATCCATTATTTTGACAAGTATAATCCTCTTGTGAGAAAAGAAAATAAGTTGATGCAATCAGCCATAGAAGATGCTAGAAAAGTCTATCTTTGGAATGAGGCAGGTATTGAGAAAGAGACAAGTTCATCTGATTCTTTTCTGGGATTCGGCTTTTATGCGAATTACTTACAATTATCTATTAAACAGTTATTTAAAAAAAATAAGAAAGGGAGTTCCTTATGAATCACATTACAAATTTTGCAGAGAGTTTTATGAAACTCTTCCAATTAGGTGGAGAAACCTTTATTAGCTGGATGACAAATATTGTACCGCTTGTCTTAATGCTATTGATTGCAATGAATACCCTTATCGCTTTCTTGGGAGAAGAGAAGGTCAATTCCCTGGCTAAGATTTCTGCCAAAAATCCTGTTAGCCGGTATATGATTTTACCTTTCATTTCAGCCTTTATGCTGGGGAATCCGATGGCAATCAGTATGGGACGTTTCTTACCAGAATATTATAAACCTAGTTTTGTAGCAGCTCAGATGCAGTTCTGCCATACTTCAAATGGTGTATTTCCGCATATCAATCCTGGGGAATTGTTTGTATGGATGGGAATTGCAACAGGAATTCAAACTTTAGGTTTAAGTCAAATGGACTTAGCCATTCGTTACATGCTTGTTGGGCTTGTCATGAACTTTGTAGGCGGTTGGGTGACCGATTTTACAACTGCTTATGTAGCAAAACAGCAAGGTGTTACCTTGAGTAAAACATTTGATTGATAGAAAGAGTGAAATTATGTCATATAAGAGTATAAAAGTTGTTAAAGGAAATGGCGGTTTCGGAGGACCTTTGGTCATTACACCTAGTGAAGCTAAGCATAAATTCATCTATATCACTGGCGGAGGAGAAAAGCCAGATATTGTAGATAAAATTGCTGATTTGACCGGTATGGAAGCTGTTAATGGGTTTAAAACTTCTATCCCAGATGAGGAAATTGCTTTAGCAATCGTGGATTGTGGCGGTACTCTTCGCTGTGGTATTTATCCTAAAAAGGGGATCCCTACAATAAATATTGTCGCTACAGGGAAAAGTGGGCCTCTAGCTCAATATATAACCGAGGAAATCTATGTGTCAGCAGTTGGCCTTAATCAAATTTCTGCTGCTAATGAAGACGAAAAAGCGACAACTGTGGTAACAGAAAAGCCAACTTACGATACTAGTAAAAAAATTACAGAGCAAAAAGCTGAAACAAGTATTGTAGCAAGAATTGGGATGGGCGCTGGGAAGGTCGTTGCGACTTTCAACCAGGCTGCTCGTGAAGCCATCCAAACAATGCTCAACACGATCATTCCTTTCATGGCCTTTGTTTCCTTGCTGATTGGGGTTATTCAAGGTTCAGGTGTTGGAAATTGGCTGGCAAAATTAATGGTTCCCCTAGCTGGGAACATCTGGGGACTCATTTTGATTGGCTTTATCTGTTCCTTGCCATTCCTATCTCCTTTGTTAGGCCCCGGAGCTGTTATCAGTCAGATTATTGGAACCTTAATTGGAGTTGAAATCGGCAAAGGGACTATTCCGCCCCAAATGGCTCTGCCAGCTATATTTGCTATCAACACTCAAAACGGTTGTGATTTCATTCCTGTAGCACTCGGTCTATCTGAAGCCAAGGCTGAAACAGTTGAGGTTGGTGTCCCTTCTGTGCTTTATTCACGCTTTCTCAATGGTGTTCCGCGGGTGCTAGTAGCTTGGATAGCTAGTATTGGCCTTTATCAGTAAACTTTTGATAGATGCACGTAAACATAGCAACTATTATGTTAAACTTATCTATAAGCATAAGTTTATGACAGATTTGAGAAAGGATGAATAGGAATTAGATGAAGAAAATTTTTGAAGCTAAAGTAATTCAAGTGGGGCCTGAAGCTCAGAATATGATTCAAGATGCCAATATGCTCATTTTGTTTGGAGAAGAAGCTCCGGAAGACTTAGCAGAGTATTGTTTTAAAATCGATAACAAAAATCTTCTAGGTGCAATACTAGAAGGTGGAAAGCTGGTGGTAGATAGTCAGGAATATTCGATTACTGCCGTAGGAAATGTAGTAGAAAAAAATTTAACTGGACTGGGCCATATCACGATTTCTTTTGATGGTTCAAAAGAGGGCAGCCTGCCGGGCACTCTCCATGTTGCAGCAGACCAAGCAGTAGTAATTGAAAAGGACTCTACCATTCAGATTTTCGAAACTGCTTGACCATAACAAAATTTAAAATCAAGCAATTTAGAAAAATAAAAGTCTAAAAAATTGATTCAGAGCTTGGACAAAAAGTCCAGGCTTCTGGGTCTAAATTAGAAAAAATAGATGACGCAGTGGTTGATTGGCAAGTCAATCAAACTAGCCAGTCAGTGCAAGGGAATTCCCAGCAGATGGATCCACAAGGGGTGCCTGAACAGAAGGAAAAGACCAAAAAGGTATTTACCCAACTTCAGCTAACTTCTCAACAGACTTGCACTCATTGGGTCAATTTATCCAAGAAGGAACTCGCATCATGTTTGAAACAGTTGTCCGCGTTGACAAACCTCGTAAGAATGTGATCATCCCTACTTTGGAAGAAGACCTTGACGGACTTGGATACCTCCAAGGAAAAGACGTTGACTTCGTTAACAAAAAAGCGACTGACGGTGTTCTTCTTGCCCACACTGACGGTGACGTACCAAACATGTACGTAACTCTTCCTGAGCAAGATGCCTTCACTCTTGGTTACACTATCTACTTCTTCGAATTAGCCATTGCCCTTTCAGGTTACTTAAACGCGATCAACCCATTTGACCAACCAGGTGTTGAAGCTTACAAACGTAACATGTTTGCCCTTCTTGGTAAACCAGGATTTGAAGAATTGAGCAAAGAACTCAACGCTCGTCTATAATAGACAACAAAACGATCTCGCAAGAGGTCGTTTTTTAATCGCTTTCAATATCTCAGAATGAGGTGGAAAAATAGACTGTTTTATGATATAGTAGAACTACTATATTTATACTTTGCACGTCAAACTATGGTCACGAAAAGTGGGGAGAATGACGGGCGCAGGTTGTTAGTAAAGGAGAGATTATGACAACAGAAGACAAGACACCTTTTGGAACACAAGAGGGACAAACTGTCCAAGAACCTTTGGGAGCGCAAGACGAACAAACCGTTCAACCACCTCTTGAAGCCCAAACTGGTCAAAGCGTTCACGAACCTTTTGGAGCACAAGGAGGGCAGACTGTTCAAGAACCTTTTGGAGCCCAAACTGGTCAAAACGTTCAAGAACCTTTTGGAGCACAAACTGGTCAAACAGCTTATGAGCCATTTGGCGCACCAGGAGCGCAAGCCTTTCAACAGTCTTCTCCAGTAGAAGGACCACAAGCTGGTGGGCAGGGACAATTTTTCCAAAACCAAGCTCCTCAGGTAGAAAACAATCCTTTCTACCAACAAGGGAACCCTCAAGCCTTCCAATCGCAATGGAATGTTCAGCCAAAACCGAAGCGTGGATGGACGAAATTTGTTGTCTTTTCCCTTTTTGCACTCCTTCTTGGTGGATTAATTGGTGGTGGAGCTGGCTATTTCTGGGGAAATTCATCTAAGCCTCAAGCAGATGCTAATCGAACAAAACGTTTAGAACGCGCTAATGAAGAAGCAAAAAAGATAAAGAACAGCTTCATTACAGATAAGAAGGAGGCTGTTTTCACCTGGACTCTTAAAGACCTTGCTACCTTGAGTTATACCAATAAGGATGGTTATGGGTTGACTGCTGATCAGATTGTTGAAACCTATGGATTGGCTTCCAGTGTAGAGTATGATAAGAATAGCCTTACTCTTTATTGGGATCGCGCAAAGAATGCTGAACATCAGAATGTTTATTTCCGATTTGAAAAAGTTGATGGCAATTATTATTTGAAAACTGTGGAAGCTTTTGACTTAGAAGAATTCTATGCAGACGAAGAAGACGATGAAGATGAAGATACTTCTGCAGATCGTGAGTTGAGTACAAAAGAATTCAAAAATCTGAAAACAGGAGATAAGAAAACTGGTGAAGGTGGAACTTCCCTATCAGAAGTTTTGAAAAAGCATAAATCAAATGTTGTCCGAATTGGAACAGAAACAAAAATGACTGAGGACGGAGAAAAGTATGACTCTACTCGTGTTATTGCAACCGTAAACTTTAAGGTCGGTGACGATTATAAGACATTGCGCTTCTTAGCACAACCAGATGGAGATTTCTTATACATTGGTCCAGAACGTTATTAATATAGAGGAGATAGATGAAAGATGAATATGAATCAATCACAGGCACCATTTGGTGTGCCAGAAACTGGTAATCAAAAGAAGCCAGGGAAAGGTCTGTTAATCGCTTGTGTTAGTGTTTTTGCAGTCTTAGGAGTCATTGCAGGTCTATTTCTTGGTCGTTCTTTTGGTGCAGCAAATGCTAAAAGTAGCGAACCAGCCCTTCACCCAACAGCTAACGCAGGAGAATCAAAACGAGATCAGGCTGGTAAGTATATTGATCCGGAAGAAGCAGAATTTTCTTGGAACATTGATGATTTAGCTGATTTGGAGTTTGGTACATACGAAACTCCAGATTTAGGAACAAGCATTGAAGATGTTGTGGATGTACATGGCAAAGCTTTGAAAGGCACGTTTAGAAAAGATAAAATTGATTTAGAATGGGGCGAGTTACAAGAAGATCAGGATGATACGCTGACTAGTTATCGTACTGTTCGTGAAATGCGCCTTACGTTTCAGAAGAAAGGAGACAATTACTATTTAAAAAACCTCTATTATTTAGGGAATCATAAAGAAGCTGAGGACGATTTTATGACCTCATCTTACTATGATAAACTGAAAGTGGGAGATGCTAAAACTGGTAAGGATGGAGTATCCTACAAGGAAGTGATTAAGGATCATACTATTTCTAGTCTTTCAATGTCTGCAGATGAAGACTACAAAACTAAAGATATTGTTACTACAATGACAGTAAATATAAAATCCTCAAGTTCTTCTGAATATAGGTTGACTTTTGTGAGACAATCTGATGGAGATTTCCTTTTATCTGAAAAAAAATTATGATGAAGAAGGGGCTCTTCATTCATTCTTTTCGAAAGAGGTAAGGGAGGAAAAATCCATTCACCTAAAACCCTAAAAAGATCTGGAATGGCATTTTCAGATCTTTTTCTGTTCTAGCGGGGACGAGCTATTTATGGTATAGTAGAATATGTTGCCAAAGGAAATAGGTGTGAACAGTTGGACGGAAAGGGATACAGATACGATCGCAGAATGGATAATGTAAAGGAAATAACAAGAAAACATCTGAAGACCCTCTTAGCTTTCATCCAAAAAAGAGGGATTCTTTTAGGGATCCTCGCAATGTTGGGAGTAGGATATGGGCTTGCTGCTTCTGGGAGTCCACAAGACCAGCTAAATCCAGACCAGCAAGTGACCTTTCGTAAGGAAGAAGCTTATCTGCAGGCCTTCCTGGCGAAATCAGATCGACCAGAAGTTGGGGTGCATTTGGAGGAATTGCTAGAATTTAAAATAGGAGATGGGACTGGTGAGCTAAGCACCAAGGGGACGACACCGGAGACCCTGGTCAAAAAATTAGGGGGAGCCAAGCAAGCTCGGCTGGAGTCAAAAGCTAGAACGCAGCTCCTTCGTCTCAGCTATGGAACGACACAAGATGGTCGAGATAGATACCAATTTGAATTTACCCATATGAAGGATGGCTACTATCTAACAGCTATTCAGGGCTATCAACCAACCTCTAAGCAGAATATAGAAAGTAAACAGCTGAAAAAGGCAGCCTTGACCAGTCTTGCTAGTGGGAAAGAGAAAACTGGCATGAAACTAGAAGACATTTTACAAAAGGTTGGCTTGCCACAATCATTGCTTTTGAATCATAAGGATGGAAAGACAGTTTTGGTCCTAACCTACCGTGCACAAGAGGGGCTCGTCTTTCTCACTTTGCAAGCCCAAAAAGATGCTCACTATCATCTAGTTAAGGTCGAATAAGGAGGAGTAAATGGATACAGTCATCAAGAAGCTAAAAATTCCTGGTCTCCTGCTGCTAGCGTTCCTCTTAGGGATGGGTCTAGAGGTCCTTAGTCATCCACCCAAAAGTTCTACAGCGATAAGTGAAATAAGGAACTTATCAACTTTTGAAGCGAAAGAATTTCAAGGGGAGCGACTCTTAAAAGAAACGAATGAAAAAAAGGATTCGCCATGGACCTTGGAACAAATTAAGCATTTTTCTCTGTCGATAAAGAACCAAAACGGTAGCCTGAAGCAGACTGGAAGTCGCCTGGAGACCCTTCTGAAGGGGATGGGGCACCCCCAAGAGAAAGTTCTCTTTCAATCTACAGCAAGTAAGCAACCCAGTCTCTCCCTGCTCTATCGATGGGACGATAGGGGAAAGGGAGCCTCCATCCGTTTGCTTTTTAGCAAGGGGGCTGATGGGAGTTATCTGCTAGAAGAGATTGACGCCAGTCTAGCCAATCTAGACCGGGAGGGGGAAAAAGCTTTTTCAGAAAAAGTTTACCAGAACTTAGAACCTGGAGAAAAGATAGATCTGAAAGCACTTCTAGGTAGCTATCAGGGATTACAATTCCTCGTCCGACGCCAGATCGGGCCTGATCAGGAAGGTTTTCAACTATCCTTTCAGGATGAGAAGGGGAAATCTTATTTATTAGAGATTGAAATAATGGATGGTTCTTGCTATTTGTTGCGAAAGAGCCAGGTGGACTCTCAAGGGATTACAAGTCTTACCTGATAGAGGGGAGAAATTGAATGGAAAAAGGTAGAAAGATTCAGAGAGAATGGACTAAGGTCCCAGGTGGAAATAAAATCTCTTCAGAGCTCTCTTCAAAAAGTAATCTGCAGAATGATAGGATGGAACTACCAAGCAGGGTCAAAGAAGCAAAAACAGGGAAGCGAAATGGTGGAGAGAATCTTCAAAAAAGTGTGCTTAAGAAGTCTTACTTAGCTCATTTCTCTATTTTCTTCAAGCTAGTGCTAGGAGGTCTGTTCCTCTTGTTCCTTTTTAACATTGTGTCTCGATATGTGAAATCACCTGCGCATGATTCTCACTCTGTAAAATTAAGCAAGGGGACAGAGGCTCGTTTATCAGATAAGGAATTTAAAAATCTTTTTAATAAAAACTCTCGCTATACAGACCCAAATCATAAAGTTGATATCAATATAGAGGAGGTTGTCGCATACATTAGAAAAATTAATGATGCCAACCTTACTATGAATGATATTTTCAACCAATTAGGAAAAGCAAGAGATGGATATGTGAGTATAGACTCTGATGGTAGTCGAGGAAGTGTATTGACGTATCTCCTTACCGATAATAAAGCAGCACTGGACTTTGATTTTAGTGAAAAGGAGAATCGCCTCCTTCTGCATTCGATTCAGTATTTTACCCTAGAAAGCCAGAGAGAATCAACTGAAAGAACAAGTGATGATTATAGTGCTCTTATTCCTCAGCCAGGTCAAGAGGGGGTGGAGTTGATGGAAGCTATCAAAGAATTGGGAGTACCAGATTGGCTCTATTCCAGTTTTTTACCTGGGACGGAGGCTCAAATTGCTATCTCCTATAAAGCAAGTGATGAGATGCGAGTTACCTTGTATTTTGATCAAGATGGAGATTTTTTCCGTTTGGGAAGTATGACGAAATTGAAGGATAAAAAAGAATAACTAAAGTGAGAAGGAGGAGTCTCATTCCGTTTTCTTCCATCCTGAGAAACGAGAATAAGGGAGAGTGAAATGCAAAAAGGTAGAAAAATTCAACGAGAATGGTCAAAAGTGCCAGGGGGGAATAAAAAAGTACCGGAGGTGTTTTCAGAAGGTCAACCACAAGGAGAGGTATTTGAATCCAAAGATCAATTTGAGGAAGACAAATATTCGAGATCAGATCGAGTATACGCATCCCAAATGGGCCAGTTCAAAGCATCCTGGTTTTCTCGTCGCAGTGGTCTCCTGAAGCTAGGGATAGGTCTTGTCGTCATTGTGTGTCTCTTTTGTGGGGCTCTCCACTATGTAAGATACCTTTCCCATCAAAGAGATTCCTATTCAACCACTAAAAAGACTGAGAAGCTCCCAACAGATTCATCCGTAAAAACTGAATTTACATTTTTTGGAGAAGATTCTCCTTATATTGACAAGGACCACAGAATTGAATTGTCCATAGAGGATTTCATTTCTTTAGTGAGAAAAGCGAATGAACCTAATGTAACGCCAGAGCAGATTGTCGATCAGATTGGGAAAGCGGTCTCTGGTCACCTGTCCTCTAGCTCCGACGGTAGCCAGAGAATCGGATTAGAATATGAGCTCGTCGGGGATACAGGGCGCTTGTCTCTTAATTTTCAGAAAGAACAAGATTCTATGGAACTCAGTAGTGTGACCTATTATACTAGGAAAAGTTTTAGAGGAGAAGTCACGAAAACAAGTAAAGACTATAAGGCTTTGCAAGCTTCATCTGAAGAAGGTCTAGAGTTGATAGAAGCTGTAAAAGAATTAGGAACTCCTGACTTTATGCATAATAATTATGCTATTGGGGGAGTCAAACGAATTACAATCGTCTATACTACAAGGGATAAGATGAGTGTCTTTATGTCTTTTGATGAAACTGGGGGAAGATTCCGTTTGAAGAGTATAAGGAGTGTTGAGGATAAATCATAATCGATAAGATCATCTGAGAATTCCTATTTAGGGGTTGTCAAAAAATTCTGGCCTCTCTACTTGTCTCTGTTGGTCCAGAACGTGTTGCTTTGATGAAATTTTTAGATGAGAAAGAATTCTTGCAAATTATGCTATAATAGTAAAATCTAAGAGTTCAAAAGGAGTTTATCTTCCTAGAGGACTGACTACAAAGAACAAGAGGTACTGACATGACTGCACAAAAAATGACTGCACAAGAGATTATCGCCTTTATCGGCAATGCAGAAAAGAAAACCAACGTAAAAGTGACCTTTGAAGGGGAATTGGCAGGAGAGCTTCCAGCATCCGTTGTAAAGCTAGGCAATGTCCTATTTGGAGACTGGAAAGAGATTGAGCCCCTTCTTGCCAACTTAACAGAAAACAAAGACTATATCGTAGAGCAAGATGGTCGCAATTCAGCGGTACCTTTGCTGGACAAGCGTTATTTGAATGCCAGGATTGAACCGGGTGCGATCATTCGAGATCAGGTGACCATTGAAGACAATGCGGTAATCATGATGGGAGCCGTCATCAATATCGGGGCTGAAATTGGTGCAGGGACCATGATCGATATGGGAGCTATTCTTGGTGGCCGTGCAACGGTTGGTAAAAATAGCCATATCGGAGCAGGAGCAGTCCTTGCAGGTGTCATTGAGCCAGCCTCTGCAGAACCAGTTCGTATCGGGGATAACGTCTTGGTGGGTGCCAATGCCGTTGTCATCGAAGGGGTTCAAGTTGGCAATGGCTCTGTCGTAGCAGCGGGTGCGATTGTTACCCAAGATGTACCTGAAAATGTAGTGGTAGCAGGTGTACCTGCGCGCGTGATCAAGACGATTGACGAACAGACGCAACAAAAAACAGCGCTTGAGGATGCCTTGCGTAACCTATAATAGAGGAATAAGAAAAGGAAGCTGGGGGATACCTCGGCTTCTTCTCAAAAGAGGAAGATGGATATGACACTTGATTTAGTAAAAATTCGGCGGGACCTGCATCAAATCCCAGAAATTGGACTAGAAGAATTTAAAACACAAGCCTATCTCTTGGAGCGCATCGCAGAAATCACCGAGGGAAAAGAATTCGTCGAGCAGCGGACCTGGCGGACGGGGATCCTGGTTTTTCTGAAAGGATCCAATCCAGAAAAGACCATTGGCTGGCGGACGGATATCGATGGACTGCCCATTATCGAGCAAACTGGCCTTGACTTTGCCTCCCACCACGAAGGTCGGATGCATGCCTGTGGCCATGATGTTCATATGACCTTAGCCTTGGGCTTGTTGGAGCAATTGGTTCAAGAACAGCCTAAGAACAATCTCTTGTTCCTCTTTCAACCAGCCGAGGAAAATGAAGCTGGAGGCATGCTTATGTATGAAGATGGGGCCTTTGGAGACTGGCTACCTGATCAATTCTACGGCCTCCATGTCCGTCCGGACTTAAAGGTAGGCGAAATCGCGACCAATCGGGGGACGCTCTTTGCAGGGACCTGTGAAGTGAAGCTGACCTTTAAAGGAAAAGGTGGACACGCCGCCTTTCCTCATGAAGCCAAGGATGCCCTGGTTGCTGCTAGCTATTTTGTCACTCAAGTTCAAACCATTGTCAGCCGTAATGTCGATCCTATCGAGGGGGCAGTTGTGACCTTCGGTTCCATGCATGCGGGGACGACCAATAACGTCATTGCAGAAACGGCCTTTCTGCATGGGACCATCCGGACCCTGACCATGGAAATGAACCTCTTGACCCAGAAACGACTCGAGACGATTGCGAGAGGGGTTGCAGATGCTTTTGATATGGACCTAGAGTTGGAACTCAAGCAAGGGGGCTATTTGCCGGTGGAAAACAATCCAGACTTGGCAGATGAATTGATGACTTTCTTTGATCAAGCAGAAGATGTGACCTTGATGGATATCCTACCCGCCATGACCGGAGAGGATTTTGGTTATCTCTTGTCAAAAGTGGATGGAGTCATGTTCTGGTTGGGAGTGGACAGTCCTTATGCCCTTCATCACCCTCAGATGAGTCCCAAGGAAGAAACCCTGCACTTTGGTGTCAAAGCCATTAGTCCTTTCTTAAAAATGAAAGCCAACCAATAAAGAGAGACGGAAATGAAAGCAAGTATTCGAAAAAGTATATTGAAGAAGATGAAAGGCTTGGAGCCGGAGAACAAGCGAAAGGCTGATCGAGCCTTGATCCAGCGGTTACGCTCTTTGTCAGCTTACCAAGAAGCAAGCGTGATTGCGACCTATTTGTCCTTCCCGCATGAGGTGGATACGAGTTTTCTGATTGATGCAGCTCAAGAAGATGGCAAACAGGTTGTCATCCCAAAAACCTATCCCAAAGGGCGCATGGAATTTGCAGTCTATGATCCGCAGAAATTGAAACCAACAGCCTTTGGTCTCTTGGAACCAGAGGATGGGGCTCAAGTGATAGATCAGTCGGAGATTGACCTGATCCATGTTCCTGGAGTGGCCTTTCAAAAGGATGGCTACCGTCTGGGTTATGGAGGAGGCTATTACGATCGCTATTTGGCAGATTTCGACGGAGCGACCGTCAGCACTATCTATGCTTGCCAGGAAGTAGACTTTTCACCTGCTCCCCATGATATTCCAGTACAGGAGGTTCTTGTGGATGAATCAACTATTTGATAAGAAATACCCGGTGACCAGTAGCTTGCTCCTATTAACAACCGGCGTTTTTCTAGCCATGTTATTGCTTCGTGGCTTTGACTATGAATCGGTCCAAACTGTTTACGACTTTGGGGGTGTCTTAGGGGCGGAAATCCAAATGGACCCGAGCCAGAGCTGGCGTTTGCTTGCTGCCATGTTTGTTCATGTTGGCTTGCAACACTTTGTTTTGAACATGGTTACCCTCTATTTTATCGGAAGAATCGCAGAAGATCTATTTGGCTCAAAGGCCTTTTTAGCCCTCTACCTCTTATCCGGCTTAATGGGCAACCTTTTTGTCTTGGTTTTTTCTCCTCTTGCTGTTGCAGCTGGGGCTTCTACCGCCTTGTTTGGAATCTTTGGTGCCATTGCCAGTTTGCGCTTTATAGCTCGAAGTCCCTATATTCACTATCTGAGCCAACGTTATACTTCCTTGATTCTGATCAATATCCTCTTTAGCTTCATGCCGGGGATCAGTCTAGCCGGTCACTTAGGAGGCCTGGTGGGAGGAGGGCTTCTAGCCTTTGTCTTTCCCGTTTATGGTGAGCAAGATAGTGTGAAAAAAAGCTGGCGCTTGGTAGCTCTGTTTCTTTATACAGCTGGGGCCATCCTTCTTTATGCTTGGCCTTTACTTGCTCAACCCTTTTAATGATTTGTAACGAATTTGTAAATTATCTGAAAACTGAGTGAAGTCTCAGTTTTTTTGTATTTATTTCTTAAAAACGATAGAGAAAGCTAAAAATATCACAAATAAATGAATAAAAATGTGAAAAGAAAGCGCTTGCAATGTTGATTGAAAAGGAGTAGACTGATGGTATATAAAACCTACTTGTGTCCAAAAACCGCTTGAGGACATAGAATAAGCAAAAGGAGATTTGCGATGAAGAAATGGTTGTTTAAACTAGCTTTGGTAGCGATGACGTTCTTACTCCTACCAATTCAAGCCGTTCAGGCCTGCTGTGGATTTATCATTGGTCGCCAGTTGACCAAGGATGGAACAACCCTGTTTGGCCGGACTGAGGACTATCCTTATTATCCAAATGGTGGAAAACACAACAAAAACTATGTTGTTGTCGATGCCAAGACCTATAATGAGGGAGATCAAATCGAGGATGAATCCAACGGATTCACCTACCCGCATGCTGCCAATGAAATGAAATACACAGCAACTTATGACTCTGCTCGTGGTGACGGTAGCAACGGGGCTTTCGGGGAACACGGTTTTAATGAAGCCGGTGTATCCATGACTGCGACAGTAACAGCGATCCCAAATAAAAAAGTCTTGTCAACGGATCCTTTGAAAGAGAATGGACTTCCAGAAGCAGCGATGCTAGATGTCATCTTGCCACGTGTGAAGACTGCCCGTGAAGGGGTTGAATTACTGGCTAAAGTCATCGAAGAAAAAGGTTCAGCTGAAGGGAATGTGGTCGTCTTTGCAGACCAAAATGAAACTTGGTATATGGAAATTCTTTCTGGTCACCAATATGTAGCGGTGAAGGTGCCAGAAGATAAATACGCAGTCTTTGCAAATACCTACTACCTTGGTCATGTGGATTTGAATGACAAGGAAAATGTGATTGCTTCGAAAGATGTCGAAAAAGTAGCCAAGGAATCTGGCAACTACAAGACCGATAAAGATGGCAATTTCCATATTGCTAAATCTTATGGACCAGAAAAATATGCTGAAGGGGACCGTTCACGGACCTATGCAGGTATTACCTTGCTAGATCCAGACTCTAAAGTCACCTATGAGGATGATGAGTATGAGCTCTTCCGTTCACCAACCGATCCAAATAAAAAATACACCTTAGAAGATGCTTTTGCCTTGCAACGGAACCGTTTTGAACACTTGAATGGTCGCTTTGTACCAGATGATCAAATCGGTGTTAAGAAACAAGGTGACGATGGTAGCAACGATACTGTTCGTAAAGACCAATATAAATATGCCTTAGGAAACGAAAATGTGATTGATGCCCATGTCTATCAAATCAATCCAAACCTTCCAAAATCATTTGGTGGAACTGTATGGCTCGGCATGGGACCTTCACGGAACACCCCTTATGTTCCATTCTATGGAAATGTAAAAGATACTTACGAAGCCTTTAAACCTCAAACAGCTACTTATGATCCAAATTCATGGTATTGGACAGTTTGGCACATTGACCAAATGGCCATCAATAACCAAGATCTCTTCGGAAAATCTATCCAAAATCACTGGAAAGCACTAGAAGAACAGCTCATTATCGAACAAAAAGTGAGCGATGCAAAATACGCTGCCTTGAAAGCTGATGAAGTAGCTGCAAAAGGGGCAGAGGATCAAGTAACTGCTGAATCAATTGCGCGTTCTGAACGTCTTTTCAAACAATTTAAACAATACGAAGCAGAGCTTTCAGCAACCTTGAAAGAAGCGGGTAGAACAGATGATCCGTATCGGGCATCTCTTCCAGATGATTACAAGGAACCAACGGACGCAACTACAACAACAGCTCCAAGTACTGAGCCAAGCACTGACGCAACTACGACAACAGCTCCAAGTACTGAGCCAAGCACTGACGTAACTACGACAACAGCTCCAAGTACTGAGCCAAGCACTGACGTAACTACGACAACAGCTCCAAGTACTGAGCCAAGCACTGACGCAACTACAACAACAGCTCCAAGTACCGAGCCAAGCACTGACGCAACTACAACAACAGCTTCAAGTACCGAGCCAAGCACTGACGCAACTACAACAACAGCTCCAAGTACCGAGCCAAGCACTGACGCAACTACAACAACAGCTTCAAGTACCGAGCCAAGCACTGACGCAACTACAACAACAGCTCCAAGTACCGAGCCAAGCACTGACGCAACTACAACAACAGCTTCAAGTACCGAGCCAAGCACAGATGCAACTACAACAACAGCTCCAAGTACTGAGCCAAGCAAGAATGAAACCAAGCCAACTCAACCAAGTACCGAGCCAAGCAAGGATGAAACCACAACTACAACGACTGAACCAAGCACGGATGCAACTCAACCAACTGAGCCAAGTACTGAGCCAAGCAAGAACGAAACCAAGCCAACTCAACCAAGTACTGAGCCAAACAAGGATGTAAACACATCAACTACGATTGTCCCTGCTCCAACTACAAACAATCGTCCAGTTCTTCCTACGAATTCTTACATTTTAGTAGATCCTGTTACTGGAATCACCCTACAAAACCCAGACTTTGCCCAAGGTGGCTTTAATTTGGTAGCTTCTGTATTGAAGGATGTCCAAGCCCTCAAAGGTAAAGACTATCAGATTTACGACATTCAGTTGTCAAATCAAAATGGCCCTGTTCATCAATTCAGCCCAACTGTGGTGACCATGCCAGTGGATCCTAAGAAAGAAGTAGAATCTGTTGTAGGGATTGGAGAAGATGGCAAGGTTGAGACCTACCAGTTCAGCTTGAATGAAGACAAGAGCAAGGTAACCTTCACAACCAATCATTTCTCATCTTATGGAGTTGTTTACAAAACAGCAGCTAAGGTAGAAGAAAAAACAGAAAGCAAAAAATTGCCATCTACTGGACAAACCATTTCAATGGTTGGTATCATCGGTGGTGTCTTGATTAGTGCACTTGGATTTGCCTTCTATGTAGAAAAACGCAAACAGAATAAAGCCTAAAGAACCAACCTGTTTTTAAGAAAGAAAAAGAGGCCGGACGTTTAGTCCGGTCTCTTTGCTTTATAATCGAAAAGTCAGGGTGAGGATTTTTTACTTCTCAGTCACTTTCCCACTTTCTTCTAATTGTTTTCCAAGATCGATGATGTATTGTTTAAGATCATCTTTAACCTGTGGGTGCTTCAAGGCATAATCAATAGAAGTTTTCATGAAACCAAACTTGTCCCCAACATCGTAGCGTCTGCCCTTAAATTCGCGGGCAAATACTCGTTGGGTCTTGTTCAAGGTATCAATGGCATCAGTCAATTGGATTTCATTTCCAGCGCCTGGTTTTTGGTTTTCCAAGATTTGGAAAATCTCTGGAGTCAGCAAGTAACGACCGATAATGGCAAGGTCACTCGGTGCTTCCTCAGGTGCCGGTTTTTCGACAAAGGTTTCAACACTATACAGTCCCTTGATGCCTTCCCCTTGAGGAGCAATGACTCCGTAGGCAGAAACTTCTTCATGGGGAACTTTCATGACAGCAATGGTTGAAGCATGTGTCTCATCGTAGTCATTCATCAATTGCTTGGTGAGCGTAGTCGCTGTATCATCTGTGATATCCATGAGGTCATCACCCAGCATCACGACGAAAGGCTCATTCCCAACGAAGGCCTTCGCCTGAAGGACAGCATCTCCAAGGCCGTTCGGATGTTTTTGACGAATGAAGTGGAGGCGCATCCCGGTAGTTTCATCGACCAGTTTCAATAGGTCATTTTTCCCTTTTTCCTTGAGGTTGTACTCAAGTTCGAAGTTTGAGTCGAAGTGGTCTTCGATCGAACGTTTGGACTTACCAGTGACAACGAGAATGTCCTCGATGCCAGCCTTAAGGGCTTCCTCAACGATGAATTGGATGGTTGGCTTATCCACGATTGGCAACATTTCTTTGGCCAAAGCTTTGGTTGCAGGTAGGAAACGCGTTCCAAGTCCAGCCGCAGGAATGACTGCTTTTCTAACTTTTGTCATAATAATTCCTTTCTAACTAAAGAATGATGGTTTCGTTGAATGAGTAGCAAGAAATAACCCTTAGTTCCACTCATTTTCTTCTTTAAATTCGTTGTTCATCATGAAGTTGATAGCTTCGCGTATGTCTTGCCCTTCATAAATCACTTGGTAGATGGCTTGTGTGATCGGCATATAGACGTCTAGCTCTTGGGCCAGTTCGTAGGCGGCCTTAGTAGTTGAAATCCCTTCGATGATCATGCCCATGTTGGCTTCGATATCTTCTAGTTTTTCACCGCGACCGAGGGCATCCCCAGCTCGCCAGTTCCGAGAGTGGATCGAAGTTCCTGTCACGATCAGGTCCCCAACTCCGGATAGTCCACTATAGGTTAAGGGGCTAGCGCCTAGTTTAACACCTAGACGGGTGATTTCAGCTAAACCACGTGTGATGATAGCAGCCTTGGCATTGTCCCCAAAGCCGAGTCCATGGAGGGCTCCAGCACCAACAGCGATAATATTTTTCAAGGCTCCAGCCGTTTCTACCCCAATCACATCTGTATTGGTATAGAGGCGGAAGTAGTGGTTGCTGAAGAGTTCTTGAACATAACGAGCTGTTTCTAAATTCTTAGAAGCTGCTGTGATCAGAGTGATATCGCGAACGATGGTTTCTTCAGCGTGACTTGGACCAGACACGACCACAATCTCGCTACGTAGAGAAGCAGGGATTTCCTCTTCTAAGATTTGAGAAATCCGTTTGTGACTGTTTGGTTCTAACCCTTTGGAGGCGTGCATGACCTTGACAGGATGGTCCAAGAGTTCAGCTACTTGCTTAGCAACGAGTCGTGTCACCTTGGTTGGGACGACAAAGAGGACAGCATCTGCTCCAGAAAGGGCTTCATCCAAGTTGTGGTAAGCCTTGATCCCTGGATCTAGCAGGACATCCTTAAAGTAGCGTTTGTTGGTATGTTCTTTATTGATTTCGTCGATTTGTTCTGGGACGTTTCCCCAGATCCGCACTTCATGGCCATTATCGTGGAGGACTTGAGAAAGGGCAGTTCCCCAAGAACCAGGACCGATGACTGCAACGGTTTGTTTATCCATAGTATTCTCCTTCGTGAAGATTTCATTTCTATTTTACCATACTATAGAGAAAAAAGCTTTGGAATCTAGCTGAATTTCAGAGGAAAAGCAAATAATATGATAACTGATAAAATGTTGGGAATTTTAGTAAATTATTCTTGCATATATAAGTTAAATATGATAAAATTCTTTCCATATATTACTCTAGCTAGTGATATATAGGAGAAACAAAAAGAAAAAGGAGTTTATGATGAAAAAGAGCTTAAAAATAATACTGACCTTAGTATTAGTTTTAGCTAGTGTCTTTGGTTTGTCCAAAATACGGTCGGCCCATGCTGATGGCGCAACAGGAAAGATCCAAATTACAAGTAAAACGATCACACCTGCTAAGTCACCCGTGGACCAGTATACGGACATTAAGGTTGATCTAACTTTCAATGTTCCGAATGAGGTTAAATCTGGGGATCAAGCGGTCATTACCCTCCCTCAGAATTTAAAATTTATCAAGGATCAAACATTTGATGTGAAGAGCCCGGATGGTAAAGTGGTTGCAAAAGCAGTCATTAATGCCGCCAACAAAACCATCACCCTGACTTATGAAAATTATGTGGAAACGAAATCGAATATTTCAGGAAGCTTGTCTTTTGGAGTTCGGGTAGAGCCGGCAACAGAATCTCCAAGCAAGGTGCCAATCACCTTGAATGTGGATAACAATCCTGTCCCTGTAGGAAAAGTTGACTTTGTAGTTGACCCAGGGAACGCTGGAAAGACCTTGGATAAGGTTAGCTGGGGAACAAAACACTTAGCTGATGGTAGCATTACACGTCAATATGAAGTGCGTGTCAATGCAGCGAAAGAGCCGTTGACAGAAGCAGTTGTGACTGACCAATTGCAAACAGAAGGAATGAGCTACGTAGAAGATTCCTTTGTGATTAAAAAAGGGAATTGGGTCGTTAACAGTTCGCATAAATTAGATTTGAAAAATGGGCAAGTTGTTTCTTTTCCAGTTGAGTTTGGAGCAGACAAGAAGAGCTTCCAAGTCAGCTTGGGCAATGTAGCCCAAGGCGAAGGTTACTCGATTGCCTATAAGGTGAAGATTCCTTATACCCCTAAAGTTGGTGCCGAGTTCTATAACAATGTAACCTTGAATGCAAAAAAAGTTGTTGAAACTAAGAGCAATCCATTTGTTTATCAAGATGCTACTGGAGAGGCTGAAGGGTCTACCTACTCAATCAACCTCAAGAAAATTGATAGCCAGGATGAAAACACTGCTTTAGCAGGTGCGGAGTTTAACGTGATCCGTGTTGCAACAGGTGCTGTTGTCGGTAAGTTGACAACCAATGCAAAGGGGGAAGCGAGCATTGGTGGCTTGTTGAACACAGCTTACCAATTAGTTGAAACAAAAGCTCCAGAAGGATATGAATTGGATGCCACTCCAATTGATGTCAAATCAGAAGATTTTGGAACAACGAAAACAGCTCTTAAAAAAGTTACAAACAAGAAAATTGTTAAAGAACCGACACCAACCAGTGCGGTGATTGAATTAGATAAGGCCCTTACAGGTCGTGACTTGGTAGACGGTGAGTTTAGCTTTGAATTGTACGAAGGTTCAAACAAACTTCAAACTGTCACCAACAAATCTGGCAAAGTAACCTTTGAATCAATCTCTTACACAGCAGAGGGTGAACACACTTACACTGTGAAAGAGGTCAAAGGGGATAATGCCACTATTGCTTACGATACTTCTGAAAAACAAGTGACTGTTAAAGTCACTCGTGATGGAGATGCCTTGAAGGCAGAAGTTGTCTATCCAGAAAGCAAAACCTTTACCAATGCCTTCACGCCAAACGCAACAACTGCAACAATTGAGTTGACGAAAGAGTTAACAGGTCGTGACTTGGTAGATGGCGAATTTAGTTTTGAATTGTACGAAGGTTCAAACAAACTTCAAACTGTCACCAACAAATCTGGCAAAGTAACCTTTGAATCCATTTCTTACACAGCAGAAGGTGAACACACTTACACTGTGAAAGAGGTCAAAGGTGACAATGCCACTATTACTTACGATGCTTCTGAAAAACAAGTGACTGTTAAAGTCACTCGTGATGGAGATGCCTTGAAGGCAGAAGTTGTCTATCCAGAAAGCAAAACCTTTACCAACGCCTTCACACCAAACGCAACGACTGCAACAATTGAGTTGTCTAAAGAGTTGACAGGTCGTGACTTGGTAGACGGTGAGTTTAGTTTTGAATTGTACGAAGGTACTAACAAACTTCAAACTGTTACTAACAAATCTGGCAAAGTAACCTTTAATGCTATCTCTTACACAGCAGAAGGTGAACACACTTACACTGTGAAAGAAGTCAAAGGGACTACCCCAGGTATCACATACGATACAGCAGAAAAACAAGTAACCGTTCAGGTAACAAAAGATGGAGACAACCTAAAAGCAACAGTTGTCTATCCAGAAAACAAGGTCTTTGCAAATACTTACTCAGCTCCAAGTCCAGCAAAAGCTCAGATTTCAGCTAGCAAGATTTTAGAAGGTCGTGACCTAAAAGATGGCGAATTCAGCTTTAACTTGTTGGATGAAGCTGGAGAAGTTCTTCAAACAAAACAAAATGCTGCAGATGGTTCCGTAGCCTTTGATGAAATTTCTTATTCACAAGAAGATGCAGGAAAAACTTTCCACTACACGATTAAAGAAGTGATTCCTCAATCTCAAGAAAAAGGAATGACCTACGATCAAGCTAGCATTGAAGTGACAGTAACTGTTACGAAAGATGATGCAAGCAATACCATCAAGGCTACAGTGGCATATGGTGAAAAGAAATCCTTTATCAATACTTTTGTGACAAGTGAAATCCCACCAACACCACCAGTAGTTGAAAAACCAGAAGCTAAACTTTATACCATCCAACTTCACAAGGTCAATGGTGAAGGTCAAGCTCTAGCAGGAGCTGTCTTCGGACTCTTTGAAGCAGATGGTGTGACAGCGGTTGCCAACCCTTATGGCGAAGGCCAAGCGACAGCGACATCCGATGCTAATGGTCTTGTAAGCTTTGTAGGCTTTGAGGCTAAGAATTATGTAGTGAAAGAATTGACAGCACCAGAAGGTTACCAATTATCAACTGCTTCAATCGCTGTCTCTGCAACAGAATTGAGCACTGCGACAGACTTGGTAGTGGATAAAGGAAATGTGGTGAACCAACCGTTTACTGCTATTCCACCAACTCCGCCAGTTGTTGAGAAACCGGAATTGACTCTTTATAGCATTCAATTGCACAAAGTCAATAATGAAGGTCAAGTCTTGGCAGGAGCTGTCTTTGGACTCTTTGAAGCAGATGGTGTAACACCAGTTGCAAATCCATATGGCGAAGGTCAAGCGACAGCGACATCCGATGCCAACGGTCTTGTGACCTTTACAGGACTTGAAGCCAAGGATTATGTAGTGAAAGAAATCACTGCTCCAGAAGGATACCAACTTTCTGAAGAAGCGATTACTGTTTCATCTAGCCAGTTGATTGCGTCAACCGATCAAGTACTTGATCAAGGAAAAGTTGTCAACAAACCATTTACAGCGATTCCGCCAACTCCACCAGTAGTTGAGAAACCAGAATTGAAGCTATATACCATTAAGCTTCACAAGGTAAATCCATTCTACCAATCTCTAGCAGGAGCAGTCTTCGGACTCTTTGAGGCGGATGGTGTGACACCAGTTGCCAATCCATATGGTGAAGGTCAAGCGACAGCGACATCTGATGCTAATGGTCTTGTAAGCTTTGTAGGCTTTGAGGCTAAGGATTATGTGGTGAAAGAATTGACTGCTCCGGCAGGATACCAACTTTCAAACGTTTCAATCACTGTTTCTGCGGCAGAGTTAACTGCTGCGACAAATTTGGTAGTAGATAAAGGGAATGTTGTCAATCAACTGACTCCTCCAAAAGGGAATACCCCACCACCTTCTACTGACAAACCAAGAAAAGAAATTCCATCAAATCCTCCAAAAGGGAAAACCCCACCACCTTCTACTGAAAAACCAGAAAAAGAAATTCCATCAAATCCTCCAAAAGAGGATAAAAAAGAAGTTCTTCCTTCTACTGGTCAATCAATGAGTGAAGGACTAGTGGCTACAGGACTCGCATTGGCGGTTGCTGGAAGTGCCTTGGTTTACAAAAAACGTGAGAATTAATCTCTAAAACAGGTTTTGTTCTAGCCTTGCTAGACAAGCCTGTTTTTTTGCTTTGGGTGATAAAAAATATTTATCAGGCCCTTAAAAAATACATATTAGACGCTCTAAGGGTGGGATGATAAAATAGGGAATAGAAATATTAAAGGAGGGAAGGCCATGTGTAGAACGATTGTTGGAGTCTCTGCCAATCTATGTGCAGTGGATCCAGATGGAAAAAATATCCATTCGTCTGTATCTTGTAAGTTTGCGGAAACCATTAAGCAAGTAGGTGGCCTTCCTATGGTCATCCCAGTGGGAGACCCATCTTTTGCAAAAGATTATATCGAAACAGTGGACAAGCTTATCCTCAGTGGGGGGCAAAATGTCCATCCTAGCTTTTATGGAGAAGAGATCGCTATCGAGAGTGATGACTACAATCTCGAGCGCGATCAGTTTGAATTGGCCTTGTTAAAAGAAGCAGTCCGTCAAAATAAGCCGGTCCTAGCCATCTGCCGAGGAGTTCAGTTGGTCAATGTGGCCTTCGGTGGGACTCTCCATCAAGAAGTGGAAGGACACTGGCAGGGCCTTCCTTTTGGCACTTCTCATTCAATTGAGACCAAAAAAGGCAGTGTGGTGGAGCGTCTCTTTGGGCAAGCCAGCCAGATCAATTCTGTTCATCGCCAAAGTATCAAGGACTTGGCGCCCAACTTTCGAGTGACTGCCATTGATCCACGAGATCAGACCATTGAAGCCATCGAAGCAGTAGATGGTCATCGCATCATCGGCTTGCAATGGCATCCAGAGTTCCTAGTCAAAGAAGAAAAAGGCAATCTCGAACTCTTCCGCTATCTGTTGCAAGAATTGTAAACTCTTTAGATTTTTTTAAGGAGAAAGAGGTAAACTAGTCTCATCAACAAAGACCTCCTAACTTTGTTTGATACAGTTTACTTTTTTCATATAATCTCCTGCAAAAGTCTCCTCGGTTGAGGGGACTTTTATGTGTTTGTCAGAAAAAATACGAATAGTAGTATAGGGGAGACGCTAGGGAAAAGTGATGGTATAATAGAAGAGATGGAAACAATTTAGAATGAAAGAGGAATCATCATGACAAAAATTCGTGGATTTGAACTTGTATCAAGCTATACCAATCAGGACTTGTTGCCAAAACGGGAGACAGCCCATGCAGCTGGCTACGACTTAAAGGTGGCAGAGCGCACAGTGATTGCACCGGGAGAAATCGTCCTCGTCCCAACTGGGGTCAAGGCCTATATGCAAGCGGGGGAGGTGCTGTATCTTTACGACCGCTCATCCAATCCTCGCAAAAAAGGTCTGGTCTTGATCAACTCTGTGGGGGTTATTGATGGCGACTACTATGGGAATCCAGGAAATGAAGGCCATATCTTTGCTCAGATGAAAAATATTACCGATCAGGAAGTTGTTCTTGAAGTTGGGGAACGTGTGGTTCAGGCTGTCTTTGCTCCTTTCTTGATTGCAGATGGAGATGAGGCGGATGGCGTGCGGACCGGTGGATTTGGGTCAACAGGGCACTAAGATGAAGATTATCTTTGTCCGTCACGGGGAGCCAGATTATCGTGTGTTAGAGGAGCGTGCTTATTCCGGATTTGGAATGGATCTAGCTCCCTTATCTGAGAAGGGAAGGAAACAGGCTCAGGACCTTTGCCAAAACCCCTTGTTCCAATCAGCTGATCTACTAGTAGCTTCAGCAGTAACGCGAGCTTTAGAAACAGCTTCTTATCTGGCTTGTGCTACTGGACTTCCTTTGAGAGTAGAACCCTTATTGCACGAATGGCAGGTATACGAAAGTGGTATAGAGAATTTTGAAACAGCTCGGACTCTGTTTCTAGAAAATAATGGGAAGCTCCTTCCGGATAGCCCAATTCAATATGAAACCGCTGAGGATATGAGAGTTCGCTTTATTGAAACTTTGGCCAAGTACCGAGACTACCAGAAGCTTGTAGTGGTTACCCATCGCATGCTCATGCGCCAGTTTGTACCGAATGAAACCATTGATTTTTGCCAAGTGATTGAGTGTGAGATAGAGATTTAGAAAGAGGTATCTTATCGCTAAGAAAAAAACGACATTTATTTGTCAAAATTGTGCTTATAACTCACCCAAATACCTAGGGCGCTGTCCTAACTGTGGTTCTTGGTCTTCTTTTGTCGAGGAGGTCGAGGTCGCAGAGGTCAAGAATGCACGGGTATCCTTGACGGGTGAAAAGACCAAACCCATGAAATTGGCGGACGTGACCTCTATCAATGTTCACCGGACCAAGACGGAGATGGAGGAATTCAACCGCGTCCTTGGTGGAGGAGTGGTCCCAGGGAGTCTCGTTCTCATCGGGGGAGATCCTGGGATAGGGAAATCGACCCTCCTTCTCCAAGTGTCGACCCAGTTGTCTCAAGTGGGAACGGTTCTCTACGTTAGTGGAGAGGAGTCGGCCCAACAGATCAAACTTCGGGCAGAGCGCTTGGGAGATATTGACAGTGAGTTTTATCTCTATGCCGAGACCAATATGCAGAGTGTTCGAGCAGAAGTGGAGCGCATCCAGCCCAACTTCCTCATCATTGACTCGATCCAGACCATTATATCTCCTGAGATTTCAGGGGTGCAGGGATCAGTTTCTCAGGTGCGGGAAGTAACAGCTGAGCTCATGCAGCTGGCCAAAACCAATAACATTGCCATTTTTATCGTCGGTCATGTGACCAAGGAAGGAACCTTGGCGGGCCCTCGGATGCTGGAACACATGGTGGATACGGTGCTCTACTTTGAAGGGGAACGGCACCATACCTTCCGGATCCTGAGAGCGGTCAAGAACCGCTTTGGCTCGACCAATGAGATTGGAATCTTTGAGATGCAATCAGGTGGGCTGGTCGAAGTCCTCAATCCCAGTCAGGTCTTTTTAGAAGAACGTTTGGATGGGGCGACTGGTTCTGCCATTGTCGTCACCATGGAAGGAAGTAGACCAATCTTGGCGGAAGTTCAGGCCTTGGTGACACCGACTGTATTTGGAAATGCCAAGCGGACAACGACGGGTCTGGACTTTAATCGGGTCAGTCTCATTATGGCTGTGTTAGAGAAACGTTGCGGACTTCTTCTCCAAAATCAGGATGCCTATCTCAAGTCAGCTGGTGGTGTCAAACTAGACGAACCAGCCATTGACTTAGCCGTAGCGGTAGCCATTGCTTCTAGCTACAAGGAGCTTCCAACCAATCCTCAAGAAGCCTTTATCGGTGAGATTGGCTTGACTGGGGAGATTCGTCGCGTGACTCGGATTGAGCAAAGGATCAACGAAGCGGCGAAACTTGGTTTCACTAAGATTTATGCGCCAAAAAATTCTCTCCAAGGGATCGCGATCCCAGATGACATTCAAGTGATAGCAGTCTCCACGGTAGGGGAAGTTCTGAAAAAAGTCTTTTCTTAACCAGATCTTGGAATCGTTTGCAAAAAGGTTTTTCCTGTGCTATACTTTTTCTATACTTACTAAACATAGGGGGGTACTTATTTTGCAATTTTTTACAGATAACAATGTGCAGTTCCCTTTGGTCGAGCTGTCTCTCAATCAAGGTGAAACTGTCTATATTCAACGGGGGAGTATGGTCTACCATACGCCTAATGTGACCCTCAACACCAAATTAAATGCGAGTGGCTCTGGTGTGGGACGCTTTGTGAAAGCAGTTGGACGGTCAATGGTTTCGGGTGAAAGTACCTTTATCACTCAGGTATTTGCCCAGTCTAATAATGCTTACCTAGCATTGGCACCCGACTCACCAGGTCAGGTGGTGCCACTCTACTTGGGCGAAAAGCAGTATCGATTGAACGATGGTGCCTTCCTTGCACTGGATGGTTCAGCTTTCTATACAATGGAAACCCAATCGATTGGTAAGGCTCTCTTTGGTGGTCAGGGTGGATTCTTCGTCATGACGACCCAAGGTCAAGGGACCCTCTTGGTGAATGCCTACGGCTCAATTAAAAAAATTGAGCTAAACAATCAAGAAATCACCATCGATAATGCCCATGTCGTTGCTTGGAGCCAGTCTTTGGATTACAATATCCATTTGGAAAATGGTTTCTGGCAATCCATCGGAACGGGTGAAGGTGTTGTCAATACCTTTAGAGGGACTGGTGAGGTCTATGTTCAAAGTCTCAACCTTCAGACCTTTGCTGGCTTGCTGAATCGTTATTTACCAAGACGATCATAAGATAAGAAAGGAGTGTAGAAGTCGGTTTGCTTTTGCTCTCCTTTTTCATGTAGGCTGACAACTGACAATCTGGGAAAAAGATGGTAAGATAGAGTGTAAATAATTTGGTGTTCAAACTATTTTACCAACCAGAAAGGAAGTTCCTAATGTCCTATTTTGAGAATTTTTTAAAAGCCAATCAAGCCTATGTTGAATTGCACGGAGACCTCCATCTTCCGATCAAACCGAAAACGCAAGTGGCCATTGTGACCTGTATGGACTCTCGTCTTCACGTGGCACCAGCACTGGGGCTTGCTTTGGGAGATGCCCATATTTTGCGGAATGCAGGTGGGCGCGTGACAGAGGACATGATTCGTTCCTTGGTCATCTCACAGCAACAGATGGGGACTCGAGAAATCGTGGTTTTGCACCACACAGACTGTGGAGCGCAAACCTTTGAGAATGAAGGTTTCCGTCAGCATCTGAAGAAGGAGTTGGGAGTTGATGTTGGAGACCAAGACTTCCTACCCTTTCAAGATATCTACGAGAGCGTCCGGGAGGATGTCGCTCTCTTAAAAGCATCGCCACTGATTCCAGACGACGTCATTATCTCAGGAGCTGTCTATGATGTCGATACAGGATTGATCACTGAGGTGATAGATTGACTTAAACTTATACCGTTAGCTTTTTGGCTAACGGTTTTTGTATGCAAATACGAAACTGAAAATTGATAGGGGTTGAAAACATAAGGCATCAAATGGTTAGAGAGGCTACAAAAATATTAGTCCAAACTAGGTTTGAAGTATAAAATTATGATAAAATATCATTTGGAGGAATTTTATGATGAAAAAAGTTTTTAGCGATTTGTTTTCGAAAACGGATTATGCTATCATGTGCGGTATCAGTGCCTATTTGACAATGTTATTGGTAGACTTGTTGAGTGCGACCTCACAGGATCTGTTTTTGACACTCGCCCCTTGTCCGTATTAAAAATGGGAATCTTTTTTATTGTGGGAGGTGCCTTAATTTGTTTACATGACAAGTTGACGAACTCAGATATAGGTAGTATCACGATGATTCTTTCTTGTGTGACTCTCCTCGTAGCTATTTATAAGAGTATGTCCTTCTTTTTATCGTTGGGTTTAATTCTTTTAGCTCTGATTTTGTTTATAGGAGGGATGTTTAATGAAGAAAAGTCTTCCTATTTGTATTTATCGGTCATCTTGCTAGCCATACCGCGTTTACTAACCTTGGGAAGCTCGAATTTTCAAGATCAAGTACTTGGCTTCCATGCTGTTGATCTTTCCAGTACCCGATTTCTTTCAATCATCTGGCCAGTTGTTATTGCCTCCATTATCTCAATTGTGTTTATGATCCTCTATCTCAAATTTCCAATCTTTAACTATTTAGAGCGACATAAAAAAATAGTTCAAATAATCGTGTTTTCGCTAGTTCTAGTTTACGTCCTTTATCTTTCTGTTGTAGTGGTTTACAAAGTGAAGACGAATGAGTTGTCATCGTTTGATATTGGGATCTTTTCTCAAATGTTTGAACGGATGAATCACGATTTGACTCCGATAACGACCTTGGAAAGAGATAGAGTACTCTCTCATTTTTCTGTCCATATTTCACCGATCTTTTATGTAATGTTGCCATTCTATAAGCTCTTCCCATATGTAGAGACTTTAGAAGTTTTACAGTTGCTCGTAGTCTTTTCGGGGATTATCCCATTGAGATTAATCCTTCGTAAATTAAAGTTTTCTAATCTCACAAATACCTTGGCCGTCTTATGGTTTGTGTTGTTGCCAGTGATGACAACGGCAGGGGGATTTCATCTGCATGAAAATTGCTTTTTAGTCCCATTAGTGTTTTGGGTATTCTATTTTATTATTTCGGAACAAAAATGGAAGATTCTACTAGCGACCATGTTACTATTGTTCGTGAAAGAAGATGCCTTTATCTATGTACTGAGTATGGGTTTGTTCTTCCTTTTTCAAAAACGATTTGATTTATCCAAACAGACAAAAAGATGGCTTTTCTTTACAGAGATTGTCTTGCCAATAGTCTATTTCGTTTTTGCCATGTACCTTTTGAGTGCCTATGGTGAGGGAGGAATGGTTTCACGGTATGACGGATTCTTGCTCAATGGGGAAAGCGGGATGTTAATGGTGATTAAGAATCTATTCTTCCATCCAGGCTATGTCATTAGTACGCTACTGACTGCCAAAAGATTAGGGTATTTATTCTTAATGTTTGCTCCGTTATGTTTCTTAGGACTACTCCAACGGCGTTGGTCGACTTATTTTCTTGTGCTTCCACTGATAGTGATTAACCTACTGCCTAATTGGCCCTATCAGTATGATATTGGTTTCCAATATAGCTATGGAAGTGGTGCTTTAGTTTTCATCATGACGCTTCTAGCATTAGAGGATCTTAAGGAAACTAACATCCTACAGGAAAAAATAGCGGTAGCTATCGTGATAGTAGGAATTATTTTTTCTGGTAGTCTTCTACACCACTTTACTAATAATTGGTCCTTTAATATCGGCTATTACCGTCAAAATAAAGACATGTTTGATGAAATCCAAAAGACTTTAGGAAGTTTGCCAAAGGATGCTTCAGTCTTAGCTGAGGGAGCCTATACACCATCACTTAGAGGTCATAAAAAACTCTTTGATATTTTTTATCACAATGATAAGAAGGCGGATCCAACAATTGATTATATTGTGATCCCTCAATCTCAAAAGGATCAAAACGAAGAATACAATCAATTATTAGCGAGTTATGAAGCTTTAGGATACCGGGAGAGTCAGTATTCGTCCGCTCATGTTTATATTTTAGAGAAGGCGAAGTAAAAAAGGTGGCTACCTTGTCTATTTGATCAGAAGCAATAAACATATGCTGTGCGATATTTTTTCATAATGAACAATTATAGAGGCAGTAGTACATAGTAGCTACTGCCTTTTTATATAGGTTGCTTACTTTTATTCTCGGAGCGATGAAAGCAACATCTGAAAAAACTAGGAAAAGCTTGTGAAAATTTAATGAAAAAGATGAAGATCAAGATGGTTTTCGTTGTGAATTGAAAGGCTGTCGATGGGCTTTGTTTCGGTGTTTGAGAGGCTTTGACTCTCCTGTAAAATCGGATTGACAAAAAACTGAACAATTAGTGAAAAATAATTAAAAAATCTTGCATTTATAAACAGATATGTTACAATAATAATCAAATAATTTATAAAGGAGCATAATATGCAGACCACAAAAGCACGCGTGAAGCGAGTTTTAGCATTTATGAGTCTTTTAGTTTTATCCTTGACAGTTTTTACGACAGTCTTTGCGACTGAAGTAACCAGTTATACGATAAAAACTGAAATTAAGGTTGATAACCAACCGTTAACTGCCGACACGAAGATCACTACTGGTCAAACGATGGAGGCGACAAACGAGATTAGTTTCCCTGACTCACAGCAGATCAATGCTGGTGACACATTGGTTCTAGATCTTCCAAAAGAACTAGGCCTGGTGACCAAGCTAGAGTTTCCAATTGTACACGAAAATGGTGAAGTAATTGCCAATGCAGTGACCGATCCAAGTACGCAAAAGGTGACCATTACTTTTACAAACTATTTCTCTGAGAATTACAAAGATAAGGTAATGACCTTGAGGTACAATGTTCGTCCAAATGCAGCGAACTTGCCAAAGACGGGAACTTACTACTTTACATTTGGTAGCACTGACTTCACATTGAACTACAACAAGGACGATGGTGAAGCTGGTGACTATGAAATGAAGTATGGTTACCAAGATCCAGAAAATCCTAAGCGGATAAAATGGCGTATTGTCTTGAATGCGGTTCAAGACAAGTTGAACAACATGGTCATCAAGGATGACTTCAGCGACAGCGGACAAGTCTTGGTAGAAAGTTCCTTCCGTGCAGTTCGTTATGCGACTCAACCAGAGAAGATTCCGAATGAGGCGGCTCTTCTTAAATTGGATCCAATTGATAACTTTAGCAATAAAGCTGAATTTACACGAAATGCTGATGGTGGCATCACAGGATTCACGATTAATTTTGGGGATAACTGGAACTGGGCTATGTACATTGAGTACACAACAGAGTTGAAGTCAGAGCTTCCTGAAGGAAGCAAAGTAGCTAATGTCCTAGAATGGTCAGCTAGCAACTTTGAAAAGTCTCGCTCAGTCAACGCCTTGACACGTTTGGAAACTGCTTCAGGTAGCGGTAGTGGGGATCGAACAACCACTACAACGACAACTACCACAACAAGCACAACCACTACAACGACAACAACCGAGGAGCCTTCAACAACGTCAACTACGACAACTGAGGAGCCTTCAACTACGTCGACCACGACAACTGTGGCACCAACGACCACGTCAACCACGATGACTGAGGAGCCTTCAACAACGTCAACCACGACAACCGAGGAGCCTTCAACAACGTCGACCACAACGACAACAGAGGATTCAACAACCACCTCAACCACAACGACAACTGAGGGACCAACCACTACGTCAACCACGACAACTGAGGAACCAACCACTACGACAACTACGACTGGTGGAGGACGTCCAACAACCACTACAACAACAACTCCTGGTGGCCCAACCACTGGTGACACGACTGAGTCAACACCAGGCGGTGGTACTGGTGGAGGTCGTAAGAAACTTCTTCCAAGTACTGGTGAAGTCGTAGCAACTGGTCTTGTAATTTCAGGAGTCATTGTCCTCATCGGTGCAATTGTGTTAAAACGTAAAATTTCTAATAAATAAACAAAGAGTTTCCGTATGATGGAGAGAGCGAAAGCTCTCTCTTTTTTGGGAGAACGATAGATGGAGAAAAGGGATGAAATTATCAATACTCATTACACTACTCAATGAGGAATTAGTACTAGCTCAGACTCATGCAGCTATTTCGGCCCAGCTGGAAGACATGCTTGGGAAAGACCTTTCGGATTATGAAATCCTTTATATTGATGATGGAAGCAATGACAGGACCTTTGAGCTGATTGCAGGAATTGCCAGAGACAATGATCGGGTCAAATATATTCGCTTTAGTCGAAACTTCGGCCGAGAGAGTGGTATCTTGGCTGGGTTTAAGTATGCGACGGGAGATGCTGTCATGGTCATGGATGGTGATTTGCAACATCCGCCCTATCTCATCCCTCTCTTTCTAGAGGCTTACAAGGAAGGCTACGATATCGTCAGTGGCCAGCGGACTCGTGATGGTGAGTCCTTTGTGGGGAGCAGTTTTGCTCGTCTCTTTTACTTCCTATCCAACCGCTCGATGGATGTCCATTTGACGGATGGGAAATCTGAGCTCAGACTTCTCAGTCGCAAAGCTATCAACGCCTTTGTCTCCATGCCAGAATACAACCGCTTTAATAAAGGTCTGTACGAATGGATTGGCTTCAAGGAGAAAGTCATCCCCTACAAAAATGAACTTCGCAAGGCTGGAAAGAGTAAGTTTGGCTTCAAGAAATCCATGAACTATGCCATTCAAGGGATTATTTCCTTCAATGATCGCCCTCTTCGCGTTTGTATCCAGTTTGGCTTTATCTGTCTGGGCTTGGCTATTCTTTACTTGGCTTTTGAGTTGATGAAGTATATCTTTGCTCCGGGGGATTATGTGAGTGGGTATTTCACCACCATTGCGGCCATCATCCTCTTTAGTGGGGTGCAGCTAATCTTTATCGGAATTCTTGGAGAATATATCGGGAAGATTTATTACGAAGTGAAGCGTCGCCCTCATTTCATTATTGAAGACACCAATATTGAGAAGGCGAAAGAAGATAGTATCGGATAAGGAAGATAGGAGATAGAAGAATGTTTGTCTGGACCAAGCCTTGGCAAGAACTTTGGAAGAGAAAACCGAAGAATTTGCTGTATGCTTTTAGCGCCATGCTCCCAATGGCCATCATGCTGGTCGTTTGGGCCTTTATGGGGACTTTTCCCTTTGGAGACAAAAGCTTGATGGCTGTTGACTTTGGTCAACAATACATCAGCTTCTTTGGCTTGTTAAAAAATGCCGTGCTCTCCGGAGATTTATCTAGTTTGAGCTATTCCTTTACCAAGTCTCTGGGGGGAGATATGATAGGGGTGCTCGGCTACTATTTGATGAGTCCTTTTAATATCATCTATATTTTGACGCCCCTCAAGTACTTTGGGTTTGCGGTCTTCTTGACCATTTGGCTTCGTTATGGGGCTATCGGGATGGCCTTTGCCTTCCTCTTGATCAAGCGGTATAAGGGCTTGGAGTCTAGGAAATGGCTGGTGCCCCTCTTTGCGACGGCTTATGCCCTGTCAGGGATGCTGGTGTCGTATCAGATGAATGTCATTTTCTATGATGCCATGATCATGCTTCCCATCGTCATCGTCTACCTAGAAGAACTATTGGATGGAGGCGCTCCCTACCGCTATGCCTTTGCCTTAGGCTTGACCGTCTTGCTCCAATTCTATATGGGCTATATGATCTCCATTTTCATCGCCTTGTATGCTTGCTACTATGTATCACCAAGGCTGATGGTCGAAGGAGATTGGAAGAAGAAAATTAGAAACGTCAGTCTTCCCCTCTTGCAGGCAGTGATCTATTCGATTATCGGGATTGCGCTTGCCTCAGTCATCCTCTTACCGGTCTTTTTCAACCTCATTGAAAGTAAGGGCCAGGTTGGAGGAGGGATGACCTTCTCATTGGTCTTTCAAATTAACCCCTTAGATATTTTTGCCAAGCTAGTTGTGGGTGGCTTTGATAACACCTCAGGCTGGTCTGCGGGGCCAAACCTTCCCAATATCTATATCGGAGCCTTGGGGCTACTAGGCTTTGTCTCCTATTTCTTGTCGAAAAAAGTTGTCAGAGTTAAGAAGTGGGCTGCCGGTCTGGTCACCCTCGTCTTCTTTATTTCTTTTGTCAATGAATTTGTCAGCAAGATTTGGCATATGGGGCAAAATCCAGCTGGTTTCTTTTTCCGTTTCTCTTGGCTATTCTCTTTCTTTATGCTCATTCTGGCCTACCAAGCGATGAAAGAAAAAATTATGCTTTCGCGCATCGCCAATCTAGTGATTGGTCTGGTGTTAGCGTTGGCAGTTGTCTATGTCTATTCGCAGAACTATAGCTTCATTGCCAAGCTTCAACCGTCTGGTGTCACCCGTTACATCACCCGCTTTACCGCCCTTCATTTGTTGGCGCTCCTGGTCGTTGCCTCCTATGGCTTTTACAGCTATTGGGACAAGTCCAAGAAGAGCCAGAAAGAAAAGCTTATTCGGATTGGCTGGTCGGCCGGATTCCTTGTCCTTGCCCTCATCCTTTTAAAAGCAGGCTATTTGTTGTCCCAGGTTGGGATCACCGTTCTGATGTACTTGCTTGTCCTTCTGGTCTTGAACCAAAAATGGTCCCGCTTGTCCGTCGTGATCTTATCAGCCTTGACCTTCTTTGAGCTGGGCTACAATGCCTATCTCTCTCAGGTGACCTTAGGCTATGACAGTGTCCATAAATTTGCGGATGCTGCTGTCTCGGTCAAGCGTGTGACAGACAAGGTCCAGGCTGATGCGGATGAGAAGTTTTACCGGATTGCGACCGATTTTGCTTATTCTCGAACAGTTCCATCCTTGGTATCTTATCCGGGCTTAAGCACCTTTAGCTCGAGCTTAGAACGGTCGACCATGGACCACTTTGCTTACATGGGGGATCTGGGGGTCAATGCAGCCACAGAGTATACCAATGGGACGCCTTTGACGGATGCCTTGTACGGTGTTCGCTATTACATGCATGCCAAGGAGTTCGATCCAAAAGAGATGGAAGCACATCCAGAAAAGATGTATTTCTATCGCTTTACCAACCGCTTTGACATGGGGCGTTACTACACAGAGACAGTCTATGAAGACAATCGCTTTGTCGTCTATAAAAACCCTCATTCCTTCCCTTTGGCCTATGGGACCAATTCCCTCGTGAAGAATATTCAATTTGGGGCTAATAATGCCTTTGCCAACCAGAACATTATCCTCAACTCGATGGAAGGCCATCAAAAGAACACAGGCGATTATGTAGAGTATTTCAAACCTTTGGCTTTCACTGGGATTGAAACGGAGAATTTAATAGAAGAAAAGGTCAACAAGGAGACAGGAGAGGCCATCTATCGACGGGCAGATTCTTCTAAGGAAGGTATTATCCGCTATAAGGTCATTCCCCGTTCCAACAATACCTATTACTTCTTTGTGCCAGCGTCTTTGATTCCCAAGCAAGATTACTCTGTCCTGGTCAACAACAAATGGTTGCCAAACACCAAGACCTTTACCCAAAGGCAAATCTGGCAACTGACGGACATGACCGAAAATCAAGAGTCGGTGATTGAGTTTCGCTTTAGAACAGATACCATTGACATGAGCCAGGCGGGTGTCTATCGAGCCGAGCTGGATCAGATCCAAGAAGTACTTGAGAAGCGCAAGCACCAAGGTTTGAAGGTGACCAAGTTCAGCAATACTCATATCGAGGGGGAGGTCACTATTACAGATGATAGTGATGTCATGATGACCTCCATCCCATACAGTGCCGGCTGGCAGGTAAAAGTGGATGGTCAAGCTGTCCCGACCGAAAGAGCCTGGAATAGCTTCCTATCTTTCCCAATTACCAAAGGGAAACATCAGGTCGAGTTTGTCTTCAAAACCAGAGGAAGCTTTATCGGTGCCCTACTGTCTATTGTCGCAGTTGTGAGTCTCGTCATCATTAGAAAAAAATGGAAAGAGGAGCATTCTTAAGCTTCCCATGTGTAATAAATTTCTTAAAAAGTTGAGATTTCGGTCTAAATTTCAGTTTGAAGATAGAGTCTTCTTTAAAACTTTCCTTAGGTGAGTACGGACGTCAGCGAACTTCGTAGAAGTTCCATGACTAATTATTGAGCCTAAGGTCTCAATAATTCCGAGTGCCTGAAACGCTATTGTTTCAGGCACTTTTCTCACGGCGGAAAGTTATATATCTGTTTGCTGACTCAAAAAATAGAACACCTATTTTCTATATTATTAAAGATGGAAAAGTGCAAAAAATGAATGATAAAAAAATGGACTAAATGGGAAAAAAAGTAAAAAAATGTTAAAAAATAGAGGGAAACTTCATCTGAATATTCAGAAAGTTTTACGGTAAGTAACAACTTTGATATATTTAGTTGACGGTAGTCAACAAGTCTGGTAATATTTGTTATGTATCAAACAATAAAAATATGAAAAAGGAGATACAAATTAATGAAGGAAATGTTTAATAGACGTCAGCGCTTTTCTTTGCGAAAGTATAGCGTTGGCGTTTGTTCTGTATTACTTGGGACAGCGCTTTTTGCTGTAGGAGCTCCGACAGTAGCTGCGGATGACGCTATTGCGCCTACTGACGCAAGCAAGGAAGCAGCAACAAGCGTTCAATCTGAGTCGACTCAAACGGCGCCAGATACTGCTACTACAGCTCCAGGTGAGACCTACGCTCAGGGAGCAACAGCACCTAAAGTGGATCTCTCAAACACTGCTTTAGCAACAGAAGCAAAAGCAGCAACGGAAGCTCCAGCTGCGACTGCAGCACCAGTAGCAACTGAAGCAAAACCTGCGGCTGAAGCAGGTGTTACTGCTGAAGAAGCTGCTAAACCAGCAGAAAAAGCTGAAGAAGCAAAACCAGTAACTGAAGCAAAACCTGTAGTTTCAGAAGGCGATAAACCACGTGTACGTAGCCGTCGTGCTGTTACTAATGAAGCTGTAACTGGAGACCACAACTCTAACCCAGTAGCGGTAAGTACTTACTTAAAAGATGGAGAAAAAGTAACTCCAGAAATCAAAGATCCTAACGGTGCAAGTGTTCGTTCACAAACAGTACCATCAGGATATGCTGCTAAAGAAGGCGATGTCTACACCTATAGCATCGTAGACCTCACTCGCTTTAATGAACGTTACAATACAAACTACTACACACGTGCTTACAAGGGATTTAATGATTCTACTGATACTACTGTAGAATTAATTGATAAAAATACAGGTAATGTAGTAGAAACTAGAAAGATTACTGCATCTAGTGGTATTCAAAAATTCACTACTACTGCTACTGCATCTAGAGGAGAATTAACTTGGCAAGTTGATTACGACAAAGGTCTAGGAGCAGGGCCTGGTAAAACGGACCAACCATTTATTCAATTTGGTTATGAAGTTGGGGCAAGTATCCAAGCTTTAGTAGCTCCAGGACATAACCTTACTCCGGATGAAAAAAAATTATACGATGCTGTTTATGCTGCTCGTACATCAACAGATATTATAAACGTTGTAGAACCAGCTTATAACGGTCGTACGATTACGGATACTAATGCCAAGATTCCAGCAGCAGTTAATAAAACAACTTACTATAAAGTAGTTGATAAAAACAACCCAACATTTAACGCGAATAAAACAGATAAAACTGTTCAAGACTACGTAGCAAATGGTAATGAAGTAGACTTAGCTTCATACACTCTTAAAGCTATGGAAGGTCAAAACTTCACAGCATCTGGAGAGCGCCAATTTGATGGATATAAATTGTATCAAGCAGCTGATGCAAATGATCAATCAGGTTATGTAAGTCGCCCTTACAAAGTTGGTACAAAATTCATGGACGCTGAGCGTGCAGGAATTAAACGGATTAAAGAAATCGTAGGTGAAGATGGAACTGTAGTCGTTCGTGTTTACTTATTAGATCCAAAACAACAAAGCAAACGTTCTGACGGTACCTTGAGCACTGATGGCTACATGTTGCTAGCAGAAACGAAGCCTATTAAACCTGGTGATTATAACAAACAAGAATTAAATGTTAAGAAATCACCTCTTAACACCATTCCTTTCACAGATAGCAAAGGCGTAAACTATCCAGACGGGAAAGAAGTTCCATTTGACTTCCAAAAAGCTGCAGGATATACACCGTATAAGACTGTCTTCGTTCCATTCTTGGGAGATAACATTGGTCACCTTTCTCCAAATGAACAATTGGTTCGTGGAGTAAATGGTATCGGGACAAACGTTGACTTGCTTAACTCTTTGACACCGTATAAACAACCAGTTTACTACTATGTAAAACAAGAACCAGTTGAAGTAACTCCAGAAGTTGAAAAACAATTGGAAGGACGTGTATTAGCAAATGGTGAGTTTACATTCAAACTAAAAGAAGTACAACCAAATAAATCGCTTCCAGCTCATGAAGAAACTGTAACTAACAAAGCTGACGGTAAAGCTACATTCAGCAAATTAACATTTAACAAAGTGGGAACTTACACTTACACAATCACTGAGACTCCAGGTTCAGATGCAAACGTTGAATACGATGCAATGACAGTTACTATGACTGTTACTGTAACTGAAAACGCTCAAGGTGAATTACAAGCTGCAGTTAAATACAGTGCTGAAGGTGGATTCAAATCAAGTGCTGATGATAAAGTCTTCAACAACTACGTTGTAGCACCTGTTAAAACTAAATTCGACTTCACTAAGAAATTAGCTGGACGTGAGCTTAAAGACGGAGAATTCAAATTCGTTCTTAAAGATGCAAACGGACAAGAAGTTGAAACAGTAACTAACAAAGCAGACGGAACTGTAACATTCACAGAATTATCATTCGACAACTCTAAAGTTGGTACTCACACTTATACTGTAGAAGAAGTTGTCCCTGCAGCTAAAGAAGCTGGAATGGTATACGATACTATGAAAGCTACTATTACTGTAGAAGTTGCTAAAAATGGTCACACATTAACAACTGTAACTAACGTAGTTTCTACTGGTGGGGTAGACGCTAATGGTAAAGCAACTGATGGAACAGCGGATAAAGAGTTCAATAACAAAATAACTCCTCCAGAAACACCTGTATTCCAACCAGAAAAATTCGTTCTTAACAAAGAAAAATTTGACCTAACAGGTACAAAATTAATGGACGATGACGATGAGCTTCAGGATGAGTACACAGAAACAAATGCAAATCCATATGCTGATCAAGTCAAGAACAACGAAGCAGAAAACATCAATACCAAGACTGTTAACCGCGGTGATAAATTAGTTTACCAAGTATGGTTGGATACTAAGAACTTCACTGACAAGAACAACATCCAAGCTGTAGGTATCTCTGATACATACGATGCAGATAAATTGACTGTTAACAGTGCTGATATCAAGGCTTATGACAGCGAAACAGGAGTTGATGTAACATCTAAATTTGATATTACAGTAGCTAACGGAGTCATTACAGCTACATCTAAATCTTCTATGAACAAATCTTTAGGTGATGCTGATAACACTCAAGTTATCGACACAACTAAATTTGCATTTGGTCGCTACTACAAATTCGATATCCCAGCAACTGTTAAAGAATCAGTAGCAGGTGGAGTAGACATCGAAAACAAAGCCAACCAAATCGTTCATGTTTACAACCCAGTAAGCAAATCTGTAGAAACTCCAGAAAAACCAACTCAAAAACGTGTAAACTCTGTACCAATCACTGCAGAATTCAACTTCACAAAACGTTTGGAAGGTCGTGAGCTTAAAGCCAACGAATTCAGCTTCGTACTGAAAGATTCAACAGGAAAAGTTGTTGAAACTGTTAAGAACGATGCGGATGGTAACGTTAAGTTCTCAGCATTGAAATTTGAAAAGAGTCAAGTTGGTGAACACAAGTACACCGTTGAAGAAGTTGTAGGAACAGACACAACTGTAACATACGATGCTATGAAAGCAGAAGTGACTGTAAAAGTATCTCACAACGGTACATCTAAAGCATTGGTTGCTAATGTAACTGAACCAGCTGACAAAGAGTTCAACAATACAGTAACTCCTCCAACAGAACCTAAGTTCCAACCAGAGAAGTATGTATTGAATAAAGAGAAATACTCTATCACTGATAACAAGCTTCT
>NZ_JADNGY010000001.1:0-242158 GCF_015553625.1 Streptococcus australis | reverse complement strand
CCTCCAACAGAACCTAAGTTCCAACCAGAGAAGTATGTATTGAATAAAGAGAAATACTCTATCACTGATAACAAGCTTCTTGATGATGATGCTGAGTTGGCAGACAAGTACGCAGATACTAATACGAACCCATACGCAGACCAAACTAACAACAACGAAGCAGAAAACATCAATACCAAGACTGTTAATCGCGGAGATAAGCTTTACTACCAAGTATGGTTGGATACAACTAAATTCTCAGCTAACAACAAAGAAAACGTTCAATCTGTAGGAATCACTGATGACTTTGATGAAACGAAGGTTGACGTTGATTCAACTAAGATCAAAGCCTACGATTCAGTATCTGGTAATGATGTAACAAACAAATTCGATATTAAAGTTGAAAATGGTGTAATGACTGCAACCCTTAAAGCTGGCTTCACTAAGTCATTGGGTGATACAGAAAATACTCAAATCATTGATACAACTAAATTCGAATTCGGACGTTACTACAAGTTTGATATTCCAGCAGTAGTTAAAGCTGATGTGGCAGGTGGCGTAGACATCGAAAATACTGCGGCTCAAGTAGTGAACTACTACAACCCAGTAAGCAAGACTGTTGAAAAACCAAACAAACCAACTGAAAAACGTGTAAACAGCGTACCAATCTCAGTTGAATTCAACTTCACTAAGAAATTGGAAGGCCGTGAGTTGAAAGCTAACGAATTCAGCTTCGTTCTTAAAGATTCAGAAGGTACAACTCTTGAAACTGTAAGCAACGATGCGGCAGGAAACGTTAAGTTCTCAACTCTTACATTCAAGAAGGGTCAAGAAGGCGTTCATAACTACACAGTAGAAGAAGTTAAAGGAAGCGACGCAACCGTTACCTACGATACTATGAAAGCAACTGTAACCATCACAGTTTCACACGATGGTACAGCTAAAGCTCTTGTAGCAACTCTTGGCGACATCGCAGATAAAGAGTTCAACAATACTGTAACACCTCCAACAGAACCTAAGTTCCAACCAGAGAAGTATGTATTGAATAAAGAGAAATACTCTATCACTGATAACAAGCTTCTTGATGATGATGCTGAGTTGACAGATAAGTACGGAGATACAAATACTGATCCATATGTTGACAAAGACACCAACAATGAAGCAGAAAACATCAATACGAAGACTGTTAACCGCGGAGATAAGTTGGTTTACCAAGTATGGTTGGATACAACTAAATTCTCAGCAACTAACAAAGAAAACATCCAATCTGTAGGCATCTCTGATAACTACGATGAAGCGAAGTTGGAACTTGATGTTACTAAGATCAAAGCTTACGATTCAGTATCTGGTAATGATGTAACAGATAAATTTGATATCGTTGAAAACAACGGTGTGATTACTGCAACTCTTAAAGCCGGCTTCACTAAGTCACTTGGCGATGCAGAAAACACTCAAGTGATCGATACAACTAAATTCGAATTTGGACGTTACTACAAGTTTGATATCCCAACAACAGTTAAACAAACAGTTAAAGCTGGTGTAGATATCGAAAACACTGCTGCACAAGTAGTCAACTACTACAACCCAACAACTAAGAAAGTTGAAACTCCAGAAAAACCTACTCAAAAACGTGTTAACAACGTACCAGTACCAGTAGAATTCAACTTCACTAAGAAATTAGAAGGTCGTGAACTTAAAGATCAAGAATTCAGCTTCACACTTAAAGATGCCGATGGTAAAGTTCTTGAAACTGTGAAGAACGACGCTGACGGAAAAGTTAAATTCTCAGCTATTGAGTTCAAGAAAGGTCAAGAAGGAACTTACAACTACACAGTTGAAGAGGTAGTAGGAAACGACGCAACCGTTACATACGATACAATGAAAGCGAATGTAACAGTCACAGTTAAACACGATGGAACAGCTAAAGTTCTTGTAGCTACTGTTGGTGACATTGCGGATAAAGAATTTAACAACCGTGTAACTCCTCCAGAAGAACCTAAGTTCCAACCAGAGAAATACGTTGTTTCTGAAGAGAAATACGATATCACAGGTGACAAGCTCGTTGACGATGACAAAGAGTTGGCAGACAAGTACGCAGATACCAATGCGAACCCATATGCGGACGATGCATCTAACAACGAAAAAGAAAACTTGAACACCAAGACTGTTAAACGTGGCGACAAGTTGGTTTACCAAGTATGGTTGGATACAACTAAATTTGATGCAGCTAACAAGGATAACATCCAATCAGTAGGAATCTCTGACAACTACGATGAAACTAAGTTGGATCTTGATTCTACTAAGATCAAAGCCTACGACTCAGTAACAGGTGCAGAAGTAACCGATAAATTCGATATCGCTGTGGACAACGGTGTGATTACTGCAACTCTTAAAGCTGGCTTCACTAAGTCACTTGGCGATGCAGAAAACACTCAAATCATTGACACAACTAAATTTGAATTTGGACGTTACTACAAGTTCGACATCCCAACAACAGTGAAAGCTGATGTTCCTGGTGGTGTAGACATCGAAAATACTGCGGCTCAAGTAGTGAATTACTACAACCCAACAACTAAGAAAGTTGAAAAACCAAGCAAACCAACTGAAAAACGTGTAAACAACGTACCAGTTGAAGTGGAATTCAACTTCACTAAACGTTTGGAAGGTCGTGAGCTTAAAGAAAACGAATTTAGCTTCGTTCTTAAAGATTCAACAGGTAAAGTTGTTGAAACTGTAAGCAACGATGCATCTGGTAACGTTAAGTTCAAAGCTCTTGAATTCAAGAAGGGTGACGAAGGTGTTCACAACTACACAGTAGAAGAAGTTAAAGGCTCAGACGCAACCGTTACATACGATACAATGAAGGCTGCAGTAACAGTCACAGTGAAACAAGATGGAACAACTAAAGTTCTTGTGGCTACTCTTGGCGAAATCGCTGATAAAGAGTTCAACAACCGTGTAACTCCTCCGGAAGAACCTAAGTTCCAACCAGAGAAATACGTTGTTTCTGAAGAGAAATTCGATATCACAGGTGACAAACTCGTTGATGATGACAAAGAATTGGCAGATAAGGTCGCAGATACCAATGCGAACCCATATGCGGACGATGCATCAAACAACGAAGCACAAAACTTGAATACGAAGACTGTTAAACGTGGCGACAAGTTGGTTTACCAAGTATGGTTGGATACAACTAAATTCTCAGCAACTAACAAAGAAAACATCCAATCAGTAGGAATTTCAGATGACTACGATGAAGCGAAGTTGGATCTTGATTCTACTAAGATCAAAGCTTACGATTCAGTAACAGGTGCAGAAGTAACAGATAAATTCGATATCGCTGTGGACAACGGTGTGATCACTGCAACTCTTAAAGCTGGCTTCACTAAGTCACTTGGTGATGCAGAAAACACTCAAGTTATCGACACAACTAAATTCGAATTTGGACGTTACTACAAGTTCGACATCCCAACAACAGTGAAAGCTGATGTGGCGGCTGGTGTAGATATCGAAAATACTGCGGCTCAAGTTGTAAACTACTACAACCCAACTACTAAGAAGGTTGAAACTCCAAACAAACCTACTCAAAAACGTGTCAACAGCGTACCAGTACCAGTAGAGTTCAACTTCACTAAACGCTTGGAAGGTCGTGAGTTGAAAGCTAACGAATTCAGCTTCGTGCTTAAAGATTCAACAGGTAAAGTTGTTGAAACTGTAAGCAACGATGCGGCAGGAAACGTTAAGTTCTCAGCTATCGAATTCAAGAAAGAACAAGCAGGCGTTCACAACTACACTGTAGAAGAAGTAGCTGGAACAGACGCAACCGTTACATACGACACCATGAAAGCGAATGTAACAGTAACTGTTTCTCACGATGGAACAGCTAAAGTTCTTGTAGCTACTGTTGGTGATATCGCTGATAAAGAGTTCAACAACCGTGTAACTCCTCCAGAAGAACCTAAGTTCCAACCAGAGAAATACGTTGTTTCTGAAGAGAAATTCGATATCACAGGTGACAAACTCGTTGATGATGACAAAGAATTGGCAGACAAGTACGCAGATACCAATGCGAACCCATATGCAGACGATGCATCTAACAACGAAAAACAAAACTTGAACACCAAGACTGTGAAACGTGGCGACAAGTTGGTTTACCAAGTATGGTTGGATACAACTAAATTCTCTGAAACTAACAAAGAAAACATCCAATCAGTAGGAATCTCAGATGACTACGATGAAGCGAAGTTGGATCTTGATTCTACTAAGATCAAAGCCTACGATTCAGTAACTGGCGATGATGTAACAGATAAATTCGATATCGCTGTGGACAACGGTGTGATCACTGCAACTCTTAAAGCTGGCTTCACTAAGTCACTTGGCGACGCAGAAAACACTCAAATCATTGACACAACTAAGTTTGCATTTGGACGTTACTACAAGTTCGACATCCCAACAACAGTGAAAGCTGATGTGGCAGCTGGTGTAGATATCGAAAATACTGCGGCTCAAGTAGTGAACTACTATAACCCAACAACTAAGAAGGTTGAAAAACCAAGCAAACCAACTGAAAAACGTGTAAACAACGTACCGGTTTCAATTGAGTTCAACTTTACTAAGAAGTTGGAAGGACGCGAACTTCAAGCCAACGAATTCAGCTTCGTGCTTAAAGATTCAACAGGTAAGACTCTTGAAACTGTAAGCAACGATGCAGCAGGAAACGTTAAGTTCTCAGCACTTGAATTCAAGAAAGGACAAGAAGGCGTTCACAACTACACAGTAGAAGAAGTTAAAGGAAGCGACGCAACCGTTACATACGATACAATGAAAGCGAATGTAACAGTTACAGTATCACACGACGGAACAGCTAAAGTTCTTGTAGCGACTGTTGGCGAAATCGCTGATAAAGAGTTCAACAACCGTGTAACTCCTCCAGAAACTCCAGAGTTCAACCCAGAGAAATATATTCTTAATGAAGAGAAATTTGATATCACTGGAAATAAACTTCTTGATGATGATAAAGAGTTGACTGATAAAGTAGCTGATACCAACAAAGATCCATATGTGGACAAAGTTGATAATAATGAAAAGCAAAATATCAATACCCAAACACTCCATAAAGGTGATAAGGTTGTTTACCAAGTATGGTTGGATACAACTAAATTCACAGAAGCACATTATATTCAATCTGTTGGTATTACGGATAAATATGATAGCGAAAACTTGGATGTTAATGTGGCTGATATTAAAGCTTATGATTCAGTAACTGGTGAAGATGTAACAGCTAAGTTTGATATCTCAATTGTGAATGGTGTCATTACTGCTACATCTAAGGCTGACTTGACTAAGTCTCTTGGAGATGCAGAAAATACTCAAGTAATCGACACTGCTAAATTGGCATTCGGACGTTACTACAAGTTTGAGATTCCTGCAACTATCAAAGCAACAGCTAAAGATGGTGTAGATATCGAAAACACTGCTTCACAAACTGTTCACCAATACGATCCAACTAAGAAATCTGTTGAAAAACCAGAAAAACCAACAGAAAAACGTGTCGTTAACATCCCAACTAAAGTTGAATTTAACTTCACTAAGAAACTTGAAGGACGTGAGCTAAAAGAAGGTGAATTTAGCTTCGTACTTAAAGATAAAGATGGAAAAGTTATTGAAACAGTTAAGAACGATGCATCAGGAAACATCAAGTTCTCTGCATTAGAGTTCAAACGTGGAGAAGAAGGAACTCACACTTACACAGTGGAAGAGGTTAAAGGTACTGAAGCAGGAGTTGAATACGATAAGATGGTAGCTACAGTAACAGTAACAGTTACTAAAGAAGGCAAAGTCTTAACAACTACTTCTCAATTACCGGAAGATACTGAGTTCAACAACAAGGTAATTCCACCGAAACCACCAGTAACACCACCAACACCACCGGTGACACCACCAACACCACCGGTGACACCACCAACACCACCGGTAACACCGCCAACACCACCGGTGACACCACCAACACCACCGGTAACACCACCAACACCACCGGTAACACCGCCAGCACCAGAACTTCCTTCTACTGGTGAAGAACAATCAGCTTCTGCTGCATTGTTAGGCGCTGCTCTTGGTTTGGTAGGACTTGCTGGTCTTGCAAGACGCAAGAAAAACGAAGACTAAACAAGTGGTAGACACTAACGATTCCCGCTAGGATCGTAAATGGTTTAGTTTTCCACAAGGAGGCCTCGCTCTAAGGAGTGGGGCCTTTTTGTTATTTCTTGAAAGCATTGAAATCACGTCTTGCAATATGATACAATAGAGGATATTTACAATAGTTAGGACAAAGATATGCTTATTTCGATTATTTCACAAGGCTTGATCTGGGCTATTTTGGGACTGGGGATTTTTATGACCTTTCGTATCTTGGATTTCCCAGATATGACTACAGAGGGCTCTTTCCCATTAGGGGGAGCCGTTGCGGTAACCTTGATCACCAAAGGGGTTCATCCTTTGCTAGCCACCCTAGCCGCCGTTGGTGCGGGTTGTTTGGCTGGATTAGCAACAGGTCTTCTTTATACCAAAGGGAAGATTCCGACGCTGTTATCAGGGATTTTGGTGATGACTTCCTGTAACTCAGTCATTCTCTTTGTGATGCAACGGGCCAACCTGGGTTTGCTTGGCTACTCAAAAATCCAAGATATGATTCCTATCGCCAGTGGTGTGAACGAGATTATCATTGGGATCATCTTTGTGACTCTGGTGATTGCTGCTATGCTCTTCTTTTTAGATACCAAACTGGGGCAGGCCTATATTGCGACAGGGGACAATCCTGAGATGGCTAAAAGCTTTGGGATCCATACCAGTCGGATGGAGTTGATGGGGCTAGTGGTTTCCAATGGGATTATTGCCTTGTCAGGTGCCTTGATGGCCCAGCAAGAAGGCTATGCAGATGCTTCTCGAGGGATCGGGGTCATCGTCGTTGGTCTGGCTAGCTTGATTATCGGAGAGGTCCTTTTCTCAAAACTGACCTTAGCAGAACGTTTACTCAGTATCGTTATTGGATCGATCATTTATCAATTCTTGATTTGGGCTGTGATTGCTATTGGGGTCAATACCAGCTATATCCGTATCTTTAGTGCTATCATCTTGGCTATCTGTCTCATGATTCCAACCTTTAAAGAGAAACTGCTGAAAGGAGTCAAACTCAGCAAATGACCGCAATTGTAGAATTAAAAAATGCCACTATCGTGGTGAATAATGGCTTGAATGAAGAAAAAGTCATTTTGGATAATGTCTCTTTGGAGATTCATGAGCATGACTTTATCACTATTCTTGGGGGCAATGGTGCTGGGAAATCAACCCTCTTCAACACCTTGGCTGGGACCCTTCCTCTGACCAGTGGTCAAGTCTTGATCAAGGGAGAGGATGTGACTCACTATGGTCCAGAAAAACGGGCCAAATACCTATCTCGTGTCTTCCAAGATCCAAAGATGGGGACAGCTCCTCGTATGACAGTGGCTGAAAATCTCCTGATTGCAAAATTCCGAGGAGAAAAGCGTGGCTTGGTTCCTCGTCGTCTTGCCCAGTACAAAGACGAATTTAAAGAGGTTTTGAGCCAGATCGGCAATGGTTTAGAGAGGCATGTCGATACGTCGGTAGAATTCTTATCTGGTGGACAACGTCAGGCTCTGAGCTTGTTGATGGCTACCCTGAAACGGCCAGAACTCTTGCTCTTGGATGAGCATACAGCCGCCCTCGATCCCAAGACGAGTCAAGCCTTGATGGAGCTGACGGATCGTTTTGTCAAAACGGATCAACTGACTGCCTTGATGATTACCCACCATATGGAAGATGCTCTCAAGTACGGAAATCGCTTGATTGTCATGAAGGATGGAAAGATTATCCAGGACTTGAACCAAGAGGAAAAGGCTAAGATGGCCTTGTCTGATTACTACCGTTTCTTTGAGTAAATTTAGAAACTAGTTTCAGCATGTAATCGCTTGCAATACTGATATTAAAGGAGTATACTATAGGTGAAGATAAGGGAGAAGGGGTTGATACCAATGCCTTATAGATTCATACATTAGGTTACTTCGTTTTAGGTTTGCCTTCGCTGACACTTGATCGTGCTTTTTATAAAAAAGCCAGAACGTCGGAAATGTTAAATCGGTTGAGCCGTCAAGTAAGTCTGCTTAACTTACTAAATGACATTGAAATACATGGAAATAGTAGTGGAAGCTTTAGATGGTTTTCGAACTTCGGTATGCTCAACTGAGTGCTTTGTAACAAAACTGAAAGAGAACTTGCAAAGAAAACCACTGGTATGTGAATCGTACCATGAAAAGAAATGAAAATCATAACTGTTGTTTTCGTTAGCCTAAATGGTTAATCGCCTCTTGTCAGTGAAGCAGACCAGACCTCTAGTCCCGTAAGACTGGAGGTCTTTTTGTCTGTCGTGGTAGAAAGTAGAGGTGAGGGCTGTGGGATTGCCATATGCACATGAATATAGCTGTCGAGATCATTTTAAAGAAAGAGCAATGGAACGATTTGGAGTCGATAACGAGCAGTTGAGACGCTGGGTCAATCAACACGTACCCTCGCTTCATCATTTTGATAGCAGTTTTGACCAACGACCCGATACGGAAGCCTATGTAGCAGAGGACGGTGTCGTCTTTGTGTGCGATCTGAAGAATCGGGAGTTTATTACCTGCTTCCAAGCGGTCAATTTGACGGTAGATGAAGAACAGAAGGAAGTCTGTCAAGACATTCATCGTGAGAATGTGCTCGCCTATAAACATAGTCAAAGCAAGCTTCTAAATCGCTATCGCTTAAAAGAAGCCAAAGAATTGCTGGCCAATATTGATGAGCATGTTGATCGGTTTTATAGCTTGTCTCAAACCCTTAAGAAGGGGGCGCTCAGCGATCGGAATTACCAGCACTTAGAAGAACTGCTAAACGAGTTTCATGTCATCAAGGCGGCGATACGGGTGATTGAGAATAAGAAAAATGACTATCATACGGACTAGGGTCTCTTTTTGACAAAGTTGACAATCTAGGCTATCGTCTTTGGTCTTAATAAAGTGAGAGTGGGACAGAAATCGGTAATTCGTTAGGATTGGATTTCGTCGTCCCACCTCCGCAAAGTTGAGTAGGGCTGTAAAAGCTGATGAAACCAGCGTAGTAGAGCCCACTCAACCACTGCGTCTTGCTCGACAATCCAAAGACAATTGAGAGGCTAGGACTTTTGTCCCAGCCTCTTTTGTTTGATCTGACTTTTGAAAAAATCGTGAAAAAATAGTATAATGTTCTAGATATGCAAGAAATTTGCAAAACTGTAATTCGACTTGGTGAGCCAAGGACCGTAAGTATGAACCATCACATAAAGGAGAAAACATGAGTAACATTAAGTTGATTACTTTAGGTGGAGTCCGTGAAAACGGGAAAAACCTCTACATAGCTGAAGTAAATGACTCTATTTTTGTTTTGGATGCTGGTCTCAAGTATCCAGAAAATGAGCAACTAGGGGTCGATGTTGTTATTCCCAACATGGACTACCTCTTTGAGAATAGCGATCGTATCGCAGGGGTCTTTTTAACGCACGGGCATGCGGATGCCATCGGAGCCCTTCCTTATCTTTTAGCGGAGGCTAAAGTTCCAGTATTTGGGTCGGAGTTGACCGTCGAGTTGGCCAAGCTCTTTGTCAAGAGTAACGACAGTGTCAAGAAGTTCAATGACTTCCATGTGATCGATGCCAATTCAGAAATCGATTTTGGAGGAACCGTTGTTTCCTTCTTCCAGACAACCCACTCTATTCCAGAAAGTTTAGGAATTGTCATCAAGACTCCTGAGGGCAACATCGTCTATACAGGAGACTTCAAGTTTGACCAGACAGCGAGTGAGTTTTATGCGACAGACTTTGCTCGTTTGGCAGAGATTGGACGCGAAGGCGTGCTAGCTCTCTTGAGTGACTCTGCTAATGCTGACAGCACTGTTCAAGTGGCTAGCGAGCAAGAAGTTGGAGATGAAATCCTGGATACCATTGGGGACTGGGATGGCCGGGTCATTGTTGCTGCTGTTGCTAGTAACCTATCACGGATCCAGCAGGTCTTTGATGCAGCTGCAGAGACAGGGCGTCGGGTTGTTTTGACTGGATTTGACGTAGAAAATATTGTCCGGACAGGGATTCGTTTAAATAAGCTTTCTTTGGCCAACGAAAAATTATTGATCAAGCCAAAAGAAATGTCTCGTTTTGAGGACCATGAATTGATTATTCTTGAAACTGGACGTATGGGTGAGCCGATCAACGGACTTCGTAAGATGTCCATTGGCCGTCACCGCTATGTCGAAATCAAGGATGGTGACTTGGTCTATATCGTAACAACTCCATCTATCGCCAAAGAAGCGGTTATGGCACGTGTAGAAAATATGGTCTACCAAGCAGGAGGAGTCGTCAAGCAAATTACTCAAAGCTTGCGTGTATCAGGACATGGAAATGCGCGTGATCTGCAGTTGATGATCAACTTACTGCGTCCGAACTATCTGTTCCCAATCCAAGGGGAATACCGTGAATTGGATGCCCATGCAAGGCTTGCTATGGAAGTGGGGATTTTGCCTGAAAATATCTTCATTCCGAAAAAAGGCTCTATCATGGAATATGACAATGGGGACTTCGTCCCAGCTGGTAGCGTCTCTGCAGGAGATGTTCTCATCGATGGGAATGCCATTGGAGATGTTGGGAATGTCGTTCTCCGTGACCGGAAAGTCCTTTCAGAAGATGGTATCTTTATTGTGGCTATTACGGTTAACCGTCGTGAGAAACGCATCATCTCGAAGGCAAAAGTTCACACCCGTGGCTTTGTCTATGTGAAGAAGAGTCGCGATATCTTGCGCGAAAGTGCAGAGATTGTCAACCAAAGTGTGGAGGAATACTTAGCCCAGGACAGCTTCGATTGGGGCGAGCTCAAGGGTGCTGTTCGTGATAGTTTGGCCAAGTACCTCTTTGACCAGACCAAACGTCGACCAGCTATCTTGCCAGTCGTCATGGAAGTACGCTAGGATTAAGATAAGAGGAAAAGTCGATCGTCGGCTTTTTCTTGTCAAGGAAAAGAAGAAATAGTGAGGAAAGATAGATGGCAGTAATGCAGATTGAATACTATTCAGAAGCGCTCGCAATGGAGTGGGGGATCAACGTCCTCTACCCAGATGGGTCTCGGGTGAAAAATCCAGATGATCAAGATATCCCGGTCCTCTATCTCCTTCATGGGATGAATGGCAATCAGTACTCCTGGTTGAAACGGACCAATGTGGAACGGATCCTACGTTCGACCAATCTGATTGTTGTCTTGCCTAATACTAATAATGGTTGGTATACGGATACCCAGTATGGCTATCCCTACTACACAGCCATCGCAGAGGAATTGCCTAAGACCTTGGCACGCTTCTTCCCCAATATGACCAAGAAGCGGGAGAAGACCTTTATTGCTGGTCTATCGATGGGGGGCTATGGATCTTTCAAACTGGCCCTTCAAACCAATCGCTTCTCGCATGCTGCTAGTTTTTCTGGTGCTCTTAGCTTTGAGGGACGTCAACTAGCAGATACCGACCTTGGCAGTAAGGCTTATTGGCAAGGGGTCTTTGGAGAGTTAGAAGATTGGACGACGAGTCCTTACTCCTTGGAAAGCATTGCTGAGAAGTACTCAGATAAAAAGACGGTCTTATGGGCGTGGTGTGGCGAGCAGGATGCTCTGTATGAGGCCAACAATACAGCTGTTGATCATCTGAAGGACCTCGGTTTTGATATCACCTACAGCCATGGACCAGGAAAACATGAATGGTTTTATTGGGAGCGGGAGTTGGAGCATTTCTTAGCAACCCTGCCAATTGATTTTGAACTAGAAGAACGACTCGATTAGGAAGCTACTCATGCAGAGATATGCTATAATAGAGTGAAAAGTGCCTGGGCCAGTTAGAAGAGAAGCCCAGAATCAATGAACAATTAGGAGAAACATACGTGACTAAAGATATTCGTGTGCGTTATGCACCAAGTCCAACCGGACTACTACACATCGGAAATGCTCGTACAGCATTGTTTAACTACTTGTATGCGCGCCACCATGGTGGAACCTTTATCATCCGTATCGAAGATACGGACCGTAAGCGCCACGTCGAAGACGGAGAACGTTCCCAGCTTGAAAACCTTCGTTGGTTGGGCATGGACTGGGATGAAAGTCCTGAGACGCATGAAAACTACCGCCAATCAGAGCGTTTGGAACTCTATCAAAAATATATCGACCAACTCTTGGCCGAAGGGAAAGCCTACAAGTCTTACGTTACAGAAGAAGAGTTGGCAGCAGAGCGTGAACGCCAAGAAGCAGCTGGGGAAACACCTCACTACATCAACGAATACCTTGGTATGAGCGAAGAAGAAAAATCAGCTTACATTGCAGAACGTGAAGCAGCAGGGATCATCCCAACGGTTCGTTTGGCTGTTAATGAATCTGGTATCTACAAATGGCATGATATGGTTAAAGGCGATATCGAATTTGAAGGTGGCAATATCGGTGGTGACTGGGTTATCCAAAAGAAAGATGGCTACCCAACTTACAACTTTGCCGTTGTGATTGATGACCACGATATGCAAATCTCTCACGTTATTCGTGGAGACGACCACATTGCTAATACGCCAAAACAGCTTATGGTTTATGAAGCGCTTGGATGGGATGCACCAGAGTTCGGTCACATGACCTTGATTATCAACTCTGAAACTGGTAAGAAGTTGTCTAAACGTGACACCAATACACTTCAGTTCATCGAAGATTACCGTAAGAAGGGCTACCTTCCAGAAGCAGTCTTTAACTTTATCGCTCTTCTTGGCTGGAACCCTGGCGGGGAAGACGAAATCTTCTCTCGCCAAGAACTCATCAAGCTTTTTGATGAAAACCGCCTTAGCAAGTCTCCAGCAGCCTTCGACCAGAAGAAAATGGACTGGATGAGTAATGAGTACATTAAGAATGCGGATCTTGAGACTATCTTTGAAATGGCCAAACCATTCCTTGAAGAAGCAGGTCGTTTAACAGACAAGGCTGAGAAATTGGTGGAACTCTACAAACCACAAATGAAGTCGGTGGACGAAATCGTTCCATTGACAGACCTTTTCTTCTCAGACTTCCCAGAATTGACAGCAGCTGAGCGAGAAGTCATGGCTGGTGAAACGGTTCCGACTGTACTTGAAGCCTTCAAAGCAAAACTCGAAGCCATGTCAGACGATGAGTTTGTGGTAGAAAATATCTTCCCACAAATCAAAGCGGTCCAAAAGGAAACTGGTATCAAAGGGAAAAATCTCTTCATGCCAATCCGTATCGCTGTTTCAGGTGAAATGCATGGTCCAGAATTGCCAGATACCATTTACTTGCTTGGACGTGAAAAATCCATCCAACACATTGAGAAAATGTTGGCAGAAATTTCTAAATAGGAATCAGCTTTCGAAAACATGCTGTTCATTTCTAAAAAGTCATCGATTCGATGGCTTTTTTGCTGAGTTAGAGCATAGATATAGCCAAAATGATTGAAAATAGGATTCAATCATGTATAATCAAGAGAGAATAATTTTTGAGGAGAGAGGGGCATTCTTACCTTGCTAAAAAAAACATGGAATAGAGTGACGAGATTTAAATTAATAAAATCGGGGAAACATTGGATTCGAGTAGCCTGTTTGAATGCTTCTTTTTTACGACCTAAAAAAGAAAGAGATGTTTCCAATCATTCTAGTATGGATGCTCCAAGCTCTATAGCCTTAAAAGGCTTGATTGCTACTGGATCCATTATAGGTGCGACGTCAATCGTGCATCAAGCAACTGCTGATGAACTAGCAGATCCAACTATACAGTCAGAAGTAGCTTCAGAAGTGGGAGTGGTTGGTAAAGATAGCTTGGTGTTAGGCAGTGTGGAACAGTCGTCAATGACAAGTCTGTCTACGAGCGAGTGGTCTTCATCAGACTTACAGAGTGGGTCTCTTTCTACTACTTTGTTCATGAAGCATTCTGAAGCACTCTCTACTTCAATGACGGAAGTTAGCGTCCTTTCAAATGGGGTTCAAGAGGCTGTAACCGTCTCAGATCCTGCTAGGGACAAACAGCTTCAAAGTATAGCTCGGGACCTTTATTCCTATATAGAGCAAGCGAAAGAATTGAAAGGTGGAGAAGGAGTTGTGTTGGAAGCGGAAGAGGCTCTGGAGGCGATCCGTAACCAATTAGCCAATCCGGATCAAGATGGAGAGGCGACTCTTCTTCAGGCCAAGTCTGCTCGGAATCGCTTGGTCAATGCTGTGTTAAGAGAGCAATCAGGGAAGAGAGATCCGCGTACAGGTAGTGCCTTAGAAGCGGACAGTGCCTTTCGTACTCCTTTTGTCATGAGCGGTCCGGCAAATAATCATCTCATTACAGCTTATAATTCAGATCCAATTAGGTTGCAATACATTGTGAGAGAGCAGAATGGTGGCGTCATTCTCACTTATATGGGCTATGCTCCCAATAGTGAACGGGTTGAGGGGGTTCTCGTTCCCAATGCAACCTTGAAATCGCCTTTTGCTCCCATGTTGATTGAAGGGAAAGTAGGAGGTACAGAGGTTGTCGAACCTGGGAAGACTTATACAATCACGGTTCGTTTTACCAATTCTAGAAATCAGTTCCTCGACCGTTCTTTCCGCATTAAAGTGTTACCTCAAAATGATGGTATCCGAAATCCAATTGCTCCAGTGACTTCTAATACTCAGGTGACTGATTTGACCAATCTGACTGAGTCTGAAAAAGTGCAGATTTGGGAAAAATTCAAGGCAGCAAATCCACGTCTACTGGCGTCTAAAGATTTTAAGAGCTATTCAGTCTCTGCTGGCGGAGACATTACGGTTGTCTTCAAGGATGATACGTCCAATACTGTAAAGGTGCCTTTGACAGAGGATCCTCGAACGCAGTCGCTCTCGGTGAGTTATTCCCAGAGCGTATCGGAAGCGCAAAGTACGTCTCAAATGCAGTCACAATCGGCCAAATTATCAGAGTCTTTGTCTGAGAACTATTCAGAATCGGAGAGTGCATCAACATCAATCGTTGCTTCTCAAAGCACCTCGCTCTCTACAAGTCTCTCGGTATCACAAGCGGCATCTCAATCTTTGAGTGTTCTAGAATCAGAGAGCCTTTCGGAATCTGCTTCGGTTTCTGTTAGTGAGTCTAAATCAGTCAGTGCGGTGGTGTCAGAGAGTCAGTCTGCATCAGTCAGCGAGTCGGAGTCATTAAGAATCTCTAAATCGCTCAGTCAGGCTACTTCAGAAAGCACCTCAGAGTCGGTTTCGGAATCGTTGAGTACCTCGGTTTCCACAAGTGATTCCGTTTCGACCTCTGAATCCGATTCGCTTAGTCAGTCTATATCGGCAAGTGTTTCAGAGTCGGTTTCGGAATCGTTGAGTACCTCGGTCTCCACAAGTGATTCCGTTTCGACCTCTGAATCCGATTCGCTTAGTCAGTCTATATCGGCAAGTGTTTCCGAGTTGGTTTCAGAATCGTTGAGTGCTTCGGTTTCTTCAAGTGAATCTGTTTTGACCTCTGAATCCGAGTCGATTAGCCAGTCAGCATCGGCAAGTATCTCCAAGTCGGTTTCGGAATCGTTGAGTACTTCGGTTTCCACAAGTGCTTCCGTTTCGACCTCTCAATCCGAATCTGTCAGTCAGTCTACATCGGCAAGTGTTTCCGAGTCGGTTTCGGAATCGTTGAGTGCCTCGGTTTCCACGAGTGAGTCAGTTTCGACCTCTGAATCAGAGTCCGTACGTCAGTCTGCATCAGAAAGCCTGTCAGAGAGTGTCTCAGGATCGTTAAGCACAGCGGTTTCCACAAGTGATTCCGTTTCGACCTCTGAATCCGATTCGCTTAGTCAGTCTATATCGGCAAGTGCCTCAGGATCGGTTTCAGAATCGTTTAGTGCTTCGGTTTCTGCAAGTGAATCTGTTTTGACCTCTGAATCCGAGTCGATTAGCCAGTCTATATCGGCAAGTGTTTCAGAGTCAGTTTCTAACTCCTTGAGTACCTCGGTTTCCACAAGTGATTCCGTTTCTACCTCTGAGTCCGATTCGCTTAGTCAGTCTGCCTCGGCAAGTGTTTCCGAATCCGTCTCAGAATTCTTGAGTACCTCAGTTTCGATAAGTGAATCCATTTTGACTTCTGAGTCCGAGTCGTTAAGTCAGTCAGTATCGGTAAGTATCTCCGAGTCTGTTTCAGAATCGTTGAACACTTCGGTATCCGCCAGTGAATCTCTTTCGACCTCTGAATCCGATTCGCTTAGTCAGTCTATATCGGCAAGTGTTTCAGAGTCAGTTTCTGACTCCTTGAGTACCTTAGTTTCTGTAAGTGAGTCTGTATTGACATCTCAATCCAAATCTGTAAGTCAATCGGTATCGGCAAGTGTTTCAGAGTCAGTTTCAGCATCGTTGAGTACATCCGTTTCCACAAGTGATTTTCTTTCGACTTCAGAGTCGGTTGTCGAAAGTCAATTAGCATCTGAGAGCCTGTCAGAAAGTGTCTCCGAGTCAGTCTCTGAATCATTGAGTAGCTCGGTTTCCACAAGCGAGTCAGCTTCGACCTCCGAGTCCGAGTCGCATAGTCAGTCTACATCGGCAAGTGCTTCTGAGTCGGTTTCAGAATCGTTGAGTACATCCATTTCCACAAGTGATTTTCTTTCGACTTCAGAGTCGGTTGCCGAAAGTCAATTAGCATCTGAGAGCCTGTTAGAGAGCGTCTCAGAGTCTTTGAGTACTTCATTCTCAGCAAGTGACTCAGCCTCGACTTCTGAGTTGGAATCAGAGTCAGTCTCTTTGAGTATCTCGGATTCTACAAGAGGGTCGGTCTCAGCTTCCCAATCGCTTTCAACTAGCCAGTTGACCTCAGAAACCGAGTCCGTCTCCGAATTAATGAGTGCCTCAATTTCCGCAAGTGAATCTATGTCAACTTCTCAATCCGAGTCGGTAAGGAATTCAGCTTCTATCTCGAGTTCTTTGAGCCAATCTGCTCCAACAAGCGAGTCTGTCTCGCCACCGGAGTCTAGGTCTGAGAGTCAGTCTGATTCAGTCAGTCTAACCGAGTCGTCATCGGGATCCCTGAGCGGTTCAATCTCAACAAGTGAAACCCTCTCAGAGTCCTCATTTGACTCGCAAAGTCATTCAGAGTCAATCAGTCATTCTCAGTATCTTTCAAGGCTGGATTCAACAAGCGAAGTTCGGTCTGAGAGTGTTTCAGGATTACTCATCCAGTCCTTATCCAACAAAGAAAGCTCATCGGAAGAAGTTCTTCCGGCAACTGGGGAGAAGAAATCTACAGGATCAATCTTATTTGCTACTCTTGCATCTTTCGTTGGGCTAGCTCTATTGGGGCGCCGTAAAAAAGAAGAGGAAGAATAATCCTGTATCGCTATGTGAAAACAGCCATCTATTATTTTGAGTGTCTACAAAAGAATCTCATTTTGAGGTTCTTTTTTTCTGTTTTACCCTATTAGATTTCGCTGATTTTATCAAAAAATAATGAAAATACTTTCGAGGAGGAATTTTTTGAAAATTGAATTGTTATTTACCTCAAATTACTTGAATATGTATAGTAATAATGTATAATATTTAATGACTATAATGTTGAGGGGATATTCATGTTTTTTAAACGTTTGAATGGAAAAGTTAGGGAGATGGATCGAACGACTCGTTTCAAGTTAATCAAGTCTGGGAAGCACTGGGTTCGTTCAGAAAATTCTACCTTAGGTTTATTTAAAATTGTTCGTGGAGAAGTAGAAACAAGAGTTGTAACGAAGTCAGATAAGGAGCGGGATGGGATCCGTTCTACAAGTCAATTTGTACTGAAAGGCTTATTGGCGACGGGAGCAGCTGCTGGTGCTACCTCCATTATCAACACGGCTTTTGCGGATGAAGCAGGAACTGATGTGGTGACAACTTCTGAATTACAGAAAGAGACCTTAGCAGAGGCCAATAGCTTAGTGATTGGATCTGTTTCTGATGCCAGATCAATGTCAGAAGAAAGTTTCGAATCGACAAGTGCTTCAGTCTCTTTAAGCGAGCACGGTTCTGAGAGCCTTACTGTGGCTCTGAGCGAATCTGCTTCAGAAGCTACGACGACATCAGAGTCAAGCCTGGAAACGACCGAAAGGGTTCTAAGTGCAACGGATAAGGTTGGTCTAGAACAGAATCTGTCAGAAGCGACCTTGTTGACCCAAATGGCCGAAAACTATGCCTCAAACCTTACAGATGCGGATCAAAAAGCAGCTCTTTCAGCTGCTATCGCTAAGGTGCAAACCGATTTATCAACCAGTACTCAGTTGCTTCATGAAAATGTAGGGACGCAAGCTTATGTGGGTCAGCGTCAACGCTTAAATCAGTCTGTTGACGAGCTGATGCTTGCTCTGAAAGCATCAGGTTTTGTGGGGAATAGCAGTGTAAACGGCAAACCTGCCATTGCAGCTCAGTTGGCACCAATTTATGAAACCGTAACGGACTCTGAAGAGTTATCAGAAATTACTCCTGATTTGGAAGACCGAAACGGAGCTAATATCGAAGATGCTGCTTTGAAATTTGCAGGAGTAGAAAAGGATCCGCATTTAGATAAATCTGTTACAAATCTTGATCCTGAGGCTCTCAAATCTCTTTCTGAGACTCATGATGTGACGCGCTATACTTTTGCTATTTGGGATTTCGTTAATCGAGTGAAGCCGGATCCTCTGGATTATTATGCAACCTTATCCGTCGATCGTAGCTCGATTGGTTCAACTACTCCTAAAGGTGTCGATGTATACTTCCGCTTGGTTAAAAAGTCTAGTGGTACGGAGGTTTATGCTCAAACAGTTAAAGCAAATAGTGTGGTTGAGTTTGATTTACCAAAGGAATTAGTTGGTTCAGATACAAACCGCCAATACAGGGTCTTTTACTCAATTTATAATGATGGGAAACCTGGAGTTATACGGATGCAAAGTGTAAGTTACCAGACTCCTAAATTTATGATTCAACAGCTTTATGATGTGCTAGAACCTAAAAATGTAGGTCTTTATGCACCATCGACAGTAGCATCCATTGTTCCATCACGAAGTGCTGAACATGTTACCTATTACAAGCTCATTCGGGACAAGGGAGAATTCCGACAAGGAGCTTACGTCCCGAATGGCAGGGAAACTGTTTTGGCTTCTTATGCCCAGGTTGGTATTGAAGGTCAGGAGTACACAGCTTCAGCTGCTCGACAATTGGATGGTTTTGTTCAAGTTCCGCTAGTAGACTACCATCAGAATAAAATGTCTGGTATTTTTGATCTTAGTGAAGTTGGGAAACAGACTGTCGAAGCATATCGAGGAGGGGCAAGAGACCACTATATTAAGCTTGTCCGAGAAGTGACGAGTCCAAATGGCGATTTCACTTTAAAATACTATGTGTTGGATCCTTCCAAACAGAGAAATTACCGGAAAGGTGATAACGGTACAGTATTTGACCTTGCAAATTATACCTTAGTCTATGAAAAGGCCTTTAGAAATGATCATTGGAATGAAACCTTTGAACATCTTGAGACGCGAGAGGTAAAAAGTAAGAAAGAAGATTATTCTCTTACAGTTACTCCCGATTTTTCAGATGGAAAAAACTTTAAGTTAAAAATCTCAGGTTGGTTCTCCTTGACAGAGAAGGAGAGCTATACGGATGAAAAAACGGGTAAGGAATATTCTTTCCGTAAACCCTATACTTCCGCTCCAGAAAATCAAGCACAGCATAGCGGTAACCATATTGTGGGTGATGATGCATCCCTTCAAGGTGCAGACGGATTTTCTAAGTTTTATCATACGGTTTCGACCCGAGTTAGTTACTTTCCATTGAAGAGTGTGAATTACTATTACCGAAGAATGACTCCTTCTGAATTGAGTTCTCAATCATTCATTTATTCAGCTTCTCATTCGATGTCAACACAAGATAGTCTTTCATACTCAGAAAGCACCTCGCAAGTAGTTGCTTCAGAATCTCAATCTCTGTCTGTAGCTGTTTCTCTGTGGGATAGTCAATCAACGTCCTTATCTGAGTCGATGTCAAGTAGTGACTCGGTATCAGATAGTTTTTCTATTTCACAGGAACTCGAATCTCAATCGCTATCTTCTTCTCAGTCTAATTTGCAGAATGATTCGGAGGTCTCAGCTTCAGTATCGGTAAGTAGCTCTCTATCTGCTTCAGAGAAGTTAGCTTCTGAGTCATTGAGTGGCTCCTTGTCTGTATCGGAGTCGATTTCTTCCGCTTCGACAAGCGCATCGTTATCAGCCTCAGAGGTATCCGTTTCGGCTTCAGCAAGCAGTTCATTGTCAGTTTCAGAGAAATCCGCTTCTGAATCCTTGAGTGGATCGCTGTCTGTATCAGAGTCAATTGTTTCCACTTCAGCAAGTAGTTCGTTGTCAGTCTCAGAGAAGTCATCTTCTGAATCAGTAAGCGAATCCTTGTCTGTATCAGAATCGATTTCTTCCGCTTCGACAAGCGCATCGTTATCAGCCTCAGAGGTATCCGTTTCAGCATCAACAAGTAGCTCTCTATCTGCTTCGGAGAAATTTGCTTCTGAATCATTAAGTGGTTCCCTGTCTGTATCAGAGTCGGTTGTTTCTACTTCAGCAAGTAGCTCGTTGTCAGCTTCAGAGAAATCAGCATCCAAATCATTAAGTGGTTCCTTGTCTGTATCAGAGTCAATTGCATCAACGTCAGCAAGTACTTCAGAATCTGTAGCTCGTATGAAATCTTCTGAACTTCAATCCGCTTCAGTATCTGAGTTGATTTCGGAATCAACTAGCGTGTCAACTTCATCATCGATAAGTGCTTCAGAAGCAAGTACGTCGATTTCGGCCAGCGCATTCGAATCGGAATTGAATTCTAAGTCTGTTTCAATCAGTGCATCTAATTCTGTCTTGAGTTCAGCATCCGTTTCAACAAGTGCATCTGAGTCAACCTCAAGCAAGCTAGCATCTGAGTTGGAGTCTGTTTCCATCTCGGTAAGTAGTTCGTTATCAGCCTCAGAGGTAGCCGTTTCAGAATCGTTAAGTAGTTCTCTGTCAGCTTCAGAGAAATCAGCATCCGAATCATTGAGCGGATCCTTGTCTGTATCAGAGTCGATCTCATCAGCATCGACAAGTGCATCGGTATCAGCCTCAGAAGTATCCGTTTCAGAATCAGCAAGTAGCTCTCTATCTGCTTCAGAGAAATCTGCATCCAAATCATTGAGTGGATCGTTGTCTGTATCAGAGTCGATTGCATCAACGTCGGCAAGTACTTCGGAATCTGTAGCTCAAATGAAATCTTCTGAACTTCAATCCGCTTCAGTATCTGAGTTGATTTCGGAATCAACTAGTGTGTCAAGTTCATCATCGATAAGTGTTTCAGAAGCAAGTGCGTCGATTTCGGCAAGCGTATCTGAATCAGTCTTGAGTTCCGAGTCCGTTTCAGTAAGTACATCTGAATCAACCTCAAGTAAACAAGCTTCTGAGTTGGCGTCTGCTTCGACCTCTGAGTCAGTTTCAACGAGTGCTTCAAAAACTAGTGCGTCAGTTTCAGCAAGCGCGTCAGAATCAGTCTTGAATTCAACATCCGTTTCAACAAGTGCATCTGAGTCAACCTCAAGCAAGCTAGCATCTGAGTTGGCATCGGCTTCAACCTCAGCCTCTGAGTCAGTCTCAACTAGCACTTCAGAATCTGTAGCTCGTATGGAATCTTCTGAACTTCAATCTGTCTCAGTGTCTGAGTTGACTTCGAAATCAACAAGCGTTTCAGCTTCGGCTTTGACAAGTGTGTCAGAAGCAAGAGCATCGGTTTCAGCCAGCGTATCAGAATCAGTCTTGAATTCAGCGTCTGTTTCAAACAGTGTCTCTGATTCGACCTCACGCACGCAAGTTTCTGAGTTGGCGTCTGCTTCAACATCAGAGTCAGTCTCAACTAGCACATCAGAATCTGAAGCTCAAATGGAATCTTCTGAGCTTCAGTCTACATCTGTATCTGAGTTGAGTTCGGAATCCGTTTCGGCTTCAGCAAGCGCATCAGAATCTGCTTCAAACAAACAAGCCTCTGAATTGGCTTCGGCCTCAGAGTCAGTTTCAGCCAGCGCATCCGAATCAGTCTTGAATTCCGAGTCTGTTTCAATCCGTGCATCTGAATCTGCTTCTCGCAAGCAAGCCTCTGAGTTTGAGTCAACATCAACATCTGATTCAGTGTCAACTAGTGAGTCTGTATCAGTAAGTAGTTCAGAGTCTGTTTTGAATTCTGCATCTGTTTCAGCAAGCACATCAGAATCTGAAGCTCAAATGGAATCTTCTGAGCTTCAATCTGCCTCAGTGTCTGAGTTGACTTCGAAATCAACAAGCGTGTCAACTTCAGCATCTACAAGTGTGTCAGAATCAAGTGCATCTGTTTCAGCCAGCGTATCCGAATCGGAATTGAATTCAGCATCTGTTTCAGCGAGCACATCCGAATTTGCTTCAAACAAACAAGCTTCTGAGCTTCAGTCTGCCTCAGTGTCTGAGTTGACTTCTGAATCAATCAGCGTTTCCGTTTCAACATCGACAAGTGCGTCAGCCAGCGTATCTGAATTGGTCTTGAATTCAGCGTCTGTTTCAGCAAGAGCATCCGAATCTGCTTCTCGCAAGCAAGCCTCTGAATTGGCTTCGGCCTCAGAGTCAGTTTCAGCCAGCGTATCTGAATCGGTCTTGAATTCAGCATCTGTTTCAGAAAGTGCATCCGAATCTGCTTCAACCAAACAAGCCTCTGAATTGGCATCCGCTTCAATCTCTGAGTCCGTTTCAGCAAGAGCTTCGGAATCTATCTTGAGTTCTGAGTCTGCTTCAAGCAAGCAAGTTTCTGAGTTAGAGTCAACATCAACATCTGATTCAGTGTCAACTAGTGAGTCTGTATCAGTAAGTAGTTCAGAGTCTGTTTTGAACTCTGCATCAGTTTCAGTAAGCGTATCAGAATCGGTCTTGAATTCAACATCTGTTTCAGAAAGTGCATCCGAATCGGCTTCTCGCAAGCAAGCCTCTAAATTGGCTTCGACCTCTGAGTCAGTTTCAGCAAGAGCTTCAGAATCTATTTTGAGTTCTGAGTCTGTTTCAGAAAGTGCATCAGAATCTGCTTCTCGCAAGCAATCCTCTGAGTTAGAGTCGACATCAACATCTGAGTCAGTTTCAACCAGCACATCCGAATCTGTAGCTCGTATGGAATCTTCTGAACTTCAATCTGCCTCAGTGTCTGAGTTGACTTCAGCATCCGTTTCCGCGTCAGCAAGAGCTTCAGAATCTATCTTGAGTTTTGAGTCTGTTTCAATCAGTGCCTCTGAATCTGCTTCAAACAAACAAGCCTCTGAATTGGCATCCGCTTCAATCTCAGAGTCAGTTTCAACCAGCATATCAGAATCTGTAGCTCAAATGGAATCTTCTGAGCTTCAGTCTGCCTCAGTGTCTAAGTTGACTTCAGCATCCGTTTCCGCGTCAGCAAGCGCATCAAAATCAGTCTTGAATTCAGCGTCTGTTTTAGCAAGCCCATCCGAATCTGCTTCAAACAAACAAACCTCTGAATTGGCTTCAGCATCGCATCAAACGAGTGCTTCTGATCAGTCTTCGACTTCTACAAATAGATCGACTTCGTCTACTCATTCTATGTCACAGGCATCAAATTGGTCATCCGCTTCTGCCTTGGCTTCAAATGCAGTAAACGAATCTACAGTGGTGTACGGGTCTGCTTCGGCGAGTCTTCAGGAGCCAGCGAGCACACTTGTTTCATTAAAAGCAAGCCAGCTCTCCTCAGAATCGACTTCTCTTTCAACGAGTCGTTCTACCTCTAGCTCGGCAAGTCAATCCCATTCACAAAGTCAAGTGACTCCTCAGATGAGCTCTTCTGGCGAGAAATCGGCTGCTTCTGTCTCTGAAGCGAAATCGGCGTCGGACTCTCTGGGAGTGACGTCACGTGAGCTGTTCATTACGCTTGTAGTAGCTTTCTTTGCAGGCTTGGCCTCATTTTTCCATCGTAAAAAGTAAATACAATCATCTTTCTTAAATTGAAAATTTGCTTCTTTCGATTCTTCTGATATACCGGCAGATCCATGAGTGGATTTGTCGGTTTTCTTTGAGAATGTCGGGTGAAAAGCCTAGTGAAATATGGTATAATGAATGGAGAAAAGCTAGATGAATAGTGGTTCTTCAGATCATCTTCTGAAGAACTTTTTTTCTCTTATAGATCAGAGATCGTTTAGGTGAAATGGTCAAATTTGATGAGAGGACTTAGTTAGGATAAGCATTCGAAAGAAGGGGGAGTAGAAGAGCAGGATATGATGAAACAATCTGGAGTTAGGAAACGATTATTTTGGACAATCCTATTCGTTTTTGTTTATGTTTTAGGAAGTAAAATCACCTTGCCCTTTGTAGACCTAGCGAAGGTTCTAAATGTGAATGAAGGTGCTGCAAGGGGTCTGGAGTTGACGAGTGCTATCATGGGTGGAAATCTTCGTGGCATGTCCATCTTCGCTCTTGGACTTTCTCCCTGGATGTCTTCCATGATTTTGTGGCGGTTGTTTACAGTATCTAAACGGTATAACCTGGAGAGGACCAGTTCGGAGCTTGTGGAACGACGGAAGATGTACCTGACACTTGCTCTTGCTCTTGTTCAATCTCTGGCCATCTCTCTTTATCTCCCCTTACAAACAGATCTGAGCCCCCTTCTAGTTGTCTCGCTCAATGCCTTGATAATGATTGCAGGAACCTTTTTCTTGGTCTGGTTAGCTGATTTAAATACGGCCCTAGGCTTGGGGAATTCTATTGTGATCATGATGGCGGGGATGCTCCTGTACTTGCCAGAGGATGTCCTTGGAACCTTGTCAAAGAGTGGGGGTTCAGCATACAGCCTCCTGTTTCTAGTGCCCCTTTTATTAACATTTATTTTCATGGTCGTATGCATTGAGTATGCTCGCTATCGGATCCCTGTGAATAAACTGGGGATTCATAATAGTTTGAAACCTCACACCTTTTTAGAGGTCAAGCTCAATCCAGCTGGGGGGATGCCCTTTATGTATGCCATGACCTTGGTTTCTATCCCGCAGTATATCTTTTTGCTAGTCCAAGCCATCAATCCCCGTGCGTCATGGGCTGCCAGTATCGCAAAGGAGTTGGTAATAGGAGCGCCAGCTTGGATCCTGCTCTACGGTCTGATGATAGCAATTTTGTCCTTTGCTTTTGCCTTTGTGACGGTCAATGGGGAAGAAATTGCAGACAAGATGATGAAAAACTCAGAGTATATTGATTTCGTTTATCCTGGCGAAGAGACACGTCGGTACATCAATCGAATTGTCTTTCGTTTAACGGTCTTTGGGACACTTTATTTAATTCTGTTTACAGCATTGCCTTTCCTTCTTCTGCTCTGGGATAGAGGACTTTTGCGTTTGGCCATGATTCCAGGGAGTTTTCTCATGTTTGTGGGGATGATGTCGACCATCCGAGAGGAAGTTCGAGCCCTTCGCGTGAACCAAGGCTATACAAGATTGTTTTAGGAGTTGTTATGTATTACTTTATACCAGCCTGGTATGGCAGTGAGCGGATTTGGCACAGTAGGGTGACGCCTTGGTATTGGACGCAAGCTACGATTGAATTTGATGAGACTATTCACCAGCTTCGGGTCTTCCAGGAAGCGGGAGTGGAGCGGAAATTAGTGATTCCGCACTATTGCCCGCAATTGCGTTACGACCTCCATCGGCAAGATTTGTTAGAAATAGACTATCTGTCGATTTTTGACCACATTCAGGGGATTTCCCCTCATCAAGAGATGCTTCCGATTCAGGTCGAGGATTTGGAATGGCCTGCTCACACAAGCTTTACTTATACGCCTTTTCAAATAGTGGCGTTCTGTCGCGGCCAGGAGATTGCTAGTATCGATCTGGGGGTAGACGGGAATATCCTCTCAGTGAGACGGGTAAAGGATAAGGAAACGGTTTATGTGCAGTATCTGGATGACCGAGGCTTTATTTCCAGTCTTATATACTACAAAGAGGGAAGTCCCTATTTTCAAGACTATCTAACCCCTGAAGGTGACTGGGTCTTGAGAGAGTTGTTGACAGATGCTAGCCACATGGTCTTGGTCAATGAAGCTTTTCAGAAGCAGTTCAAACGAGAAACCTATCCGGACATGGGAGAAGTGGTTGCTGAAAAATTGAAAGCCAACCTAGGAGACCTGGTTCCGGGTCAAGATCGTCTGGTGATTGCAGCCCATCCGGTCAATCTACCCTTTGTCCAACAAGTGGGACTAGGTGTTTCAAAGGTTCTTTCTTTTTATGGGCAACGCCAGCCCTTATCTCAAGAAGATTCGTCGCTTCATTTTTCTTTAAAAGAGGTTGACTTGGTGATAACGGATAGTGAAAAAACGAAACAGGACTTGCTTGGTCTTGCTCCAAGTCTTACTTCTAAGATCCATCGCCTGACGTCCTTTGATTCACGGCTGAGGTTAGGAAGCAGTCAGGAGAGGAAGGAGTCGAAAATCTTTTTCCACCTGGATGAAAAGGATCTCCCCTCTCAATCCGTTTTACAGAAAATGTTTGAAATCTTAGCGAAAAATCCCTTGTTTGAGGTCATTTTCGCGATTTACAATGCTTCTGATGAAACAGTAGCGGCACTGGATCATCAGTTAGAAGACTTGGCTAGCAAGATGGGGATAGCTTCTCTAGGGGGGCAGGTTGATTCTCGAGAACTGGGAGAAAACCACCTCCTCGAAGATGCCTCTCTCTTTGAAAAGAAGCTAGATCGTTATAAGGTTCGAAATTTCTTTAACGAAAATGATATCATCAAAGAATTAGAACAGACTCGCTTAATAATAGACGTAAGTGAGGAACCCGATCTGTATACACAAATTGCAGGCATTTCGGCAGGAATCCCTCAGATCAATCGTACCCATACGGAGTATGTAGACCATTTTAAAAATGGATATGTCTTGGGTGAGATGGAGGAAGAGCTAGAAAAAGCGATAGACTATTTCCTTAGAGATCTGAAACCGTGGAATGAAGCGCTGATTTATTCTGTCGAAAAGATCCAAGAATACACAGGCCAGCGCTTGATCGCCAAATGGGAAGGATGGATGAAAAACTAGGATGGACAGGAAGTTGGAAACAGGCCATATTCTTCAAATTGGACCTACAAATTGGCAGGAAGAAGTGACAATTCCAGAAGGTCTGAACTGGCATTATTTTTCTATCCAAACCCCTCTACAGATAGAGGACTACATGGCGGAGCAAGGTATTAAGGAGTTCCAGGCCTTGGTGCTGGATCATCCTGAGAGGTTATTGAGCTTCAAAGAAGAATTGAGTCTCTTTCAGCCCTACACTGTTTTCTATGATCAAGTATATGATCAAGAGTCAGTTACAGAAGAACTGGATCATTTGATGCAACTGGTTCAGGCTAAGGCTTGGGATTTTTCCGATAAGGCTCCCTTTCTCTATCAACTTCATCGTTTCCTTTATGACGGCCAGTATGGGGATGCCTTTAGTGTCAGAGAGTTACGAGTTAGAGCTGACTTTGCAGGCAGTCAAACGGTCAGAGGGAAACACTTTTTGGAGTTAGAGGGTTCATATGGAGAAGAATATACTCCCATAGCCCAGTGGGTCAACACCTATTCGTATGATGGGGTCATTCCTACGGATCTATGGCTAGAGTACGAGAAAACGCCAGACTGCCAGATCCAGTTGCGGGTCCAATTTTTCCAGAGTGGGACCTTGGGATCTTTAGTGAAGGAGCTTGTCTATTCAGAAACAGATTTGGAAAGGCCGGTTTTAATTGACGAGCCCGATCGTTATTACCTATCCTTTTCACTAGAAGCGAAGGGCCAGGGGCGACTCATAATCGGTGCTTTGCACAAGCGCTTCTCTCATGGTCCTTTTGGAGAAATTGCTCTTGGTTCACAGACTCTCAGAGACAGCAAGCGTCAGGAAATTTTTGCTTATTTCCATCCAGGAGACCTGAAGCCACCTCTGAATGTCTATTTCTCCGGTTATCGTCCTGCAGAGGGCTTTGAAGGCTTTGCCATGATGAAAAATATGGGAGCGCCCTTTATTCTCTTTTCGGATCCACGTCTAGAGGGGGGATGCTTCTATCTAGGCTCTCCAGAGTTGGAAAAGAAGATTCAGGATTTTATCGATCACCATCTTCAATCCTTAGGATTTGGTCCCAAAGAATTGAACTTTTCAGGTCTATCGATGGGCACTTATGGAGCTCTCTACTATGGAGCCTCTTACTCACCTCATGCGATCTTGGTTGGGAAACCGATTGTCAACCTTGGGGATGTAGCTGCCAATCTGAAGTTTAAACGACCAGATGAATTTGGAACCTCGCTCGATATGATGCAATTGCTTCTTGGTCGAGTGTCAAGTGAAGGCATAGAGGCCTTGAACAAGCGTTTTTGGGATCGATTTCATCAGGCAGAGTTAAAGGATACCCTCTTAGCCTTGGCTTATATGAGAGACGATGATTACGACCAGAAGGCTTATTCGGATATTTTAGAAGCTCTTTATCACCAGCCTATTCGGATCATTAGTTCAAGTCGCCCGGGTCGCCACAATGATGCAACGGAGTCTATCATTGAGTGGTTCTTGACCCAATACAAAGAAATCATGGAAAGAGATTTTGGAAGAAGCGGATGATTAGGATGAGAAAGCAAAAAGATCGTCTCCTTTATTGGGGGCCGATCTCTTCAGTTGATTATTTATGGGGGTCTGTGATAGAAAGATTAGCAGAAGATCAGATTCGATTTACGAATCCTTTGATGCCTTCTGGTCAAGTCTTAAAAAGTTGGAAATCCCTCACAAGCTATGGGGAGGATCGGATGGCACCCAGTCTGCCACTTATACAGAGAGGCCGGACCTATATAGTTGAAGTTCAGATGACTTCTAGGCCTGCTCATACGGTTATGCTAGAAGTTGTTTGCCAGGATCGTTTTGGCAAGATAGTGGACCGGCAGGTCAGTACAGAAGGGCAAGTTAAGTTTGTGTATCCAGAGCAAGCCTATTCTTACCAAGTGCATCTCCTCAGTGCAGGGATGCAAGAGTTTACCTTTCACCATATCACGATTTCACCGATTTCGTCTGAACAATGAGTTGTTCTGATATAGATCAAGCAGATGGATAGTAAATGAGGACCCAGTGGATTCTATAAAATTGAAAAAAATAAAAAAGATCTTAAATGAGGTGAATAGCTGGAAAGATCGGATGTCCCAGTTGACAGACCAGCAGTTACAAGAAAAGACAGAGGAATTCCGCCGTCGTTTCCGACAAGGAGAGTCACTAGACGATTTGCTAGCAGAAGCTTATGCAGTCGTGAGAGAAGTCTCTCAGAGAGTCTTGGGGATGTTTCCTTACGATGTTCAAGTCATGGGAGCGATCGTCCTCCACCAAGGAAATATTGCAGAGATGGAAACCGGGGAAGGAAAGACCCTAACGGCAACCATGCCCGCCTACCTGAATGCAATAGAAGGGAAGGGGGTTATGGTGATTACCCCCAATACTTACCTGGCAACTCGTGATGCGGAAGAAATGGGTAAGATTTATCGTTTTCTAGGTTTGACAGTCGGAGTTCCACTTCAAGATACTGAGGGCGAACTCTCCCCAGCTAAGAAGCGGTCGCTCTATCAATCTGACATTGTTTATACCACCAATAGCAGCTTGGGCTTTGATTATCTTTCAGAAAATTTAACCGCCTCACTTGATGGCCAATTCCTGGCAAATTTGAACTATGCGATTGTAGATGAAATCGATTCTATCTTATTGGATAGTGCTCAGACACCCTTAGTGATTTCGGGCTCTCCTCGTGTGCAGTCCAATCTATATGGGATTGTAGACACCTTGATCCGAACCTTCAAAGAAGGAGAAGAATACAAGGCTGATGGGGACAAGAAACAGGTGTGGTTGACCCCAAAAGGTGTAAAAGCAGCCGAGGCTTTTCTATCCCTGCAGCATTTGTATGATCCTGAGCACCGTGATCTTGTCCGCCATATTAGTCTGGCTTTACAAGCACATCAACACTATAAAAGGGACAAGGACTATGTCGTCCGTTCGAATAAAAAAGGAGAACAGGAGCTTGTCCTTTTGGATCAAGCAACGGGGCGTCTTATGGAATTGACTCGTCTTCAAGGGGGACTGCATCAGGCTCTTGAAGCCAAGGAAGGACTTTCATTGACACCAGAGACACGGGCCATGGCTTCGATTACTTACCAAAATTTATTCAAGATGTTTCAAAAACTTGGCGGTATGACGGGAACCGGGAAGGTTGCAGAAGCTGAATTTTTGGAGACCTATGCCATGTCAGTGATTCAGATCCCAACCAATCGAAAACGGATTAGGCAGGATCTTCCAGATGAGATATACCAGACCTTGCCAGAAAAAGTCTATGCTTCTATGGCCTACATCAAAGAAGTCCATGCAAAGGGAAACCCGATTTTGATCTTTGCCGGCTCGGTTGAGATGTCTGTCTTGTATTCAAACCTTCTCCTTCGTGAAGGAATTCCCCATAATCTGTTGAATGCTAACAAGGCTTCTCGTGAAGCACAGATCATTGCTGAATCTGGGCAAAAAGGTGCAGTGACCGTTGCGACCTCGATGGCAGGTCGGGGGACAGATATCAAATTAGGGCAGGGTGTAGCTGCCTTAGGTGGTTTGGTTGTCGTCGGGACGGAGCGGATGATGAATCGCCGGATAGATCTCCAGATTCGAGGACGATCAGGACGTCAAGGAGATCCTGGAAAAACCAAGTTTTTTGTCTCTCTGGAGGATGATTTAATCAAACACTGGGGGCCAAACTGGATTCAAGATAGGTATCAAGATTACGACGTAGAGGATCGACTTCGAAAAGCCAAACCTCTAACTCGGAGGAAATACCATCGCATCGTCGCTCAAGCTCAGGATGTGAGTGAAAGTGCTGCGCAAGCTAGTCGTCACTTGACCTTGGAGTTCGCAGAGAGTATGAACATTCAACGCGATTTGGTTTATAAGGAACGGGATCGGTTGATCAGGCTGGACAGACGTTTGGATGGATTAATCGAGAAAATTGCTCGGGAAGTGTTTGCCCAAGTGGCTAAAAATAAAAAGTATCAAGACCCGATTGCCTTCTATCACTATATTTTAGATCATATCAGTTATCAGGTTAATCCTGCTCAGATCCATCAAGCCATTCCTTCCAAGCAGGCAAAAGAGGATTTCCTCTGGGAGCTAGCCCGCTCGGAGTTGCTTGCTAAATATCAAAGGCTGGAATCCGATGAGGTAATTGCTCAGTTTCAACGTATGGTGCTCTTAAAAGCTATTGACGAAAATTGGGTGGAACAAGTGGATTATTTGCAACAATTACGTGTGGCCTTGTCTGGTCAGTACGCCAGTCAAAAGAATCCACTGGTCGAATTTTTCCAAGAAGCCTCTTTATCTTTTGATCGGATGAAGGCTTTGGCAAAAGAGCAGATGGTTCGCAATCTCTTACTCAGTCGAGTAGAAATCAATACAAAAGGGGAAATTGTCCTGTATTTCCCATAAAAGAGGATTTATGACAGTATACAATATCAATCTTGGGATTGGATGGGCCAGTAGTGGCGTCGAGTATGCACAAGCCTATCGGGCCAAATTGCTAAGACAGATCCAAGAACCTGCAAAATTTATTTTTATGGATATGATATTAGCAGACAATATTCAACACTTAACAGAGAATATTGGATTTAAAGACCATGAAATCATATGGCTCTACACTCATTTTACGGATATCAAAATTGCGCCAACCACTTATACGGTGGATCAAGTCCTGGCTGGGTTCGCTGGGAGCCCAACGCGAGAAGAGACCACAGGGAAGGTGAAACGCTATTTCTACGAAGACCAAGACAGTTTTTTGACCTGCTATCTTCGGGACGAAAAGAGTCCCTATGTAGAGCGCTGTGAGTATGTTTCTGGAGGGATCCTAGTCAGAAAAGATTATTTTTCCTATACTCGCTACTGTACAGAGTACTTTATCCCCAAAAATAATCAAGCCCATTTGATTGAACGGCGTTTCTACAATGAAGACGGAAGTGTGGCCTATCGGATGCAGGTGGCAGATGGTCAGGAGATTTACCGTTTCCCAGATCGTTATCTCCTGGGCCGGCAGGAATTGATTCGCTATTTCATGCAAACCCTCAACTTGACCAAACAAGATTTGGTGATTTTGGATCGGGAGACGGACATCGGCCAACCCATTTTTGAAGAGGCCCAAAAAGCTCGTCTAGGAGTCGTGGTCCATGCGGAGCACTATAGTGTCAACAGTACTGATGATCAATATATTTTGTGGAACAATTATTACGATTACCAATTTACTAATGCGGATAAGGTGGACTTCTTTATTGTCGCGACAGATCGGCAAAAGGAAATTTTGGCAGCGCAATTTGAAAAATATACCCAGCATTCTCCTGCTATTTACACCATTCCGGTAGGAAGTCTTGCAAGTCTACTGCAAAAGGACTCTCGTAAACCTTTTTCTTTGATGACGGCTTCGCGTCTGGCAACAGAAAAACACATCGACTGGTTAGTTCGAGCAGTTGTCGAAGCAAAAAAAGCTCTCCCAGCTCTCTCTTTTGATATTTATGGAAAAGGTGGGGAGGAGGAGAAATTGCGGTCGCTGATTGAAGAGTTAGGAGCGACGGACTATATCCAGCTCAAAGGGCATATGGATTTGACCGATATTTACAAAGATTATGAAGTCTATCTATCAGCTTCAACCAGTGAAGGCTTTGGTCTCACCTTGATGGAGGCGATTGGTTCTGGTCTTCCCATCATTGGCTTTGATGTGCCCTACGGCAATCAGAACTTTGTTAGAGATGGGGAGAATGGCTACTTGCTTCCGACTGAACCAGATCAGGTTGTGGACAGGATAGCGAGGTCCTTCGCTGAAATGATCCGCTTGTTATACCAGAGCAAAAAGATGGCATCCATGCGTCAAGCATCTTATGCGCGTGCAGAAGATTTTCTAACCAGTAAGGTTGAAAAAGCTTGGTCTCAGTTGATTGAGGAGGTGACCCATGCTTAATGTGTTTGATCGGTTTTCGCGCGAAAGCCAAGATCTGCTCTATTCTTTACAAAGAGCAGGTTACACGCATCCAACAATCGTCTTGGAACCAAATGGTTTTTTACCCGATGGAGTGGAGTCGCCCTTTCTTTACTTTTTAGGTCGACCGACAGGCGAAAAACGGGGGCGCTTCTTTAACGAAGTTTTAGTCCCTGATTTTTGGGAAATTACTGGAGATGCGTCTGGTGGCCGGATTTCCTATTACGGCCAAGAAAAAGCGCGTATCTATTACCAAGGAGCGACTCATAAGCGAATCGTTGAGCGGGTAGAGTGGTTCAATCAAGAGGGACAAGTAAGGACAGTGGATCGCTATGATCAGTATGGTCGCAAAATAGCGGTAACCAGTTGTGATGGTCAGGGCAATCCTTTGTTAACCACCTACTTTGAAGAAGAAATAGAACGCCTGACAGAAAATCATCAAACAGGTGATCTGCTTTTGACACTGGACCATGAGCCTATGCGTATCTTTAAAAATCGACTAGATTTCTACGTCTTTTATGTCCAATACCGAGGATTTGCTTTAGATCAGGTGATTTTCAATACGCTGGCTCAGTCTTTTGCTTTGAGTTTGCAACTCGGCAAAATGGGACTGGTAGGCCGGGATGTCTTGGTTTGGCAAGAGCCATTACGGGATAGTCTGCCAGGCAATATGCAACTCATCCTAAACAGTCCAGAGATACGGACGAAGAAGATCTTCATCCCTCAAAGGGAGACCTATCTCCGTGCTCTACAGTTGGTATCACCAGAGCAGCAGGGCTTTTTTGCCCCTCTTGGCTATATCTATGATTTTGTAATCAAAGATGATGTTCGCAAGGATGCTTTTGTATTAACAAATTCAGATCAGATTGAAGCCTTGCCTTATTTGCTAGAGCACTTACCGGATGTGACCTTCCGAGTTGCGGCAGTGACAGAAATGTCTCCGAAGCTCCTGTCTCTGGTCCGCTACCCCAATTTGGTCTTGTATCAGAATATTAGCCAGGAGCGGATCAAGGAGCTTCTTCACCAATCCAGTATCTATCTAGATATCAATCATTTTGGGGAGGTACAGGGAATTGTTCGTAAGGCCTTTGAGCACCAACAGCTGATTCTAGGCTTTGAACAGACCTTACATGACCCGCCTTATCTTGCTCAAGAAAATGTCTTTAGGCAAGGAGCAAAAGACGAACTCGTGGCACGCATCAAAGAAATTTATCAATCAATAGAGAACTATCGACATGCAGTTTCAAATCAAATTGCACAGTCTAACGCGATCGAACAGGAAGAGTTCCGTTCGAGATTCCAGGAAGGGATAGGTGATAGAAATGCCTGATCAGAAGAAGGACTTGTTCTATAAAGAAGTAGAAGGACGAATGAATGCTCTGAAGCGACGATCCGCGGAAAAAGAAAAAGCAACGCGCTCGGAAAAAGTTAACCTGACCTTAAATGTTGTCATCGGTCTCGTTATCTTGTTGGGGGTACTGCTCACCCTTTTCCGAGTTTTTGGAGGATAAGATGGAAATGCTATTTGTTGTGCTGATGTTCCTTCTATCGATCAGTCTAATCTTGTTGGTGATGTTTCAACCTCGTCAACAACAATCACTATCAACAGATGCGACCAGTAACTTAGGGAAGCCAAATTATTGGCTAGCCCGTCGAGGGATGAAGCTAGCGACCTTGATCGTTAGTGTCCTCTTTTTTTTAGTCTTGTTAATCTATCTGCTACTTGCTCGGGCATAGAAGGATAGGGGAATGAGAGGAAGGCCCTTTCTCTTGAAGCAGTTGCTTTGAACGGGAGCAGAAGTGGGGTCGATAGGTCTGAATCTTTTCTTCTTGGTGATAACTATTTTTTATGGAAGGTATATGAAATATATATTTTTCAAGCTTTCTATTCTATGATAGACTAAGTGCCACCAAGAGAAAAAGAGGTAGATTTATGACAACATTTCAGATTCATACAGTTGAGACAGCGCCAGAAGAGGTAAAAGAGGTTCTTGAAACTGTTCAAAAAGATAACAACGGCTATATTCCAAATCTCATCGGTCTTTTAGCAAATGCGCCGACAGCTCTAGAAGCCTATCGTACAGTCGGTGCGATTAACCGTCGCAACAGTTTGACACCAGTTGAACGTGAAGTTGTCCAAATCACTGCTGCGGTGACCAACGGTTGTGCCTTCTGTGTGGCAGGGCATACAGCTTTTTCGATCAAACAGATCCAAATGAATGACGACCTTCTTCAAGCTCTGCGCAATCGTACTCCGATTGAAACAGATCCGAAATTGGATACCTTGGCTAAATTCACCCTAGCAGTGATCAATACCAAGGGACGCGTTGGAGATGAGGCCTTAGCTGAATTTTTAGAAGCAGGTTATAGTCACCAAAATGCTTTGGATGTGGTCCTAGGTGTGAGTCTGGCTAGTCTCTGTAACTATGCCAATAACTTGGCCAATACACCTATCAATCCAGAATTGCAGCCCTACGCGTAAAAGAACCAAGCTTGTGCATGAAATGATGGAGCTAAGCTTAAAAATAAGAAAATGAGAAGGAGATTTTATATCTACTTCTTTTTTTGATGATGCCTTCTGGTATTTTATGTTATACTGAAAGCGATAAAATAATTGGAGCTCAAGATGAAAAAGATTCCTTTAGCATTTTCAGGTTGTCTATTAGGTTTAGCAGGAGCGGGAAACCTTCTGTCTGATACCTTCCCAGTTCTGGCCCATTTTTTCAGTTTGACGGGTTTGATTCTATGGGTTTTCTTTTTGTTTCACCATCTGATCTACTGGCAAGAAACGAAGATTGAACTTCAAGAACCAGCCCTTCTATCTGGAATGGCGACCTTTCCCATGGCTGGGATGATTCTATCGACTTATCTCCTACGACTGTTTCCTACATTTGGAGGACTTGCCCAGACAGTTTGGTGGTCTGCTTTCCTTTTAGATTGTAGCTTAATTTTCTACTTTACCAAGACCCATATTTTTGCAAAACCAAGAGCCAATGCCACCCCTAGTTGGACCGTCCTTTATGTAGGGATTGCTGTGGCAGCCTTGACCTATCCAGTGGTAGGGGTGGTTGAGTTGGCCTATCTGACTCTCGGGTTTGGCTTTGTCTTAACCTTGATTCTTTACCCGCTAATCTATCAGGGATTGAAAACTACCCCTTTACCGAGCCACTTATTGGGGCAAGAAGGCATTTATTGTGCGCCCTTTTCTCTTCTGTTAGCGGCCCTCGTTCGTCTTGGTGGAGCTAGTCTGCCGGTTTGGCTCTTATATATCATGATCGGTCTCTCTCAAGGTTTTTATTTCTTCGTTTTAACGCGTCTGCCCAGAATGATAAAAGAAGGGTTTCAACCAGCCTTTTCAGCCTTAACCTTTCCTACAGTCATCACAGCTACTTCCCTGAAAATGGCCCAAGGCTTATTGCAAAGTCCTCTTTTAAGGCCCCTTGTCTGGCTAGAGACCATTCTTTGCCTAGCCATTCTTGTGTCTGTGCTAGTGGGCTTTACGACTTACAGAAAAGGGTAGAAGAAAGCTTGATAATCGCTACAATAAGCTGGTATTCCAATAGAAACTAGAGGTTAGAGACGGCTGTCTCGACCTCTTTTTTATCTACTTTCTAATTGAATCCTAGGAATGATTATGGTAAGATGCAATAAATCATTTTTAATCCCTTGAAAGGAATGTATGAAATTTTTAAAGACAAAGGCCAAGCTCTTTTATCCACTTTTATTGCTGGTCTTTTACATCTTGGTGAGGCCGCAATTTCGCGAGTTAGCCCAGCTAGTCAGCAACCAAGTCGGCCAAGCCCTTAGCTATTTTTGGACCCTTCTCTTTTTAGAAGCAGGTTATCTGATGCTTGTTTTTTCATTTGTGAAGAAGTATAGTCCACGTACCGTTTTTCAGTGGGCGAAGAAGAAACAATTCCTCCCCGCTATCTACGCTACTATATTCACTAGTTGTGCAATCTATTGGCTGGACTACTTTCTCAGTGGTTTTACCAAAGGACGTCTAGCTATTTATCACTCCTTTCCGGTGACCTTGGAAGCCTTAGGATCTCTCATCCTCTTTGTCCTAGTGGTCATCATTCGACCGATGACAGTAGAATTGGTCTTCCGTGGAGCGCTTGTCCAAGCCTATTTTAAAAAATGGCCCTTCTATGCGAGTGTATGGGCGCCTGCCCTCATCTATAGCGGATTTCAATTCCTCCAGCATCCCTTTACTGTCTTGAGTTTTTTGATCTATACGATCCCTTCTCTTCTGTTTGGATTACTGAATGAAAAGACAGGCTCCTTGTATTATCCTATCCTTGCTCATATCGGACTGAACTTCATTTATAGCCTACCCATCATCTTGTCAACTATCCAGCATCTCTTCTCCTAGTCGATTTAACAGTAATGGAGGAGGCTTCAAACCAAGGGCCAGAAGGTCGTTGGTTTTTTTTGAAATTATGGTATAATAGAATAAATTTAAAAGAGGGAGTGGGAGTTTGAGAAAAAGCTATCGTGTCAAGCGAGAAAAAGATTTCAATGCCATTTTTAAAAGTGGTATGAATTGTGCGAATAGAAAATTTGTGATCTACCGTTTGCCACAAGAGCAGCCCCATTTCCGTGTCGGCTTATCTGTTAGTAAAAAACTAGGAAATGCTGTGACACGCAACCGAATCAAGCGCTTGATTCGTCATGTTTTGATGAAGCATCAGGATCATCTTGTAGCAGATGATTTTGTTGTGATTGCTCGAAAGGGTGTTGAAGAGCTGGATTTTGACCAAGTTGAAAAAAATCTAGTCCATGTATTAAAATTAGCGCAAGTCTATCGTCAGGAAAGGTAATTACGTGAAAAAGAAATTAAAAGTAGCTAGCTTATTAGGAGGGGCTCTCCTTTTATTAACAGCCTGTGGAACGTCTGAAGTGACTTCCCAATCATCAGGAGTTTGGGAAAAATTCGTTTACTTCTTTGCAGAAGTCATTCGTTTTCTTTCGATTGGAGGAAATACCGGAGTTGGGATTATCCTCTTCACTCTCTTGATTCGGACAATTCTTTTGCCAGTTTTCCAATACCAAATGACCTCCTCGCGCAAAATGCAGGAGATTCAGCCACTAGTGAAAGAAATCCAGGCCAAGTATCCTGGGAAGGATTTGGAAAGCCGCACTCGTATGTCAGAAGAAATGCGGGCGCTTTACAAAGAAAAAGGTGTGAAGACTTCCTCGGCCTTCTTGCCATTGTTTATTCAAATGCCAGTCTTGATGGCCTTGTTCCAAGCTTTGAGTCGGGTAGAATTCCTAAAAGTCGGTCATTTCCTTTGGTTGGATATGAGCGCAACAGACCCAACCTTTATTTTGCCAGTTTTGGCAGCCGTCTTCACTTTCTTTAGTACCTGGTTGAGCAACAAAGCCATGCCAGAAAAAAATGGTGGAATGACAGCCATGATGTATGCAATGCCGGTCATGATTTTCTTCTTCGCCATGTACTCAGCCAGCGGGGTTGCTCTCTACTGGGTAGTTTCCAATGCCTATCAAGTTGGGCAAACTTACCTGTTGAACAATCCATTTAAGATCATTGCGGCGCGTGAAGCAGAGCAACAGGCAATCAAAGATATAGAAAAACAAAAACGACGTGCATTTAATAAAGCACAGAAAAAGAAAAACTAAGAAGGAGTTTGACAGATGGTCCAATATACAGGAGTCAATGTTGAAGAAGCCATTCAAAATGGTTTGAAAGAATTAGATATCCCGCGCATGAAAGCACATATTACTGTCGTTTCTCGTGAAAAGAAAGGGTTCCTCGGTCTCTTTGGTAAGAAGCCAGCTGTGGTAGACATCGAACCGATTGCAGAAACTACGGTTACAAAAGCTAATCAACAAGCTGTTAAGGGAGTTCCTGAGGAAATAAATGTTCAAAACGAACCTGTCAAGAGTGTCAGTGAAGAGACTGTTGATTTGGGTCGTGTGGTGGCTGCGATTAAAAAAGTTGAAGAAGAAGGCCAAGAAGTTTCGGAAGAAGTGAAGGCTGAGATTCTTAAGCATGAGAAGGCTCCTGAAACCATTCTTGAAGAACAAGGTCATGGGGAGATTCTCGATTCAAGTCCTAAAGAAGCTGAGTCACGCCAAACGTCTGATTTTGCTGATTTGGGCATTGAAGTAGAAGAAAGCTATGACATCGAAAAGGTTGTTTCTGATGTCACTTCCTATGTTCAAACAGTAATTGATGAAATGGATGTAGAAGCTAGCATTTCAAGTAGCTACAACCGTCGAACCATCAATATGCAGATTGATACCAATGAGCCAGGCCGTGTGATTGGATACCACGGGAAAGTTCTCAAAGCCCTTCAATTGTTGGCGCAGAACTATCTTTACAATCGGTATTCTAAGAATTTCTACATTGCTATTAACGTCAATGATTATGTTGAACACCGTGCAGAAGTTCTTCAAAGCTATGCGCAAAAATTGGCAAGTCGTGCTCTAGAAGAAGGTCAAGCACAACATACAGATCCAATGTCTAATAGCGAACGCAAGATCATCCACCGTATCGTATCGAAAATGGATGGAGTAACGAGCTATTCAGAAGGGGAAGAACCAAATCGTTACGTTGTCGTCGATATTGAAGGTTAATCTACCGTCTAAAAAAGAAGATTTCAAAAGGGAGAGAGGAGTGTAAGCTTGGTCTCTCCTTTTATTTTTGAGAAGGGAATAGCAGTATGTTTGTTAAGATTAAAGACTTTTTGAATTGTCAGGGGATCAAGTACCTAGCCCCTGCTAAAGCAGGTGAGGATGCGGAGCGAATGTTGGTCTATCGAGAGATGGGCCAAGAAGCTCGCAAGGAGTTCACTCATCTGGTCAGTGATTTTCAGAAGATTTTTCCGCACTTAAAACAAGAGCGGACCAGTCAGTGGATGAATCAAGCCCAAATTCTTCGCCCTCATTTTTGGGCCTATCTCCAAGGAGAGGGAGAAATAGCGGATCCGATGTTCGCCTTGCGACTTTATGGGGATGCGAAGGACTTTGGTGTATCCTTGGAAGTGAGTTTTATCGAACGCAAGAAGGATGAGGAGAGTCTACAAAAGCAGAACCGAGTTTTAACTCTTCCGGTTTCTTCGCCAGTCTATTATTTCGCCCAAATAGAAGGTGTCAGCCAACGATTTCAAGGAACAGAAGCCAATCGTCTGAGACTTCTCAAAGGTGTGGAAGCTAGCCAAGTCCGAAAGGTCTTGGTTAAAGTCGATGTAAATCTATCACAAGCGACTAGCCGAGATGCCATTCTTGAGGAATTAAAAAAAGGAATGGCCTGCTTGCTTCCATACTATGAAGCAACTCGTCAAAGGATAGAAGGAGATGCCTAATAAAAGCGGTATCATTGAACCTGACCCAACAAATTTTTCATAGCTATTGACAAACAGCCTTGAATCAGATAGAATAGTAAAGTATGTTTAGTAACTGATCACATTATAGCCGGCTAAACGAATACAAAATCTATGAGGAGGTATTCATCGTGAAACGTACTTATCAACCAAGTAAACTTCGTCGTGCGCGCAAACATGGTTTCCGTCACCGTATGGCAACTAAAAACGGTCGTCGCGTATTGGCAGCTCGTCGTCGTAAAGGACGCAAAGTTTTGGCTGCTTAATTCAGATAAAAAGCTAAAAACCAGTAGAAACTCGAGACTACTGGTTTTTGTTTTGCCAAAAGTGTATTCAGCTATGCTTTCTGTTATAATAGAGTGAGAAAAATCGTAGAAAAGGATCCATATGCAGATTTTTGATACCCATACTCACCTCAACGTTGAAGAGTTTGCAGGGCGAGAACAAGAGGAATTAGAACTAGCAAAAGAGCTGGGAGTCATTGCCCATAATGTTGTTGGCTTTGACAAACCAACCATTGAACGAGCAATAGAATTGGCAGACCAGTACCCAGAGGTTTATCTCACCCTTGGTTGGCATCCTACTGAGGCAGGCGATTATAGTCCTGAGGTAGAGGCTTATCTACTGGAACGGCTGAAACATCCTAAAGTCGTCGCCTTAGGGGAAATCGGTCTGGACTACCACTGGATGACAGCACCTAAGGAAGTTCAAGAGAAGGTCTTTCGCCGTCAAATTCAGCTATCTAAGGAACTAGACTTACCATTTGTAGTGCATACGCGTGATGCTCTCGAAGATACCTATGCCATTATCAAGAGTGAAGGAGTTGGCCCACGCGGTGGGATCATGCATTCTTTCTCAGGAAGTCTGGAAGATGCCAAACGCTTCATGGATTTAGGCATGATGATCTCTTTCTCGGGAGTGGTGACCTTCAAAAAAGCGACAGACATTCAGGAGGCAGCCAAAGAATTACCTTTGGACAAAATCTTGGTTGAGACAGATGCCCCTTATCTGGCACCAGTTCCTAAGCGAGGCCGGGAAAATAAAACAGCCTACACCCGATATGTAGTGGATCATATTGCAACACTACGTGGTTTGACGACAGAGGAAGTAGCTCAAGCCACCTATGACAATGCGAGAAAGGTATTTGGCCTTGACTGAGAAAAGAAAAATACCAGAAGTGATTGTTGTTGAAGGCAAGGACGATACGGCCAATCTGAAACGCTATTATGAGGTGGATACCTATGAGACACGTGGATCCGCCATTAATCAGGATGACCTAGAACGAATTGCCACCTTGCAGGAGTTGCGTGGAGTCATAGTTTTTACGGATCCGGATTACAATGGGGAGCGCATTCGTAAGATCATCATGCAAGAAATTCCGCAGGCCAAGCATGCCTTTTTAAATCGTGGCGAAGCAGTGCCCAAATCAAAAACCAAGGGCTGTTCCTTGGGAGTCGAGCATGCCAGCTTTGAAGACTTAGAAAAAGCCCTTGCTGGACTGGTGGGCTCCTATGAAGATGAGCATTTCTTTGATATTACCAAGTCAGATCTGATGCGACTCGGCCTGCTGATGGGCAGTGACAGTCGCAAACGACGGGAATATTTAGGAGAAGCCTTGCGCATCGGCTACTGCAATGGCAAACAACTGCTCAAACGCTTGGAATTGTTTGGGATTTGTTTGGCACAAGTTGAAGAAACGATGGCTAGTTATTAAAAAAGAGATAGAGGTAGAAGATGGGATTGTTCGACCTGTTTACAGATAAGAAAAAAGTGATCGGCTTTTCTTTGGAGAATGTTCACGCAGAACATCAAAAGAATCCACGGCATTTTTTGATTCCAAGTCAAGAAGAAATCAACCAATTGAAGCTTGGGGACCAGGTTCGCCTCATCTTTGTGCTGGATACAGTCTTGGAGAATGGGTGTCGAGCAGAGCGTATGTGGGTCGAACTCACTGAAATCCGCGATGGGAAGTTCAAAGGACGTTTAACCAATCAACCCGCTTATATTACCTCCATCCAGCTTGGAGATGAGCTGGATTTTGCGCAGGAACATATCGCAAGCCTGATGGTTCCTCCTCTGAATCTTGATACGCAAAAAGGGGCCATGATTACCAAGGATTGCTTCCTACGACGTGAGATTAATTGGGCGATTCACGATGTCCCTCATCATCCACAAGATAGTGGTTGGCAATTCTTTACAGGCTTTGAGTCTCAGGAAGATTTGGACGATCCATCTAAGATCACCATTATCAGTCTTGAAGAGGCCTTGGAAATAGAGCCCTTGTTGGAAACCGTCTTAGATAAGAACGGGGAAGCTTATGTCTACCAAGCGGAGCAGAATGCCTTTGTGGAAGACTGTTAGGCTAGCTTGTAGAGAAACACAAGAGAGATAGAGTGATTATTTCTTACACTAAAAGGATTAGAAAAGAGAAAAAATGAGAATTGCAGATTATAGCGTGACCAAGGCAGTGCTAGAGCGTCACGGCTTTACCTTTAAAAAATCCTTCGGTCAAAACTTCTTGACCGATACCAACATCCTTCAAAAGATTGTGGATACTGCTGAGATTGATAAGCAGGTCAATGTCATCGAAATCGGTCCTGGAATTGGAGCTCTCACTGAGTTTTTGGCAGAAAATGCCTCAGAAGTGATGGCCTTTGAGATTGATGACCGCTTGGTTCCTATTCTGGCGGATACCTTGCGGGATTTTGACAATGTCACGGTTGTCAACCAAGACATCCTCAAAGTGGATCTCAACCAGTACATCGCAGAGTTTAAAAATCCAGAGCTTCCGATTAAGGTAGTGGCCAACCTTCCTTACTACATCACGACTCCCATCCTCATGCACTTGATCGAGTCTAAAATTCCTTTCCAAGAATTTGTGGTCATGATGCAAAAAGAGGTGGCAGATCGCATTTCAGCCGAACCTAATACCAAGGCTTACGGGTCTTTGTCCATTGCAGTCCAATACTATATGACCGCTAAGGTAGCCTTTATCGTGCCTCGCACCGTCTTTGTGCCAGCGCCAAACGTTGATTCTGCCATCCTCAAGATGGTGCGTCGCGAAGAACCAGCAGTAGCCGTCAAGGATGAAGATTTCTTCTTCTCTGTCAGCAAGGCTAGCTTTGTCCACCGTCGCAAAACGCTTTGGAACAACTTGACCAGTCGCTTTGGCAAGACCGAAGAAATCAAAGCCAAATTGGAAGCAGGGATCCAAGCTGCAGGCCTGCAACCTTCTGTACGAGGAGAAGCCCTTAGTTTAGAAGCCTTCGCCCGCTTGGCAGACGGTCTTCTAGAAGCCGGGATCAAATAATAGAAAAGACATGAGATATGAAGCTCATGTCTTTTTTAGTTGTAGAAGGAAAGGACGGGATTTGAACCCGCGCGTGAAGAAAATCCACTTGCCGGATTTCGAGTCCGGTGCCGTACCGAGCTGGGCCACCTTTCCAAGATGCGGAGAAAGGGATTTGAACCCTCACGCCCGAAGAGGCACATGCGCCTGAAGCATGCGTGTCTGCCGTTCCACCACCTCCGCATAGTTCTATTATACTCTTTTTAAAAGAAATGCCAAGAAAAAATAGCATGTTTCTTTTTATCGAACCTATAGAGGAAACAGAAAAAGGCTGGGTAAATCCAGCCTTTTCTTTCTTTTACTTATTCATAGCTCAGTTGAGGGTAGAGTTCTTCTTGTTCTGCAGAGGTATCTTTGAGAAGGAAGATGGCCCACAAGAGAGCAAGGAGAAAGACGACTAAGCCAGGGATCCCACCTTCAGGTCCAAACTCACCACCTGTGATAAAGGTCCGGTTTGAAGTTGTGAAGTACATCAGAGAGGATTCACTATCAAAGCCACTGACATGGAAGCCGTAGACATTTCCCATGATGAAGTTCCAAGCGAAGTGGAAGCCACAAGGTCCCCAGATATTTCCTCTCTTCAAGGCATAGACTGCTGTGAAGAGACCGAAAACGAAGAGGTGAACTGTTGAAAGCCAGGAAGCTCCGTTGTTGTTCAAGTGGAAGTAGGAGAACATGGTAGAAGAAATGAGGATGGCTAAGTAAGCATTCTTATGGTAAGAAATAATTGGAATCAACCAACCACGGATATAAATTTCTTCGGCTGCCGTTTGAAAAATATAGCCAATCAGAACCAAGATCCAAGATACGAGGAAAGGAAGACTAAATTGAATACGATCGAAACGGACATCACCAGTGATGAAGAAGACGATTAAGACCGTAGTAATCATAATGGCGCCGACCAAGACCCCCTTAGCGAATTCGGAGAGACCATTTCCTTTGGAAAAGCCCATGGTTCGAACCGGTCGTTTTTCAATGAGTTTCACCCAGAGGAAGAAGGCGATGATGGTGTAGAGAAAGGACAAAAGATCCAAAATATTCCACCAGTCGGGAATCCAACTTTGTTTGTTCAAAAAGAAGTTTGTGGAAGCAGTACTGATCGGAGACATGTACTGGGTGATGTAATAGAGAATAAAGGGAGCTAAAAACCAAGGGGTTAAAAACTTCCCTTTCTTTACATTAGAAACGAGAGGGTTACTCTTGGAAAGAAATGAAAAACTCATAAAGGACCTCCTTATAACTGGCAGGGATTAGTAAGAAAGTCAGAAATCAGGCACCAAAAAGAGGGCTTCTTTCATTACTAATCAGGTAGCTTCGTCAAGAAATGTATCAGTCTCCGTCACTTCCTTTTTATAAGATGGTTTGTACTTCCCACGATAGGCATATATATTATGTCCTTCTCCTCTATTATAAACCTATCTGAAAACGTTTACAACCCCTTGCCTGCATCTTACTCAAAAAAATGAAATAACTTCCTCTTTTTCATCTCCAAGTCAGCAAGCGCTATCGTATATTTTTTGATATAATGGTAGTATTAACTTTAAAGGAGTGCTAGTTGCAAGGAACGATTGTTAAAGCCTTGGCCGGTTTTTATTATGTGGAGTGCGAGGGAGAAATTTACCAAACACGCGCCCGAGGAAATTTCCGAAAAAAGGGACAAACTCCCTATGTTGGAGATAAGGTAGAATTTTCAGCCGAAGAAAATTCGGAAGGCTATATTTTAAAAATATTCCCAAGAAAGAATAGCTTAGTTCGTCCACCCATTGTTAATATTGATCAGGCTGTCGTCATTATGTCTGCCAAAGAGCCAGATTTTAATGTTAATTTATTGGACCGCTTTTTAGTCCTCTTGGAACAAAAAGTGATTCATCCGATTGTCTATATTTCAAAAATGGACTTACTAGAAAATCCAGCTCAGATGCTTCCTTTCCAGGCAGTCTATCGTCAAATGGGCTATGACTTTGTCACTGACAAGGAAGAGCTCTTGCCTCTCTTGAAGGATCGGGTGACGGTCTTTATGGGCCAAACAGGAGTGGGGAAATCCACCCTCTTGAATACCTTGGCTCCGGAGTTGGAACTAGAGACAGGAGAAATCTCCGACAGTCTTGGACGCGGCCGCCATACGACGCGAGCTGTCAGCTTTTATGATCTCAATGGGGGCAAAATTGCGGATACTCCTGGCTTCTCCTCTCTAGATTATGAAGTCGATAATGCGGAAGATCTGAATCATGCTTTTCCAGATATCGCCAAGGTGAGCCAGGCTTGTAAGTTCCGTACTTGTACCCACACACATGAACCATCCTGTGCTGTTAAGCCTGCTGTCGAGGAAGGGATCATAGCTTCCTTCCGCTATGAGAATTACTTACAGTTCTTAAGCGAGATTGAAAATAAGCGAGAAACCTACAAAAAAGTATCGAAAAAATTACCCAAATAAGGAGACCTGAAGAATATGAAAACAAACAAATTAGCCCCTTCTATTTTGAGTGCAGATTATGCAAATTTTGAAAGTGAATTGAAGAAATTGGAAGTATCTGGTGCGGAGTACGCCCATATCGATGTGATGGACGGCCACTTTGTGCCTAATATCAGCTTTGGTGCTGGTGTAGTTGCTAGTATGCGTCCTCACAGCAAGCTAGTGTTTGACTGCCACTTGATGGTTACCAATCCTGAGCAACATATCGAAGAGTTTGCGCGTGCCGGAGCAGATATCATTAGCATTCACGTCGAAGCGACGCCACACATCCATGGCGCCCTTCAAAAAATTCGTTTGGCAGGGGTAAAACCAAGTGTGGTCATCAATCCAGGAACCCCTGTTGAAAGTATCCAACACATCTTGAACTTGGTAGACCAAGTACTTGTCATGACTGTCAACCCAGGATTTGGTGGGCAAGCCTTCCTGCCAGAAACTATGGATAAGATTCGTCAATTGGTTCAATTACGTGAAGAAAAAGGCTTGGATTTCGATATTGAAGTCGATGGGGGAATTGATGATAAGACGATTCACGCTGCGAAAGAAGCAGGGGCAAACGTCTTTGTAGCAGGTTCCTATGTGTTTAATGGAGATGTGAATGAACGAGTTCAAACCCTTCGAGCAGCCATCCAAGACTAAGGTTGCGATTGTAGCTGGTGGCCGAGTGGAAACCATTCCGCTAGACTTGGATGTTTATGTCGGGGTGGATGCAGGCTGCCTTTTCCTATTAGAGCAAGGATTGGAACTTTCTTTAGCAGTTGGAGATTTTGACTCGGTCGAGCCAGAAGAATTCCAGAGTATTCAATCTGCGGCTCACGCATTACGGACTTCGGTACCAGAAAAAAATGATACGGATCTGGAATTGGCGATTAAGGAAGTGTTAGAAGGTTGGCCTCAAGCGGACATTCTGATTTTTGGAGCCTTTGGTGGTCGCCTGGATCACCACTTGGCCAGCGTTTTTTTGCCCAGCGATCCAGAGATTGCACCTTTTATGTCGCAACTTTACTTGATGGACCAACAAAATTATCTCTGCTATCGTCCAGCAGGCCACCATACCATTCTGCCTATAGCAGGCTATACCTATGTAGCTTTTATGCCAGTTGAGGGAGCTTTCATCCAGATTGAAGGAGCCAAGTATCCCTTAAATCAGACCAATTATTTTAAAAAGGCTATTTATGGTTCCAACGAGTTTATCAATCAGCCGATTACCTTAACCATTGATCGAGGCTACGCCCTTATCATTTATAGCAAGGATGGGAAATAAGATGGAATTAATCCTTTTTGTATTAGGAGTGGGAAATCTTGTCTTGCTCTTCTTGCTCTACCAGCAACGGATAGCTGATAACAAACAGGTCCGTGACTTACTGGAGGACCAAGAAGATCATCTTTCGGATCAGCTGGATTACCGATTTGAGAGAGAGCGACAAGCTCAGCAAATCACTGGCCAGCAGATAGAGATGGCGATCAGTGACCGTCTTATGGAATTACGGACAGAAATGCATCAGCAAACGACTGCTTTACGAGCAGAACTTGCTGAGAATTTTACTAAAAACCGAGACAAAACGGACGAGCGGATGCAACAGATTCAAGCTTCCAATGATTTGCGGTTGGAGCAGATGCGTCAAACGGTCGAAGAAAAGTTGGAAAAAACCTTGCACAGTCGTCTTCAAACCTCTTTTGAGACGGTCTCCAAACAATTGGAGTCGGTCAATAAAGGTCTTGGGGAAATGCAGACGGTCGCTAGAGATGTGGGAAGTCTCAATAAGGTCCTCTCCAATACCAAAACCCGTGGGATTATGGGAGAACTCCAACTCGGCCAGATCATCGAAGATATCCTAACTCCCGCCCAATACGAAAGAGAGTTTGTAACAGTCCCCCATTCCAGCGAACGTGTCGAGTATGCGATCAAGATGCCTGGTCAGGTCAGAGGGGAATACGTCTATCTGCCAATCGACTCTAAGTTTCCTCTGGACGGTTATTACCGACTGGAAGAAGCCTATGAAAGTGGGGAGAAAGAGGAGATTGAACGGTGTCGCAAACTCCTATTGGCTAGTATCAAACAATTTGCCAAGGACATTCATCAAAAATACCTCTATCCGCCTGCCACTACTAATTTTGGGATTCTCTTTTTACCGACGGAAGGGCTCTATTCAGAAGTGGTCCGCGACCCAGCCTTCTTTGATCGCCTCCGAAGAGAGGAGCAGATCGTCGTCGCGGGGCCAAGTACGCTTTCAGCTTTGTTGAATTCCCTATCGGTTGGATTTAAGACCCTGAATATTCAACGAAGTGCAGATGATATTAGCAAGGTCCTTGCATCCGTCAAGACGGAGTTCCAAAAATTTGGAGGCGTTTTAGAAAAGACCCAACGGCAGTTGAAGCATGCCTCTGGTAATATTGATGACCTCTTAAACCGAAGAACAAATGCTATCGAGCGCACACTCCGAAACATTGAAACGTCAGAGAATCTAGATATAGCAAGCCTATTGAATTTAGAAGATGGAGAAGATGATGGTCAAAATTAATCAAATGAAAAAAGACGAATTGTTTGAAGGTTTCTACCTCATTAAGTCAGCAGATGTTCGTCAGACACGTGCTGGAAAGAATTATCTTGCCTTTGTCTTCCAAGATGAGACAGGCACGATCGAAGGAAAATTGTGGGATGCTCAGTCACATAATGTGGAGCAATTTCAGGCTGGGCGCGTGGTTCATATGAGTGGCCGTCGGGAAGTCTACAACAATACGCCTCAGGTCAACCAGTTGACCTTACGGTTGCCTCAAAGTGGGGAGCCATCGAATCCAGCAGACTTTAAGGAAAAGCCTCCGGTAAATCCAGTCGATTTGAAAGATTACCTATCGGGGATGATTTTCAAAATAGAAAATCCAGTTTGGCAACGTGTGGTGCGGGCGCTATACAGCAAGTACGACAAAGAGTTCTACTCTTATCCTGCGGCCAAAACCAACCACCATGCTTTTGAGACGGGCTTAGCCTATCACACAGCCACCATGGTTCGTTTGGCTGAGAGCATCTCTCAGGTGTATCCTCAATTAAACCAGAGTCTCCTCTATGCCGGCATCATGCTCCATGATCTTGCCAAGGTACTGGAACTCTCAGGCCCTGAAAATACGGAATATACGGTTCGAGGAAACCTCATCGGGCACATTGCTCTAATCGATGAAGAAATTACCAAGGTCTTACAAGAGTTAAAGATTGACGATCAAAAAGAAGATGTGATTGTGTTGCGCCATGTGATTTTGAGTCACCATGGTCTACTAGAATATGGTAGCCCGGTTCGTCCAAAAATCATGGAAGCCGAAATCATCCATATGATTGATAACCTAGATGCAGAAATGATGATGATGACTTCTGCCTTAGCTTTAGTAGGCCCTGGTGAAATGACCAATAAGATTTTTGCCTTGGACAACCGCTCCTTCTATAAGCCAAATTTAAAAGATTCCTAATAAACTGGCCTTAAATAACCTGCTCTTAGTTTGTTAGTAAAAAAACCAAAAACGAATGTTGTGAGACTAACAATGTTCGTTTTTTGGTATAATATGGTATAATACAATAAAAAAACTATGTGGAGAGAAAATGAAGCTAAGAAGAAGTGAGCGGATGGTTGTGATTTCGAACTACTTGATTAATCATCCCTACGAATTGACAAGTTTAAATACATTTGCGGAGAAATATGAATCTGCCAAATCCTCTATTTCTGAGGACATTGTCATTATTAAACGGGCCTTTGAAGAGATGGAAATTGGTCACATTGAAACTCTTACTGGGGCAGGTGGAGGGGTCATCTTTACACCATCGATTTCGGATGCAGATTCAAGAGAAATTGTCCAAAACTTGTGCAATCAATTGTCAGAAAGCAATCGGATTTTACCAGGTGGTTATATCTACCTTTCAGACTTGTTGAGCAATCCAAAAATCCTAAATAATATTGGGCGCATTATTGCCAAGGCTTTTCGAGATCAAAAAATCGATGCTGTTATGACGGTGGCAACCAAGGGAGTTCCATTAGCAAACGCGGTAGCCAATGTCTTAAATGTTCCCTTTGTCATTGTGCGACGAGATCTAAAAATTACAGAAGGATCAACGGTCAGTGTGAACTATGTATCAGGTTCCAGTGGCGATCGGATTGAGAAAATGTTTTTGTCCAAACGCAGTTTGAAAGCAGGCAGCCGTGTCTTGATTGTCGATGACTTCCTTAAAGGGGGGGGAACTATCAGTGGGATGGTTAGCCTCTTAGCTGAGTTTGAATCAGAGTTAGCAGGAGTCGCTATTTTTGCGGACAATGCTTCGGCTAGAAGTAAAGATTTATTTGATCACAAGTCACTTCTACGTGTAACCAACATTGATGTAGCAGAAAATAAAATTGATGTAGAAATCGGAAATATTTTCGATAAGGATTAAGTCTGGAGAGGGAGATAGGAAAATGAAAACAATTTTAGACCGTTTTGATCGTAGCCCCCTATGGCTTCGATTGGCAACGATATTCATCTTGACAGGAGTTCTTGTCGGTGGGCTTTATACGGTTCGAAAAAATTCTGCAGACCAAGTTACAGTGGTGAAACAAGAAGCCAAAAAGACAGGTTCTCTTCCTATTAAAAAGAAAGACCCTAAAAAAGCAAAAGAAGAAGAGGAAGCGAAAATCGCTGAAGATGCAGAAAAGGCAGTCGCTCATTTTGAAACGACTGCAACCCAAGAAACCTTAACAGCTGCCCGAGAAGCCGTGGAAAAAGTGAAGGACGAAACAAAGAAACAGGCCTTTCAAGCTCGTATTCAGTACATTGTAGACTATTACGGAATGCAGACCAATCAGAATACTCAATCAACTGATACGAATCAAGCTAGCCAAACAGGTCAACCTCAACAAGTCGTTCCAGCAGAAGTCCCTCAATATCAGTCCAATGAGGTTCCTCAAGTTTCGAATGCTACAATTCCAGCTGTAACGCAACAATATGAACAATAATTTAGCACGGTTTTAAGAAGAAGCAATCGTGCAAAAAAGAGAAAAAAATCTTGACAGTGAAAGTACCGCTATGTTACAATAATAGACGGTACTTTTTACTTTTGGTCTCTCAAGAGTGTACAGGGACGTGCTGACAAATGTTGCAAAAGTACACACAGATGATAGCTGTCACCAAGTGTATCATCACCAAAAATAAAAAAACACAGGAGAATGTAGATGCCTACAATTAACCAATTGGTTCGCAAACCGCGTAAATCAAAAGTAGAAAAATCTAAATCACCAGCTTTGAACGTTGGTTACAACAGTCATAAAAAAGTTCAAACAAACGTTTCTTCACCACAAAAACGTGGTGTAGCAACTCGTGTTGGAACTATGACACCTAAAAAACCTAACTCTGCCCTTCGTAAATTCGCTCGTGTACGTTTGAGCAACTTGATCGAAGTTACTGCCTACATCCCAGGTATCGGACACAACTTGCAAGAGCACAGCGTGGTGCTTCTTCGCGGTGGACGTGTAAAAGACCTTCCAGGGGTACGTTACCATATCGTCCGTGGTGCACTTGATACTGCAGGTGTTAACGATCGTAAACAAGGCCGTTCTAAATACGGTACTAAACGTCCGAAAAAAGCATAAGGAAAGGGGATAAAGAGAAATGAGTCGTAAAAATAGAGCTCCAAAACGTGACGTATTGCCAGATCCGCTTTACAATTCACAACTAGTTACTCGTCTTATCAACCGCGTTATGCTTGATGGTAAACGTGGTACAGCAGCTTCAATCGTTTACGGTGCTTTTGAGCAAATCAAAGAAGCTACTGGAAATGACGCACTTGAAGTATTTGAAACAGCTATGGAAAACATCATGCCTGTACTTGAAGTACGTGCACGTCGTGTTGGTGGATCAAACTACCAAGTCCCAGTTGAAGTTCGTCCAGAACGCCGTACAACACTTGGACTTCGTTGGTTGGTAACAATCGCTCGTCAACGTGGTGAGCACACAATGGTTGACCGCCTTGCTAAAGAAATCTTGGATGCTGCAAACAACACTGGTGCAGCTGTTAAGAAACGTGAAGACACTCACCGTATGGCTGAAGCTAACCGTGCCTTCGCACACTTCCGCTGGTAAGAATAAGATACTGAGGGCGTTAAAAAAGCGACTGAAAATTAGGAAGTTTGACGCAGAATCAAAGATTCTAGGAAAGCTTATCTATTTTCCGAGCTTTTAGCCCGGGTTCAATTGAGCTCGGTCCGCTCTTTAGTTCAATTCAACTTATTTGTAAGTTGAAACCAACACATACATGAGAACACTGAGAACGGGTAGGTCCTGCCTATCCGTTTTTGTTAAATCATGTTATAATAGTATAGAAATAAAAAATATAGGAGAACAAAACCTCATGGCACGCGAATTTTCACTTGAAAAAACTCGTAATATCGGTATCATGGCCCACGTCGATGCTGGTAAGACAACTACAACTGAGCGTATCCTTTACTACACTGGTAAGATTCACAAAATTGGTGAAACTCACGAAGGTGCGTCACAAATGGACTGGATGGAGCAAGAGCAAGAACGTGGTATCACTATCACTTCTGCGGCTACAACAGCTCAATGGAAAGACACTCGTGTAAACATCATCGACACACCAGGACACGTGGACTTCACAATCGAAGTTCAACGTTCACTCCGCGTTTTGGACGGTGCTGTAACCGTTCTTGACTCACAATCAGGTGTTGAGCCTCAAACAGAAACTGTTTGGCGCCAAGCAACTGAATACAGAGTTCCTCGTATCGTATTTGCGAACAAGATGGATAAAATCGGTGCTGACTTCCTTTACTCAGTAAGCACTCTTCATGACCGTCTTCAAGCAAATGCTCACCCAATCCAATTGCCAATCGGTTCAGAAGATGACTTCCGTGGAATCATCGACTTGATCAAGATGAAAGCTGAAATCTACACCAACGACCTTGGTACAGATATTCTTGAAGAAGATATCCCAGCTGAATACCTTGAACAAGCTCAAGAATACCGCGAAAAATTGGTCGAAGCAGTTGCTGAAACTGACGAAGACTTGATGATGAAATACCTTGAAGGTGAAGAAATCACTAACGAAGAATTGAAAGCTGGTATCCGTAAAGCGACTATCAATGTTGAATTCTTCCCAGTATTGTGTGGTTCAGCCTTCAAGAACAAAGGGGTTCAATTGATGTTGGATGCGGTCCTTGACTACCTTCCAAGCCCACTTGATATCCCAGCGATCAAAGGTATCGACCCAGATACAGACGAACAAGTAGAACGTCCAGCATCTGACGAAGAGCCATTTGCAGCGCTTGCCTTCAAGATCATGACTGACCCATTCGTAGGTCGTTTGACGTTCTTCCGTGTTTACTCAGGTGTCTTGAACTCAGGTTCTTACGTATTGAACACTACTAAAGGTAAACGTGAACGTATCGGACGTATCCTTCAAATGCACGCCAACACTCGTATGGAAATCGAAACAGTTTACTCTGGAGATATCGCAGCTGCTGTTGGTTTGAAAGATACAACAACTGGTGACTCATTGACAGATGAAAAAGCAAAAGTTATCCTTGAGTCAATCGAAGTTCCAGAACCAGTTATCCAATTGATGGTTGAGCCTAAATCTAAAGCAGACCAAGACAAGATGGGTATTGCCCTTCAAAAATTGGCTGAAGAAGATCCAACATTCCGCGTTGAAACAAACCCTGAAACTGGTGAAACAGTTATCTCTGGTATGGGTGAGTTGCACTTGGATGTCCTTGTTGACCGTATGAAACGTGAATTCAAGGTTGAAGCAAACGTTGGTGCTCCTCAAGTATCTTACCGTGAAACATTCCGCGCTTCTACACAAGCACGTGGATTCTTCAAACGTCAATCTGGTGGTAAAGGTCAGTTTGGTGATGTTTGGATCGAATTTACTCCAAACGAAGAAGGAAAAGGATTCGAGTTCGAAAATGCAATCGTCGGTGGTGTGGTTCCACGTGAATTCATCCCTGCAGTAGAAAAAGGACTTCAAGAATCTATGGCGAACGGTGTTCTTGCTGGCTACCCAATGGTTGACGTGAAAGCGAAGCTTTACGATGGTTCATACCACGATGTCGACTCATCTGAAACTGCCTTCAAGATCGCTGCATCTCTTGCTCTTAAAGAAGCAGCTAAATCAGCACAACCAGCTATCCTTGAACCAATGATGCTTGTAACCATCACAGTTCCTGAAGAAAACCTTGGGGATGTTATGGGTCACGTAACTGCTCGTCGTGGACGTGTAGACGGTATGGAAGCACACGGTGCAAGCCAAATCGTTCGTGCTTATGTACCACTTGCTGAAATGTTCGGTTACGCTACTGTCCTTCGTTCTGCAACTCAAGGACGTGGTACCTTCATGATGGTATTTGACCACTACGAAGATGTACCGAAATCAGTACAAGAAGAAATCATTAAAAAAGCTAAAGGTGAAGCATAATTTTGCCGTCTAGCTAAAAGCTTTCCTCTTAGGAGGAAGGCTTTTTTGATTTGAAAGAGTTCAACTCCTCTTCCTCATAAGAGATAGTGAAAATGAATATGAAAGTTTGTGTAATATTTCTAATCCTACTGAAATCAGTTGCATTTTAGGGGAAGAAAGTATATAATAATATTGTTGAAAGATGATTTGTAACCTATCAAGTTACTCTTTTCACATAAAAAATTTTTTGATTTTCATAAGGAGGAAATCACGAATGGTAGTTAAAGTTGGTATTAACGGTTTCGGTCGTATCGGTCGTCTTGCTTTCCGTCGTATCCAAAACGTAGAAGGTGTTGAAGTTACTCGCATCAACGACCTTACAGATCCAGTTATGCTTGCACATTTGTTGAAATATGACACAACTCAAGGTCGTTTCGACGGTACTGTGGAAGTTAAAGAAGGTGGATTCGAAGTTAACGGTAAATTCGTTAAAGTTTCTGCTGAACGTGATCCAGAACAAATCGACTGGGCTAACGACGGTGTAGAAATCGTTCTTGAAGCAACTGGTTTCTTTGCTAAGAAAGAAGCTGCTGAAAAACACTTGCACCCAGGTGGAGCTAAGAAAGTTGTTATCACTGCTCCTGGTGGAAATGACGTTAAAACAGTCGTATTCAACACTAACCACGACATTCTTGATGGTACTGAAACAGTTATCTCAGGTGCTTCATGTACTACAAACTGCTTGGCACCAATGGCTAAAGCTCTTCAAGATAACTTTGGTGTTGTAGAAGGATTGATGACTACTATCCACGCTTACACTGGTGACCAAATGATCCTTGACGGACCACACCGTGGTGGTGACCTTCGTCGTGCTCGCGCTGGTGCAGCTAACATCGTTCCTAACTCAACTGGTGCTGCTAAAGCTATCGGTCTTGTAATCCCAGAATTGAACGGTAAATTGGACGGATCTGCACAACGCGTTCCAACTCCAACTGGATCAGTTACTGAATTGGTTGCAGTTCTTGAAAAGAACGTTACTGTTGATGAAGTGAACGCAGCTATGAAAGCAGCAGCTAACGAATCATACGGTTACACAGAAGATCCAATCGTATCTTCAGATATCGTAGGTATGGCTTACGGTTCATTGTTTGACGCAACTCAAACTAAAGTTCTTGACGTTGATGGTAAACAATTGGTTAAAGTTGTTTCATGGTATGACAACGAAATGTCTTACACTGCACAACTTGTACGTACTCTTGAATACTTCGCAAAAATTGCTAAATAATTCATGTGTATGATGAGAGGAGGGTGACCTCCTCTTTTTTTGTACTTTTTTTAGTTCCTCCTCACCTTATTATAGGATTTGCTAAAATGGATTGACAGACCTCTCTTTAAAGGGGTAAACTAAATCTGAGTGAAGATTTCCAATTAAACAAAAATGTAAGCGATTGCACATGAGCGAAGGAGAAGTGTTTTAGGAGATTGGAAATTAGTAAAATAAGATGGAGGTCATGATGAAAGGTCATCAATTTGAAAAACAACAACGTTTTAGTATCCGAAAATTCAGTGTAGGAGTTTGTTCTGCACTGATTGGATTGGCATTTTTAGGAACGGGGGCTGTCTCAGCGGATGAGACGCATGCTGCGAATGAACAACCCTTAGAAGCCACTTCAGCAACTGCAGAAGATGTAAATCATTTAATCAGAGAAGCTGGTGTCTACACTGCAGATGCTGTCTTGCCAACTACAGAATCAGCGAAACCAGTTGAGGAAGCCACTTCAGCAACTCCCGAAGTTAGCCCGACGACCACAGATAGTCCAGCGGTTTCAGCGACAGAACAGCCAAAAGCAAGCACAGAAAAAGTAGAAGATTTACCAACTAATGAAGAAAAACAATTAAGACCGAAAGAGGTCAAATTTGATACATGGGACGATTTGTTGAAATGGGAACCTGGTAAACGAGTAGATGATGATTTGAACCGAGCAAGTGTCCCCCTCGCTAGCCGTTTTCAAGGGAAGCAAATCAACGAGCAAGCAAACCCTGATGCAAAGATTCAGGCTCTGTCTAACATGAACTCAAAGGCTAAGGATCATGCTTCCGTCGGTGGGGAAGAGTTTAAGGCCTATGCTTTTGACTATTGGCAGTATTTGGATTCCATGGTCTTCTGGGAAGGTCTGGTACCATCAGCGGATGTGATTGATGCTGCTCACCGAAATGGGGTGCCCATCTATGGAACACTCTTTTATAACTGGTCTAGTAGCATCAAGGATCAAGAGCATTTTGCGGAAACCTTGAAAGAAGATAGTGAAGGCTCTAAAACCTTCCCGATCGCACGGAAATTAGTTGATCTAGCTAAGTATTATGGTTTCGATGGCTACTTTATTAACCAAGAAACGACAGGGAACCTAGTAGAACCTTTAGGACCAAAATTAAGAGATTTCCTTCTTTACACCAAGGAGTATGCGAAGAGTATTAACTACCCTATCAAGTACTCTTGGTATGATGCCATGACCTATGAATATGGTCGTTACCATGAAAATGCACTGGGTGAATACAACTATAATTTCATGCAACCTGAAAATGGGGAAAATCCAGTTGATACCTTCTTTGCCAACTTCAACTGGGGCAAATCAGAAGTTGATTATTCTATCAGCACAGCCAAATGGATTCAGCGCAATCCTTATGATGTTTTAGCGGGACTCGAACTTCAAAAAGGGGGCTCTTATAAGACCAATGTGGACTGGAATGCGATTTTAGATGAACATGGCAAGTTGCGTCTATCCCTGGGGCTTTATGCACCTGACACCATTACGGGTCTAGGAAAGACAGGAGAGGGGTATCATAACCATGAAGATCTATTCTGGACAGGTTTCCAAGGTGATCCAACCAAAGGAAAACCAGCAGATCAATCTTGGTACGGGATGTCCAATCTAGTCGTGGATAAAACTCCGATCACAAATGCTGATTTTAATACTTCATTCAATACTGGTCACGGAAAATATTGGTTTGTAGATGGAAAAATTTCAAAAGATGGCGAGTGGAATTACCGATCCGTCTCTGGCTACCTTCCAACATGGCGCTGGTGGGTAGAACATAGTGAAGACAGCACGCCATTGAAAGGGCGCTATGACTTTGATCAAGCCTATAATGGAGGAAACTCTCTAACCTTTGAAGGCGATTTGAAAGCTAATAGCAGTCAAAATGTCATGCTCTATTCGACCAAAATCCCTGTGACAGAAACAACAAAATTAAGCGTCTCTCACAAGGGTGGGGTTGGTGCGGCTGCTTGGGTAGCTGTTGCTACAAAAGAAGATTACTCGGAATACGTATGGAAGGAATTGACGCCAAACGCAGATTGGTCCACTCAAACCTTCGATTTGGGAGACCTAGCTGGCAAGACCATTTATGCCGTTAAGATGTTCTTTGACCATGATGCAGATGTCAAAGACTACAAGTTCAATCTCGGCCAATTGTCGATTACGTCGAACCAAGAAAAACCAGCTGCTCCTTCTGAAGTAACCGTGAAAGGCAAACGCCTGCAAAATGCGCAAGAAGCAGAAGCAGTCCTAAACTTTAAAGGAGTTGCGGATGCAGATTATTATGAAGTCTATGAGAAAGATGGCGATAACTGGCGTCTCTTAACAGGGTCTTCTGCGACAACTGTCTATCTTCCAAAAGTTAGTCGTTCTGCAAGTGCTGAAGGGACCACTCAAGAACTCAAGGTTGTTGCTGTTGGGAAGAACGGTCAACGTTCAGATGCGGGAACTGTAGCCTTTGATTGGGGTATGACAGTGTCGGATACCAGCCTACCAAAAGCATTGGCGCCAAACGTAGTGATTGGGGCGAAAGTCATCGGTTCAAGTTTCCCAGATGCAGATGGTAGTGAAGGTATCGAGGGGATGTTGAATGGTACCATTACGAGTCTTTCAGATAAATGGTCGTCGGCTCAATTGAGTGGAACTGTCGATATTCGCTTGACACAACCACGGACCATTGTTCGTTGGGTCATGGACCATGCAGGTGCGGGTGGAGAATCTGTCGATGATGGCAAGATGAATACCCGTGACTTCGACCTTTACTACAAGGATGAAGCCGGCGAGTGGAAATTGGCCAAGGAAGTCCGTGGAAACAAAGCCCATGTGTCCGATATTACACTCGACCATCCGATCAAAGCTCAAGAATGGCGTCTCCATGTCATTACAGCCGATAATGGGACTCCATGGCAAGCTATTCGAATCTATAACTGGAAAATGTATGAAAGTTTAGATACCGAAACAGTCAATATCCCGATGAAGGATGCTGCAGCGCAAAACCTAGGCAATCATTTTGTCCAGGTTGGCTTTAAGGATGTACCTGCGAATACAACGATTTCACTTTATGCCGATAAAGAAGCGACTAGCCCAATTGCGACTATGACAGCCGATCAAGCTGGAAATCTGATCTTTAAACCGCTCGCTTTTGAATCGACTCCGTCTCTTCTTTACTATCGTGCACAAGCACCAGGAAAAGAGATCAGTAATGTTCTAGCGATTGAAGTTCCAAAAAATGATAAAGAAATTAGTGGAGTTCAATTAGAAGAGGGCTTAGCTAAGAAGGTCTACAGAAAAGGAGATGCTCTCTCCTTGAAAGGAGCGACTCTTCGCGTTCATTATCAAGATGGACAAGCAGATCAACTGGTCAACCTCACCAACTCAGGTGTAGAGATTCATGGATTTGACAGTAACAAGCTTGGAGAACAACACCTAGAAGTTTCTTATCTTGGTCAGAAATTGGATAAGACTCTCACTGTTTTTGTGGTCAGTGCAGAGGAAGCAGGTGAAAAAGCCGTTGCTGGTCTAGAATTGACTGACAAACCAAAAGTCGAATATATTGTCGGAGAAGCATTTGAAAAAGAAGGCGGACGCTTTACAGTCGTCTTTGAAGATGAAACGACTGAAACGCACGCCTTGACCGATGAAGGTGTTGAAGTAACTGGCTTTGATGCGAGCAAGGAAGGTCGTCAAACTATCACCGTCCATTACAAGGGAGCTAGCACAAGCTTTGATGTCCTCGTGAATCCAAAACCAGCTCTCAATGATGAATACCTCAAGCAAAAATTGGCTGAAGCTGAAGCTGCAAAAGCCAAAGTAGACTTTACTTTTGCCACTCCTGAAGTCAAAGAAGCCTTGTTGGCTGGAATAGCTGCTTCTGAAAAAGTCTTGAAAGAGCATGATACCAGCACACAAAATCAAGTCAATGAGCAGTTGAACCAATTGACCGCTCTCTTGAAAGCCTTGGATGGACAAGCCAATCTAACAAAAGAAAAAGAAACTCTCTCTGCTCTGACAGAGGAAGCGACCACTCTATTAGCAAGCAAGCCAAATCATCCTTCTGGTGATGCTTTGAAGGCACTGGTTGAGAAAAATAAAGAACTCCTAGCCTCTTCAGAACTCACTCCTGAAGCGCTCGCAACCGCAAAAACAGGTCTAGAAACCTTGATTGCGCTCTTGAAAGAAGATAAGCCGGCTGTCTTTGTAGACCCTGCAACTGGAGTTGAAGTTCAGTTCTCTAATTTGGAACCTACTGTTGTTAAGGGGTTGAAAGTCGCGAAAGTTGAAGCAAATCAGGCAGAAAAAGAAGAGCTGAAGGGACGAGAAGCGGCTATCTTTGATATCGAAGGAGTCGATGCAAGTGGTCAAGATGTGGATACCCATCATCCATCACTTGTGAAAATACCTGTGGATAAGGATAAAGAAGTGGAGCAAGTCCTCTTCTTCCCAGAAGGTCAAGCACCTCAATCTTTAGCCTTTGAGCGTGTAGGAGATGTAGTCATCTTTACAGCTCCACACTTTACTCACTATGCGATTGTCTACAAAACTCAAAAGATAGAGGTACCGGATCAGCCAATCCAGCCAGATCAACCTGTGACACCGGACCAACCGATCCAGCCAGAGAAACCTGCGACACCGGATCAACCGGTTCAGCCAGAGAAACCTGCGACACCAGATCAACCGATTCAGCCGGAGAATCCAACAAAACCAGACCAACCGACTGATAATCAAAAATCCCCAGAACAATTGAATCCGATGAAACCAACTGATCCATCTAATCAAAAGGAAAACGGATCAGATCTTCTGGATCAACGAGTTCAACAAGTTTTAAGTCACTACTTAACACCGACTAAAGAAGGTTCTTCTCAACAAGATCAAACCAGCAAAGAAACTGACAAGGAATTGCCAACAACTGCAAGTTTAGAGGCTACTTTTGCAGCAGAAGCTGTTCTCTTAGCAGCACTTGGAGGCTTCCTCTTGGCCGGTAAGAAGAAAGAAGAGTAACGTTTTCTAGAGGCTTAAAAAAGTTAAAATCAATCATAAACCTCCTTTGTGAAAAACAAGGGAGGTTTCATGATGTAGATTCTGAATCAGGAGCATCAATCCAGATAGGCTATTATGAAGTAGAAATCCACTATTTTTCTACCTCTTTTACATCTTTTGTGATATAATTATCATGTATTAAAAATAGAAGGAGTCATATCCAATGGCAAAATTGACTGTTAAAGACGTTGACTTGAAAGGGAAAAAAGTTCTCGTTCGTGTTGACTTCAACGTTCCTGTAAAAGATGGAGTGATCACAAACGACAACCGTATCACTGCCGCTCTTCCAACAATCAAGTATATCCTTGAGCACGGTGGACGTGCAATCCTCTTCTCTCACCTTGGACGTGTGAAAGAAGAAGCAGACAAAGAAGGTAAATCACTTGCTCCTGTAGCGGCTGACTTGGCTGCTAAATTGGGTCAAGACGTTGCTTTCCTTCCAGGTGTTACTCGTGGTGCTGAATTGGAAGCTGCGATTAACGCTCTTGAAGATGGACAAGTTCTTTTGGTTGAAAACACTCGTTTTGAAGATGTTGACGGCAAGAAAGAATCTAAAAACGATCCTGAACTTGGTAAATACTGGGCATCACTTGGAGATGGTATCTTCGTAAACGATGCATTCGGTACAGCTCACCGTGCGCACGCATCTAACGTTGGTATCTCAGCAAACGTTGAAAAAGCTGTTGCTGGATTCCTTCTTGAAAACGAAATTGCCTACATCCAAGAAGCAGTTGAAGCTCCAGAACGTCCATTCGTGGCTATCCTTGGTGGTTCAAAAGTTTCAGACAAGATCGGTGTTATCGAAAACTTGCTTGAAAAAGCTGATAAAGTTCTTATCGGTGGTGGGATGACTTACACATTCTACAAAGCTCAAGGTATCGAAATCGGTAACTCACTTGTAGAAGAAGACAAATTGGATGTCGCTAAAGCTCTTCTTGAAAAAGCAAACGGCAAATTGATCTTGCCAGTTGACTCAAAAGAAGCGAACGCATTTGCTGACTACACTGAAGTGAAAGACACTGAAGGTGAAGCAGTTGACCCAGGCTTCCTTGGTTTGGATATCGGTCCTAAATCAATCGCTAAATTTGACGAAGCTTTGACTGGTGCGAAAACAGTTGTATGGAACGGACCTATGGGTGTATTTGAAAACCCTGACTTCCAAGCTGGTACAATCGGTGTCATGGACGCTATCGTGAAACAACCAGGCGTTAAATCAATCATCGGTGGTGGTGACTCAGCTGCCGCAGCGATCAACCTTGGTCGTGCAGACAAGTTCTCATGGATCTCTACTGGTGGTGGAGCATCAATGGAACTCCTTGAAGGTAAAGTTCTTCCAGGACTTGCAGCTTTGACTGAAAAATAAGACGGTTCCTCATAAACCATAGAAGAAGCACCGAAAGGTGCTTTTTTTAGAATGTATACAAACTATTTTTATATAAGATAAGTGATTCTGTATCGAAATAAAATATGATCTCATTTTTGAAATTAATCAAGGAAATCCCGAAACTTTCCGCCGTGAGAAAAGTGCTTGAAACATTTGTTTCAAGCACTCGGGAGTTTTGAAACTTTAGGTTCAAAACTAAGTCATGGAACTTCTTCGAAGTTCGCTGACGTCCGTACTCACCTAAGGAAAGTTTTTAAGATGTCTTTATAGATTAGAAGGAACCTAGTCGATCTTCATTTCCCTGCTTGAACCTTTCTGGAAATATGTTAGAATAAAAGAGATAGAAAGATAGGGGACAATGGATTACTTTAAACGACATAAATTTGACCGTTCCAAATTTCGATTGGGAATGCGGACCTTCAAAACAGGGATAGCCGTTTTTCTGGTTCTATTGATTTTTGGTATCTTTGGTTGGAGAGGACTGCAAATTGGGGCTCTGACAGCTGTTTTTAGCTTGAGAGAAGATTTTGATAAGAGTGTTCACTTCGGAGCTTCGCGTGTGATGGGTAACAGCATCGGTGGTTTTTATGCTCTGCTATTCTTTATAATCAAGATCCTCTTCCACAATGCCTATTGGGTCACCCTGATTTTTGTACCGATTGCGACCATGTTAACCATTATGACCAATGTCGCCATGAACAATAAAGCCGGAATTATCGGAGGCGTATCAGCTATGCTGATTATTACTCTCTCGATTCCTACAGGTGAAACTTTCCTATATGTTTTTGCCCGCATTTTTGAAACCTTTATCGGTGTCTTTGTAGCGATTTTAGTTAATTCAGATGTGGATCGCATTCGAGACTTTATAAAAGAAAAAAGAAAACCCATGTGAGATTATATGACATTTTAATCTTGACATCGGTTTTTTTTGCGTTATAATAGAAGGAAAAGGAGGTCGGATATGAAAGAAAAGGAATTAAGACGAACGTTAGCGGTCTTTCCGATTGGTAGTGTTATGAAATTGACAGATTTAACAGCTCGTCAGATTCGCTATTACGAAGATCAGCAACTCATTACTCCGGATCGTACAGAGGGCAATCGTCGGATGTTTTCTCTCAACGATATGGATCGCCTGTTGGAGATTAAGGATTACTTATCTGAAGGCCTTAATATTGCAGGAATCAAAAAACGGATTGCTGAGAAAGAAGCTAAACGCCAAGCTGCCAAGGTAGTTAGCGAGAAGGAAGTTCGCAAGGCCCTTCATCGCGACATTCTTCAGCAAAGTCGCTTTCATACGACCTCATCGCCATATGGTCAGTTACGCTGATCATTCTTTTTACTTATTGCTTTATTCATAAGGAGACACACATGTCAATTACTGTTGAAGATATTCGTCGCGAAGTCAAAGAAAAAAATGTAACCTTTATTCGGTTGATGTTCTCAGATATCTTAGGAACCATGAAAAACGTTGAAATTCCAGCGACAGATGAACAGTTGGAAAAAGTTTTATCAAACAAGGCTATGTTTGATGGATCTTCTATCGAAGGGTTTGTTCGGATTAATGAGTCTGATATGTATCTCTATCCTGACTTGGACTCTTGGACTGTTTTCCCTTGGGGAGATGAGAACGGTAGTGTCGCAGGCTTGATTTGTGATGTCTATACAACAGAAGGGGAACCATTTGCAGGAGATCCACGTGGAAACCTCAAACGTGCTCTTCGTCACATGGAAGAAGTTGGCTTCAAATCGTTCAACCTTGGACCAGAGCCAGAATTCTTCCTCTTTAAACTAGATGAAAATGGAGACCCAACTCTTGAAGTGAATGACAAGGGTGGCTATTTTGATTTGGCACCTACAGACCTTGCGGATAACACTCGTCGTGAGATCGTCAATGTCTTAACCCAAATGGGATTTGAGGTAGAAGCCAGTCACCACGAAGTGGCTGTAGGTCAGCATGAAATTGACTTTAAGTACGATGAAGTTCTTCGCGCCTGTGACAAGATTCAAATCTTTAAACTCGTTGTAAAAACCATTGCTCGTAAACATGGTTTGTATGCAACCTTTATGGCTAAACCAAAATTTGGTATCGCTGGTTCTGGTATGCATTGCAATATGTCCTTGTTTGATGCCGAAGGGAACAACGCCTTCTTTGATCCAAATGATCCAAAAGGAATGCAGTTGTCAGAAACAGCTTATCATTTCCTTGGTGGTTTGATCAAGCACGCTTACAACTACACAGCCATCATGAACCCGACTGTCAACTCCTACAAACGTTTGGTACCAGGTTTTGAAGCTCCTGTATACATCGCTTGGGCTGGACGCAACCGCTCCCCATTGGTGCGTGTACCTGCTTCACGCGGTATGGGAACTCGTTTGGAATTGCGTTCCGTAGATCCGATGGCTAACCCATACATCGCTATGGCTGTTCTTTTAGAAGTTGGTTTGCATGGGATTGAGAACAAGATTGAAGCGCCAGCACCAATCGAAGAAAATATTTACATCATGACAGCTGAAGAGCGTAAAGAAGCTGGCATCACTGACCTTCCATCTACTCTTCACAATGCTTTGAAAGCCTTGACGGAAGATGAAGTAGTTAAGAATGCTCTCGGTGAACACATCTACACGAGCTTCTTAGAAGCCAAACGCATCGAGTGGGCAAGCTATGCAACCTTCGTTTCACAATGGGAAATTGATAACTACTTGGACTTGTACTAAGCAAATCCATACAAAAAATGAGAGTGGGACAGAAGTCGGTCATTCGTTAGAATTCGATTTCATCGTCCCACCTCAACCACTGCGTCTTGCTCGACAATCCAAAGACAATTGAGAGGCTAGGACTTTTGTCCCAGCCTCATTCTTTTTACTTAATTTTCTTCATCTGGTGTCAAAATCATCGGGATGATGATGGGTTCACGTTCCGTACTTTCGTAAAGGAAAGGACGGAGGGCATTGACAATAGCACCGTGTACGGTTTGAATGTTGGCATCTTTGTTCTTCAAGGCGATTCGGATAGCATTGAAGAGGATACGTTGACTTTCACGGATCAGGTCACCAGACTCTCTCATATAGATGAAACCACGACTGAGAATATCTGGTCCAGCTAAAATCATTTTTGACTTGAAGTCAACTGTCGCAACAGCTAGGACAACACCGTCTTCTGATAAATCTTTGCGGTCACGAAGGACAGCAGCTCCGATTTCTCCGATGCGATTTCCGTCGACATAGATATCTTGAGCATTGAAACTTCCTGCGATACGAGCCGAGTTGGCTGTGAGGGCAAGGACATCACCGTTGCTCATGATGAAGATGTTATCCTTTTCTACTCCGCAATCACGCGCAAGTCCAGCATGAATCTTCTGCATGCGGTACTCACCGTGGACAGGCATGAAGTATTTTGGCTTGATCAAGCGCAACATAAGTTTTTGTTCTTGTTGACCACCGTGTCCTGAGGTATGGATATTGTTAATCTTACCGTGGATGACATCGACTCCTGCTTCAGAGATGATGTTGATCAGGCGGTTGACGCTAGTTGTGTTGCCAGGAATCGGACTAGATGAGAAGATAACGGTATCACCCGGTTGCAATTGCACTTGGCGGTGGGTTCCATTAGCGATACGAGATAGTGCCGCCATTGGCTCCCCTTGGCTCCCTGTACACATAATGAGGATTTCGTTTGCCGGGTAGTCTTTGATCTCACTTGGTTCAATAATTGTTCCAGGTGGTACCTTGATATAGCCCAGCTCAATCCCGTTGACAATGGCCTTTTCCATCGAGCGTCCAAAGACAACAATCTTACGGCCAGTTTTAACAGCGGCATCTGCAGCCTGTTGGAGACGGAAGATGTTTGATGCAAAGGAAGCAAAGATGATGCGTCCATGAATGCCTTCAATAATCTTCATAATGGATTGGCCAACGACTTTTTCAGAGTTGGTAAAGGTTGGGACTTCCGCGTTGGTTGAGTCAGAAAGCAGACAGAGAACGCCTTCCTCTCCTAGTGCGGCCATCCGGTGCAGATCGGCTGGCTCACCAACTGGAGTAAAGTCAAATTTAAAGTCTCCCGTGCAGACAATTTTTCCTTGAGGCGTGTGGAGAACGATCCCCAAAGGTTCTGGAATAGAGTGGGTCGTACGGAAGAAGGTCGCTTTAATATGCTTAAAGGTCAACTCCGTATTTTGGTTGATTTCATAGAGTTTAGCACCACGAAGGAGGCCATGCTCTTCTAATTTTCCACGAATAAGGGCTAGGGCCAAAGGTCCAGCATAGATAGGCACATTGGCTTGCTTCAAGAGGAAGGGAATTCCTCCGATATGGTCTTCGTGTCCGTGAGTAATCAAGACCCCTTTGACACGGTCGATATTTTCAACGATATAGGAATAGTCAGGAATAACGTAATCAATCCCTAACAAATCATCTTCAGGGAACTTGATCCCAGCATCTACAATGATGATTTCGTCTTGGTATTCAATCCCATAGGTATTTTTACCAATTTCCCCGAGACCTCCAATGGCGAAAACACCAACTTCTTCAGGTTTTAAGGTATATGCCATGGATTAGAACTCCGTAATTTCAAATGCGCCAGACTCTTTTTCATATTCTAGATGTTGGTCTGACAAGAGGGTGATAAATTCGATGTTGTAAGGTGTATTTTCCTCAACAAGGCGACGAGCTTCAATGCGTCCTTCTAACTCATTCTTAGCATCAATATCGAGATAGAGGGCATGAGTCGTTTCACGACGAGGGTTGCGTTCTTTTGTTTCTTGGTAGAAAACTTTGTAAATCATTTCGTTTCGGTTCCTTTCATTTGTTCGGACTGTAGCAGAAAAGAAACAGCTAGTAACTAGCTGAGACACCTATTCTTGCTTTATGTTGTCCTGATTCGATATAATTATTATTCATTATACCATAAATAGCCTCTAAGGAAAAGATGCAAGCAGGGTCTGAAAGCAGAAGGAAGCGCTTTTTTAGAAGGAATAGAGAGCAGGTGATTTGACAGTCTGGGGGTGCTTCCTCTACCGTTTGGCGTCTATTTGTAGTATAATATGAAGCAGACAACGAGGAGAAAACATGAAAGTATTAGCATTTGACACCTCCAGTAAGGCCCTATCCGTTGCCCTTTTGGAGGAAGAAAACCGATTAGCAGAGTTAACGCTGACGATCAAGAAAAACCACAGCATTACCTTGATGCCGACCATTGAATTTTTGATGGCCAGCATTGATTGGAAACCGACGGATTTGGACCGTATCGTAGTAGCAGAAGGGCCTGGATCCTATACTGGCTTACGAATTGCGGTAGCAACGGCTAAAACCCTAGCTCAAACGCTAAAGATTGACTTAGTAGGGGTGTCGAGCTTACTAGCCTTGGTACCAGAAGAGATAGAAGGTCTGGCCATTCCAGTCATGGATGCGCGGCGCAACCATGTCTATGCGGGCTTTTACCAAGAGGATCAGTTGGTCTACCCGGAGGGGCACCTTTCTTTTGAAGCCGTATTAGAAAGAGTAAAGGGAGCTGAAAAGGTGACCTTCCTTGGGGAAGTGGAAGCCTTTCGCGAGCAGATACAAGAGGCCTTACCGAGTGCTCAGATGGTAGAAACCCTACCGGATGCGGTACGGATCGGTCGACTAGGACTTACAAAAGAAGCTGTCTCCGTTCATGGTTTTGTGCCCAACTACCTCAAGCGGGTAGAAGCTGAGGAAAACTGGCTCAAGGACCATCAAGAGTCCGGTCAGTCCTACATCAAACGCCTATGATCCGTATCGAGAAGGAGGCGGGGCGATTCGATTTAGCCCCTCAGTTGGTAGAAATCTTAGACGATGTCTATGGACAAAGTCCTTGGACCTTGGAGCAAGTCCTAGCGGATCTCGGTCAAGCTCAAAATTGGTATGCCTTGGCCTACAGTGGGGAAGCATTGGTGGGCTTCTTGGCCATGCAAGAAAATCTCTATGAGCTAGAGGTCGTCCAAATTGCTGTTCGAAAAGAGTGGCAAGGGCGCGGGATTGCTCGTCAGCTACTAGAAACTGTTCCTCAGGAGAAAGAGGTCTTTTTAGAGGTGAGAGAAGGAAACACTCCGGCTCGGACTCTCTATCAGAAACAAGGATTTAAAGAAATTGGTTGCCGGAAAGGGTATTATCATGCACCTACCGAAGACGCCATTATGATGAAAAGGGAAGCAAATGAAGGATAGATATATTTTGGCATTTGAAACATCTTGTGATGAGACCAGTGTCGCCGTCTTAAAGAACGATACAGAGCTCTTGTCCAATGTCATTGCCAGCCAAATTGAAAGCCATAAACGCTTCGGGGGAGTGGTTCCAGAAGTTGCCAGTCGACATCATGTCGAAGTTATTACGGCCTGTATTGAGGAAGCGCTAGAAGAAGCAGGAATTACAGAAGAAGAAGTCACAGCAGTTGCGGTAACTTACGGACCAGGTCTGGTTGGAGCTCTTTTGGTCGGTCTTGCTGCAGCCAAGGCCTTTGCCTGGGCCCATGGGATTCCTTTGATTCCTGTCAATCATATGGCAGGGCACTTGATGGCCGCTCAAAGCGTTGAGGCTTTAGAATTTCCGCTCTTGGCCTTGCTGGTCAGCGGAGGACACACTGAGTTGGTCTATGTCTCGGAGGCGGGTGATTATAAGATCGTTGGGGAAACACGTGATGATGCAGTGGGTGAGGCCTATGATAAGGTCGGCCGTGTCATGGGCTTGACCTATCCAGCCGGTCGTGAGATTGACGAGTTGGCACATAAGGGTCAGGATATCTACGATTTCCCACGCGCCATGATCAAGGAAGACAATCTGGAGTTCTCATTCTCAGGGCTCAAATCAGCCTTTATCAATCTCCACCACAATGCCGAGCAAAAAGGCGAGAGTCTGTCCAAGGAAGACCTATCGGCTTCCTTCCAAGCAGCGGTGATGGATATCTTGATGGCCAAGACCAAAAAAGCCCTAGAAAGATACCCGGTTAAGACCCTGGTGGTGGCGGGAGGAGTCGCGGCCAACCAAGGATTACGTGAACGCCTGGCTTCTGAGATCACAGATGTTAAGGTCATCATTCCTCCTCTACGCCTCTGCGGGGACAATGCGGGGATGATTGCCTATGCCAGTGTCAGCGAATGGAATAAGGGAAATTTTGCTAGCTTAGACTTAAATGCCAAGCCAAGTCTCGCTTTTGATCCGATAGAAGAGAACTTAGATTAGTTAAAAAACGAACATAAATGACGTGAGGACGTTTCCCCTCCCTTTTTTTGTTATAATAGATAGCATCAAAAAAGAAAGGAAGAAAGAGTGGAAAAGAATTTTCAGCAGGGGGTCAGGGATGCCCTTCCGACGGCCTTGGGTTATATCAGTATTGGCTTAGCCTGTGGTGTGGTGGCGTCTCCCTATCTCTCCCCTTTAGAAATGGGCTTGATGAGTCTCTTGGTTTACGCAGGGGCTTCTCAGTTTGCTATGATCTCTTTGATTGCGGTTCATTCGTCCCTCATGAATATTGCCTTAACCGTCTTTTTCATCAATTTGCGTAATATGCTCATGAGTCTGCATACCTCCCCTGATTTTAAGGAGGCTAGCCTGGTCCATAATATTGGAATTGGTAGTTTGTTGACAGATGAGAGTTACGGGGTTTATTTGAGTGAAAAATTGAAAAGTGACCGGATTACTGTTCCCTGGATGCATGGCAATAATGTGGTCGGTTATCTAGCCTGGGGCTCCTCAACTATTTTGGGGACAGCGCTGGGTTCCCTCTTACCCAATCCTAGTGCCTTCGGCCTGGACTTCGCCTTAGTTGCTATGTTTATTGGGATTTTTGCAGGTCAGTTTCAAGGCATGCGTTTGACGGAGAAGATGGCTACCATGCTCCTTGTTTTAGGTGCTGTGGCCCTTAGCTTTTTCCTCTTGACCTTCTTTTTGACCCAATCCTTGGCCGTTTTAGTGGCTACTTTAACAGGCTGTTTCGTGGGGGTGATGTGCGATGCGCGTGAATAGTTGGATTTTCTTGGTTATTTTGACGTCCGCAGTGGTCACCTGGATTCCACGCATTCTGCCCTTCGTTTTGGTCAAATACCGGGGTCTGCCAGATCCGGTTCTGCGTTTTCTAAAGTACCTTCCCATTGCCATCATTTTTGCCCTAATCCTTTCCAGTCTGGTAGAGGGGAAAGTAGGCCAGCTTCCTCAAGTTCGGTGGGTGGATCTGGTCGCAACCATTCCGACCATGATAGTAGCCTTTCGCTACAAAAACCTAATGGGTACGGTTCTATTCGGGATTGTCTTGGTTGCCCTCTTACGTTTGCTTGTCGCCTGAATCTCCTGAATTTTTAGATAGATTACTATTTGTTACGAATATTACAAAAATATTTCAAAAATACTTGACATTGAGTAATATTGTAATATAATAGTTTTTATCAAATGAAGTGAGGGATCATCATGATGAAAAAATGGACAAGTTTAGCACTTTTAGGATTAACTTCTGCAAGCCTACTCGTAGCCTGTGGTTCAAAAAAAGAAGAGAACAAATCTTCTGCCAAAGAAGCACAAACGACGGTGAAGTCTAGTCAGAAAAAAGCAAAGGCAGCTTCTGGTAAGAAAGAGACAAAAGCTACTGAAACGGATGCGCAAGAAGGGGCACAAGCTGCTTCTCAAGATGCAGGAAACTCAGGTCAAACCAATGCAGGATCTGGTGCAGCAAGCACTAACAAGGCCACAGATTCGTCTCAAATGGTGCCAGAAGAGCTGGTAGGGACTTGGACAGGAACAACTGAAATTGCCAAAGATGTTCAAATGACCGTGGCTGCAGACGGTACGGTCACTACAACAGCGAACTTTTATCAAGCTGATTTGAATCCTGTTCGTACTGCAACAACGAAAGCCAAGGCAGTTCAAGCATCTGGTAATGTCTATTACTGGGAAACAGACGAACCTGGCGCTTTTGATGCCCTTCTTCCAGGGATTGCTGGACTTGGGGGAGCCAATATGAAGGTAAAACCCGGCTTCATCTTAGAAGAGGGCCATTATACACCGATTGTATTTGTAACAGGGCTTAATGAAGACTTTGATTATAACAAATACAATGATTTCCGTGTTTCCCTTACAAAATAAAGAATAATCCACGAATCCCTAAGGAGTCGTGGATTTCAGATTGAAGATAAAGTAATTTTAGAAACTTTCCTTAGGTGAGTACGGACGTCAGCGAACTTCTACGAAGTTCCATGACTTAATTTTGAGCCTAAGGTCTCAAAATTCCCGAGTGCCTGAAACACAGTTGTTTCAGGCACTTTTCTCACGCCGTAAAGTTTTTCATCTTCTTAAATGACTAAAAAATGAAAGTCATTTTTTAAAAATTATCCAGCTGTTTTATAAAAAAAAATAGTTTGTCTGCATTCAAAAATCCACGAATCCCTAAGGAGTCGTGGATTTTGTTTTAGATAAATTGTGTAATAAAGACAATGAGGATGACGATTGGAATCACAAAGCGAAGCAAGAAAACCCAGAGTTTGAAGAAGAAGCGCTTGGTTTTCTTTTCTCCCACCTTGAGTTCTTCTTGGGCTAGGACTTGATCAAAGATATAGCCTGTAAATAGGGAGAGGCAGAGAGCTCCAAAAGGCATGAGGAGGTTGGAAACCAAAAAGTCCATACAATCAAAGAAGGATTTTCCAAAAAGGGTCCACTTGGAGAGTACTCCATAGGAAAGGGCAGATGGAATCCCAAAGACAAAGGTCAGAAGGCCGATGATTTGGCTCCATTTAGCCCGCTGTTTGTTGTTTTGGTTGGTGACGTTCCCGACATTAATCTCTAACATGACGACGGATGAGGTAATAGTTGCAAAGAGGAAGAGAAGAAGGAAAAGCAGGTAGAAGAGAGTTCCAAAAGGCATCTTATCAAAGACTTGTGGAAGGACTACAAAGAGGAGTCCAGGTCCACTAGTAGAAGGGATTTGAAAGGCTGACATAGCTGGGAAGATCGCCAAGCCCGCCATGATGGAAACGGCGATATTCATGAAGACGACGGAAATCCCGGATTGGACCAGGTCAGTGTCCTTGTCCAAATAGGAAGCATAGGTCAACATGGCTGTCACCCCTAGGGAGAGGGCGAAAAACGATTGGCCCAAAGCATAGAGCAGACCTTGGCTAGTCATCTTGGAGAAGTCTGGCTTGAGGAAATAGCTAACTCCCTCCCAAGCGCCAGGTAAGGTCAAGGAACGACCAATCATGACTAAGAAGATAATGAAGAGAAGTGGCATCATGAATTTTGAGGCCTTTTCAATCCCTTGTTCCACCCCCTTGGAAACAATCAAGACATTGAGGAGGATGAAGATGGCCTGGGCCCCAAGAGCCAACCAGGGATTTGAAATAATCTCTCCAAAGAGCTGGGTATAGTCACTAACTGAGAGAAGTTGGAATAACTCTCCCAAGGCAACACCTAGATAAATCAGGATCCAACCACCGATGACACTGTAGAAGGAGAGGAGGATAAACAGGGCAAAGGCACCGATCCAACCGATCCCATCATAGAGGCGAAGGCCACCGAGTTTTCCAAAGGTCTTAATGGCAGAGACACCAGCTGCACGTCCTAGAGTAAATTCAGCCAGTAAGAGGGGGAAGCCGATAAGTAGAGTTGCTATCAAAAAAACAAGAAGGAAACTTCCGCCCCCGTTAGCGGCGGTCATATAGGGAAACTTCCAAACAGCCCCAAGACCAATTGCAGAACCTGCAGAGGCTAGGATAAAGCCAATTTTGGAACCCCATTGAGATTTTTCCATATGGATTCTCCATTTCTAATTCAAATATAGGAAGAAAGCAAAGACCAGCAAAGGCTCTTTCATAGACAAAAGAAAAAGGCTATTTAGTACGAACTAAATAGCCATGAAACTCAAAGTGACATCTCTAAGAAGACGACTCTTATGTTTGTTGCTGGATTTGTTCTAAAAATAATCCTAACATCTTTTGAAAAAGCTGTCAATAGTGGAGACTTCCGGCCACCCAACCGGTACAGAGGGCAGAAGTAATGTTAAATCCTCCTGTATGGGCATTGATATCCAGGACCTCCCCAGCAAAATGAAGACCGGGGACCAACTTACTTTCTAAGGTCTTGGGATTGATTTCTTTGAGGCTGACGCCGCCTTTGGTTACAAAAGATTTGGCCAAGGACATCTTCCCTGTTACAGGGATTGGGAGTTCCTTTACTTTCGCTAGTACGGCATTGATTTCTTTAGGAGAGAGTTGTTTCACCTTTTCCGGAAGATCCTGAGCAAAGAATTCCGCCAGGCGTTCTGGCAGGTGGGCCTTCAGAACATTCTTTAAGGACTTCTCACGATTTTCCTCTAGGATTGCTGAGAGTTCTTCCTTAGAATAGTGAGGGAGACTGTCTAGTGTCAAGATTTCTCCTCCTTTGACAAAGCTTGACATGCGAAGGGCGGCCGGACCAGATAGGCCAAAGTGGGTAAAGAGGAGGTCGTGGGTAATGTGGTGTTTGCCATAGTGGAGGGTCACATCGTCTAAGGAAATCCCTTGAAGGGCCTTGTGGGGGAAATCTGTCAGGAGGGGGCTTTCAGCAGCTTCTAGTTCCGTGATAGTGTGCTTAAAGTGACGGGCGATATCGTGGCCAAAGCCGGTGGAACCCGTCGAAGGGTAGGACTTTCCACCAGTTGTCACAATCAAGCGGTCTGCCATCCAGGTCTCATCTTTGGATTTGATGACGAATTGTCCATCGATTTTCTTCACAGAGGTTACCTCTACTTGGCAGCGAACTTGACCGCCGAGCTCGGCAATCTTATCTGTCAGAGCTTGAATAATCGTTTGGGAACGATCTGAAGCTGGAAAGACACGACCATGGTCTTCGACCTTGAGCTTGACCCCGTTTTCTGTGAAGAAGCGGATGATATCATGGTTGTCAAATTGAGAAAAGACACTGTAGAGGAAACGTCCATTTCCTGGAATGCCTGCTAGGAGATCGTCCAGGCTTCCATTGTTGGTCACATTGCACCGACCTCCACCAGTCCCAGCTAGTTTTTTCCCTAGTTTGCGGTTTTTTTCCAAGAGGAGGGTTGCTTGCCCGTAGAAGGAACTGGAGATGGTGGCCATCATGCCAGCAGGCCCTCCTCCGATGACAATGGTATCGTAGTGGTTCATAAGGTCTCCTTTTTCTCGTCTCGTTTTATTTCCAGTTCATTGTAACATAAAAAATGGACCCTGTCCCCAGGCTCCACTTTTTATGAGTTAATTGTCTTCGTCTGGATTTTGACGGAGGTGGATGGAATAACGCTTAGGTGGGTAAATGCCGATTTCAGGACCCCAGCGTGGGAAGAGCTGATTGGTTTTCTTCCCAGCAGCGTACTTGGCTTCTGCTGCCATTTCCCAGAGCTCTTCGTAGAGATCACCGAGCAAGAAGTCGAGCTCTTGATAATAGAGGTCTGGCTTTCCGTAGTCACTAAGGCTTAGTTCCATCAAACCATAGACTTGTAGCTTATGGTCCATGAGTCTACGTCCGTCTACCTTGTTAGAGTGAACGATAATGCGTCCGAAGGGATCATTTCTTCGGATGCGTTCCAGCTCTTTGTAGGCGTTGATTCCAGAATTTCCTTGACAGGAGAAGAAGTAAATGTTTTTCAAGTCATAGTCGATATAGGAGATATTTCCATTATAGACCAGCTTGACTGGTAGATTACGAACCCGTTTTTTCTCTAGATAGTTGTTAATATGTTCGACTAACATCTTAGAGGGATAATTGTATTCAATGACATAGATCATAGATTCTTTCCTTTGCTATTGAGTAAATAACTGAGCTATCTTTCAGTTACGATTAGTATACAAGCTTTTGAAGTCAAATAGGGGGAAAAATCTATTTGGTTGATTTTTGAAGCTATTCGGTTCCTTTTGGAGGAGCAAAGGAGAAAAAATCGCTAAAGGAATACGAAGAAAATGGGGAAGTGGGGACCAAGAAGGGCATTATTTTTTGAAAATACAAAGAAAATATACCGAAACCTTTTATTTGTGCTATAATCAAGGGGAAGTGACGTCATGGAAAGAAGGGTATCATGAGTTTAGAACAGTTAGAGCGGAAATCGCTCCAAGAAATCAATCAATCCGTCAAGGTTCCCAAGGGAACTTCTTTTTGGAAGACCTTGTTATTGTTTTCAGGTCCGGGGAGCCTAGTAGCAGTGGGCTACATGGATCCTGGGAACTGGATCACCAGCGTTGTTGGAGGGGCTCACTATCGCTACTTGCTCTTGTCGGTGGTTCTCTTGTCTTCCTTGATTGCCATGCAATTGCAACAGATGGCTGGGAAACTAGGGATTGTCCATCGGAAAGATTTGGCCCAGACAACTGCGACACATTTGCCCAAGTGGCTCCGCTATATTCTTTGGATAGTGATTGAATTAGCCTTGATGGCGACAGATTTAGCAGAAGTCATTGGTTCCGGGATTGCACTCCATTTGCTGTTCGGATGGCCCTTGCTCTTTTCTATTTTGGTCACCATCCTGGATGTCTTCCTCCTCCTTGGACTCATGCACTTAGGTTTTCGTAAGATTGAGGCTATTGTCTCCACCTTGATTTTGACCATTCTGGGGATTTTTATCTACCTTGTGGTCCTATCAAAACCAGATATAGGTGGCATTTTTGCTGGCTTTCTTCCTCAGAAAGAAATTGTAGGTATCGGTCTTCCTAAGGGATCACAAGTCTTGACGCTGGCCTTGGGAATTATTGGTGCAACCGTCATGCCCCATAATCTCTATTTGCATTCCTCCATTTCACAGACACGCAAGGTCGATTATGAGGATCCTGCAGATGTTCGTCGGGCTGTGCGTTTCATGACCTGGGACTCCAATATTGAATTAACCCTGGCTTTTGTTGTCAACTCTCTCTTGCTGATTCTCGGAGCGGCCCTCTTTTTTGGACACGCAGAAGAAATTGGAGCCTTCTCTAGCATGTATGATGCCTTGCAAAACAATGCCATTGCAGGAGCTATTGCAAGTCCTTTTCTGTCCACCCTCTTTGCTGTTGCTTTGTTAGCAAGTGGTCAGAATTCAACAATTACAGGAACTCTAACAGGTCAAATTGTCATGGAAGGTTTTCTTAAATTCCGCCTTCCTCAATGGCTTGTCCGTCTCTTTACACGGATGCTGGCCCTCACTCCTGTCCTGATTGTCGCCTTTCTCTTTGGAGACCAGGAAAGTGTTCTAGATGATTTGCTGGTCTATTCTCAAGTCTTCTTGTCTCTGGCTCTACCATTTTCAATTTTTCCCTTGGTTTACTTTACCTCCAATAAAAAAATCATGGGAGAATTTGTCAATGCAAAATGGAATACCTACTTAGCTTACGGAGTCGCTACTCTTCTGACTCTGTTAAACGTCCAACTCATTGTGACGACGCTCTTTAAATAAAAAATCAGCTTTGTCGGAAGAGGAAAACATGCTATAATAGAAGGGAAGTTCCCATCTAGCTAGAAAATGGGCAGAAGTGGGCAGTAAAAACTAAACAAGAGGGCCTAACCCCTTGATACGAAAGGAATATCGAAAATCTTATGATGAATATGCAAAATATGATGAAGCAAGCACAAAAGCTTCAGAAACAAATGGAACAAAGTCAGGCAGAATTGGCGGCTTCTCAATTTGTTGGTAAGTCTGCTCAGGACTTGGTCGTCGCTACCTTGACAGGTGATAAGAAGGTGGTATCCATCGAATTTAACCCGGCAGTCGTGGACCCAGAAGATACAGAAACTCTTTCTGATATGACTGTTCAAGCTATCAATGCAGCCATCGAAGAAATTGATGCAGCAACCAAGAAAAAATTGGGAGCTTTTGCTGGTAAATTACCATTCTAAGCATACAGAGAAAACCTCTATCAGATGATAGAGGTTTTTTTAGTCGTTAAAAAAATTGGAGAGGTCCAATCCACCAAAAGGAGAGGTAGAAAAGGATTCTTGTTCGGTTAGGAGTTGCCGGGCCCGGTCTGATTCGAGAAAGGCTTCATAGACAAGGGCAGTCATCCGGGCATCTTCTAAACTATCATGCGATTTTCCAGCTACCCCTAAAAACTGAGCAACTGTATGGAGCTGCAAGTTTTTGATCCCATGGAGGTCAGAAGGGCGGCGTTTAGAAGCTTCTTCAAAGACATCAACAGCATATTGGTCTGTGAACTCTAGCCCATTTTCCGCTAGGATAGGGAGGTCACTCTTGATGGCATTGTATCCAATGAGGGGACTATCTGCAACAAAATCTTGGAACTCCGCTAGGACTTGCTCGAGTGGGGGAGCTTGGAGGATTTTATCAGATGTTATCCCGGTGAGGCCATTGATAAAGCTCTTCAGTGGTTTATCCGTATAGGCATAGGAATCATAGTGGGCAACTTCTTGGCCATCTGCAAAGCGGACAGCAGAAACTTGGATAATGTGGTACTTTCCTTCAAATTGATTAAATTCTAAATCAAAGGAGACATAGTGGCTTAATTCTTTCAAGGGAACTCCTTCATCTAATGGGTGTTTTTGGATTTTCTAATTATTGAGGGGAGGCAAAGGCATAGAAAAAACTGACCGAAGTCAGTTTTTAGCGACCAAAGACGCGTCTCCAGAAGCCTTTACTCTCTTGTTCTTGAACCTTTTCATTGGCTTGATCTAATTCCAATTTCAATGTTTCGCGGTCATTCATAGCCTGAAGGGTTAGCTGTTGTTGTTGGTCGAGCTGTTTATCTTTTTCAGCGATCTGAACATCTTTGACACGCAACTGCTCATCCTTTTTAGCTAATTGCTCATCTTTGGATTTTAGCTGGTCGTCTTTTGCTTTTAGTTGTTCGTAGAGACGGACGATTTCGGCATTTTTTTCATCTACCAAAATTTCCATCAATTCACGCTGTTTCACATCATCGCTGACGGGCTCGTCTTCAAAGATGGTCTTTTTGTAGATTTCTTCTAGCTTAATCAAGCCACTACGGGTTACGACGGTAACTCCCTTATCATTTTTTTCTGTATCTTCAGGATCTAGGGCCTTGACACGGTTATTGACCGCTTGGCGACTAACTCCTAGAATTTCAGCAATTTCACTGACTGTTTTTTCGATAGCCATAATATCCTCTAAACTCTTTTTCTATGAAATACTCTCTTAGATATTATCATAAGTAGGCAAGGCTGTCAAATCAAGCAAGGGAAGGGACGACAAGGAAAAAGCATGAAATTCCTTAATCCATCTCAGGAAGGGTTAAGCTGGAGTTGGCTAGATCAATGGTGAGTTGGTAGTCCGTTTGGTCGCGGACAGTGATCTCGAAGTCGGTTGTATAAAGGACGAGACGAAGAGTGGTCCCTTTCTCCAGTTTGTAGATGGTTGGTTGGAGTTCAAAGTCGAATTCCATCCATTCCCCAGGGTTTACAGATTCGACTTGTAAGAGATCAAGACGGTTTTGAAGGTTGAGATAACCCTTTGTAATCACCCGTTGGCTAGCTTCCTTGAAGGGCAACTCGGTCAAATTGTCTAGCATATGGTAGCGACCGTTATCAAGGGTGCGGACGGATAAGACAGCTGGATAGGGTTGGAGGTATTTCTTGCTTCCTAGCTCCATGAGTTGGGCTGAGAGCAAGCCTTTGTTTGTGCTAGATTGGAGCCGCAGGTGAAGGTGAGCTTTTCCGTTGAGGTGTAGGTCTTCTTCGATCGGAAGATCGATGGTCACTTGTTGGGCCTTATCCTGGTAGAGGTCGGTTAAGAAAGTTGGATAGGTCCTACCATAGCGCTCATAATCTTCTGTCGCATAGCGGTTTTGGATGACTTTCTCACCATCTCCCAGTGGGAAGGTCCGCTGGGCTGTTTGATTGCCAAAGTCTTCCAAGGAAGTCCAACTTTGCTCTCCTGTATTGTCCTGCCAGATGACGGTTGGCAATTCATAGCTTGAATCATAGCCCAGTAATTTTTTAGAGAGGAGGGCATTCATACTCTCACGGAAGTCAATGGACTGCCAGTTGTTGAGATAGACATGGGCCCCATTGTGATAGAAGAGGTGTTTCTTGATGTTGGCTGGAAGGGCTTGGAACATTTGGTATACATGGAGGGGCTTCACGTTCCAGTCTTGGGAACCATGGGTGAAGACGACCTCTGCCTTGACTTTGTCTGCCTGAAGGAGATAGTTGCGGTCATGCCAGAATTGGTTGTAGTCCCCTGTTTTGCGATCTATTTGCTCTTTAAGCCGTTCCAAATCCGCTAGATGGGCTGCATGGTGGCGGAGATAGTCTCCAGCCCGAAGGGCGCGTGAATAGGTCAACTCAGCGAGTGAATCAAAATCCTCTCCAGGATAGCCGCCAGGACTCGTCACGAGTCCGTTTTCCCGATAGTAGTTGTACCAAGAAGAGATACCGGCTTCTGCGATGATAACTTCTAGGCCATCGACACCGGTGGTAGCCAGTCCATTGGACATGGTCCCTAGGTAGGACAAGCCCGTCGTAGCAACTTTGCCGTTAGACCAATCGGCCTTGACTTGGCGTTGGCGACTGTGGTCTGTAAAGGCCCGGCAACGGCCGTTGAGCCAGTCGATAACATTTTTATAGGCCTCGATTTGACGGTAATCTCCATTGGTCATCAAGCCTTGAGAGTCCTTGGTCCCTAGACCGGAGACGTAGAGATTGGCGAAGCCACGGGCGAGAAGGTAGTCATTGAGAGTATAACTGCTGTTGATATGAGTGAGGGTTTCTTCAGCCTCAGAGACCAGTCGGGCTTCTCCAACTGGGTCAACGGTTTCGAGCGTGGGTTGACTGACTTGGATGCTTCTTGCTTCTTTTTTCTCCAGGTCCACATTCATATTATAGAGAGCCTTGTCACTGGCCTTGTCATTGGTTCCTTGGTGATAAGGGCTGGCAGTCATGACGGCTGGAATTTTTCCTTCATAGCGAGGGCGAATAATATTGACCTTGATCAAATCTGGAAGGCCATCTTGGTCGCTATCAATCCGACTTTCCACATAGACCACCTCACGAATCACATCATGGCAGTTAAAGGTAGCTAGACTTTTTCCGTTGAAAAAGTGGTAGCGATTGTCTTCAGGGATCAAGCCATCACTGACCAACTGTTCAATGAGTAAATTCCCTTTGACTGTTCGAGTATTGAGGAGGTGATAGAGGTTCTCAACCAAGTTTCCATACTCAATCGGAATTTGGACTTCTTTTAAGAAGCTGTCCGTATTTTCAAAGTCAATAAAATAGCGGAAACCGAGCAATTGGAGGGCCACTGTGTAGAAAATATTTGGAGACCATTCGCGGTCAGATTGGAAATAGCTCAGGAGATCTGTTTCAGCATCCGCCACTAGGTTAGAGAGAGGATAATCTGTATTTTTGTAGGTGAAATAAACCTTGCGAACAAACCATTCAAACAGTTCTTTCTCTGTAAGATGAAGGGGAAGGTCAAACCCGATTTCTTTCAGTTCCTTTAGAATGTCTGCTTGGTCGACTGGTAGATAGCTATATTGATTGAATTTCATAGGATGCTCCTTTTATCAGCTTCACTGTTTCTTTACTTCTTATATTATACGTGATAAAATAGTATTTGTCTAAAGACCTTTGATCTCTGAAGGAGGGTGTCATGGTGAGAAAATTATCTGTTGAAGAAGTTGCAAGAAGACGGACTTTATTGTTTGGGGTTCTTGCCGTCATTTTTGGGATCCTCATTTTTCGAAACGGTGTTGGTTTCACAAAATTTTCCTTGGATCTATTAGCCATTTACTTTTTAGTTGATGGACTAGGAAGCTTTCTTCTTCGCTTTTTGTTACGTAGCAAGTCTATTTCCTATAGCCACTCTATTTGGTTTATTTTTCTTTCACTTGCGTTGATCTGGTTGAATCGACTGAGTAGTCTGCCCGTAAACTTAGTTGTGATTTGTTTAGGGGCATATCAGTTGGGGAGTGCCATTGTCTATGGGATCACATTTTGGCTTTATAAGGCCAATCGGGTAAAAGGAGGCTGGCTCTATTTATGGGATGCGCTTTTAAACGGTGGGATTGGTCTAGCAACTGTCTTGGAACCTGGTTCAGATGGGCACTTCCAATTTATCCTCTTGGGGGCTTATCTGGTCTTGTTGGGGATTTCTAATATTCGAGATGGTATTTTATTTGACAAAGACCAACAAGGCCAAGAGTTAAAACGTCGCTTTCGTATTAGCCTACCGGTTATCTTTGCAGCCTTTATCCCTGCTAAGGAGTTAAAACGGTTTAACCAGTTTCTTCAAAAAGGGAGCTCGGCGGGACACACAGGCCCTTATCGATTGGTGAAAAAAGAAGAAGAGGCAAGGGAATTAGAAATTTTGGTTCATACTTCTGACAGCAACTTATTTGGAGCGATTGGGCATGTAGATATTTGTTATCAGGGGAAGGTCATTTCTTACGGAAGTTACGATCCCTTTTCAGAGCGTCTATTTGGGACGATTGGGGATGGCGTACTGTTTAAAGTGGATAAGGAACCATACATCGAACTATGTAAAAAAGAGAGTCAAAAGACGCTGTTTGGCTACAGCCTATCCCTTACCGAAGAAGAGAATCAGGCAGTAGAGAAGCGTCTAGCTGAAATTGATCAGTTGTTAGAACCTTGGGATCCACCTAGTAGGTTACTGGAAGACGGTCAGCCGACCTACGCTTACAAATTGAAATATGATTTAGGGGCTGAGCTATATAAATTTACTTCTTCGCGTTTTAAATCTTACTTTGTTCTGTCTACGAATTGCTGCCTGTTAGCAGATTCCATTGTGGGACAGGCGGGAACGGCTGTATTAGATGTGCGTGGAGTGATTGCACCAGGGACCTATCAGGATTACTTAGAATACGAATTTGAAGCTCCAAACGGGCGGGTCCATACACGAACAGTATATTAAGTAAAGAAAGACAGATTCAAAATTTTGAGAAATCTGTCTTTTTTGCACAAGATTTCTTGTAAAAAAAAAGAAAATCTTTTAAAATATAAAAGACTTGGAGGAATTATGTGCATAAATAAGATTAGTAGTATTTCACCCGTATTAAAAACAAACAATCGAAATGTCAATCAAGAATTTTTTGAAAAGGTCTTAGGAATGAAAACCCTGTTGGAAGATGGGGCTTTATTATCCCTTGGAGATCAATCGAAGACAGACCGCCTCTATTTAGAGGAATCCCCTAGTATGAGAACCCGTAAGGTTGAGGGACCAAAACGCTTGGCTTGCTTAAAGATTCGCGTGACCAACCCGCAAGAAATTGAGTGGCTTCTGGCTCGTGGTCATCAAGTTGATCGCCTCTTCAGAGGGGAAAATGGCTATGCCTTTGAAGCTCTTTCGCCAGAAGGAGATCGTATCTTGCTCCATGCGGAAGAGCAAGTGGACAGTTTAACTGAAATTGAGGAAGTTCCAGATTTTCAAGCGAATGAAGAGTTTACAACCTTGACGGAGTTTTTCGTAGAAAAGATAGTTCTTCGTGTACCTAATGTAGAGACTTCTACAGCTTTCTATCAACAACTACCTGGCTTAGAAGAGTATTTAGACTTAGAAGCATCAGATGGTCCGGACCTCACACTAGCTAATGGACAGACTTGGGACCTTTGTCAGGTCAAGGTCATTCTAGAGCCATTTGTAGCAAGTGAAGTGGCCTCTTGCTTTGGAGATCAGGTGACTTTTGTACCAAAAAGGCAACAATTTGTCTTGGTTGAGGATCCAAGCAAGATTGAATGGTGGTTCGAAGCCTAAGCAAGTCTTTGGCTGATTGAAATGAGTGAAGAAAAATGGAAAAAATCATCCAAAAAATTCAAGAGCAAATAGGAGCAGGCATCTACCCAGGTGCCTCTCTTGCGCTCTATCAGAAAGGAAGCTGGCAGGAGTATTACTTGGGACTAGCTGATCCAGACAAGCAAGAGCCAGTTATTCCTGGCTTGACCTATGATTTAGCCAGTGTGAGTAAGGTCGTCGGAGTTGGAACGGTTCTTGCTTTTCTGGTCCGACAAGGGCAAATTGATATCGATCGTCCCTTAGCTTCTCACTATCCGGATATGGAGCAGGCAGAGGTGACCATCCGTCAGCTTTTAACCCATACTTCTGGGCTGGATCCTTTCATCCCTAGACGAGATGACTTGGATGCTGAGGGCTTAAAAGAAGCCCTGCACCGTTTGAAGCTCAAGGACAATCGCCAGTTCCACTATACAGATGTCAATTTTCTTTTGTTGGGCTTTCTTCTGGAGAAGTGGTATGGTCAGGATTTGGCCCAGATTTTTCAGGAGCAAGTCTTTGCACCTTGGCAAATGAAGGAGACTACTTTTGGCCCGGTTTCTCAAGCGGTGCCAACCCTTCGTGGCGTTCCAGCTGGTGTCGTCCATGATCCGAAAGCGCGTGTACTGGGAGTCCATGCCGGAAGTGCAGGTCTGTTTTCGACCATTAGAGATATGGAAATTTTCCTGGAGCATTACTTACAGGATCCTTTTGCAGAGATTTTATCGCAGAACTATGCTTTAGAAAAAGGGAAGATGCGCTCTCTGGCCTGGAATCTGGAAGGAGACTGGTTGGACCATACAGGTTATACAGGAACCTTCCTTCTCTATAATCGCAAGCTCCAATTGGCAGCTATTTTCCTATCCAATCGGACCTATGAAAAAGATGAGCGGGCCCAATGGATCCTGGATCGGAATCAACTCATGGAGCTCATCAAAAGAGAAATGGAAGGAACCGGAAAAAATCCTTCCTAAGACGGAGAAAGAAGCGTGGTTTAGCCATCGCTTTTTTTCTTTTTTTATATTAAAATGGAAGGAGAGAGGATTGTATTAAGCAATCTATAGCAGAAAGAACGAAGATAACTGAGAGACATATGACTAGATCGATAGGTGTCGGACAAGCACATAGCAAGATTATTTTAATAGGAGAGCATGCGGTTGTTTATGGCTATCCAGCCATTGCCTTGCCCCTCCTTAACATTCAGGTCACTTGTCAGATTGTACCTGCGGAGCGTCCGTGGGTCCTTTTTGAGAATGATAGCTTATCTATGGCCGTTTACGCTTCTTTAGAGCATTTGGGGATTGAGGAGGCGGCTATCGCTTGCCGGATTGACTCCATGATTCCGTCCCAGCGGGGGATGGGGTCCTCGGCTGCTGTCAGTATTGCGGCAATTCGAGCAGTCTTTGATTACTTTGGGCGAGATTTGAGTCAAGAGACTTTGGAAATCTTGGTTAATCGAGCGGAAATGATTGCCCATGTGAATCCAAGTGGGCTGGATGCCAAGACCTGTCTCAGCGATCAGCCGATTAAATTCATTCGAAATGTCGGCTTCAGTGAATTAGAGGTTAATTTGGGTGCCAAGCTGGTCATTGCAGATACAGGTATCCATGGCCATACCAAAGAAGCCATTCAGAAGGTCAAGGAGTTGGGAACAGCAGCCCTCGCTAGTTTCCATGAAATTGGACTTCTAACTGAGTACGCAGAAAAAGCTCTTGCTCAAAAAGATGCTTTCACCTTGGGACGCATCTTAACAGACTGCCATCATCATTTGCAAGCAGTGGGAGTGAGTTGTCCAGAAGCGGATCAATTGGTGGAACTAGCCTTAGGGAGTGGAGCCTTGGGAGCCAAGATGAGTGGTGGTGGGCTCGGTGGCTGTATCATTGCCCTTGCTGCAGACCAGGAACAAGCAGAGATGATCGCAAAAGAACTAAGAAATAAAGGAGTGGAGGAGTTATGGATCGAAAACCTGTAAGCGTGAAATCGTATGCCAATATCGCCATTATTAAGTATTGGGGCAAGGAAAACAGTGAAGCAATGGTGCCATCAACTAGTTCCATTTCCTTGACCTTGGAAAATATGTATACGGAGACTCGACTTAGTCCTTTGGGGCCTGAAGCCAAGTCCCATGCCTTCTTTATTGATGGGGTCTTCCAGAATGAAGCGGAGCAGGCCAAGATTGGAGCAGTCATCGACCGTTTTAAACCAGAAGGGGAGACAGGCTTTGTGCGGGTTGATACCAGCAACAATATGCCGACAGCTGCAGGACTTTCTTCTAGTTCCAGTGGCTTATCTGCCTTGGTAAAAGCCTGCAATCGCTATTACCAACTGGGAATGACGCAGGCAGAACAAGCTCAAGCGGCTAAGTTTGCCTCCGGTTCGTCTTCTCGTTCCTTCTTTGGCCCCTTAGCTGCTTGGGACAAGGATACTGGGGAAATTTACCAGGTGGAAACGGACCTCAAACTGGCTATGATCATGCTAGTGTTAAACGACCAACAAAAAATTCTTTCTAGTCGGGAAGGGATGAAGCGGTGCACTGAAACCTCTAGCAATTTCCAAGAATGGATTCGCCAGTCAGCCCAGGATTACCAAGATATGCTGACTTACCTAAAGGACAATGACTTTGAAAAAGTAGGGGAATTGACCGAACGAAATGCTCTTCTCATGCATTCTACAACCAAGACTGCTAGCCCAGCCTTCTCCTATTTGACGGAAAAAAGCTACGAGGCCATGGATTTCGTGCGCTCTCTTCGAGAGGAAGGGAAACGGTGCTACTTCACCATGGATGCAGGTCCGAATGTAAAAGTCCTCTGTCTAGAAGAGGATCTGGAAGAGTTGGTTCCACTTTTTGAACAAGACTACCGTATTATTGTTTCCAAGACCAAGGATCTATCCCATGAAGAATAAGAAACAAGTTCGAGCAGGTGGGAAGCTGTATATCGCTGGGGAATATTCTATCCTAACCCCAGGACAAACAGCCATTATTCAGTTTATTCCCATTTACATGCAGGCAGATATCCAACCGTCATCTACTTATAGGATTCAGTCAGACATGTTTTCCTTTGCAGTTGATTTGACTCCGCAGGCGGACTATGCCCTGATCCAAGAAACCGTGCATCTGATGAACGCCTACCTCCAGTTACAAGGAGTGGCACTTGCTCCCTTTGATTTAAGTATTGAGGGGAAATTTGAGCGAGAGGGCAAGAAATTCGGGATTGGCTCTAGTGGCAGTGTGGTCTTGTTGACCCTCAAAGCCATGGCAGCTCTTTATGATTTTCCCCTGTCAGCAGACTTGCTCTTTCGTTTGGCCTGTTTGGTTTTGATTCGACGTGGAGACAATGGCTCTATGGGAGACCTAGCTTGTATTGCCTATGAAGGCTTGGTTAGCTACCGCTCTTTTGATAGACGGGAACTGGCTGAGCAATTACAAGATCAGGGTCTGGACCAGATCTTAGCCCTGGATTGGAGATATGAAATCCAGCCTCTGGCCCCTCAGTTGTCCTATACTTTTTTAGTAGGCTGGACCCAGGAACCCGCTATTTCAAGAGACTTGATTAACCAGGTTCGTTCAGCTATTGATTCGGTCTTCTTAGAGAGGACGGAGCAGGCTGTACAAGACCTCTTAGTGGCCTTTCAAGAGGCAGACCGAGACTTGGCCTGGTCTTCTATCAGTCGGGCGAGTGACTTACTTGGATCTCTCAATGAGGTGATTTATACCAAAAAATTGGCCCAATTAAAGAGGGCAGAAGAGGGACTGGAGGCCATTGCAAAATCTAGTGGCGCTGGAGGAGGAGATTGTGGGATCGCCCTCGCATTTGAGGAGGCTGCTGCCCAAGAAATCGTCAGACGCTGGCAAGAAGCAGGGATTGATTTATTATATGCAGAAAGGATGGGAGAGTATGACGACCAACCGAAAGGATGAACATATTCGTTTGGCCTTGGAGCAAACTCCAGGTTACAATAGCTTTGATGAGGTTGAGTTGATTCATTCCTCTTTACCAACTATCGATTTAGATGAGGTGGATTTGAAGACCCATTTTGCGGGTCGTGATTGGGACTACCCTTTTTATATCAATGCCATGACAGGTGGTAGTGCCAAGGCAGGAGAAATCAATCGAAAATTAGCCCAGGTGGCAGAAGCCTGTGGCATTCTCTTTGTGACGGGTTCCTATAGTGCAGCTTTAAAAGATCCCCAGGACAGCTCCTATCGAGTTAAGGACCTTTATCCGGACCTTCTCTTTGCGACCAATATCGGGATTGACAAACCGCTTGAACTGGGCTTACAGACGATTGAGGAGACCCAGCCTCTCTTTCTCCAACTCCATGTCAACCTCATGCAGGAGCTTCTCATGCCCGAAGGGGAACGAAGCTTTAGAAACTGGCAAGACCATTTAGCAGACTATGCAAAGCAATTACCAGTGCCGTTGGTGCTAAAAGAGGTCGGTTTTGGTATGGATGCCGGAACTATCCAAAGAGCCATCGAACTAGGTGTCAGGACCGTTGATATTTCTGGTAGAGGTGGAACCAGTTTTGCCTATATCGAAAACCGTCGGGGAGGCAATCGTTCCTATCTCAATGACTGGGGACAAACAACAGTCCAAGCCCTGCTTGGGGCTCAACCACTGATGGATCAGGTCGAGGTTCTCGCCTCTGGTGGCGTTCGTCATCCTTTGGATATGATCAAGGCACTGGTTCTAGGAGCCAAGGGGGTCGGTCTTTCTCGGACCATTTTAGAATTGGTAGAGACAAAGCCGATTGAAGAGGTCATCGCCCAAGTCAATGCTTGGAAAGAGGATTTACGCCTGATTATGTGTGCTCTTTCTTGTCAGACACTTGCCGATTTGAGAAAGGTTCCCTATCTTCTTTATGGTCGTGTAAAAGAAGGATATGAACAAATCCTCTCCATCCATGATTAACTTGAAGAAACTAACAAAAATCCCTCCGTTTGCACGGAAGGATTTTTTAATTGCTTTGACGAATGTTCTCTAAAATAGCTTGAGCTTTTTCCAGGTTAAAGGGTTTGTCTTCTAACAGGGCTTGGACCACCGGAGCTACCTCTGATGGACTAGCGCCAGCAAGTAGGGCAAGGGACTTAGCTTGGAGTTTCATATGCCCATGCTGAATACCGGTGCTGACCAAGGCCTTAAGCGCTGCAAAGTTTTGAGCCAGGCCGACAGCTACAATGATCCGTGCAAGAGTTTGGGCGTCGGGATTTCCAAGCAGGTCATGAGCCACTTGGACACTTGGATTGAGTCCGATGGAGCCTCCCTTGGTAGCAATGGGCATGGGAAGGGTCAGCTGGCCTTCTAGGACTTGCTGATCTGGATGAGCTATCCAATTAGATAGTCCTTGAGCTTGTCCAGATCGACTAGCATAGGTATGGCCACCTGCTTCAATCGCCCGCCAATCATTCCCAGTTGCCAAGACGACAGCATCGATGCCATTGAAAATTCCCTTGTTGTGAGTCGCTGCTCTATAAGGATCAACAGCCGCTAATTGACTGGCCAGAGCTATTTTCTGAGCGATTTCGGCAGCTTCTTTGGGATCGCGACTGAGGAAGCGGTAGTCTATGTGACAGCTTGCCGTGACCAGGGCATCTGTAGCTAAGTTGGATAGAATAGCCATTAATCCTTGCCCCTCGGATAAATCTTCTAAAGGGTCGACCAGGGCTTCCAACATAGTGTTGAGCATATTAGCCCCCATGGCCTCTTTTGGATCGACAGATAGGTAGCAAATGAGAAAGTCCCCTTTCACCTCTGTCCAGAGATCTCGTGCCCCACCTCCCCGTTTAACGATGGAAGGATAGGCTTGATTGGCCAGTTGGAGCAGTTCTTCTTTAGCTTCTGCAATCGCCTGACTGGCCTTTTCTTTATGGCTAACGTCATAAAGAGCTACTTGACCGATCATTTGACGCTTGTGAACCTGGGTCTGAAACCCACCTGAGCGCTTGATTAGTCCAGCAGCGTAAGAAGCAGCAGCGATGACAGAGGGTTCTTCCGTCACCATTGGGACTTGGATTTCCTGACCATCTACCTGGAAGCCAGGAGCTAGAGCAAAGGGTAAAGCCAAGGTGCCGAGGACATTTTCGACCATTTCATTGGCAAGAGAAAGGGGCAATGTGTCATTGTCCCTTACTGTTTGTAGACCTTCTTCTGAAAGGAGTCCGGCCTGAGCTAGTTTCTCGATGCGCTCTGCTGGACTTGCTTTTGAAAAACCAGTTAATTTAACCATGTTGTTCTACCTTTACATAGGTTCGTTGGTGTTCGTTGATTTCTGATAAGGCATAGGTTTGATCTTGGTAACCTTGGAAGGTTTGATTGCCTTCAGCATCTAATTGTGCCTCTTCGAAGAAGATCTTCTCATATTCGGCAATCGTAAGAGCTTTTCGCTGATCCAATTCTGCCATACGATTTGGATGGAGCATTTGCTCATATCCTTCGACCAAGTGAGCACTAAAAATCTCAGCGACTGCACCACTTCCATATCCATAGAGGGCGATGCGGTCGCCAGCCACTAGTTGAGGCTGATTCTCTAAGAGAGAAAGCAAACCTAGGAAGAGGGAACCTGTATAGATATTCCCAACCTTTTGGCTGTAGAGAATGGATTGTTCAAAATTGTATTGCAATTGGGCTTGTTTCTCAGGAGAAAGACTCTTGTCAAGAATCTTTTTTAAGCCCTTGAGGGCGAGCTTGGGATAAGGAAGGTGGAAGCAGACCGCCGCAAAATCATCCAAGGTTAAGCCAGTTCGTTTTTGATACTCTGTCCAAGTTGTTTTCAGGCAATCCAAGTACTGTTGGGTCGAATAAATCCCATTGACAAAGGGAGTGCTGGAATAGTTAGGACGCCAGAAATCCATGACGTCACGGGTCTGAGCTACATTATCATCATTAAAGGCTAGGATACGTGGGTTCTGCGTCACTAGCATAGCGACAGATCCAGCTCCTTGAGTCGGTTCTCCAGGGGTGTCGATCCCATATTTTGCAATATCGCTGGCAATGACCAAGACCTTGCTCTGTGGGAACTTTTCAACATGAAGTTTAGCATAGTCCAAAGCGGCCGTTGCAGCATAGCAGGCTTCCTTCATTTCAAAGCTCCGAGCAAAGGGTTGGATTCCTAGGAGACCGTGAACGAAAACAGCAGCAGCCTTACTCTGGTCAATTCCTGACTCGGTCGCCAGGATGACCATATCAATTTCTTCTTTTTCTTCTTCGGTTAAAATACTATGGCTGGCACTTGCTCCAAGTGTGACGATATCCTCTGTAATAGGGGCAATACTCAGTTCTTTCAATAAGAGCCCTTTACTGAGTTTTTCTGGATCAGTATTTCGAGCAGCCGCTAGCTCACTTAAGCGCAAGACATACTGGCTGGTCGCAAATCCAATCTTATCAATACCGATTGTCATAAATAACCTCTTTTAATTTGATATCTACTAGTATATTTCGTTACTATTTTACCATATTTGAGAGCAAAACTCCCTTGAAAAAGCCAGAACAGTCTGGAAATCATTCTTAGGACCGAGTTGGGCAAGGGGATTTTTTGAAAAAAAGAGGACGAAAAACAAAAAAGGCTGGGACAAAAGTCCTAGCCTCTCAATTGTCTTTGGATTGTCGAGCAAGACGCAGTGGTCGAGTGCTCAAAGCACTGCTTTGAGGTGGCGGATAGAACTTGCGAATCAAGTATCCTAAGTCTTTGTTCGCTTTTTAAGCTTCAAAGATGCCCTATGTTGACGGAAACTATGTTTCCTTTATCTGCAACCTTCAACAGTCTCCCAGACTGTTGAAGCTGTGCGGAGGTGGGACAACGAAATCGAATTCTAACGAATTACCGATTTCTGTCCCACTCACTTCAACTCTTATGCTTGCTTATCTTTCTTAGGGTTACTCATAACCCGTATGAAGAGTTCTTTGCATTTGTCTCTTAGAACATTTTCGTAGAAGACGATTAAAGCGATGTATACAATCAGAAAGTTCAAGGTCAGATAGAACAAGTCAAATGAATTACGGGCATAGATAGTCGCTGATTGATAGGAGGGGAGGGCTCCTAGGATCATCCAAGGAAGATACTTGATATACTTGTTTAGCATCATACAGCACCTCGCATACTTTAAAGGATTTGTTTTTTCACTATCATTGTACTCCTTTTAAATAAAAATGCAAGCGATTACATAGATAAGTTTTGAAAAACCAATGCTAGTTGGCATTGGTTATTTTTCTTTTTTGATGGCGTTGATAAGAATGGTAGAGTTTCAAGACGACAGACCCGCTAGCCATCCCGATAGAGATGACCAAGGCTAGAATAACCACCAAGGTTACGCTGGTCATGGCTTGCCGATATTGGCCGCTAACAAAGAAGGAGGTGGTCCGATAGGAAATATATCCAGGAACCAAGGGAGCAAGAATAGCCAGCATAAAGACAACGACAGGTGTCTTATAGATAATACTTAAAATTTGACTGATACAAGAACCCACAATCGCTGCAATAAACGTCGCGACAATAACATTGGTAGGTCCTTTCAAGATATAGTAGAGCAACCAGATAGCCATTCCTAGAACTCCTCCAGGGACTAACATCGAGCGTTGCACGTTGAGGACGATTAAAAAAGTGATGATGGCAATCAAACTAGCCACCGCTTGGATTAAAAATTCGATTAGATTCATGATTCTATTTCATAAGGACAAGAGCGACGGTCGTTCCGGCACCAAGGGCAAGAGTAATGAGCAGGGTCTCAAAGAGTTTACTCATCCCAGAGTTGAGGTGGTTGTTCATCAGATCCCTGACGGCATTGGTCATGGCAATCCCAGGAACGAAAGGCATGACACAACCGGCAATAATGAGATCAGTATTGGAAGGAAAACCACTATATTGAGACCAAATATGGGCCAAAAAGCCAAAGACAAAGGCTGCTGCAAAAGCAGTGGCAAAAGGGATGCGCACGTATTTCTCAACTACTAGAGAGAAAGCAAAGGCAAAGACGGTCGCAATACCTGCTCCTATCGCATCATAAAAATTCCCGCCAAACATAATGGAGAAAAAAGGGGCACTAAGAGTTGCCGCGATGGTTAACTGGAGATTGGTATAAGGGACTGCCTTCTGCTTCAATTGGATCAAGGCTTGGTAGGCTTCTTCGAGATTGATGTGCCCAGAGACTAATTGGCGAGAAATCTGATTGACATCACAGACCTTCTCGATATTGTAATTGGTCCGCAGGATCCGCTTCATCCGCGTGATATTGGCATTTTCGATTGAAAAGAAAATAGCGACTGGCATCGCTAAGGCATTGCAATCATCGATTCCTTGAGAATGAGCAATCCGGATCATGGTATCCTCCACCCGATGGATTTCAGAACCACTCTCTAAAAGGAGGGTTCCTGCCAACATGAGGACGTCAATCACGCGGTCCATATCTTTAGACGCTTCCATTGTTCTTCCTGTTCTGTTAATAGATTGTCTCCATTATATCAAAATTTCACTGATTTGTACTAGTGTTACCACGGATTTAGTCAAGACAGGACAAGAAAAAACCAGCCGTTTCCGGCTGGTTTGAAAAATCTATTTGAATCTTAGCTCAATGCATCGTCCATAGAAAGAACTTCGTGGAAGACACGTTGTGTCAATTCAGTTTTTTGTTCTGGAGTGAGGTATTTAGTGTTTACACAGTATCCAGAGATACGTACGATAACATCTTCACCGCTCATGATCTTTTCGTAAACGTCTGACAAGTCCATAACGTTCAAGTTAACGTGTTGTCCACCGTTTTCGAAGTATCCATCAAGGATAGTTACCAAGTTGTCTACTTGTTCGTCACGAGTTTTACCAAGAGCACGTGGTGATACTTGAGTTGTCAATGAGATACCGTCAGCTGCGTAACCAAAGTCAAGGCTAGCAAGTGAGTTCAAGTTTTGCAACCATCCACCTTTCGCTTTGTTAGATGGGTTAGCACCTGGTGAGAAGAATTCCAATTTGCTTGTGTTCACAGAACCATCTTCGTTGAGGAATACCCCTTTGTGGACTGGTGAGTTACCAGTTTGTTTAGAGTAAGCAACGTTAGAAGTGATAGTCAAAAGTGAAACTGTAGCTTCTGCATTCTTGTAAAGTTTGTGGCTGCGAAGACGAGTAGTGTAAGCTTCGATCAACCATTCTGCCAATTCGTTAGAACGTGGGTCATCTTCACCCCAACGTGGGTATTCACCGATTGTTTCGTAATCGTAGATGTAGCCATCTTCGTCACGGATTGGTTTAACAGTAGCGTATTTGATTGCTGACAAAGTATCAACAGTGTTAGCGAATCCACAGATACCGAATCCCATGTTAGCGCGTTGGTGAGTTGGCAAGAAGGCCATTTGAACAGCTTCGTAGTTGTACTTATCAGTCATGTAGTGGATGATGTTCAAAGCATCTACGTAAGTGTCAGTCAACCAGTCAAGTGATTTTTCGAAGTTTGCTTTAACAGATTCGAATTCAAGAACTTCGTCACGGATAGGATCGATGTCAAATACTTTGTAGTCTTTATGAACGTCGTCGTAACCACCGTTCAAACCAGTAAGAAGAGCTTTAAGTACGTTTACACGAGCACCGAAGTACTGGATGTTGTGGCGTTGTTCTTCGTTTTCTGGGTCAAGTGGAGATACACAACATGAGATACAGCTCATTTCACCGTATCCGTCTTTAGCCATAGTAGTTACACCTTCGTATTGGATAGAAGAGTGTTTGTGGCTCATGTGCATACAGTAGCGACGGAAGCTGTATGGCAATTTGTCAGTCCAAAGAACTGTCAAGTTTGGTTCTGGAGAGTTACCGATGTTGTCCAAAGTGTTCAAGAAACGGTAGTCCATCTTAGTAACACGGTGACGTCCGTCGTTACCCATACCAGCCATAGAAGTTGTGATGAAGGTTGGGTCACCTGAGTACAATTGGTCGTATGCTTTTGTACGAGCAAATTTAACAGTACGCAATTTCATAACGAAATCGTCAACGAATTCTTGGATTTCAGACTCAGTGTAAGTACCACGAGCCAAGTCACGTTCAGCGTAGATATCCAAAACGATTGGCACACGTCCAAGAGAAGTAGCAGCACCGTTGATCACACGGCAGACAGCCATGAAGGCGATGTTTGTCCATTGGATTGCTTCTTTTGTATCGAAGGCAGGACGACGTACGTCTACACCATAAAGGTCACCCAATTTAACAACTTCTTGAAGTGCTTGGTATTGAAGGTTTACTTCTTCACGAAGACGGATTGATTCTTCATCGATTTCAGTGATCGCATTCCAGTCGTTTGCTTTTTCAGCCATCAAGTAGTCAGCTCCGTAAAGGGCCAAACGAGCATAAACCCCGATGATACGTCCACGTGAGTATGCATCTGGAAGACCAGTTACTGTGTGAGCGTGACGTGCACGACGGATGTTTGTAGTATAAGCACGGAAGATACCGTCGTTAACTGTTGTTACATATTTAGTGAAGATTTCATGCACAGCTGGATCTGGCTCATATCCATTTTCTTTCAAAGTAGTTTCCGCCATACGGATACCACCACGAGGCATGAAGTTCAATTTGAACAATTCATCGTTTTGGATACCGAAGATCACTTCGTTTTCTTTGTCGATGTATCCAGCTGCGATATCAGCGATAGAAGTTGGACGAGTATCGTATGGGAAACGAGTTTCTTCGTAGTGTGCTTTTGTTTCTTCAACAATCTTCTTGATGTGAAGAGAACGTTCAGTTGGTCCAGCTAGGAAGCTTTCGTCTCCATCATAAGGAGTGTAGTTAGCTTGTACAAAGCGTGAGACGCTGGCTCTTTCTTTCCAGTCTTCCCCTTGGAAGCCTTCCCAGGCTTTGTCAAAAATGTCTTGTGCTTCAACAACTGTTTTAACAACCATGTTTAAATCCTCTTATATCTTTCTAGCAACAAATCTGTTGCACTTACAATAGTAGTATACCACATAGAAATCGGTTTCACAAAGGGAATAGCAAAAAGATTTTGGATTCTTTTATAATACAGAACAGCACAGATGAATAAACTGTATTATATTTTTGTCTTGAGGAAAGTGAAAATTAGTAGGAAAAAATCGGTGATAGGGATATAATGAAAGAGGAGGTTGCCCATGCTCATATTTCCTTTAGTAAATGATACGAGTCGTAAGATCATTCATATCGATATGGATGCCTTTTTTGCGTCCGTTGAAGAGCGCGACCATCCAGAATTGAAGGGAAAGCCTGTCATCATTGGTCATGATCCCCGTTTGTCTGGTGGAAGAGGAGTGGTATCGACTTGCAATTACGAAGCCAGAAAATACGGGGTCCATTCGGCTATGAGTTCCAAAGAGGCCTATGAACGGTGTCCTCAGGCAGTGTTCATCCCTGGCAACTACGAGAAGTACCAGGCTGTTGGTCTCCAAGTCAGAGAAATATTTAAACGCTACACCGATCTGATTGAGCCCATGAGCATTGATGAAGCCTATCTGGATGTGACCAACAATAAGCTTGGTCTTCAGTCTGCTGTCAAGGTAGCTCGCTTGATTCAGCATGATATTTGGAATGAATTGCATTTGACTGCTTCTGCCGGAGTTTCCTACAATAAGTTTCTTGCAAAAATTGCCAGTGATTACCAGAAGCCTCGAGGACTAACCGTTATTTTACCCGAGCAAGCTCAAGATTTTTTAAGTCAGCTAGATGTAGCTAAGTTTCATGGTGTGGGAAAACGGACAGTGGAGCGGCTTCATGATTTGGGAATTTATACAGGTGCAGATCTCTTAGAAGTGCCGGAAATGACTCTCATCGATCACTTCGGTCGCTTTGGTTTTGATCTTTATCGAAAGGCTCGGGGGATCCATAACAGTCCTGTCAAGAGCAATCGTATTCGCAAGTCCATTGGGAAGGAACGCACCTACCGAAAATTGCTGGTGGCCGAGGATGATGTGCTAAAAGAATTAGCCAACCTATCTGAAAAGGTAGCGAACAGTTTGGCCAAGCATCAGAAAATTGGTAAGACCTTGGTGCTCAAGATTCGTTATGCCGATTTTACGACCTTGACCAAGAGACGAAGTTTAGAGGAAGCAACCAGAGACCCTGAAGTCATTCAGAGAGTAGCCCAGGAGCTCTACCAGAGCCTAGAGAGTAATTCCTCAGGTATTCGCCTCTTAGGGGTGACCCTCACTAATTTTTCTTCCGAGTCTCAGGAATCATATGAAGGATTTCTAATAGAAGAAACCCCGTAGGTATACTTGACCTACGGGGAATTTTTAGCTAGTTTTTGAAGAACTGTTGAATTTCTTCCTCTGTGAGGCCAATCATAGGATCAATAGTCAAGTAATTGTCCTCTGTTAATCGATAGCCTTGTTGAGGAGTTTGGGAAGCAGGTGAGTCAGAGCGGTTTTCAACTGAGAGGAGCTCCCTTTGGGGCTCAGTTTTTTTAATAGGCTCTTCCAGATGGACAGGACTCTGTAAGGAAGAGTCTCTACCTTGAGGGGTTCCATCCGAAAAACGCTCAATCAGATAGGTTTTGCGAGCAGTTCCAGTATTCTTTGTCGCAAAGTCAAATGCGGTGTATTCTCCTAGGAGAATGAGCTTGCTTTTGGAACGGGTGATGGCCGTGTAGATCAGATTGCGTTGGAGCATGCGTCGACTCTGATTGGTCAAGGGAAGGATGACAACAGGGAATTCACTCCCTTGAGACTTATGGATACTCATGGCATAGGCCAGGCGAATCTTGTACCATTCATTGCGGGGGTAGACCAATTCATTGCCGTCAAACTGGATGGTCAGTTCATCTTGCTTGGATTCGGTATACTTAGCTGGCAAGAGGTCGGTAATGTAGCCAATATCTCCGTTAAAGACATTGCTTTCGGCATCATTGACCAGGTGGATGACCTTGTCACCATTTCGATACTGGCAGTCTAGTGATTGAAAGAATAGAGCATTCGTTTCTAATGGATTGAGAAGCTCTTGCATGAGACTGTTAATCTGGTCAATGCCTGCAGAACCTCGATACATCGGAGCGAGGACCTGGATGTCTCGGGCTGGGATGCCGTTGCGAAGGGCAGCGCTGGTGATTTTTTCAATCATGGGAGCGATGAGCTCACTTGGCGCTTCAAAGTAGGAACGATCAGGTTTTTTCTCTGTGAAATCAGGAGGCAGTTGGCCTTTGCGAATCTGACTGGCTAGAGTGACGATGGTCGAATCCTCACTTTGACGGAAGATATGTTCCAGTTTGACTTGAGGGATGCTTGGGATCTGTAGGAGATCGGACAAGACTTGTCCAGGACTCACAGAAGGAAGCTGATCGGCATCACCAACGATTAAGAGTTTAGTATTGGAGGAGATGTTGCTGAGAAGCTGATTGGCCAGCCAAGTATCCACCATAGAGAATTCATCGACAATGACAAAATCCGCATCAAGATAATCGTCCAAGTGACTCGTGTCGTCGTCTCCCGTCATTCCTAAGTGACGATGAATGGTGGCGCTCGGAAGGCCAGTCAGTTCACTCATTCGACGGGCTGCTCGACCGGTTGGAGCAGCTAAGAGGATTGGTAATTGAGATTTCTTTCGAAGGTCCAATTGGTGCAGGCGGGCATAGGTTCCGATAATTCCATTGATAACGGTTGTTTTCCCTGTTCCCGGTCCACCTGTTAGCACAAAAACCTTTTGCTGAATGGCTTCTTGGATAGCCTTCCGTTGGATGGGATCGTAGTGAATGTGGAGTTCATCTTCAATGTCATCAATCGTTTGTTCGATTTTTTCTGGGTCGAAAGATTCTTGCCTTCCTTTTTCTAGCAGGCGACCGATATGGCTTCGGATTCCTTCTTCTGCAAAGAAGAGGCTGTTGTTGAAAATCTTGGTGTCAATGTTTTGCACCTTGTCTTCTTCGATGAGACTAGCCAATTCTTGGGCAACACTGGCTGGATCAAGCTCAACTGGACGAGATGCTTCTAAGAGTTGGATGGTGGCCTGGAGCAATTCTTTGGCTTCAGCGTAGGTGTCCCCTGTTTCTAAGGAGAGGGTTAAAAGACTATGGACAAGACCAGCTCGGAAGCGTTCAGGTGCATCACTGGCTATCCCTAATTCTTCTGCTAATTGGTCAGCAATCTTAAAGCCCATTCCTTGAATATCTTCGACCAGTTGATACGGAGCCGATTCGACGATTTGCAAGGTTTCTTCCTTGTAGAAATCTTGGATTTGGAAGGCTAGTTTATTAGGGATGCCATAGTTAGCAAGTTGGGCGAGGACTCGTTCCGTACCATAGTTGAGCTGTAGTTTTTCGACAAAGGCCTCGCGATTCTTTTTAGAAAGTCCGGAGATAGAGGCTAGCTTTTCAGGTGCTTGCAGAATTTTATCAATGGTATCCTCACCATAGAGATCCACGATTTTTTGGGCCGTTTTGAGTCCGATCCCTTTAAAATGATCGCTAGAAAAGTATTTCACCAAGCCTTTGCTAGTGGGTTTGGCTCGTTCATAGCGATTCATTTGCAACTGTTGGCCATATTTCGGATGATGGACCAGCTCTCCCCAGAAGGTATAATCTTCCCCTTCGACGATATCTGCCATCGTTCCAGTAACGATAATTTCAAAGTCATCATAGTCCTCTGCATCTGTATCATTGATATCCAACAATAAGATACGGAAAAAACTACTTTGATTTTCAAAAATGACCCGCTCAATGGTTCCTGAGAAATAGTATTCCATGCAGAGTTTCCTTTTAAGTAAAAGTCTGAGAGAGCTTATCTCTCATGAAGATATTGAAAGAGATTGGAACAAGAGTCCCAACCTCATCATGGGTTAATACGTCTGGAATGGAAGGAGCGGCCAGAGGCGAAGGACAGCTTCCCCTTTGATTTGTTCCTTTTTGAAAGCCCCCACCTGGCGGCTATCTTTTGAAACGATTCGATCATCACCAAGGAGTAGATACTCATCATCCAAGAGCTTTTTCGTGAAGGTCGCACTTCCATCTTTATCAACGGTGAAAGCTTCGGCTATCTGTGCCATTTGGCGGAAGAGCTCTCCATTTTCTTCAAACCCTTTTCCAGTGTAGGTGGACTGTAATTTATCTTCTTTAAACTTCTTGATGTATTCCTTCAAGTAAGGTTCATCTGTCTTCTTTCCGTTGATATAGAGGGTATCGTTCTCGTATTGAATGGTGTCACCTGGAAGACCGATAACCCGCTTGACAATTTCTTTGGTCTTTCCATTCTCTGTTTCACTAGCAACTACGATATCAAAACGGTCGATAGGCAGTTTATTGATAACGAGAAGGTATTCACTATCTGCCAAGGTCGGATCCATAGAATGGCCATCGACACGGACAGGCGTCCACAGATAAATACGAGAGAGAATAATGCCTCCGATAATGAGGCCGAAGAGCGCCCATTCTTTCAGGAAAGAACGGACTGGATTAGTTGATTTTTTTGAACGTTTCATGCTTTATCTTTCTATCAATTTTTTTGCTTTTTCTGTATTTTTAAAATGAAGTTTGGCACTGTAGTCAAGGGCTTGAATGCCATAGGCCTGTAATAGTTGAGCAGCTACCTTATCTGAGGGCGTACCAGCTCCACTAGGAAGGGTATAGCCGAGTTCTTGACTCAAATCTTCCAGATTTTGGAGGAAGAGGTCACGGGCAATAATGGAACTCACAGCTACTGCCAAGTATTTTCCTTCGGCCTTCTCTTCTAGGGTGACGACTTGTGGGACCTGATTCGCTTCTGCTTGAACATAGCGATCATAGTTTTTCTTGGTCGTAAAGGCATCGACTACAATCTTTTGAGCTTTTGCCCCTTGTTGCAAGAGCAAAAAAATGGCTTGATTGTGAAGAGCAACCTTGACAGAAACTGCATTGTAGCCAGAAGTGATGACCTGATTGTATTTTTTAGGTGTCAGCAGTAAGGCCTGATGCGGGATTTCTTTTTTGAGGATTGGTGCGAGAGCTCGAATTTTTCGATCATCTAAGGTCTTAGAATCCCCAACTCCTAGACTTTTTAAGTGGGCATGTTGCTCCGGGCTGACCAGTGAAGCCACGACGGCAAGCCCTCCAAAGTAAGAGCCATTTCCGACTTCATCCGTTCCGATTAAGGGGAAGTCTTGTCCGGCAAGTGCTTGGTCTATCGGATCTTGTTGGTAACCGAAGAAGGCAGCATAGCGCGTCGCCTGACTACCTTGTAGGACAACCTTTCCTGATGTGTAAATCGAAATGGTTGCACCAGGTGCCTTGAAAAAATAACGGACATAAGGATTTTTTGAAGGTGCCAGGTGGTCTTGGTGCTGACAAACAAATGCTTGGATGTCCTCGTTTTGAGGGGACAATGTAATTGTTTCCATAGCCCTTATTGTATCATAAAAGCTAGATGAAAGGCCAGAAAAAGACCAGCCGAATTTAGTCTGAAAGAACTTCTTTTAGGCTTGCTTCAATTGCTTGAGGATCAGTTTTTGAAGAGAAGCGGTGGATGACTTGGCCTTGGCGATCAATCAAGAATTTGGCGAAATTCCATTCAATGCGGGAGCCCAAGGGACCACTAGCTTGTTCTTTTAACCATTGGTAGAGGGGGCTGGCTTCTTTCCCATTGACTTTTATTTTTGCGAAGCGTGGGAAGCTGGTTTGGTAATGGAGGCTACAAAATTGATTTATCTCCTCCGCACTACCCGGCGCTTGGCCCATAAATTGATTGCATGGAAAGTCAAGGATTTCAAATCCTTGGTCATGGTAGCGCTCATAGAGCTCTTGCAATCCCTGGTATTGAGGCGTCAGACCGCAACCAGTTGCTGTATTGACGATGAGGAGCACTTGGCCTCGGTATGCTTCGAGGGAGAAGGGGCTCCCATCTTGGGCCATTATGGTGAAATCATAGATAATCATTTTACACGTCCTTTCCTACTTTCTCTATTGTATCACGCTTGAGTCGAAAAAAGTTAAACCGTGGCCCTAGTGTCCAGTATTTCCTATGGGAAGGGGATTTTCCTACTGACAAGCGGGCTAGATTTTGATATAATATCGTGAGGTGATTTTTATGTCCAGCTTAAATAGATACAAATTTACTTTCGGTAATAAATCGCTGACTCTCACAACCAATCATGATAATCTCTTCATGGAAGAAGTTGAACGGGTCGCGAAGGAAAAATATGAAGCGATTAAAGAACAAATGCCAGCTGCTGATGATGAGACCCTGGCTATTTTACTAGCAATCAATAGTTTATCAACACAATTGAGTCGTGAGATTGAGTTTGACGATAAGGAAAAAGAATTGGAAGATTTTCGTCGCAAGGCCCTAGATGGCCTGGTCGGTAGATCATCTAATTAAGGGGAGTTGCATGTTTTCAATCCTGATTTTATTCATCCTAGCTTGGAGTTTTTATATTGGGTATTCACGAGGATTTTTGCTTCAAGGATATTATTTTTTAACCATGATTGTGGCCATGTTGGTCGCAGGCTCAGGCTATCAGTCCTTGGCAAAAACCATTAGTCTATGGATTCCATTTTCGAGTGCAACACAAGCTTCAAAATCCTATTTTTATGGTGCAGACCAACTCTTTCACTTAGACAAAGTTTTTTACGCTGGTTTAGCTTATTTCATCTTGTTTGTTTTGGTCTATGCGATTGGTCGAGTGATTGGACTCTTTATTCCCTTGATTCCAACGCCTGAAAAATGGGAGGAGTTTCCGTTTCAGATCGCCAGTGGTGTATTAGCTGTCCTGGTGAGCTACTTTGTTCTGCAAATGGGATTCACGATTTTATCAACAATCCCTATGGCAGCCATTCAAGATCGACTCCATGGAAGTTTCCTCATTCGTTTTATGGTGCAGTATAGCCCCCTTACAGCAGGCCTCTTGAAACAACTTTGGGTTGTAAAAATCTTAGGTGCGTAATCACTTCTCATCATGTGTAAAGTTCATGAGAGATATTATAGAAAGGAAGGGGAGGCTCAGACCAAAATCAGCCTCCTTTTCTGTTGTGGAGAAACATGAATCAAAAAATTCTCGAAACCTTAGAGTTTCAAAAAGTCAAAAACTTAGTAGAGCCCTATTTGCAAACGGAGCAGGGTGAAGTAGAGTTGCAGGAATTAGCCCCGCTTACAAAAAAAGAAGCAATTGAAACCGCCTTTCTTGAGATGGCGGATATGGCTCAGATATTTGTGGAGCATCCGCACTTTAGCGTGCCCACCATCCAAGAAATTCGTCCAGTGACCAAACGTTTAGAACTAGAAACATCGCTTAATATTGATGAATTATTAGCGGTGAAGAAAGTCTTGCGTGTGACCCATGAATTGCGAAATTTTTATGATGAATTAGAAAATGTCCGCTTGGAAAAACTGGATCGAATTTTTGAAAATCTAGTCGATCTTCCACAGTTGCAGGGAAGTCTACATGCCATTAATGAGGCTGGATTTATTGAAAACTTTGCCAGTGAAACCTTGGCCAAAATTCGTCGGCGTATTCAAGAGAATGAACACCAAGTAAGAGACATTCTCCAAGAATTGCTGAAGACCAAGTCAGAAATGTTGGCTGATCAGATCATTGCTAGCAGAAATGGGCGAAATGTTTTGCCGGTTAAAAACACTTACCGTAATCGGATTGCCGGTGTGGTGCATGATATTTCAGCTAGTGGAAATACCGTCTATATCGAACCTCGAGCGGTCGTCAATCTCAATGAAGAGATTGCTAACCATCGGGCGGATGAACGCTTTGAGATGCTTCGGATATTGGAAGAAATTTCAAACCTTCTTCGGCCTCATGCGGGGGAAATCCGGAATAATGCTTGGCTAATCGGTCATATTGACCTCGTTCGTGCTAAACATCGCTTTTTACAAGACCGAAAAGGAACTATTCCAGCCTTGTCAGATCAAGGTGAAATTCAGCTCTTGCAGGTTCGCCATCCCTTGATTGAGAAGGCTGTCCCCAATGATGTCCACTTTGGAAAAGACCTCACAGAGATTGTGATTACAGGACCTAATACGGGTGGGAAGACCATCATGCTGAAGACCTTGGGACTAGCCCAATTAATGGCCCAGTCAGGCCTGCCTATCCTAGCGGAGCCTGGGAGTAAGGTGGCAGTCTTCACGCAAATCTTCTCGGATATCGGGGATGAACAGTCGATTGAGCAAAGCCTTTCCACCTTCTCCAGTCACATGACCAATATTGTCTCTATTTTAGAGCAGGTCGATGAGGAATCCTTGGTCTTGCTAGATGAGTTGGGGGCCGGAACAGATCCTCAGGAAGGAGCTTCGCTAGCCATCGCTATTCTAGAAGATCTCCGTTTACGAGGGATCAAGACCATGGCGACCACCCACTATCCAGAACTTAAGGCCTATGGGATTGAAACCCTTGGTGTCCAAAATGCCAGCATGGAATTTGATACTGATACCTTACGACCAACTTATCGCTTTATGCAGGGGGTTCCGGGGCGATCCAATGCCTTTGAAATCGCGCGTCGCCTAGGCTTGTCAGAAGTGATTGTGAATCAGGCACAAGGAATGACCAATCAGGATCGGGATGTCAACCGCATCATTGAAAAATTGGAAGCCCAGACCCTGGAAAGTCGCAAACGTCTCGAGTCCATTCGAGATGTCGAACAGGAAAACCTGAAATTCAACCGCGTCCTCAAGAAATTGTACAATGAATTGACCCGAGAGCGGGAGACAGAGCTCAACAAGGCTCGTAAAGAAGCGCAAGAAATTGTAGATCTTGCTCTAGCAGAAAGCGACCAGATCTTACAAGGTCTCCATGCCAAATCGCAACTGAAGCCCCATGAAATTATTGAAGCCAAGTCTCAGTTGAAGAAATTGGCTCCAGAAACGGTCGACCTATCGAAAAACAAGGTCTTGAAACAGGCTAAAAAAGCCCGTGCTCCAAAAGTAGGAGATGAGATCTTGGTGATCAGCTATGGGCAAAGAGGAAGTCTTACCAAGCAACTCAAAGATGGTCGTTGGGAAGCCCAAGTGGGACTAATCAAAATGACCTTGGAAGAAAAAGAATTTAATCTCCTGAAAGCTGAAAAGGACAGTTCTCAACCGAAAAAACGTCAGGTCCACGTGGTCAAACGTTCCAATACCAATGGGCCTCGGGCTCGCTTGGACCTTCGTGGCAAACGATATGAGGAAGCTATGGAAGAATTAGACAGCTTTATCGACCAAGCCCTTCTCAACAATATGGCCCAAGTCGATATCATCCACGGAATTGGAACGGGGGTCATCCGGGAAGGGGTCACCAAGTACCTTCGTCGCAATAAGCATGTGAAAAGCTTTGAATACGCTCCTCAAAATGCAGGAGGAAGCGGAGCAACAATTGTGACCTTTAAATAAGCAAAGAGTCAGTCGTGCCTTTCCATCAGGCACGCTTTTTGCTATAATACAGTCAGTTTAAACGGAAAGTAGGAAAGCTTATGACCCCTAATCGTTCGTCAGATTCTTGCACCACCATTCTAGTCGGAAAAGATGCCAGTTATGATGGTTCAACAATTGTAGCTCGCACGGAAGACTCTCAAAATGGAGTGTTTACCCCGAAGAAATTTATCGTCGTTCAACCGGAGGATCAACCCCGTCATTATCGGTCAGTCTTATCTCGTTTTGAGATAGACCTGCCCGACAATCCTGTTCGTTACACAGCAGTTCCGGATGCCATTCCAAAAGATGGTATCTGGGGAGAAGCGGGGATTAATCGTTACAATGTAGCCATGAGTGAGACAGAGACCATTACGACCAATAGCCGAGTCTTGGGGGCGGATCCTCTGGTGGAAAGTGGCATTGGGGAGGAAGATATGCTGACCTTAGTTCTTCCTTATGTCCAGACTGCTCGCGAGGGCGTACTACGCTTGGGGAAACTCCTAGAGGAATACGGGACTTATGAGTCTAATGGAGTGGCTATCAGCGATGTCAATGAAATCTGGTGGTTGGAAACCATTGGAGGTCATCACTGGATGGCCCGCCGTGTACCTGACGATGCCTATGTGATCAATCCCAATCAATTGGGAAGTGATCGCTTTGAGTTTGATCGTCCGGAAGAGTTTTTATGTGATCCAGACTTGAAAGATTTCGTGGAACGTCACCACTTGGTCTTGGATTTCGATGGTTCGTCCTTTAACCCTCGTTATGCTTTTGGTAGCCAACGAGACAAGGACCGTCATTACAACACACCACGTGCTTGGGATATTCAACGTTTCCTCAACCCAGAAGTGGAGCAAGATCCTCGTTCCTTCTTCCTTCCTTGGTGCCAAAAACCTTATCGCAAGATTACGATTGAAGATGTCAAATATGTCCTTAGCAGTCACTATCAGGATTCAGCTTATGATCCCTATGGTTCAGAAGGAGATACTCATAGTCGTCGGACCTTCCGCACCATTGGTATCAACCGGACTAGCCAGACGGCTATTCTCCAATTGCGACCAAATCGTCCACAAGAAACAACCGGCATTCAATGGCTTTGCTATGGGTCTATGCCCTTCAATACGGCGGTTCCATTCTTTACCCAGGTCGATACGACACCGGATTATTTTGCCAACACGACAGAAAAAGTGACGACAGATTCCTTCTATTGGACCAATCGGATTATTGCTGGTCTGGCAGATGCCCACTATAGTCATCATGTTGGAGATTTAGAAGATTACCAAGAAAGCACTATGGCCCTTGGCCATGCCCGGATTGGACGAGTGGATCAAGCCTTGGCAGCAGGACAAACCGTTGATTTTGAAAGAGAAAATCAGGAAATGAGTGATCAGATTCAAGAAGCGACGGATCGCTTATTGGATAAGGTCTTGTTGGATGCTAGCAACCTGATGACCAACCATTTTTCTTTGAGTGATTAGTTGGGCTAAGTTGTGCTATTTCATGATGGTTTCTGAAAATATTGACCTGTTTTTCAAATTATGCTAAAATAGAACAAATTGAACATCATACCGGATGAAGTTTTTCAGAAGTAGGGCCTTCCTATGACTGTGAAATGGACGGAACTCTGGAGAGACCGTAAAGGCACCGAAGGGGCAAGGTAGAGCATTCTACTCAAACTCTCAGGTAAAAGGACAGAGCAAAAGATAGAAGCCTTTTTGGTTTTTATTTGGAGCACCAGAGTACATGTTTTGACATGTGCTCTTTCTTTTTCTCCTTGGATGATTGGATAGATGATGTGGAGGAAGTGGATGGCTATCCCTTTCTAAAGCTAGACAAATAATAAAAGGAGAAATAGATAAGGATGACAAATTGGTTGGCGTTTTTTAAACAAGTAGATAATGTGGTCTGGGGAGCTCCCCTTTTGATCCTCTTGGTGGGGACTGGGATTTATCTGAGCTTCCGCTTGGGCTTGTTGCAAGTTTTTCGTTTACCCCAAGCTTTTCGGCTCATTTTTACAGAAGATCAAGGAGAAGGGGATATCTCTAGCTTCGGAGCCTTGGCAACAGCCTTGGCAGCGACAGTTGGGACAGGAAATATTGTCGGAGTAGCGACAGCTATTCAGACAGGAGGTCCAGGTGCCCTCTTTTGGATGTGGATGGCAGCCTTCTTTGGGATGGCGACCAAGTATGCAGAAGGTTTGTTGGCCATTCGCTACCGAACCAAGGATGACAATGGTCATATTTCAGGAGGGCCCATGTACTATATTCTCCATGGGATGGGTGAAAAATGGCGTCCCCTTGCCATCTTCTTTGCCCTGGCAGGTGTCTTGGTGGCTCTCTTTGGGATTGGAACCATGACCCAGGTGAATGCCATTACGGGCGCTTTGAAGACTAGTTTTCAACTTTCCCCTCAAGTCGCTAGTCTGGTCATTGCAGGAATCGTTTCGGCTGTCATATTTGGGGGAATTCATTGGATTTCCAAGGTTTCCGAAAAGGTGGTTCCTTTTATGGCTGCAGCCTATATCTTCGCGACAGTTTATATTATTGTCTTGAATATGGACCAAGTGCCGACCGTTCTATCTCAAGTTTTCCAAGGTGCTTTTACAGGAACTGCGGCTATAGGTGGTTTTTCTGGAGCCTTGGTGAAAGAGGCGATTCAAAAAGGGGTGGCGCGTGGAGTGTTCTCTAATGAGTCAGGACTGGGATCGGCACCGATTGCAGCAGCTGCAGCGAAGACGGAAGAGCCAGTGGAACAAGGTTTGATTTCCATGACCGGGACCTTCATCGATACCATAATTATTTGTAGCCTAACTGGTCTAGCTATTTTAGTATCTGGCCAGTGGACAACAGTGGGGCAAGTTGGGAGTGATTTGACCCAACAGGTCTTTATCTCGACCTTTGGCCACATCGGTGGGATCATTCTGACTCTTTGTTTGGTCTTGTTTGCGACGACGACCATTTTGGGTTGGTCTTATTATGGTGAACGCTGTGTCGAATTTTTGGCGGGTGTCAAACTCATTCCCTATTACCGTCTTCTGTTTATCCTGATGGTGGGAGTAGGAGGCTTTCTTCAGTTAGAGTTGGTCTGGATCATTGCTGATATTGTGAATGGACTGATGGCCTTGCCGAATCTCATCGCCTTGTTAGCCTTATCGCCTATTGTTATAAAGGAAAGCAAACGATATTTTAAGAAAAAGAAATGAGGCTGGGACAAAAGTCCTAGCCTCACAATTGTTTTTGGATTATCGAGCAAGACGCAGTGGTTGAGTGGGCTCTACTACGCTGATTTCATCAGCTTTTACAACCCTACTCAACTGTGCGGAGGTGGGACGACGAAATCGAATTCTAACGAATTACCGATTTCTGTCCCACTCTCTTCTGACTTAATAGCGTTTTTCTTTGGGCCAATCTTTCATTTCAGAAATAGCTGTAAAGAGGACATCTGTTGATGAATTGAGAGCTGTTTCACAAGAATCTTGGATGACACCAATAATGAAGCCCACGCTGACTACTTGCATAGCAATATCATTGTCGATACCAAAGAGGCTGCAGGCGACAGGAATCAAGAGGAGGGAGCCACCGGCTACTCCAGAAGCCCCACAGGCTGAAACAGCTGCTACGACACTGAGGACCAGGGCAGTCCCAAAATCGACCTGGATGCCTAAGGTGTTGACAGCAGCTAGGGTCAAGGTATTAATGGTAACGGCAGCTCCGGCCATATTAATAGTAGATCCTAGAGGGATAGAGACCGAGTAAGTATCAGGATTGAGACCCAGTTCCTTACAGAGCTTCATATTGACAGGGATGTTAGCAGCAGAGCTTCTAGTAAAGAAGGCGGTCAATCCACTGACTCGTAGACATTTGAAGACGAGCGGATAAGGATTTTTGCGAATCATGATGTAGACAAAAATCGGGTTGATGACTAGAGCGACGAAGAACATGGTGCCAACCAAGAGAAGTAAGAGGAGGCCATAGCTTTTAAGTCCATCAAATCCTTGTCCTGCAATCGTTGTATAGACCAAGCCAAGAATCCCAAATGGCGCAAGGTTAATGATCCATTCGACAATCTTGGAAGTGATATCTGCCAGGGTTTGAAGGAGGTCCTTGCTGTGCTCACTAGCTTCTCTCATAGCAACACCAAAGACGACAGCCCAGGATAGAATCCCGATATAATTAGCCTGAATAAGGGCATTGAGGGGATTGTCCACGATTTTTAAGAGAAGGTTGCTGATGACTTCCCCTAATCCATCGGGAGAAGTTCCTTCAGCACTAGTTCCTGTTAAAGAAATGGTAATAGGAAAGAGATAGTTCACCAGGACCGCTACCAAGGCTGCCGCAAAAGTTCCCAGGAGGTAGAGGACAATGACTGATTTCATATTGGTTTGGGTTCCCTTTTGGTGCTGGGAGAGGGCGTTAGCGACAAGGGCGAAGACTAGAAGAGGAGCAATAGCCCGCAAGCCTCCTACAAAGATTTCCCCTAACAGACCAATTGCAGATGCTTTAGGAAGCAACAGAGCTAAAAGGGCTCCAACGAAGATTCCGATTGCAATCCGCTTCATCAGGTTGGTTTTGTTCCAAGTTTGAATGAGTCGTTTGACCATAAGGACCTCCTTTATTGAAAGTTTACCGTCCATTATACGATAGATAAGTTTGAAAATCAAGGTGAGTATAAGAGGAGGTTAGTGGTTCTAAAGGCTAAAATCTGATATAATCAAACCATTAGAAAAAGAGAAGGAGATTGATAGAAGGTATGAAGAATATTTTTTCCCGCTATGTCAGTCAGTTTGATTGGACCAAGATCATGGATGAATTGGTTTTAAAATTGATTTCGTTAGCTATTTTATTTGTTTTATTTTTTCTTGCAAAAAAACTGCTCCATAGTTTGGTGAAACGCATCTTGAAGCCGTCTCTGAATTATGTAGGCCAAGATGAAGCGCGTAAGAATACCATCTTGCGATTGGTAGAGAGTTTGTTGAATTACTGCCTCTATTTTATCCTGATCTACTGGATTCTTTCTATCTTGGGCTTACCAGTCTCCAGTCTCTTAGCAGGTGCAGGAATTGCCGGAGTTGCCATTGGGTTAGGAGCACAGGGCTTCCTATCAGACTTGGTCAATGGGTTCTTTATTCTTCTGGAACGTCAGATAGACGTCGGAGATACCGTTCGTTTGACCAATGGTCCGATTACCATCGCTGGAACCGTCTCTAGTGTGGGCATTCGGACGACCCAGGTGCGAGACGCAGATGGGACCTTGCATTATGTACCCAATCGCAATATTATGGTTGTCAGCAATCTCTCTCGGGGGAACCAGCGCGTCCTCATCGATATGCCAATTTCAGCTCAAACTGACCTAGACAAGATCTATCAAATCTTCCAGCAGGTCAACGATGAGCAAGCCCAGAAGCATCCAGAAATCTTAGATGGTCCAACGATTTTAGGCCCTCAAATCGAAAAGGGAACAGGCCGTTATTCCTTCCGCGTCGCCATGATGGTCCAATCGGGAAGCCAAGTGGCCATTTACCATCTTTATTACAAACTATATCATGATGCCCTCTTACAAAATGGCATCGAGATTCCAACCACTTTCTCTGTCACACCCTAACAAAAAAAGACCCATGGGTCTTTTTTTAGAATGTAGACAAACTTTTCAACTTAAAATAGCTAGATAATGCTTAAAAAATAATTTCTATTACTTTGAATCTTTTAAGTAGATATGAAACTTTCCGCCGTGAAAAAAAGTGCTTGAAATACAGTGATTTCAAGCACTCGGAATTATTGAGACCTTAGGCTCAATAATTAGTCATGGAACTTCGTAGAAGTTCGCTGGCGTCCGTACTCACCTAAGGAAAGTTTTTAAAAATACTTTTTTCTTATTCTAAAATGAGCATACCATCTTTGACAGCGAAAGGATCCTTCGGATTGATCCGATCGTAGAACATAACGCCATTGATGTGGTCGATTTCGTGTTGGACCACAATGGAGTTGTAACCTTTGAGTTTGATACGGTGCTTTTCTCCGGTCTTGTCATAGTAGTCTACCGTTACACGCGCGTGGCGAACCACATAACCAGGAACGTTGCGGTCTACAGAGAGACACCCTTCGCCATCTCCTAGAGCCGCATCTTGGACTGAGTGGGAGACAATTTTAGGATTGTACATGACTTCTTGGATGGAGTAGGCTTCTTTTGGAGGATTTCCTTCTTCGTCCTCTGGATTTGGGACGAGAACGGCAATGATGCGCTTAGAAATGTCCAACTGAGGGGCAGCGAGTCCAACTCCACCTCGAAGGCCTAATTTTTCTGCCATGACAGGATCCTGCGAATGGTGCAAGAACTGCATCATTTTTTCCCCTAGGATGATCTCTTGATCTGACAGTGGGAAAGTGACCTCTTCAGCGATAGCACGTAAAGTTGGGTGGCCTTCGCGGATAATATCATTCATATCAATTAGATGGGCAGCTTTTGTAATGGTTTCGATTGCAGACATGTTCTCATTCACTCCTTTTTTCTAGAAACCATCATATCATAAATCCTTTTAGAATGAAAGTTTGCCAATTGATTGATGGGTGCTAATGGACCAGACGGACTGTAAACTAGAAAAGGAAAGAATCCTAGTCCGGTTCATGGTATAATGATAAGAAGAATGAAGGAGACAAGCATGCGTCTAGATAAATATTTAGTGGACTGTGGAGTGGGAAGTCGGACAGAAGTCAAGCAAGTCCTCAAGCAAAAAAAGATTCAGGTCAATGGAAAGGTGGAAACCTCTGCCAAGGTCCATATTGATCCAGATAAGGATCGAGTGACCTATCTGGGAGAAAGTTTATTCCATGAAGAGTTTGTTTACTATCTGCTCAATAAACCCAAAGGGGTCATTTCAGCAACGGAAGATGACCACCATCAAACAGTCTTAGATTTGTTAGATGACACGGCCAGACACAAGGAAGTCTTTCCAGTTGGACGGCTAGATATCGATACCCATGGCTTACTCCTCTTGACCAATAATGGTAAGTTGGCTCATGCCATGCTATCGCCTAAGAAACATGTGGACAAGGTCTACCGTGCCCAAGTAGCTGGCATCATGACCCAGGAAGATGTCGTCCGCTTCAAAGAAGGAATAGAATTGAAGGATTTCACCACATTGCCAGCGGAGTTGGAAATGTTGGAGGTCTATCAAGAAGCTAATAGTTGCTTGGTTCAGATTCGCATCGCTGAAGGCAAATTCCACCAGGTCAAGCGCATGGTCGCAGCTTGTGGCAAAGAAGTCACCGATCTCGAGCGGATTTCCATGGGGCCATTGAGCTTGGATCCTAGTCTCGAATTGGGGGAGTGGCGTAGGCTCCAGCCTTCTGAATTGGCATCTTTAGAGATCTTTGGAATTCCATTATAAACAAACGGAAAGCTAGCAACCTGAGGAAACAGGGAGTTAGTTTTTTATTTGTGTCAAAAAAATGGATGTTACGGACAAAAAATATATAAAATTGCTTGTACTATCAAAGCAAATCAATTATAATGAGAAAAGATAGGTTTTGTAAAAATCTGTAATAGGTAATGGTCTTCATTCCTGCTTGGACTTATCTAGTAAACGTAAAAAAGGAGAAAAATCGTTTATGAAAAAGTGGCTCTATGCTGTTGTGACAACAGTTGCCTTGTTTTTATTAGCAGCTTTAGGATTTGCTAAACCCAATGGGCTTACTAAAGTACATGCTGATACGATTAATGATGTTGTAAGCTCAGTGAACATCTCTAAATCGACTGGCGGTGACTTAACAGAACCACTCGGTGTTTGGGAAAGTTTTAATGTTGAAGCAAACTTTGTTTTACCGAACGGTCGTGTAAAAGCAGGCGATCAGACAGTTATCCAACTTGGAGATGGTTTTAAGGTTTTTGAAACAGATACCATAGACCTATTGGATCCAAGTGGTCAAAAAGTTGCAACTGCGACAGTAGATGATCAACGAAAAATCATCACGGTGACCTATACAGACTATCCTGAAAAAATGGCCAATGTAACAGGGAAATTGCGTTTCTTTGCTCGTGTGGACCACTCCGTGATTAAGGGAAATACAACACTTGATTTTACACTTTCAGTTGATAAAACAGTCATTTCAGGTGGAAAGGTTGAATATAAAGGAGTCAATCCAGGTGAGTATCCTCCCACTCCAGAGGTCTTTAGCAAATGGGGCTGGACCAACTCAGGCGATAAATTGAAATTGACTTATACCTTGAACATCAACCAAGGTCACACTGCCCTCCATAATATTGATATTAAGGACCAATTGGCCTTTACAGATGGAAAAATCAAGGTAGATTCTGTTAACATTCATACAGGAACTTGGAAAATCAGTGACGAAGATGGTGCCTATCATTTACGGGATACCACAAATGTGACCAAGAATTATTCTCCGGTTGTCAGTGAGGACGGTCGTTCACTAACCGTTCATATCGGGGATCTAGCTCCTGAGCAAGGGATGACCATTCGTTATGATGTGTATTTGGATAAGGTTCCAGCCATCAACACAGAATATAAAAACAATGCAACGATGACTGCCACAGAAGTCAAAGAGCAACATAAAGAAGCAGATATTCTATATCAATTCCTTGAAGGAGACTTCAATGGTGAGAAATATTCATTCACCATTCATAAAAAAGGAGAAAATGGTCAAGCTCTTGCAGGTGCTGTCTTTACTGTGACAGCAGATGAAACTGGTGAGCAAGTCGGATCGTTCACCACAGATGAGAACGGCACAGGAACCATTACTGGTTTGACCAAGCGTGCTTATACTATTCAAGAGACTCAAGCTCCAAAAGGGTATGTGATTTCTCAAGAGCCTATCAAACTCAGTCTGGAAGATTTTGGAAATGAGATTGCAATTTCCCGTGATGTCATTAACCAAAAAGAAAAAACTAGCGTTTCTGGTCAAAAAACCTGGAATGACGAGGACAACAAAGATGGAAAACGCCCATCAGCCATCACCGTTAATCTCTTAGCAAATGGTGTCAAAGTAGCTTCTAAAGAAGTGAAGCCAGATGCAGAAGGAAATTGGCTCTATCAGTTTGACAATCTTGATGTTGTTGACGATGCTGGTAATCTCATTGCCTACACAGTTTCAGAAGAACCAGTTGCAGGATATGAAGCAGCTGTTGAAGGAACGAATATTATTAATAGCCGTACACCAGAAGTGACAGAAGTAGTTGTCAAGAAAGTCTGGGATGATAAGGAAAATAAAGATGGCCTTCGACCAGAGAAGGTAACAGTCCGTCTGCTTGCAGATGGTCAAGAAGTGGCCGTAAAAGAAATCACTGCTACTGACAATTGGCAGACAAGCTTTACGGAACTACCAGTATACAAGGAAGGCAAGAAGATTGCCTACACGATTACAGAGGATCCAGTAGCGGGGTATACCGCTACTATCGATGGTTTCACGGTAACCAACCGTCATACACCACCGACAACCCCACCAGGTACGCCTCCAACTCCACCGTCTACGACTACACCGCCACCACCATCAACAACACCATCTACGACTCCATCGACAACCACACCAAGCACATCAGAGAAACCAGAAACTCCAACCACACCAACAGAAGGAAAGAGAAAAATTCTTCCATCAACTGGTGAAGCTACTTCTTATGGCTTGTTCGGAGCAAGTGCTCTGTTAGCTCTTGTTGGTGCAGCGATGCTCTTAAGTGGTAAACGGAAAGCTGACTAACAACTACAATGGAAATAAATTGAGAGTGGGACAGAAATCGGTAATTCGTTAGAATTCGATTTCGTCGTCCCACCTCCGCACAGTTGAGTAGGGCTGTAAAAGCTGATGAAATCAGCGTAGTAGAGCCCACTCAACCACTGCGTCTTGCTCGATAATCCAGAGACAATTGAGAGGCTAGGGCTTTTGTCCCAGCTTCTTTTTTCTGTTAAAGGACTTCTAGAATACATGATTCAAAAGATTCATATTAATGTCTTTTTAAGGGAGCATAAGTGTTTGACAGAAAGATGAAATCTTGGTAGAATGAATAGGTCGAATAGACAACTAACTCTTTCTTGGTAGCAGGCTATGCCAAACCTGCCACTCGGATAGAGCATAAAGAAAAGGAGCTTATCATGGCAATCTCAAAAGAGAAAAAAAATGAAATCATTGCACAATACGCACGTCACGAAGGTGACACTGGTTCAGTAGAGGTTCAAGTTGCTGTCCTTACTTGGGAAATCAACCACTTGAACGACCATATCAAACAACACAAAAAAGACCACGCTACTTACCGTGGTTTGATGAAGAAAATCGGTCGCCGTCGTAACTTGTTGGCTTACCTTCGTAAGAACGACGTTAACCGTTACCGTGAGTTGATCAACTCTCTTGGACTTCGTCGTTAATCTTGCGTCTAAAACGTTTCTATACTTCGTTGACTTCGCCTCGATGTACCATCAGTACAATCTTCGGCTCGGCGCCTTGTCTAGAAACGTTTTATCCAGCAAGAATGGAGCCTTCTGAATTCAGAGGGCTTTTTTATTGCTTTTTTTCGGACAAGATTCATTATTCTGAGTAAGTCGTTTTGTTTGACAGATGTAACGAACAGAGTTACAATGGATACATCTTAAGAAATAGAGGTTATCGATATGATTGATATTACATATCTAGATGGTGCAAAACAAGAAAGAGTCATGCATTTTGATTCCTATGAAGAATTTGAACGCTCCCAACAGACCTGCTTGATAGGTGTAGCGGATTACTATCCCGTACAAAAATTGACCTATAATGGGCACGAACTCGATTACCATGGAACTTACGGAGATGTCTTCTTCTATTTGATGAAGCAAGACCTGGAACAATACAAAAACTAAAGGAGAAAAACAATGGCAAAAGCAATTACAGACGCAACATTTGAAGCAGAAACGAAAGAAGGATTGGTCTTGGTAGACTTCTGGGCGACCTGGTGTGGTCCATGTCGTATGCAAGGTCCAATCTTGGACAAATTGTCTGAAGAACTTTCAGAAGATGTCTTGAAAATTGTTAAAATGGACGTTGACGAAAATCCAAATACAGCGCGTGCTTTCGGCATTATGTCTATCCCTACTCTTCTTTTCAAAAAAGATGGACAAGTGGTTAAACAGGTTGCTGGTGTTCACACTGCAGAACAAATCAAGGCTATTATGGCTGAATTGAGTTAATATCCTAAGCACTTCCATTGGTAAAATAGGAGTGCTTTTTTATATCCAAAGAAAGAGCCCTGTCCTTTTATATGAGGAGCAAGGCTCTTTTATCTTCAATAATCTTTTCACGAAAAGTGACTTAGAATATTTTGGAGAGTTTAACTTTCACTATCAACAGTTAGTATTGAAAAGATTGAATGGCCACTTTTAACTCATCTTGTAAAAAGTTTCTTTGGTCAAGTTGAATATAGACTTCTAACAGACAGGATCTAAGGTTGGAAAATTTATAAAAATCTTCCCTTTCTTCTATTGGAAAGTCAAGCGTCTTTATCCAAGAAGCTACTTGTTCTTGCTCGATTTTTCCTTGCAAAATAGGTTCATAGAGCACTCTAGCTAAACGCCAATCCTCATCATCGGTAAAACGAATTGAAATTCTTCTAAAGACTTGGCCAAGTATGTTCAATCCTTCATGAACTTTGTCATTAGGAAAGTCTGGATGACAAACTACTTCTGTCAAAAGATCAGCTCCATGCGCAACAGCGTGAACCCAGCCATACTGGCTGGAAAAACCTGTTGTATCCTTTTCTTTTAAAAGATAATGTAAACCTTGATTTAAAATGACATTGCGAATTTCAGCTTTTAATCCCTTATGAAAAATCGAATGTTGGTTGGCATCTGCAGTCAAGAGATTGGCATAGATAAGTGCTCTAAAAGAACGCTCAAGTGTTGATAACCCAATCTTATCAATCTCTTTTTCTACTCCTTTATCGGACAAAATCGTCTCAGCAATGAAATGAAATTGTTCCTGTGTAAACAGTTCTTCTTGAATCCCTCTAGCCAAGCTGGTAAAAACGAGATCATCGCGAATTTCGGGCGAGGGATCTCCCAAATGTTCTAGCAACCACTGGATTTCTTCTTGACGATAGCTTGGTTTTTCTTCTGTTATTTTTCTAAGTAATTCTTGATACATGGTCAAAACCTCTACATTTTTAGCAACTTGATATAATCCAGACCCCAGTTCTCCACAGCATCTAAGACAACTTTGAATTCCTGCCCTATTTCGGTTAAGCTGTACTCAACTCGTGGGGGAACTTCCGCATAGACCTTTCGTTGAATAATCTTATCCTTTTCTAATTGACGGAGATGACGTGTCAAAATAGTTTGAGTAATCCCAGGCAATAATCTTTGCAATTCTTTAAATCGTTTAGTACCCGTACTCAACTGATAAATGATTACCAGTGCCCATTTCCCTGTTAAAACCCTCTGCGTTGTCGCAAATGGACAAATACCATACTCACTCACTTTATTTGGCATAAAATATCTTCTTTCTATTTTTAAAAAAATTTATCTTTTAGTATCAACAATAGTACTACTTTTGATACCAGCTATCGAAAAAGTGTCTACTTGTTTTTTCGATTGTAACTGTTAAAATTATATCATAAAAAAGAAATGGAGAATAGATATGTCAACAAACTTAGAAATTTTCAATACTTATAACCAAGCTTTAATTGCTGGTGATTTTCCTGGTGTCTTTGAAACGATGGCAGACGATATTGTCTGGCATCAACCTGGTACTCATAGTATATCTGGTACAGTTGTTGGTAAGGACCAACTAGGATCTCACCTAGCTACATTTGCTGAGAAAACTAATGGAACCTTTAAGGTGATAACAAATTGGGTTTCTGATAATAAGGATTTTGTCGCAGCTAATGTTACTTTTCTTGGAACACGGGCTGATGGTACTGAACTCAATATGAACGGGATTGATCTCTTCCGTATTGAAGACGGGAAAATCAAAGAAGTTTGGCTGTTCTCTTCAGATCAAGCTGAAGAAGATAGCTTTTGGGGATAAGCAAAACAGATTGGAAAACTCCAATCTGTTTTTGCTTATACTCATAACTCAGCACTGTAGGCGATAATCTGATCAACCGTATCAGACAAGAACTGAATCGTATCCCGAAGTGGTTTGTCTGTTGAAATATCTGCTCCGATAATCATGGCTGACTCCAGTGGTGTCTTGCTACCACCTGATTTGAGAAGGTCTAGCCAATCTTTGGCTCCGTTTTCGGAGTTCTTCAGATGCAGGTAACCAGCGGTTGAGATAACTAGGCCAGCTGAGTAGGTGTAGCTGTATAGTCCCATGTAGTAGTGGCTTTGGCGCATCCATGTTAGAGCTGCATTGTCATCGATTTCAACAGCGTCTCCCCAGAATTCGGTCAAGACTTCCTTCATGATGCTGTTGAGCTTGCTAGCGCCGAAGGTTCCACCTTCTTCAATCAGGGTGTAGACCTTGCGTTGGAAAGCCGCTTCCAGCAAGTGGGTGATGAAGTTGTGGAAGTAGGTATCTGTCAAGCGGTGAGCTAGGGCAAAGCGTTTTTGACGAGGGTCGTCAAACTGGTGTTCCAAATAGTCGCTGAGGAGGAGCTCGTTAAAGGTAGAAGGAGCTTCTACATAGTAGGTCGACATGTGGGCGTTGAAGTAGCTTTGGTTGTTATCTGAGAAGATGAATTGACCAGAGTGTCCAATCTCGTGGATCAGGGTATAAACATCGCTCATTCGTCCTGTCCAACTCATCAGGACATAAGGATGGACGCGATAAGGGTCAGCTGCATATCCACCTGAATCCTTGCCTTCATTGGCCGCAAAGTCGACCCAACGTTCGGTTTGGTAGCGGGCAATTTCGCGAGAATATTCTTCGCCAAGAGGTGTCACAGATTTCATGACCAAGTCATAAGCGTCATCAATGGTCACATCAGGGTTGAGCGCACTGTCCAAGTCCAACTTCCAATCAGCAAAGGTCATTTTTTCAAGGCCGTTGACCTTGGTCACGTGTTTGAGGAATTTTTGAGCGACTGGAGCGAAGTCCTTCATGATCAGGTCAATCTGACGGTCAAACATGGCACGATCCACTTCCTGCTCAGCCAAGAGATAGTCAAAGACAGAGTCGTAGCCTCGCATATCTGCGATTAGTTTTTCAGATTTGACTTGGGCTAGATAGGTAGCAGCAGCCGTGTTTTGGTGCTTGCGGAGACCTTCTGAGAAGGAACGAAAGGCTTTTTCACGGACTTCTGCATTCTCATGGTTTTGGTAGAAGTTTTCATAGGTGACAAAGCTATTCTTGTAAACTTTTCCATCTACTTCAAAATCAGCCATTTCAAAGTCACCTGCCCGCATCTTGGTATAGATGTCTTGCGGTCCGTAGAAGACTTCACCGAGATTGGTCAAAGTCTTTTCCACGTCAGCTCCCAAGTAGTGAGCTTTTTTGATCTTGGCTTGGCGAATAGCAGAAGTGAGGTGAGGCAATTGTCCGAGACGTTCAAGGACTTCTTCATCCGCTTCGACTAAGGCATCATCAAAAAAAGAGAGTTCGACGCTGGCCCAAGTTTCGAAATCCATCCCCGCTTGGGCAATTTCTGCAAAAGCTTCATCGCCAAAGTCCGTCGTTTGGGGCATAAAGCTGTAGTTACCAATGTGGCTGAGTTGGATCTGAATTTGTTCAAAGATGGCAAAGGCAGCTTCAAAGTCTTCAAAAGTGTGGAGCTTGCCCTTGTAGTTACGGACGAATTCATTAATTTCCTCGCGAGTCTTTTCGATGGCACGCAAGAAGTCTTCCTGGTCTTGATAGAGGGCTGTGAGGTCCCAGAGTTCGTTCTCAGGAAATTCAGAACGTTTTTTTAATTCCATAGTGTTCTCCTTTTGATCAATTGGCTATACTTAGTATAGCAGAAAAGAGGGCAGAATGATAGGCGAATGGGGGATCTTATCAAAGCCTGACTGATTCAATAAGAAAACAAGGATTTTCTAGCATTTTTACCTTCTTTTGGTATAATAAAATGGAGAAAGTTTTAGGGAGTATATGATGAAAAAAATCTATAAAGTTAGCTTGACAGCGATGACCTTGTTAACTCTTGTGGCATGTGGGCCTAAGCGACGTCCTAGGACGCAACCTTCTACAGTTCAGAGTGAAGTAGCAGATGGAAAAAGTTCCAAGAAGACATCGTCTGGGCATGAGTACTATCAAACAGTTCTTGAACGTTATCAGGCTTACTCTAGGGCTATCGAGGCAGGTGATAGTGCAGGTCTAGCGACTAAACTAAAAGAAATAGATTCTCAATCTGATGAGTATGTCTATGCCATGTATCTTCAAACTCTGGGGAGTAAACCTAACCTTTCCTATTTTTATATGGATTTGGATAAGGATGGACGGGATGAGCTCTTGATTGGAAACGGCCAAACAGTCTCAGCGATTTATTATCTAAAAGGTCAGAAACCAGAATTATTACATACAGCTTTTGTGGCTTCCTCTGGTGGCTCACGTTCAGGTTTCCAAATTTTTGAGGATGGCTCGGTCATTTATGCTAGCTTTTCGTCTCTTCGACCAGAGGTAGATTTGATCCATTACAAATTCCAAAAAGGAAAGGTTGAGACTGTCAATCAGATCCAAATAAAAAATGGGGACGGCCAGAAGCCAGAACAAGCCTTAGGGATTACAGCAAAAGAATTGGATCAAGCAAAATTTGAATGGAAAGAACTAGAGACCGGTAAGAAGGCGACGAGTCAAGCAAGTAACTCAGAGCAGCAAACAAGTAGTTTTCAAGTCCGTGTAGGAGTCTCAGATCTTCGGATTCGTAAAGAAGCATCGATCAAGGGAGAGGAAGTAGGAATGATCCCACAAGGTGTTTATACGATCACAGAGACAGTTTCAGCTGACGGTTATACCTGGGGCAAGCTCCAATCTGGCTAAGGTTGGATCGCGCTTGAATTTACGACGAAAGTGGAAGGGGAAAATGTATCCACTGTTAAAGGATTGAGTGCGGAAGATCAAGAGGATATCCACTCGGTAGTAGAGAACGGGTATGCTCTAATGTATTCTAGATTGGTCAAACCAACCTTTATATTAGACTTATCAAATGATCATAGTGGTATCTATTCTTATACAGAGGGGATGTTCTTAGATTATTTCAATACTTATACTCCAGGTACCTATCAACTTGCAGATGTCATTAAAAAATTGGAAGCTCAAGAAACATCAGAATCCATTCAATCTATGACGACAGATCAATTAATTCAACTTGCGAAAGAAAGAAAACAAGGCTGGATATACTCTTCGAAAGATAAGAAGTTTTTTGAATTCATTCCAGGTGGACGTGGAGGTGCTGGCCCAGAGGTTGTTATTCCTTCAGCAGATGAGTGGGTCGTTGAGAATGATACTGTTACAGTAACAACTAGAGTTAAGACATCTTCTCAACCTTTTGAGCGCTATGTGTTGAAGCGGAGTAAGAAAGAATATTCAGGTGGAGAACATAAAACGCGATTCTATGTCGTTAGTAAAGAAAATGTGTGGAATGGAAAATAGACGGTACCTATATCTAGCTCTAGAATTTTAAAATAAGCGGAAATCAAATATTCCTCGAAAAAGGCTTTTAAAGCCTTTTTCTTTTGGGCTTGAATATGGTAAAATAAAGGTTATACGTGCTTGGATACAAAGATGAGGATATAACATACAGAAAGGCTGTTGAAATCCATATTTCGTTAAGCGGTTTAAGGCCTTAGTATCTTGATTAATTGAATTTGGGCCTCATTTCTTAGGAAAAAAGATAAGCTTCCTAGCACTCATCGAGTGCGGCGTCACCTTCCTATTTTTCTACAGAAATGTTCGGCAAGCCGAACCGTCCAAAATATCTTGTGTAATTGAACCCGGCCGAAAAGCCGTGTAAAAAAGATAAACTGTCTTGTCTTCATTGAAGACTTCTTCAGTTTCCTATTTTTACTTTGCTTTTGACGGCCTTAGTATCTTGATAGTTGAACAGGGGCTAAATCCCTAGTGAAAAAGATAGATTTCCTAGTGTGCGTGGCACACCGCGTCAATCTCCTATTTTCATACGGGATTCTTCACGCCCTTTGTATCCTGATTTTTGTAGGCAAGTCGTATAATTTTATCAATCCAAAGGGGATTACAATGACAAAACAAGTGTTTCAAAAGACTTTTGCGGGTCGTGAGTTAATCGTAGAGACTGGCCAGGTTGCTAAGCAAGCAAATGGCTCTGTTGTCGTACGTTACGGTGAGTCAACTGTCTTGACGGCTGCCGTTATGTCTAAGAAAATGGCAACTGGGGATTTCTTCCCACTTCAAATCAACTACGAAGAAAAAATGTATGCAGCTGGGAAGTTTCCTGGTGGCTTTATGAAACGGGAAGGACGTCCTTCAACAGATGCGACTTTGACAGCGCGTTTGATTGACCGTCCAATTCGTCCAATGTTTGCGGAAGGTTTCCGTAACGAAGTGCAGGTGATTAACACAGTCCTTTCGTACGATGAAAATGCATCTGCACCAATGGCAGCAATGTTTGGTTCATCCTTGGCCCTTTCTATCTCAGATATTCCGTTTGACGGACCGATCGCTGGGGTACAAGTAGGTTATGTGGATGGGGAAATCATCATCAACCCAACGCAAGAACAAGCAGAGCGCTCGCTTCTTGAATTGACAGTAGCTGGTACGAAGCACGCTATCAACATGGTAGAGTCTGGTGCCAAAGAATTGTCAGAAGAAATCATGTTGGAAGCCCTTCTCAAAGGACACGAAGCTGTTAAAGAATTGATTGCCTTCCAAGAAGAAATCGTAGCAGCAGTTGGTAAAGAAAAAGCAGAAGTAGAATTGCTTCATGTAGATGCTGACTTGCAAGCTGAAATCGTCGCAGCCTACAACAGCGACCTTCAAAAAGCGGTTCAAGTAGAAGAAAAATTAGCTCGTGAAGCTGCAACTCAAGCAGTAAAAGACCAAGTAACAGCTGTTTACGAAGAAAAATATGCAGACCACGAAGAATTCGACCGGATCATGCGGGATGTAGCTGAAATCTTGGAACAAATGGAACACGCAGAAGTGCGCCGTTTGATCACAGAAGACAAGGTTCGTCCTGATGGTCGTAAGGTCGATGAAATCCGTCCTTTGGATGCGGTTGTTGACTTCGTTCCCCGTGTGCACGGTTCAGGTCTCTTTACTCGTGGACAAACTCAGGCTCTTTCTACCTTGACTTTGGCGCCAATGGGTGAAACTCAAATCATCGATGGTTTGGATCCAGAGTACAAGAAACGCTTTATGCACCACTATAACTTCCCACAATACTCTGTAGGGGAAACAGGTCGTTACGGTGCACCTGGTCGTCGTGAAATTGGTCACGGTGCTCTTGGCGAGCGTGCTCTTGCTCAAGTCTTGCCAAGCTTGGAAGAATTCCCATATGCGATTCGTTTGGTGGCAGAAGTTTTGGAATCAAACGGCTCTTCATCTCAAGCCTCTATCTGTGCGGGAACGCTTGCCCTTATGGCGGGTGGTGTGCCAATCAAGGCACCAGTAGCAGGAATTGCCATGGGTCTCATTTCTGATGGAAATAACTATACCGTATTGACAGATATCCAAGGTTTGGAAGACCACTTTGGAGACATGGACTTCAAGGTTGCAGGTACGCGTGACGGTATTACAGCCCTTCAAATGGATATCAAGATTCAAGGGATTACTGCAGAAATCTTGACTGAAGCTCTTGCTCAAGCTAAAAAAGCGCGTTTTGAAATCCTTGATGTGATCGAAGCAACCATTCCAGAAGTTCGTCCAGAATTGGCTCCAACTGCTCCGAAAATTGATACCATTAAGATTGATGTGGACAAGATTAAGATTGTCATCGGTAAAGGTGGAGAAACCATCGATAAGATCATCGCTGAAACAGGCGTTAAGATTGATATCGATGAAGAAGGAAATGTATCTATCTACTCTAGCGACCAAGATGCCATCAACCGTGCTAAAGAAATCATTGCTGGTTTGGTTCGTGAAGCCAAAGTGGACGAAGTCTACCATGCCAAAGTGGTGCGTATCGAGAAATTTGGTGCCTTTGTTAACCTCTTTGATAAGACAGATGCCCTCGTACACATCTCTGAAATGGCTTGGACACGTACCAACCGCGTCGAAGATTTAGTGGAAATTGGAGACGAAGTCGATGTCAAGGTCATCAAGATTGATGAAAAAGGTCGTGTAGACGCTTCGATGAAAGCTCTTCTTCCTCGTCCACCAAAACCGGAACATGCAGAAGAAAAAGGGGATAAGGGTCATCGTCATGGCGATCGTCCTCGTCACCACAAACCGAGAAAAGACTTTGCCAAAGATGAAGGTCAAGAAACAAAAGAATAAGCAATCAAAAGAAAGGAGCACGGTATGGGATGGTGGCGTGAAACCATTGATATTGTAAAAGAAAATGACCCAGCAGCACGTACCTCGTTGGAGGTCCTCTTGACCTATCCAGGGGTTAAAGCATTGGCTGCTCACCGTGTTTCTCACTTTTTGTGGAACCATGGCTTTAAACTCCTAGCTCGCATGCATAGCCAGTTCTGGCGTTTTTGGACTCAGATTGAAATCCATCCAGGTGCGACCATTGCTTCGGGAGTTTTTATCGACCACGGGGCAGGTCTCGTTATTGGTGAGACAGCCGTTGTTGAAAAAGGCGTCATGCTCTACCATGGGGTGACGCTCGGTGGAACTGGAAAGGATACAGGGAAGCGCCATCCAACGGTTCGTGAGGGAGCTTTGGTCTCCGCTCATGCTCAGGTCATCGGCCCGATTGAGATTGGGGCCAAGGCCAAAGTAGGGGCTGGAGCCGTCGTTGTATCGGATGTACCGAGCGATGTGACCGTTGTCGGAGTCCCTGCCAAGATTGTTCGTGTTCACGGTAAGAAGGATGAGCCAATCATTCACCAAGAAGAAGAAAAGCGCGAATACTACGTGAATAAGATGGAACACGCCAAGGAAGCCAGTCATCGTTCTTCGAGCTTGTAAGGAGATAGCTACGTGATTCAAGCAACCCATACATTGACTGACCACCAACTATTGGAAGTCAAGGCCCTTATTGCAGTCTGTCAGAAGTATGACGGAACTTATCGTGATCCCTATCTCTCCAATATGCTCAATTTTGACCCCGATATGCCTGCCTTTTTCCTTTATTATGAAAAAGGTGAACTTGTTGGCCTCTTAACCGTCTATGCAGATGACCAAGATGTGGAAGTAGCGATCCTGGTCCACCCCAATCATCGTCGTCAAGGCATTGCGCGGGCTTTGTATAGAAGTTTTGAGAAAGAAACGGCATCTTATCCAATTGAATCTGTGACTTTTCAGACAGAGCGTGTTTTTCTAGAGAAGCATCCTGAGTTTGCCAGCAACTGGGGACTGGTCGAGGATGAAGAGACAGAAACCTGGTTAGGTAAGGATAGAAGATCTTATCCGTTAGCAACTGTTTCCAATCTGGACGTTTTGTTAGCAGATCGTTCCCATCAGGATCAAATTAGTCAGTTAAAATTTCAGGCATTTTCAGAGGAACATGAATCTAAAGAAGTTGTGGATAGATATGTCGCTAAAGCTCTGAAGGATCCAGAAAGTCGCCTGTATATTTTGTTAAAAAACGGTCAGGTTATTGGGACTTGTACAGTTGATTTATCGAGTAATACGAATTACCTCTATTGTTTAGCAATAGCTGAGCTTGAACGTGGAAAAGGCTATGGAACTTATCTAGCAAAATCCCTTATCAACCAACTGATTGAGCAAAATGACAAGGCATTTCAGATTGCCGTAGAAGACAGCAACCTAGGTGCTAAACGCTTGTATGAAAAGATTGGCTTTGTCAAACAGACCCAGGTGGTTTATCTGAAACCAAAAGTGTAGAACTGGAAAGGAAACTACAAGAATGGCAGTATATTTTTACGGCTGTATCACCATGGATGGCTACTTGGCAGACAGCCAGCACAGGATAGACTGGCTGCATCAGCTTGGTTCTGTAGAGGATACAGGCTATGATGACTTTTACAGGCAAATGGATATCACCATCATGGGCAAGCGGACCTTTGAGGAAATCCAAGATTTGCAAGATGTAGAAAGTTTTTATCAAGCTACGGAAAACTATGTCTTTACGCATGATAGGCATCTGCCTGTCAGCAATTACCAGCCAGTAGCTGGGGATGTGGTGGACTTTGTTCACCAGATTGACAAAGGCAAAAATGTCTTTGTGATTGGTGGTAATTCCTTGGTAGGACCGCTCTTGGATGCGGATCTTTTCGACCACCTCATTATTCAGATAGCGCCCCTTATCCTAGGAAAGGGGGTTCCCCTCTTTACCCAAGAGGAAGGGCAGCGCTTTTACCAACTGGATAGCCTCAGACAATTTGGTCCTTTTGCAGAGCTGGTTTTCAGCCGAAAAAGTCAGAAATAGAGAAGGGAGTGGACCGCATGATTAAAATTTACGACACCATGACCCGCAGCTTGCGAGAATTTGTCCCCATCGAGGAAGGAAAGGTCCGCATGTATGTTTGTGGGCCAACGGTTTACAACTATATCCACGTGGGGAATGCCCGTTCAACGGTAGCCTTTGACACCATTCGTCGCTACTTTGAGTATCGTGGCTACGAAGTTACCTACATTTCCAACTTTACAGATGTGGATGATAAGATCATCAACCGTGCCAAGGAAGAAGGCATTACGCCTCAGGAAGTGGCAGACAAGTACATAGCGGCTTTTCGTGAGGATGTGACGGCTCTGGGGGTCAAGCCTGCTACCCGTCACCCTCGTGTGGTTGAGTTTATGGATGATATTATTCGTTTTGTCACCGACTTGATCGAAAAAGGCTATGCCTACGAGAGTCAAGGGGATGTTTATTTCCGTGTGGAAAAATCCCACAACTACGCCAAATTGGCTAATAAAACTCTAGAAGACTTGGAGCTAGGTGCTTCAGGTCGGACAGACGAAGAGACGGCTCGCAAGGAAAATCCTGTCGACTTTGCCCTTTGGAAAGCTGCCAAGCCAGGTGAAGTTTCTTGGGAAAGCCCTTGGGGGCCTGGTCGTCCGGGATGGCACATCGAATGTTCGGTCATGTCAACGGGGATTTTAGGCGATACCATTGATATTCATGGGGGTGGAGCCGATCTCGAATTCCCGCACCATACCAATGAAATCGCTCAGTCAGAGGCTAAAACAGGCAAGACCTTTGCCAATTACTGGATGCACAATGGCTTTGTCAATATTGACAATGTCAAGATGTCCAAGTCCTTGGGCAACTTTATCACTGTGCATGATGCTCTCAAGACCATCGATGGCCAAGTGCTTCGTTTCTTCTTTGCGACCCAGCACTACCGCAAGCCCATCAACTTCACAGAAAAAGCTGTGCGCGATGCGGAAACCAACCTCAAGTATTTGAAAAATACCTACGAGCAACCTTTCACAGGAGAAGTGGATCCAGCAGACTTGCAAAGCTTTGTGGACAAGTTTGTAGCGGCTATGGATGAAGATATCAATGCGGCAAACGGAATCACCGTCGTCTTTGAATTGGCCAAATGGATCAACTCAGGACATTACAACCAAGATGTCAAGGAGGCCTTGGCAAAGATGTTAGAAGTCTTTGGAGTGGTCTTTGTCGAAGAAGTCTTGGATGCGGATATTGAAGCCTTGATTGCTGAACGCCAAGAAGCGCGGGCTAAGAAAGATTTTGCGCGAGCAGATGAAATTCGCGATGAATTGGCTGCGCAAGGGATCAAGCTTTTGGATACAAAAGAAGGTGTAAGGTGGACACGTGATTGATGTCAATCTGATTAATGGGATTGCCCTAGCCTTTGAGGGAGATGCGGTTTATTCTATGTATATCCGTAAGCATTTGATTTTGCAAGGGATGACCAAGCCTAACAAACTCCACCAGACTGCGACTAGGTATGTCTCTGCCAAGGCGCAAGCTAATCTGATTGCGACCATGCTTGAGGAAGATGTTTTGACAGAGAAAGAAGTTGAAATCTATAAGCGAGGCCGTAATACCAATAGTCACACCAAGGCAAAAAATGCCGACGTCGTAACCTATCGTATGTCGACAGGTTTTGAAGCGGTCATGGGTTACTTGCACTTGACAGATGAAATCAACCGCTTAGAGGAATTGGTGGCTTGGTGTATTCAAAAAGTGGAAGAAGGAACAAAGTAGTGAAAGATATCAGAGAGTGGTTCCCTCAGGCAGAGGTGACGGATCACCCCAATCCACCAGAGGGTTTTGTGGCCATTCCCCTACAGGCCCAGCAATGGTTGCAATTGAAGGAAGAAGAGCTAACCGAGAGAGAAAAACATTTGATTGCCTGGTTGGCTAGTGAGGAAGATCTTACTCCCAATCCTTGGTACCAATACCTGATTGATGGGAAAGGGGAAGCCCCTCAAGTCATCAAAAAGATGCAACTCGTCTATTGTCACCTCTCACATTCGACAGCAGAAGGTATTTCTTCCTGGCTAGAGATGATGCAGACGCTCTTGCCCAATTTTCGAGCAACCTTGCAACTGAGTGGACAAGATTATGTACTCATTCTGGATCAAGAGCAGTCGCTAACTGTGGCTGATATCTTAAAAGATACTGTCTTTGCCATGGAGTATGACTTTAATATTCGCTTATCCATTATGGTCGGGCAGGTATGGACAGAGTCAAAAGATGGAAAAGTGTCTTCTGTCATCCGAGCAGAATGGGCAGCCTTTAGAGCCTGGATCCGAGAAGGGCACCAAGGCGTCTACCGCTTTTCTCAACTCTACCTGTGGGGAATCGAGCAGGCAGATTTGGATCTCCATCCTATCAAAGAACGCTTGCATCAGTTGATCGGGAGTCAAGACCAGTTGCAGGATATCATTGTTGCACTGTGGGACAACGGGGCAGTTGTGACCAAGGCGGCTCAGCAACTCTATCTCCATCGGAATTCCCTTCAATACAAGATGGACAAATGGGAAGAGCTAACAGGTCTCCAACTGAAAAACCTGACAGATCTAGCTCTTTGTTACCATTTGGTTCTACAGGATGTGATGTAACGGAATAAATAGTGGGTTTTGTGCAACTTGCACAAAACTCTTTTTCTTTTTTGTGAGACTTGCCATAGCTTTGTAAAACGTTTTCATTTACAATAGAATTATAAAAATCAAAGGAGTACCATCATGGTAGAATTAAATCTCAAAAATATTTACAAAAAATATCCAAACAGCGAACACTATTCAGTTGAAGACTTCAACTTGGACATCAAAGACAAAGAGTTTATCGTTTTCGTAGGTCCTTCAGGATGTGGTAAATCAACAACTCTTCGTATGATCGCTGGTCTTGAAGACATCACAGAAGGTGAATGTTCGATCGATGGTACTGTTGTAAACAACGTGGCACCGAAAGACCGTGATATCGCCATGGTATTCCAAAACTACGCTCTTTACCCACACATGACTGTTTATGACAACATGGCCTTTGGTTTGAAATTGCGTAAATACAGCAAGGAAGATATCGACAAACGTGTACAAGAAGCAGCAGAAATCCTTGGCTTGAAAGAATTCTTGGATCGTAAACCAGCTGACCTTTCTGGTGGTCAACGTCAACGTGTGGCTATGGGTCGTGCCATTGTCCGTGATGCAAAAGTGTTCTTGATGGACGAACCTTTGTCAAACTTAGATGCCAAATTGCGTGTATCCATGCGTGCTGAAATCGCTAAAATCCACCGTCGTATCGGAGCTACAACTATCTACGTAACTCACGACCAAACAGAAGCGATGACATTGGCAGACCGTATCGTTATCATGTCAGCAACTAAGAACCCTGCTGGTACTGGTACAATTGGACGTGTTGAACAAATTGGTTCTCCGCAAGAAGTGTACAAAAACCCAGTGAACAAATTCGTAGCTGGATTCATCGGAAGCCCAGCGATGAACTTCATTAACGTGAAATTGGAAAATGGCTACATCGTTGCTAACGGTTTGAATTTGAAAGTTCCAGAAGGTGCTTTGAAAGTTCTTCGTGAAAAAGGCTATGAAGGCAAAGAATTGATCTTTGGTATCCGTCCAGAAGATGTGAATACAGAGGCTGCTTTCCTTGAAACATTCCCAGAATCAGTAGTAAAAGCAACCATCTCTGTATCTGAGTTGCTTGGTTCTGAATCTCACTTGTACTGCCAAGTTGGTGACAACGAATTCATCGCTAAAGTGGATGCGCGTGACTACCATGAAACAGGTGCAACTATCGAACTTGGATTTGACTTGAACAAAGCTCACTTCTTCGATAAAGAAACTGAAAAAACAGTATACTAAAATTTGAATAATATAGAGGCTGAGACGCATGTCTTGGCCTTCTATTTATTAAAGGAGACAAGAAATGGAAAAAGATTGGTGGAAGGGAAAAGTCGCTTACCAGATCTACCCGAAAAGCTTTAAGGACAGCAATGGCGACGGGATTGGGGACCTGAAAGGAATTACTCAAAAGCTAGATTATCTTGAAAAACTTGGAATCGATATTCTCTGGCTATCCCCTATTTACAAGAGTCCTTTTATTGATCAGGGCTATGATATTTCAGACTACTATGCCATTGATCCCATCTTTGGGACTATGGAAGACATGGAAGAGTTGATTGCGGAAGGCAAGAAGCGTGGCATTTCCATTATTATGGACTTGGTGGTCAACCACTGCTCCAGCCATCACGAGTGGTTCCAAAAAGCTTTAGCGGATCCTGATGGCCCTTATGCGGATTACTTTTATTTTATCGAAAGTGACAAGGAACCCAACAACTGGGAAAGTTATTTTGGAGGCAGTGTCTGGGAACCGGTACCTGGCACTAACAAATACTATCTCCATTCTTTCCATAAGGATCAGCCAGACCTCAATTGGCAAAATCCTGTCCTGCGCGAAGAAATTTACACCATGATCAATTGGTGGTTGGACAAGGGGATTGCGGGCTTTCGGATCGATGCCATTATCAATATCAAAAAGGATCTGGAATGGCGTTCGCTTCCATCAGATCGTGCCAATGGCTTGGTCCCAGTACCGGAATCATTGGTGAATGCCCAACCGATTGAACCCTTCTTGCAAGAGTTAAAGGAGCGAACCTTTGCTAAGTACAATGCCTTCACTGTAGGGGAAGTTTTCAATGAAACCGACGAAGAATTGCATTTCTTTATCGGAAAAGATGGTGTCTTTTCTTCGATTTTTGACTTCAAGCAAACCATGCTAGGTCAGGAAGGAAAGGGCTGGTTTGACCATACTCTTCCAACAGCAGATGAACTTAAGGAAAGTATTTTTCAAGCGCATGAGCGCGCGGATAGCATTGGGGTCCTCTCAACCATCATTGAAAATCATGATGAGCCTCGTGGTGTGTCCCACTATATCGCAGAAGGTCCTGTAAACGATACCAGTAAAAAAGCCCTAGGAACCATTCAAGTGTTGCGCAAGGGAATTCCTTTTATCTATCAAGGTCAAGAAATTGGGATGGAAAACCAAGTCTTTGAATCAGTGGAGGATTTTGATGATATCGCGACGATCAATGGCTACCATGTGGCTAAAGAGGCCGGTCTGAGCGAGGAAGAAGCCTTGGCGGCGATTGCCAACTACAGCCGAGACAATGCGCGGACGCCGATGCAGTGGACAGCAGAGCCAGGTCTGGGCTTTAGCGATGGACCAGCTTGGTTGATCAGTCCCAAACCGGATTATTCCATCAATGTGGAAGACCAGGAAAAGGACCCAGACTCCATCTTGAATTATTATCGTCAGCTGACGGCCTTGTATCGCCATCCTCTCTATGGAAATACCATCCGGTTTGGAGATATGATCCCAGCTTATCGGGATCGTGAAAACATCATCGCCTTCGAACGTCGTGGGGAGAAGCGTCTCTTAATTGTCAGCAATTTTCAAAATCATCAAGCTAGTTTGGACTTGCCAGCTCCGATTGAAACTGTCATTTTAACTAATGTCACGGGACTATTCCAAGAAGGAGACCAAGTGTTAGAATTGGCCCCTTACCAAACCATCGTGTTGGAATTAGTAGAATAGAAAAGAACCTTCGCGTCTGCGAAGGTTCTTTTCATGTCGTCCAAGTCTAAACCTGGAACTTATTCAACTTCTTTCTTTTTCAAGAGGAGGAATCCACCGCTAACGGCTAGCAAGAAGCTTGAAAGGATAAAGTGTCCACTTGAGTGATCTCCAGTTTGTGGCAATTGTGCCTTGGCTGGATTTTCTTGGAAGCTTTGTCCAACCTGGTAGGTCAAGGCTTGCACGCTTTCTCCAGTTTCAGCTACAGTTTCTTTTTGTGGAAGGAGAACTGTAGGAGTGTCCTTCTTGGCCAAGATTGGCTGTTGAGTGGTTGTTTGATTATGAATTGGAACTACCACTTGATCTGGGTCTTTAGCTGGAACGTAGTCTGTCAAGGTAGCCAACTTACTACCAAAGATCGCATTGGTTACCCAGCGGAAGAAGTGGACAGGGTGTTGGCGATTGGTTGGATTTCCAGCATAGACAAAGAGTGGTTGGCCGAGAAGTTCTCCAGAAATGGCCATGACCTTATTGGCTAGGACTTCATTTTTTGGCCACCAGCCAGCAATGTAGTAGTCGCTTGAAGCGATGCTCATCAAGGTTTTGAAGTTGCTTGGAACTTTTTCAATCCAGTTTCCTGAGTTGGAGTAGAAGAGGGCGTTCTTCTTGTAACCGCTGGTCAGTGGATCTTGGTCATCGATGATGGCCTTCATCAAGCCTTCGTAGTCACTGCCACCTTTTAGTTTTTCAGCATCAAAGCCTGCAAGAACTCCCAATTTTTCTAGTTTCTGCATGGCTTCCCCGCCGATGACGAGAGTTGGTTTCTTGCCGAAGATGGAGGCATCGAAGCGATTGTTTTCAAGAACAATAACATCTGCTTCATCAGGAGTGTCGACGATTTGGAAACCTAATTTTTCAAGAACCAGACTAGTATGAGCAGGCGCATCTACTCCAGTCCAATCGTAGTGATAATTAGGTGAGTAGATTTTCAGTGGTTTTAAGGTTGGACCGTTTGGAACCTTGTAGAGGGCTTCACCGTAAATAGCATAATTTGGAAGGAGCGATGCGAAGGTATCGCGGTCAACGATGTAACCATCATCTGTTAGGTAAACAGATTTGCCTTGGGAAATCACCTTGTTTACCGCTTGAACAGCGCTAGCTGATGTATTGGCGATGACGTAGTAAGGCGCTTTTGGATCAATCTCAGAGGTTCTAGTCGCGCGAGTGGTTGTGACTTCTCCAAGTTTTCCAGCAAAGAGACCGTCCTTGAATACAGGTTCTGCCTTGAAGCCTTTCATATCAGGGAAGTTAACGAGAAGTTCTGCATACATGGCTGCCCAGGCGGATTCATTCGAACCTTTATAGAGGATATGGTTGGCATAGCCCCGTTTGGCTTGGGCCATATCAATGACTAAGTCCCCTTTTTTGTAGCTACCTGTATCTTCTTTGAGTTCTTTAACGAGGACACCGTTTCGTTTGAAGTAGTCGATCATATTGAAGGCTTCTTGGGCGTCATTGTCCTTGTCGAGGCTCATTGGGATGACATAGTAGTCTGGGAAGAATTTCGGACGACCATTTTTCACACGTCCAACGATTTCCCCATTTGGACCGACCAGTTCGTTTTCTGCTTTTGGATCTTCAATCTTGTTGAGACCACGTAAGTAGAAGTTGAGACGCATCTCAAGGAGTTTGTCTGGATCTTGGTTGAGGAAGTCAATGCCTCCGAGGACAGCATTACGACCAGCATAATAAGATTCCTGGTTGGATTCTGGAATTTCAATCGTATGGCCTAAGATACCGTGATAGACAGCATAGACACCTGTATATCCAGAGAAGGAATCATCCCAGCCATCTCCCCAGTCTAGTTTTGGAATGATGTAGCTATCGTATTTGGAATTGGCAACTCCAGCCCGTCCCATATGGCGGGCATTTTCCAACATGAGCTTGGACATGAGGTCGTATTCAAAGTTCGGATCATGTGGAGGTGTTGCAGGCTCGATCAAGAATTCTTTGACAAATCCATGGATATCATAGAGAGCGATTGGATTCCACTTGTTGATCATTTGGATGACGGTACGCACTTCTGGGTTGGTTTGGTAGCTAGCATCCCGGTTTGGATCCAGTCCATTGGCCAAAGCACGCAGGTTGAGAGCATCCCCATCTGGGTTTTCGGTAAAGTCAAACAAGAAGATAAATTTGTTTAAGAGAGTTGGGATGTCCAGAGTTACATTCTTGACATTACCAGCTTCATCTGTCGTTTTAAAAGTGACTTGATCTTCTGTGGCGAAGGTACGGAAGAGACCGGTGATGATATCAATACCAGGTTGTTCATCCGCATGCGTATTATGAACTAGGACAGGCAGTTTGTAATCTAAGGTTTTGTCCTTCAGAGCTGCCAGCATTTCACTTGGTTTGGTCAAAGTTTTTGGATTGGTAGATGAGAGATAGTGGTCAATACTTGCTTGGTCCTTACTCACAATTCCCATCTTCATATCCCGTCCTTGGGCGCTCTTGCCAAGAGTTTCGAGCTGAACCAGACGGTCTGTTTTGGCTTCTGCCTTTGTCTGTTCAATGGAAGCTAGCATCTCCTCGTGGGTATGGAAATCTTTATATGGACGGAAGGTTAGATTCTTGCGAATAGTTAGTCCAAGATCTGCGCTGGTTCCAACCAAAGTGTGTTCACCGATATAGTTTCGATAGGTCCGACGGATATTATTGGGGCTCCGAAGACTTAAATCTTCACCAAAGAGTTCCTTGACAGTAAAGGTTAGATCCAAATCATTTCCGTTTTTGTTCTCTTCAACTGTGATGAAGGGATCTTTGGACAGAGTTCCTGTCTCCATATCCCAAGTTTTCCATTCTTCCAGTGGTTTGTCGTCCAAGGTCCAGTTGATCTTTCCAGCAGCCTGAGCTTGATCCTTGACAGTATCCGTCAGCGTTCCTTTTTCAGACATGTAAACAGGGCTATCAGTAAGACTGATAGTAGGCTCTGTGTTTGCAACCCGCTCTGTTACAGGGGCTTCTACTTTGGCTGTAGGACTCGCTGTGTCTGAAGCGGTAGGAGAGCTTTCTCCTGTGCTAGCTGGACTAGCAGTCGCTTCTGTTGCAGGGGCAGGATTTGTTGCCTCTGTGCTGCTTGCCGGACTAGTACTGGTTTCCTCTGGTTTGAGAACACTTTCGACAGGTGTAGCAGGACTTGCTGGTTCAACAGTGTCCGCAGCAACTTGGCCTTGTGCGAGGAAGGCTAAGAGGACAGCGGTAGAGAGACTGAGTGCGTTTGTGTACAAACGCTTCTTATAAGAAGAATGCATAAAGAGACCTCCTTTGTTCTTTACATGTATGCACCCCTATCATAACACTTTATGACAGCGCTTTCAATATATATGAAGGTTTTTCTCTTAAAATTCGTTATAAATTGATGACAAAGAAAAAAGAGCTGGAAAAATCTTCCCAGTCTCTTTTTACAGGTCTGAAGATAGAGCTAAGCTTGAAGTTCCTTCTGATAATTTTGATAAAATTCGACCTTGATGGAGATGAAGGTTTCAAGATCTCGCAGGAGTTGCAAAAGGGTCGCTCGGGTTTCAAATTCTTGACGAGATCGAGGAAGAGGTCGTTCACGAAAGACTGCTAGATAGCGATTGATTTCATCAAGCAGGAATTGAGCTGGATTTTCCTGACTGAGTTGGCTGGCTGTTTTAGCAAAGAGTTGAGCCAAAATAAGACTCTCGCTCGCGGCTAATTGGCAGTTGTTTACGTTGTTGGCCATGTCTCGCAGGATATTATTTTGGCGCTTGCGCATTTCAAAATAGTGGATATGGTAGTTGGTCTGATGGAAGAGGTGGTTGGAATGGTCTAGATATACCAAATCGAGAGCCTCTTTTAAGATAGAATCTAGCTCACGAATCAAGCTGGCATCGTTGCTTCCATCTCCTTTTCCTAAAAATTCTGCAAACCGATAGAGAATCTTCTTGAGTTGTTCCTCAACAATCTCGTGATAGCGATCAATTTCTTCTTGTCGAGAAGGCATATAGAGATTGGCAAGGAGAGCAAAGCTGGTTCCAATTAGGAAAATAGCCACTTCATTTCCTAATAGGGCTAGAGAAGTGGATTTTTCTAGCAGGAGATGGGTAACCAGGACAGAACTTGGTGTGATGCCAATTTCCCAGCCTTGTAGAAAAGCAAGTGGGACATAGGTAGCCAGATAAAAACCAAGAGCCCAGAGATTGTAGCCGAGAATCTGAAAGGCTAAGCTTCCAAGGAACAGGGCTAGAAGCATGGACATAAAGCGGTTGTAGGCCAATCTAGCTGTACTGCGACGGGTATCGGTAATGCTGAGGATGGCAATAATCCCCGCAGAGGTGGCGTAGGCCAGACCTAAAAACTCTGCAAGCAAGATAGCCAAACAGGTGGCGAGGACCATCTTGATGGTTCGGTGAATAAGTGGCATAATGCTGATTCTTTCCTTTTTCTAAACTAGTTTTATTATACCACAAGCAAAGTGGGCTACTTCAAATGTTTCACCTGATATGGCAATTGTGTTATACTAGTTTCATGGAAAAAAACGATATTGTTTACGGCGTTCATGCCGTCACAGAAGCACTGATCGCAAATACAGGAAATAAATTGTATATCCAGGACGATTTGCGAGGAAAGAATGTAGAAAAAATCAAGGATCTGGCTGCAGATAAGAAGGTGTCCATTTCTTGGACTCCTAAGAAGACCTTACAAGAAATGACAGAAGGGGCTGTCCACCAAGGTTTTGTCTTGCGAGTTTCAGAATTTGCCTATACGGACTTGAATGATATCTTGGCCCAGGTAGCTGATCAAGACAATCCCTTGCTCTTGATTTTGGATGGCTTGACCGATCCCCATAACTTAGGATCCATTCTCCGAACAGCCGACGCTACCCAGGTGGCTGGAGTCATCATTCCCAAGCACCGTGCTGTTGGGGTGACACCTGTTGTTGCCAAGACCTCAACTGGAGCAGTAGAGCATGTCCCTATTGCTCGGGTGACCAACCTTAGCCAAACCTTGGATAAATTAAAAGAAGCAGGTTTTTGGATTTTTGGAACCGATATGAATGGAACGCCTTCTCACAAATGGAATACCAGTGGGAAGCTAGCCCTTATCATTGGAAACGAAGGCAAGGGCATTTCGTCCAATATTAAAAAGCAAGTGGATGAAATGATTACGATTCCGATGCAGGGGCATGTCCAAAGTCTGAATGCTAGTGTCGCAGCAGCAATCCTCATGTATGAGGTCTTTCGCAATAAACTATAATAGAAGAAAATCGTAGGAAGGGGGAGTCGATGAAGGAAAAGATTTTGTTAGTGGACGGCTACAATATGATTGCCTTCTGGCAGGAAACCCGTCAGCTCTTTAAGAAGAGTGAGCTAGATGCCGCACGAACGATCCTCCTAGAAAAGCTTAGTCACTATGCCAGCTTTGAAGGCATTCGCGTGATTTGTGTGTTTGATGCCCAATATATGCCAGGGATTCGTCAGACCTATGAGGAATTTCAAGTCCAAGTGGTCTTCACAGCGGAGGATGAAACCGCCGATGACTACATTGAACGCTTGGCAGCAGAGCTCAATACCCCCCTTCACCAAGTATCAGTCGCGACGAGTGACTTGAATGAGCAATGGACGGTCTTTGCTCAAGGAGCGCTCCGTGTTTCGGCGCGTGAGCTGGAGAAGAGAGTCGCCGTTGTCAAAGCTGATTTGAACCAGGCGCGAGGAGCCGTCAACGATCAAAAACCACCGATACGGCCTTTTGACCAAGAGGGCCTACGTCAACTACAAAAAGAGATGGGAGCAAGTAAATGACCTTTAAAATTTTAACAGATTCAACTGCAGATTTAGATGAAAGATGGGCACAGGAGCATGATGTAGAAATCGTCGGTTTGTCGATCCAAGTCGATGGGACTCATTATGAGACAGTAGGTCCAGACAAACTTACTAGCCCCCAATTATTAGCAGAAATGCAAAAGGGTGCTAAACCAACGACCAGCCAGGTCAATGTTGGGCAATTCCAAGAGATTTTCAAGGGTTATGCTCAGCGCAAGGAAGACCTCCTTTATATCGCCTTCTCTTCAGTCTTGTCAGGGACCTACCAGAGTGCGGTCATGGCAAGAGACTTAATCCTTGAAGACTACCCAGAAGCTGTGATTGAAATCATCGATCCAAAAGCTGCAGGGATTGGAGAGGGCTACTTGTCTATGCTAGCAGTTGAGGCGCGTGATGCAGGAAAGAGTTTGGATCAAGTTAAGGAAGAGCTGATGGAAGTTGCCCCTAAGTTACGGACCTATTTCTTGGTGGATGATCTCTACCATCTGATGCGCGGAGGACGTCTCTCTAAGAGTTCAGCCATCGTGGGAAGTTTGGTCAACATCAAACCCCTTCTTTGGATTGATGCAGAAGGCAAGTTAGCCCCTATAGCCAAAGTTCGGGGGCGTAAAAAAGCCATGCGAGAAATGCTTTCACTCATCCAGGATGATATCGGCCACAGCACAGCTTTGGTTTCTTACACGGACGATCTTGCTGGAGCGGAAGAGCTCAAGGCTCAATTGTTGGAGAATCCGGCCATCTCTCAAGTTTTGATTATGCCTTTAGGTCCAGTCATTGCAGCCCACGTCGGTCCTAATTCTCTCATCGGCTTTGTCATAGGAAAAGAAAATCGCAAATAATTTTTAAAATCGGTTGACTTTTATTTGAAAAATTTGATACAATAGTAGGCGGTATTGTTTACCCCATTTGTAAGGCCCCGGAACCTTTCAAATAACTCGCGGACCGGAACATCCGCCCTGTAAACAAAAACGATATTCATAATAGGAGAAATCATGAACAAAACTACATTCATGGCTAAACCAGGCCAAGTAGAACGCAAATGGTACGTTGTTGACGCAACTGATGTACCTCTTGGACGCCTTTCAGCAGTTGTTGCTAGCGTGCTTCGCGGAAAAAACAAACCAACATTCACACCACACACTGATACAGGTGACTTCGTAATCGTTATCAATGCTGAAAAAGTTAAATTGACTGGTAAAAAAGCATCTGATAAGATCTACTACACTCACTCAAACCACCCAGGTGGATTGAAATCAATCTCTGCTGGTGAACTTCGTTCTAAAAATGCAGTACGTTTGATCGAGAAATCAGTTAAAGGTATGCTTCCACACAATACTCTTGGCCGCGCTCAAGGTATGAAATTGAAAGTATTCGTTGGAGCTGAGCACACTCACGCTGCACAACAACCAGAAGTTCTTGATATTTCAGGACTTATCTAAGGAAAGGAACAATAAAGTATGTCACAAGCACAATATGCAGGTACTGGACGTCGTAAAAACGCTGTTGCACGCGTTCGCCTTGTTCCAGGAACTGGTAAAATCACTGTTAACAAAAAAGATGTTGAAGAGTACATCCCACACGCTGACCTTCGTCTTGTTATCAACCAACCATTCGCAGTTACTTCAACTGTAGGTTCATACGACGTTTTCGTTAACGTTGTAGGTGGTGGATACGCTGGTCAATCAGGAGCTATCCGTCACGGTATCGCTCGTGCCCTTCTTCAAGTAGACCCAGACTTCCGCGATTCATTGAAACGCGCAGGACTTCTTACTCGTGACTCACGTAAAGTTGAACGTAAGAAACCAGGTCTTAAGAAAGCTCGTAAAGCATCACAATTCTCAAAACGTTAATCAATACGATTATATCAACGTTTACAGACATTCAAGAATTATTTCTTGGATGTCTTTTTTGTTTCAAAAAATCAAAGTTCACCCCAAAATTCACCCCATATTCACCCCATCAATTTTTTAAACTACGAAAAGCAATATCACCTACAGTCTGATTGACTTTATCTTTGATATTAACGTAAGTTTTTGTAATCTCTTTATCACTATGAGTAAGAGCTTCTGAGAAGGCTTCAAGAGAAACACCTGCTTGTTTAGCAAGAGTAGCACCAGTATGTCTTAGTTTGTGTGGTGATGCTGGTGCTAATTCGGGATGTCTTCGTCTGACTGATTTCATCTTGATAAAACTTAAAATTTTTCTAATTATAACGAAGCATAGTCAAAAAGCTATGACCTCTATATTCACAAAAAAATCCAGACCAATACTAGTCCAGATTTCTTGTCTATTAAACATTCTTTTCAAAGAATGGAAGAACGGCTGTAACGGCTTTGTCAACGCAATTATTTAACTGTGAGAATCCGACGCACATAAATTTTAAATGGCGTCTCAGTCACATTTAAATTTATGAGACGCTTAGACGTTACGCTTTCAATTTGTCAAATTTTGCTTTGACATTTGCCTTGAATTCTTCAAGTTTATCCTTGCGTTCGGCTTTACGTTCAGCCTTCATTTGTGCACGTGCCTGGTTGTAGAGGTCTTCTTGGACTTGCAGAGCTGCTTCGATTTCGGCTACGACGGTTGCTACATCCCAACGCACGATTTGGGTGTCGTACTTGGTGAAGTAAGCATCGATGACTGCTTCGTTGTCTTCTTGCACCAAGGCGACAACGGCTGTTTCACCGTTAGTCAATTTCTGAGAAACAACGTCAATCAGGCCATTTTCTGCCGTATCAATGGTATCACCAGCAGCCAAACCATAGAGGCTACCCATACCATAACCAAACAAGACGCCGATAGGACCACCCAAAAGCCCGATAACTGCACCGAGCAAGCCACCTTTTAGGGCTGCATCCGTCGTTGAATCTTCAAAGTCATAGCGTTCTTTTTCAACGATATGACCGTTTTCATTTTTGACCAAGGCGATTTGAGCAACCTTGGTCGTCTGAGTTTGGCGGAAAGCCTTCAAATCCGCAAAGGACTGATAAGCTTCGCTTTCAGTGTTAAAGATTGAAACTACTAGGTTTTCCATAGTTAGTACCTCTTTTCTAAAAATTACACATACATTATAACACAGTTTCAATCACTTTTCAATCATTTTAGTGCGACATTTTAATTGATATGTCGCGTTTATCAGCGTCAAAGAACAGTTTCAGGCAGCGGTATATCTTTGCCATATCCCAGCCCAGACACTCTGGCGACTCTGAGTGATTATCAAGAAAGGCGTCCAGCAACATCTTAAAGCCTCCCGTGCAAAAAGTAAATAAATAGTGTTTTTCCTGTATGCCTGTCACACGGCTAAAAGACCGCTTGACCAAATCTTCCAGAAAATTATAGCAGATATTATGTACCAGCTCTGTGTAGCGAGTCTGATGAGCGTGCCGAATCACATCGACACTTTTATAGAATCTGCCAACTGTTTCCTTATGGTCGAATCCTTGAAAGAAGTCGCTTTATTCGTCGGTCAAGACAATTAATTTGGCTGGTGCAACTGATTCGCCAAGCTATGAACAAGCAATTATTACCTTTTGAAAGCAAAAATGGCAATTATGAAGGTGAAGCTACTCAGGTCTTAGTTCTTCTATCCAATTACTATGCAGACAAAAAACTATTTGATGAAAATACAGATGAATATGGAAATATCTTGATTTTAAAGGATTCATCCATCATTTCTAAATTATCGGCTATCCCAGATTTATTAAAAAGGGGATCTAGTAGGTAACAATAATATCGAATATATCAAAGTACGCAATATTAGGATTTCTTCAGAGGTTGAGTTAGAGTCAGATGTTGATGGGGATAAGTCGGATAATCTGCCAATAGATATAAAAATACTAGAAAACAGGCTTGAAAAAGGCTCGTAAAGCTAGCCAGTTCTCTAAACGTTAATTCGTTGCTGGACAGCAGAATACAAACGAAAACACTTTGCATCTTGCAAGGTGTTTTTTTCTATGAGAACTGGCGGTGCGCAATTAGGATAGCTCTAGCGACTTTAGTCGCATAGAGATATGCTATGCACAGTTGCCCCAAGAAAACAATGCTTCTTGGTCCACCCTGTTAGACAAGCTTCAAAACCAAGGAATCCAACAGATTTCTCTTGTAGTTACAGATGGCTTTAAGGGGCTTGAGCAGATTATCAGTCAGGCTCACCCATTAGCTAAACAACAATGTTGCTTAATTCATATTAGTCGAAATCTAGCTAGTAAAGTGAAACGAGCAGATAGAGCGGTTATTCTGGGGCAATTTATAATGATTTATCGTGCTGAAAATTTAGAAATGGCAGGACAAGCTTTAGAGGACTTTCTCGCCGAATGGAAACCAAAGTATAGGAAAGTCATGGAAAGTCTGGAGAAGACGGATAATCTTTTAACTTTTTATCAGTTTCCCTACCAGATTTGGCACAGCATGTATTCGACAAACCTCATTGAGTCTCTTAACAAAGAAATCAAACATCAAACGAAAAAGAAGGTTCTTTTTCCTAATGAGGAGGCTCTGGAACGTTACTTAGTTACGTTGTTTGAAGATTATAATTTCAAGCAAAGTCAACGAATCCATAAAGGGTTTGGTCAATGTTCTGATACACTTGAAAGCTTATTTAATTAACACTCCGTAACTCTACTTAAGTGTTTACACATAATTATTGACAGTATCAAAAAATAAAGTATATTGTTTTCATCATAATATAATTAAATATCAGTATAGAGAATTTTATCTATATATCAGATATCAGCAATTGCTTTTGCTGTCATTTTTCGCTACAATAGTTACAAGGAGGAAATAAACATGTTAAAAGAAGTATTAAACGTCGCAAAAGTTGCGAAAAAATCATCTCTCTTCTTAGGAGGGGTAGCATTTGGGACGCTTGGCTTGAAAGTCTTAGCAAGTAAAGAAGCTAAGAAAGGCTATTCTAAGGCCTTGGCTAAAGCTTACAAATTGAAAGATGGACTGGATGCATCTGTTTCTGTTGTAAAACAACACGGTGATGATGTTTTACAAGACGCTAAATATTTATACGAACAGGAAAAGAAAGAAGAACAATTAGATAGCCTGACAGGTGAATAATATGTCTTTTAAAGTGCTACACAGAGGATATCAACATATCCGATTATCGTCCTCGTTTTCACTGACCTTGGATATTCAAGATTATCTTCGTTCCTTGGCTAAAGATGAAAAAGGGATCGACTCTATTCAGTTTTATATGGATCAGCAGCACTTTACTCTACGTATGAAAGAAGGCTTCTCTGTATTAGAAAATGCAGAGGCCTTTTTAAAAAAAATTGACAAGGGGAAAGTTTCGGACTTGATGACTCTTCCCATTCGTAGAGAAGAGAGTGCTTATTCAATTGTATCGGGTGCAGCGATTAAGCGTTTGCTGTTTCGAAGTTTTGTACCCTACCCTATTCGTTATATTTGGACTTGTTATCAGGCTTTGGGTTATGTCAAAGAAGCCTATCAAACCTTAGCGCGCAAGGAACTAACCATGGAGGTCTTGGACTGTTCGGCCATTTTGTTGTCCTTGTTTATGAACCAATCCAAGACAGCTAGCAACATCATGTTTATGCTTGATTTGGGTAATCATCTGGATCAGTGGTCTTTAAAAAAAACAGCAACAGATTTGGAACAAAGCCTTCTTGCTAAAGAAAGTGATGTTTTCTTAGTGCGGGGAGACATGGTCATCAGCATCAAGAGTTCTGATGTTCAAGTAGGTGATGTATTAGTTGTCTCCCAAGGTAATGAAATCTTGTTTGACGGCCAAGTGGTTTCAGGATTAGGCATGGTCAATGAGAGTTCCTTGACTGGAGAGAGCTTCCCTGTTGAAAAGAAAGAGGGAGATTCTGTATGTGCGAATACTGTTTTGGAAACAGGAGAGTTAAGAATTCGTGTGACTGATAATCAGATAAACAGTCGTATTTTGCAACTCATCAATCTGATGAAAAAATCTGAAGAGAGTAAGAAGACAAAACAACGTCATTTTATTAGGATGGCAGACAAGGTTGTAAAATATAACTTCTTAGGTGCTGGTTTGACTTATCTGTTAACAGGTTCGTTTTCAAAAGCCATTTCCTTTTTATTGGTGGATTTTTCATGTGCTCTAAAAATATCCACACCTGTAGCCTACCTTACGGCCATAAAGGAAGGTCTAAATCGAGAAATGGTTATTAAAGATGGTGATGTATTAGAAAAATATCTGGAAGTGGATACTTTCTTGTTTGATAAAACGGGTACCATCACGACGAGTTATCCTTTGGTTGAAAAGGTTCTTCCTTTCGGAGATTATACTGAGAAAGATATTTTAAGAATAAGTGCATGTTTGGAGGAACATATCTATCATCCTATTGCCAATGCAATTGTTAAACAAGCTGAAATTGAAGGCATTGAACACGAAGAAATGCATGGCAAGCTTCAGTATGTTGCAAGCAAAGGGATTAAATCGCAAATTGATGGTCAATCGGTTGTCATTGGAAATTATGTACTAATGCAAGACGAACAGGTAAGAATTAGTTCTGAGCAGCTGGCCTTGATTGAGCAATATAAGACTCATTACAATTTATTGTTTTTGGCTTATAAGAAAGAATTAATTGGGATGTTTTGTATCCACACTCCCTTGAGAAGCGAGGCGAAAGTTGCATTGAAAAAGCTAAAGCGCCAAGGGAAAAAACTGATTCTGGCAACTGGTGATACGTTGGCTAGAACAGAAGAGTTGGTTAAAGATCTGCCATTTGACAACGTTTATACTGATTTAAAACCAGATGGTAAGTTTCAGTTGGTTCAGGAATTACAGAAAGCTGGCCGAACTATTTTGATGGTTGGAGACGGGTTAAACGACTCTGCTGCCTTGACGCTTGCAGATATTGGGGTTGTGATGAATGAAAGTGCTGATATTTCTAAGCAGATGAGTGATATTTTATTATTAGATAATCGTTTAGATTTCTTCGAGGAATTGAATTCTTTATCTGAATCGTTGCAGAAATTAATTCAAAGAAATATTCAAGAAACAGTTGTAATAAATGGAAGTTTAATTGGATTTGGGTTGTTAAATTGGTTAAGCCCATCTAATCTTTCGATATTGCACAATCTGACTACTTTAAGAATCGTCCTTCGTAGTCTTTCTATTAAAAGTAGGTAAGAGACCGAGAAGCTGAGGTTATAAAAACTAAAAGGAGTTGTCTCATTTGAGAATAACGGTTCTTTGTCAACTGTAGTGGGTTGGTGGAAAATTATACCCTGGAGAGGACCAAATTGGTTCTCTCCTTTTAAATATTGAAAAAACCATTGGCAGTGGACATACTTTAAGACTATATATTTCTGAAACTAGTTTCACAATACAAATATTGACATGCAATTATTAATTGGTGGATTTTAAGTTGACATCTACAAAGGTTAATGTTAGAATACATTCAAAAATATATTTGAATGAGGTGTTTTATGATTCAAAATATTGTTACTTCAATAATCCTGTATTCTGGGACAGCCGTAGACTTACTTATTATCCTAATGTTATTTTTTGCCAAAAGAAAAAGCAGAAAGGACATCATTAACATCTATTTAGGACAATTTCTAGGCTCTGTTAGTCTAATATTCCTAAGTTTGCTTTTTGCATTTGTCTTAAATTATATTCCTAGTAAAGAGATTTTAGGTTTACTCGGTTTGATTCCAATTTTCCTAGGCCTCAAAGTTTTGCTTTTAGGAGATTCTGATGGAGAAGCTATTGCAAAAGATGGTTTGCGAAAAGACAATAAAAACCTGATTTTTCTAGTCGCTATGATTACTTTTGCAAGTTGTGGCGCTGACAATATTGGTGTCTTTGTCCCATATTTTACCACCTTAAATTTAGCGAATTTGATAGTGACTTTACTTACTTTTCTAGTCATGATTTATCTCTTGGTTTTTTCTGCCCAAAAATTAGCACAAGTCCCTTCTGTTGGAGAAACTTTGGAAAAATATAGCAGATGGTTTATTGCCGTTGTCTATTTAGGATTGGGGATGTATATCCTGATTGAAAACAACAGCTTTGACATGCTATGGGCTGTGTTAGGCTAGGAGAAAAAATTATGAAAAAAGATAGTATCTGTCAAGTGGATGTTATAAATCAACAAAATGTTACAACCGCAACGAACTACCTTGAAAAGGAAAAAGTCCAAAAATCACTTCGCATTTTATCAAAATTTACCGATAATAAACAGATAAATATCATCTTTTATCTCCTTGCCGTCGAAGAACTCTGTGTCTGCGATATAGCCTGTTTATTAAATCTCAGTATGGCATCTGCCTCCCACCATCTTCGTAAACTAGCCAATCAAAACATCTTGGACACTAGAAGAGAGGGGAAAATTATATATTATTTTATAAAAGATGAGGAAATCAGAGATTTTTTTAATCAACTAGGATAACAACTATTTTTACTACTTTTCCATGATTATAGGGAGATTATAATCGTTGTTGTTTCAACGGTAGCAAACTGTTTTTTACATAAAGTAATTGATAAACCCAATATAGATCAGAAAGAATTACTTGAAGCTACCGCACAATATAGGAAGTTATTGATACCTGACCTAATAATTAAAGGAGTGGGATTGATTCTATCCTTAATTGTCTATCCTCTGATTATGATGTATAGTGTTTTAATTGCGGCATTTTACATCATAACTTTAAAAACACTATCCGAAAAAAGAGTGAATAACTAAAAAACGGTGACCAAAGTTAGGTGTATTATTTTAATGCTTAGAGACCTAAACTATTTCCCCGTTTAAAAAATATTGATTCAAATTTTATGAAATCAATTAGTAGATATCGTTCTGAAAAGCCCTGATATTACGCTATTTTTAGTCCATCTGAAACCCATACTTTCCAAACCAGGCTTGAAAAAAGCTCGTAAAGCATCACAATTTAGTAAACGTTAAAACTTATTTAAACTTATTGAAAGCATTTCGTATCAAAAATACGGGATGCTTTTTCTGTTCACCCCAAATTTTTGTAACTAGGTGATACTTGAAATTAATACAAATTTGGTTGTTTTTGATAAATCTAAGCAACACTACATGATGAAGTGAAAGGGGATGAATCTTTGATAGTATTCACTTATTGTGAAATATGATATATTTATTAATTAGATGGATGAATACTTCTAGAGTTAAATATAGTATAATAGGGACATACTTTTTGGTTTATTTTTGTTTGTAGTCGGATTATGAAAGAATATCCAATATTATGCGATAAGATAGAATGTTACAAAAAAGAAAGGGGATGCAATCCGATGAAGAAAGACAGATTAATTGTATTGACAGATGCTGTTCTAGCAATTATTATGACCATCTTGGTTTTAGAGTTAGAAAAACCAACAACACCAAGTCTTGAAGCTTTTTGGGATTTACGGCAAAATTTCTTTGCTTGTTTTCTTTCCTTTTTCTGGTTGGGATCGTTATGGATGGCACTAAACACATTATGGGAAAAGGTTGAGAAAATTTCCTCAGAAATTATTTGGTGGAATTTGTTTCTACTCTTGGAGCGGCAGGAGTTCTCTTTGGAGAATTTCATGCCATCCAAGATACCAGTCTGAATGATGTGGTGGACCGGATCTATATAAATGTCAAGGATTTACCGTTTCAGTCCTTGGGAGCTTTAGCTAATATCCTGTCTGATATTAAGAAGGGACTGATTCAAGACAGTCATATCTGGTCTTTCTTCCAGTCATTTTTCAAACAATATCAGTTGATAATCAGCTTAAATCAGATCTATCAGTTTGTCTATCTTTCTCTGATGGAGATCATGTCCTATCTTCACTTTGATTATTGGAAAAAACGGCTCGGTCAGGAGCTAGTATGAATAAGGAGAACAAATGAGACGTTTAAAAATGTTATGGCATATTATACAGGTTACGGGTTTTACTCGGTTTGCTCTGAGTTTTGTGACCTTTGTTTTTGGGTCAGGAGGCGTGCTTTTCCTAGTTGAACCTGCTATCACAAATTACGGAGACGGTCTTTGGTATGCTTTTGTGACTTCGACGACTGTCGGCTACGGGGATCTCCTAGCTGTGACCTTGATTGGAAGGATTACCAGTGTCTTCTTGACGATTTATGGGCTCATATTTTTTGGCTGTTTATCAGCTGTTATTATTAATTATTATACCGATTTAAATAAGGAAAGAGGAGAGGACAAATGACTGCCAATTATTCAACACGGGAATACCGTGAGAAATTATACGATGACCTTCATGTTCGATTGAGAGATACAGCGATTTTGATGTGTGCAATTTTTATTGCCTCTATCGGTCTAAATATGAATTCAACAGCTGTTATTATTGGAGCCATGTTAATTTCACCTCTCATGACACCGATTGTTGGACTGGGATTCGGTTTAGCTATTTTTGATACGCGTTTAATCAAGCAATCTCTAGAGGTTTTATTGACTCAAGTGTTGGTCAGTTTGCTTGTCTCGACTCTGTATTTCTGGATTTCTCCCTTGTCTTATGCAAGTAGCGAGTTGATCGCACGAACCTCTCCAACCATTTGGGATGTTCTCATTGCTATTGCTGGTGGGATTGCTGGTGTGATCGGTTCAAGGAAAAAAGAAGCAAACAATATCGTGCCAGGAGTAGCCATTGCTACAGCTTTGATGCCGCCTATCTGTACTGCTGGCTATGGTTTAGCTAATGGGAATGTACGATTTTTATTGGGGGCTCTCTATCTTTTCTTGATCAACTGTGTCTTTATCATGCTAGCCAACATTGTTGGAACAAGAATTTTGATGAGAAAATCTCCTTTAACTTCATTTAAAGAGCTGAGCATTAAAATGAGAATTGGCTTGATTTCTTTGATTGTATTGTTGATTCTTCCAGCTAGCTATTCGGCAGTTACTCTGACAATAGAACAAGCGCGCAAAGAAGGGATCAAACAGTTTGTAGGAAAAGAGTTCGCCAATTATACGGTTATTAATCAAGTCTACAAGTCAAGTAACAATGAATTGGTCTTGACGGTTGTTGGAGATCCGATTTCAGAAGAAGAATTAGAAACACTCCACCAAAAACAAGCCTCTTACGGTATTCAATCTGTTCAATTGAAAGTGAATCAAGTTCAGAACTCGCCAACATTAGATAGTGAAGCGACCAAGGAATTTTATGAAAACATTGACAAGTATATTGATCAAAAACTCTCTGAAAAAGATTCACAAAACGATCTCGTAAAAGAAAATGAAGCAGACAAGGATTGAGGACAATGAACTGAATCGGTTTTTACGCCGTGTTTTTCTTGTATCTTCCTCTTTCTTACTTATAGCAGGTTGTTTTTGCTTGAATAAGAAATAAATTAGAAGTTCTATCATCTAAGAAAAATGATGAAAAAAATCATTTAACTAATGGTGTGAACGTTTAGTGTTTATCAGCTCCATTCTCTGTAATTTTGGGGGTAAAATCCACACCATTTAGATAAAATTAGTTGAATTTGATTGGAAAAACGCTTTTATAAAAGCGGAGAAAAGTCTTGATATTACGCTGTTTTTAGTCCAACTGAAATTCATACTTTCCAAACCAGGCTTGAAAAAAGCTCGTAAAGCATCACAATTTAGTAAACGTTAAAACTTATTTACACTTATTGAAAGCATTTCGTATCAAAAATACGGGATGCTTTTTCTGTCTAGCTTAATTTGACAATCTAGGAAAAAAAGCTCCTCTATTAACTATTTTTTACAGCAAGAAGAGGAGCTTTTATTCAGAGAGTTTGTTCAGTGTTCCAATTTACTAATTTCTATTTTTTTTTATTGAGACCAATTAAAAGGATTGGTACTAACGCACCAATAATTTTACCTGCAATAGCAGCAGACTTTGAGGAGACAATTAGTTTCGAAGCCTGAGAGATTTCATCAAAATCTAGATTCTCTTCCTCGGCTTTAGACAATACTTCTAATAGCATTTCAGCACGCTCAGCTCTATCAGAGTCGGCTGACTTTAGTTTTTCAATTTCAAAATCAACTACTGTTCGTATTGCAATATAATGTAGTTTGGTTAGTTTGCTATTTTTTGTTTCTAGATTACTAATAGTTTGTTTAGTGACACCAATAAGATTACCTAAATCTTCACTAGTCCAATTTAAGATTTCTCTGATAGACTTTAAATTGTCTTGCAGTATTTGTCTTGTTTTCTCATTTGAGGGATATTTTTCTTTTTTCATTTCACGACACCTACAATTCTGTATTTACATTATAACAGAAATTTGGGACATAAAAAAGCATTGTTTTGGTCAAAAATATAATTTGAGTAAAAAATATTTGACAAAAGAAAAACAATGGACTATAATATTGGTATTCTTAAGAAAGTGAGGAATAAAGTTATGATTAGCTTATTAAAAATAAAGTGAGTCATATGTTTGTTCTAGATTCTATGTCAGAAACATGACCAGAAGTTTTTTGGTGTAGTATACACCGTGCCGTGCCATTATAGGAGGAAAGTCAGAATGGATTTACAAGTAATACTTAATATTGTGTTGGTTTTTGGAATGATTTATTTCGTTGTTAGAAGATATATTATTGCCTCAAAATTTGCAGACTATATGATTAAGAATGGCGGGGAAGAAATTGAATTTATAAAGGAAAATAAATTGAGTTTCTCTGAATGCGTGAAATTGATTAACAAAAAATATAAAATTGGGTTAGTTAATTCATTTTCTGTCGTGAATTGTATAAGAGAAATGTAAGCTACACTAATAAAGGAGAGAATTATTATGGACGCAATTGTTAGGAAATTAGCAGGTTTTGGTTTGCCGGCTGTAGTCTTGTTAATAGCAATGAGTACAACAGGTCTAGCAGGTGCTGCAGCATTAACTGCAGCATTGGCTGCTCTTGGACCATTTGGCATGTTGGGTGGAATTGCTTTATTAGGATTTTTAGGTTTAGCTGCAGATTCAATTGCTGGATACGGTTATGAAGAAGTAGCAAAGCGCGTAGTTAAAGAACAATTAAAGACTACGTCTAAGTCTGAAATGATTAAAAATATTAGAAAACAACCAATTACAAAAGCAATGAAATTAAAAATTATTGACTTTGTTGAACATATAGATATCTAATTTGAAATAGGAGTTTATATTATGTCAAAATTATACGAATGTAGTGAGTGTAGTGAGTTGTTTACCAAGCATGAAATTGATTGGGAAGGTAGCGATGAAAGCTATGAGTCTTATTATTGTCATGACTGTTCTAGGTTTCTAGAGCAATGTGGAATTGATGCAATAGATCCTGATGGATTTGGGTATGACGAATATGGAAACTGGGATTCGGAACGATTAGGATTGTAAACACCTTAGAAAAACTCCTATTGCCTCTTTGCCCGTATTCTTGTTAGATGTTTATAACAGTCTTAAAAAAATCACATAAGGAAGTTTAAGAATGAAACTAATACCGTACATTTTTATAAATAGAAATTTATTGTCTGTTACCGGCACAAAAAAAGAAGTGTTTTCTAAATGTCTCAAAATTGCAAGAAAATATGGAGAAGTGAGAGGCAGTGATGAAATGTTTGGGGATATTTATCTTAAAACAAAACTAAATCTGCGCCGGTTACATTTTCCAAGAGAAATAAAAATATCGGTTGCTGCCACTGAGGTTCAAGATTTGACTATTATAAGGTTTGGTGATAGGTATGATTATACTAGTTCATGGCTTAGGGACGTTTTTGGGAAAGAATTCTTTAAAAAATGAAAACACAAAAGATAACACTGCTGAAATAAGTTGTGTAAATGCAAAAAATTTAATTTCCTTGTAGTAAAGTTGTGAAACATTATTGGATCGAAAACTATTTTTATAATGGCCGGCAATAGAATTGCTTTAACAGTTCGAACCCTAAAAATGGAATTAATATTTTTTAAAAAGTAATAAAAACGCTTTCTTTTTGATATAATTGGAGTAGAAAAATTTGGGAGAAAAATATGAAAAAATTAAGAAAAGTAATATATGTCATTCTTATATTATTAATTAGTGGTTCTTTTGTAGGTGTTAATAATGTAGCTGCATGGGGAAATACAGAGGCTAAAGTAAAAATCAATGGTGAAAAGATAAAGATTCCTAAATGGTCAATAGACGAGTATTCTAATTACTATGTATCAGTTGGCAAAAGTTCAATCAAACCAAAAAAGTTTCCCAAAAATGGTGAAATTGAATATGGAGGATTAGATGATCTTGGAAGGACAACTGAAGTAAAAGGTAGTCTGATTTATCAAAATGTTGAGAATTCTAGAGGGAATAGACTACCTTTTGCGACTGATGGTTCGTCTGATCCAAGCGGTTGGAAAAAGAATGAGGAAAAGGCCGAAATCATTAGTTCAAATGGATCTATATATAACGGTTTCTTTTGGAATCGTAGTCACTTAATTGCGAATAGTCTTGGTGGAAATGCCAAAAAAGAGAATTTAATCACAGGAACTCGTACTCAAAATGTTGGCGAGAATGATGGTGGTATGCGTTATCCAGAGAAAAAAGCCCAGCAATGGTTAGAGGCTCATAAGGAAGGAGGAGTCTTATATTACCAAGCAACTCCTTATTATCATAAAAAGGAACTAATTCCTCAATATGTAATAGTTTCAATGAAATCGTCCGATGGAGAAATAGATGAAGTAGTTGTTGTATATAATACCGCAAATGGTTATAAAATAAACTATAGTGATGGAAGCTTTAAGAAGGAGTGATGTTGACTTTTGTGCTAAATTATGGAGTTGCTTCAAAATCTAACAATTTATTCTTATTAATTCAAAGCATTTCGTATTATTCGAGGTGCTTTTTTCTACACCCAAACTAAATCAAAGATAAACAAAAAACCACCCTATCTTCCACAGTCAAACGTGACTGCAGAAAATAGGGTGGTTTTAGAATGATAACGATTAGTTATCGTCTTTGTGAAGGATGTTTTTCACACCCTTGATAGCTCCTTCGACAGCTTCTTTTGCGTCTTCAGCAACTTCTTTTGCTTTTGATGCAACTTTTTCAGCAACGCCTTCAGCTTCTGTTTTTGTGTCGCCGGTTACTTTACCGAGACCTTCTTTAACAGAACCTTTAACTTGGTTTAATTTATCTTCTAATGACATAGCGCCACCTCCGTTAAGTAAATAGTTTTTTTAATCTGAATTCAAGACAGTTTAATTAAAAAAATAAAACTATTTATCTCAGATTAATATAAGTATATGCCTTCTGGAATGGAAAGTCAAATTTTCGCTACGCTAATCTGAAAGTTGGAATGAGTCCTTACGATATCGTGAAAAAGAGGGATGAATAAGTAGCGGCCTTGTTTTCTAATTGAAGAAAGATCAGTCTTCAGCTATTTCAAAACAAAATCGTCCAGATGATGAAGGGATAATAGATTGTAGAATCGTCAGGCTAGAAAATCTAAACGGCTGTTTTTTCTTAGCAAAGTGGAGTAAAAAACAAAAGAAGATGACACTTTCTGTTCAAAAAGGGACAATTGAGGGCCACCTTGCCTACAAGTTTTTCCATGTGTTATATTTGTACATAATTGTACGAAAGAATGATATTGGAGAATAGATGATATGAAATATGCTAAACGTGGAGTCGCTATCCTATTCCTGTTAGTTCTATTTATGTTTGGGATCGAAGGTCTTGGTATCTACTTAACCGGAGTTTTCAATGGTGATTTAAGTTTTCTTTATTTCATGTATTTGATTCTCTACTCTTTGCTTCTCATTGCCATTCTATTTTGGTTAAAAAAGCAGAAAATAGACTTCCGTTCAAACAAACAGAAATGGAAGAGGTCCTATCTGAGGTATTTTGCTCTGGTGATCCTGTGGTTCTTTTTTGAGAGATGGGTGCTGCAAACTTTTCAAGATTTGCTTGTTCCTGTTGTTCGTCAAACCAAATTGCCAACCTCTATTTATCTAAATGGTCCCGGTATTTCGTCTACTCTGTTTTTTGTCCTAGCAACCATTACATCTCCTATGATAGAGGAATTTATTTTCAGAGGATATCTGATGAATGCCTTCTTTAAAGAAAGCAAGTTTCATTTAGATGTTTTGCTTTCGGGCTTTCTCTTTGCAGCCTTTCATCTGATCCATCAATATCGGGATCCTATAACCTTTGCTCTTTATTTCTGTTCGGGGCTCTTCTTTGCTGCTGTCTATAAGAAATATAAAGATATCCGATTGCCCATCTTCTTGCATGGCTTTAGCAACTTTCTTACATTTTGGAAACCAATCTGGATTTTCATCTTTAATTATATCTACTGGCATTTTCTTGTTTAACATCTGTGTTTCCTCAGCTGCTACCTTAAGAAACATCGCTTGAGCCATCCGTTGATTGATCATGATATTAAGATTTACAGACATTCAAGAGATTCTCTTGAATGTCTTATTTTTATTTGTAAAACCGAACCTTTTCTAAAACATTTAAGCGATTTTAAGGGGAATATGCTACAATGGAAGCAAATAAATAGAATGGAGCAGTGAAATGAAAGCAATTATTACAGTTGTCGGAAAAGACCAAAAAGGAATCGTAGCAGGTGTTGCGACTAAAGTGGCAGAGTTGGGACTCAATATCGATGATATTTCCCAGACCGTATTGGATGAGTACTTCACTATGATGGCGGTCGTGACATCGGATGAGAAAAAAGATTTCACACAGCTTCGTTCAGAATTAGAAGAATTCGGTCAGTCTCTTCATGTAAAAATCAATATCCAGAGCGCTGCGATTTTTGATGCCATGCACAATTTGTAAGAGTGAGGTGGTAGAAATATGGACATTAAACAGGTAACAGAAACCATTGCCATGATTGAGGAGCAGAACTTTGATGTTCGGACCATCACCATGGGAATCTCACTGCTAGATTGTATTGATCCAGATATCGATAAGGCGGCTGAAAAAGTCTACCAGAAGATTGTAACAAAGGCCAAGGACTTAGTAGCTGTCGGGGATGAGATTGCAGCAGAACTCGGCATTCCGATTGTGAACAAGCGGGTTTCGGTCACTCCGATTTCCATTATCGGTGCAGCAACCAATGCGACAGACTATGTGCCCTTTGCCAAGGCGCTGGATCGTGCTGCTAAAGAAGTTGGGGTCAACTTTATCGGCGGCTTCTCAGCCCTGGTTCAAAAAGGCTACCAAAAAGGGGATGAAATCCTCATCAATTCCATTCCTCGCGCTCTAGCAGAGACCGATTTTGTCTGCTCTTCGGTTAACATTGGTTCCACTAAGACAGGGATCAATATGACTGCTGTCCGAGACATGGGCCGTATCATTAAAGAAGCTTCCCAAGCAGATCCGATGGGGCCAGGGAAACTGGTGGTCTTTGCTAATGCAGTAGAAGATAATCCTTTTATGGCAGGGGCTTTCCACGGTGTTGGTGAAGCGGATGTTGTCATCAACGTTGGGGTTTCAGGACCTGGTGTTGTCCAACGGGCGATTGAAAAAGTTCCTGGTGCAAGCTTTGATGTATTGGCTGAAACCGTCAAGAAGACAGCCTTCAAGATTACTCGTGTCGGGCAACTGGTTGGTCAAATGGCTAGTGAACGTCTCGGTGTTGAGTTTGGTATTGTCGATTTGTCTCTCGCGCCAACGCCGGCTGTTGGGGATTCGGTTGCCCGTGTCCTCGAAGCGATGGGGCTTGAAGTAGTAGGAACCCACGGGACAACCGCAGCGCTGGCACTGCTCAATGACCAAGTGAAAAAAGGCGGCATCATGGCTTGTAACCAAGTCGGTGGATTGTCAGGTGCCTTCATTCCGGTCTCAGAAGATGAGGGGATGATTGCGGCGGTCCAATCAGGTCATATCAACCTGGAAAAATTGGAAGCCATGACTGCCATCTGTTCAGTTGGTCTGGATATGATTGCTATCCCATCTGATACTCCGGATACGACCATTGCGGCTATGATTGCCGATGAAGCAGCTATCGGAGTGATCAACCAAAAGACCACAGCAGTTCGGATTATTCCTTATGGAAAAGAAGGCGATATGTTAGAACTTGGAGGACTTCTTGGATCTGCCCCAGTGATGAAGGTCAACAAAGCTTCGTCAGCTGACTTTATTGCCCGTGGCGGTCAAATTCCAGCCCCAGTTCATAGTTTTAAAAATTAAAAAATGGCCCTGGAGCATAATGTTTGCTAAGGGCTTTTACTGTTGACCAAGCTAGTGAAAGTGAATCTAGAGGTCATCGCTGCCAGTTTCCTTATAAAAAATGATATAATAGAAGAACGTAAAAGGAGATCACATGGCGAAAACAAGATTATTTATTATTCGGCATGGAAAAACCATGTTTAATACGATAGGTCGTGCTCAAGGTTGGTCGGATACGCCTTTAACTGCTCAAGGAGAAGAAGGTATCCGTGAATTGGGAGTTGGGTTGAGAGAATCTGGTTTGGACTTTGTCCGTGCTGTTTCCAGTGATTCAGGTCGCGCCATTCAAACTATGGGGATTGTTTTAGACGAGCTTGGGCTCACAGATCAGATTCCTTATACTTTCAACAAAAAGATCCGGGAATGGTGTTTTGGAAGTTTTGATGGTGCCTATGGAGGAGAGCTGTTCCGTGGAGTCGTTCCCCGTGTTCTGGATATAGAAGACTACAAGAAGTTAACACTAGAAGAGTTAGCGAATGGGATCTACCAAGTGGATACAGCCGGTTGGGCTGAACCATGGGATGTGTTGAAAAAACGGATTGTAGATGGTTTTGAAGAGATTGCTAAAGAAGTTGAAGCTAAGGGTGGTGGAAATGTTCTTGTTGTCAGTCATAGCATGACTATCGGTTCCTTTGTGTGTATTTTAAATCCAGAGATTGTGCTAGATCCAAGGGTTGAAAATGGCAGTGTTACCCTGGTAGAATATGAAAATGGACACTTCTCGATCCAGACCATCGGAGATGAATCTTATCGCAAGCTAGGTGCTAACTGGTTAGAGGCCCATTCAGAAGAAATTGATGTGAAAAAATAAGATATCTTATATAAGAAGAAAACAATTGCAGGAGGATAGAAATGGCAAAGACAAAATTGTATATTGCCCGTCACGGAAAAACCATGTTTAATACGATCGGTCGCGCCCAAGGGTGGTCCGATAGTCCCTTGACGGAAGCTGGCGAACGAGGGATTCATGAATTAGGGATTGGTCTGCGTCAAGCAGGAATCCAGTTCCAACAAGCTGTGTCCAGTGACTCTGGTCGAACCATTCAAACCATGGGGATTGTGCTAGAAGAATTAGGGTTAACAGGTAAAATTCCTTATCGCTATGATAAGCGTATTCGCGAATGGTGTTTTGGAAGCTTTGATGGCGCCTACGATGGAGAACTCTTTATGGGGGTTCTGCCACGTGTCTTTCGGGTCGATGATTTCCATCATTTGAGCTTGATGGAGTTGGCTGAAGGAATTGTCGAAGTGGATACAGCAGGCTGGGCAGAGTCTTGGGAAACTCTTCGCGATCGAATTTTGGAAGGCTTTACGGCAATTGCCAAGGATGTTGAGTCTCAAGGTGGTGGCAATGCCATCGTGGTCAGTCATGGGATGACCATCAGCACCTTGATTTACCTGATTGATCCAAAGGCTTTTAAAGAATTGGTCTTGGACAATGGTAGTGTGACTGTTATTGAGTATGAGGATGGCCAATTTAAACTAGAAGCAGTTGGAGATATGTCATACCGACAGGTTGGAGCAAAATTGTTAGAGGAAGATCATGACTAAATACAAACTTGCCAAGAAAAGAGAAAAGAAAGTTAGCTGGATCGTGCTCTGCTGTTTAGGTCTCTGTCTGATCGGAGCAGGAGTGGGTATTTTCTATTTGAAACCTCAATGGCTTCATATGAGCGCTGTTGAAGATAAAAAAGTAGAAACAACCACTCCAAAAAAAGTTGAAAAAAAGGAAGAAAAACCTAAAACAGACCTTCCTCAAGCTTCTAGCAAGGATTGGAACCTAGTCCTGGTCAATCGGGACAACAAGTTAGCCGAGCTGAACCCTCAGTTAGTTGATGTTGAAGAAATCAAGGTGGATAGTCGGATTGCAGAACAAACGAAACAGTTTCTAGCAGCGGCGAGAGCTGTCGCGCCTGAAGAATCCTTGATTTCGGGTTATCGAAGTGTGGAGGAGCAAACAGAACTCTATAATGAGCGGGTAGCGCAGTTAGAAGCTACGGGTCTTTCTCATGAGGAGGCAGAAGCTCAAGCACAAGCTCAAGTACAGGTTCCAGGTGCTAGTGAACACCAAACGGGTCTTGCGATTGATATGAGTGCTCCAAATGGACAGTCTGAAGAGGTAGCCCAGCAGATTATTGCTTTGGCTCCCCAGTATGGTTTTGTTCTCCGCTATCCAGAAGGGAAAAATGCGATTACAGGTGTGGACTATGAAAACTGGCATTTCCGCTACGTTGGTGTAGAAAATGCCCAGTATATGGTCAAGCATCAGCTGGTTTTAGAAGAATACATTCAAAAATTGAAAGAAGCAGGTTTATAGGCTTTTTTAGACAAGTATCGGTCTTAAGAATGATTTTTAGCACTCTTTGAAAAAGAGTGCTAATTTTTTGGATTTTTCTCTTGACTTTCTCTTGAGAGGGTGTATAATAGAATCATGGTTTAGCACTTAAACGCTTAGAGTGCTAAATACGAAAGAGAGGTGAGGTCATGGTTACAGAACGTCAAAATGAGATTCTAAATCTTGTCGTCGATATCTTTACCAAGACCCACGAACCAGTCGGTTCAAAAACACTGCAAGATGTCATTCAATCTAGTAGTGCCACTATCAGAAACGACATGGCTGCCCTCGAAAAGCAAGGCTTATTAGAAAAAGCCCATACTTCGAGTGGCCGAATGCCTAGCCGGGCTGGTTTTCAATATTTTGTTCAGAACTCACTTGATCTAGAGCTGATTGATGAACAAGATGTCTACCAGGTGGTGAAAGCCTTTGATTTTGAGGCCTTTAAGTTAGATGATATTTTGGATGCTACGGCTAAGTTGCTGGCCCAGATGACGGGCTACACCGCAGTCATTCAGGATGTTGAACCGACACGACAGCGCTTGACTGGTTTTGAGATTGTTCCATTGTCCAACCACGATGCCTTAGCGGTTCTGACCTTGGATGAATCAAAGCCTGTTACCGTCCAGTTTGCGATTCCAAAGAATTTTTTAACCAGTGACTTGGAAATTTTCCATCAGTTGGTTCAAGAACGTTTCATTGGAAATACAGTTTTGGATATCCACTACCGCTTGCGGACGGAGATTCCACAGATTGTACAGCGCTATTTTAAGACGACAGACAATGTATTGGATCTGTTTGATTACGTCTTCTCGCAATTGTTTCAAGAACTGGTCTTTGTAGAAGGAAAGGTTTCATCATTAACCTACGCCAATCTTCAGACTTATCAGTTCTTAGATAACCCCCAACACGTAGCTCTTGAGTTGCGAGGGGGGATGTCGGAGGACCAAATGACCCAGATCCTGGTTGCTGAATCCCAAGAGAAGGCCTTGAAAAATGTGACCGTGATTAGTCACAAATTCCTGGTTCCTTATCGTGGGATGGCCCTCATGCATGTGATTGGTCCCGTAGAGATGGATTACAGGCGTGTGATTAGTCTCGTCAATGTTATCGGCCGAGTGCTGGTCATGAAGTTAACGGACTACTACCGTTACCTCAACAGCAACCATTATGAAGTAAATTAAGACCAAATGAAAGGGGTGTATGCCTTGACAGAAGAAATCAAAAAAGAAGACGTGAAAGAAGAGGAAGTTGTCGAGACAACTGAAGAAGTTGTAGAGGAAACCAACCAACCTTCTGAATTAGAAGAAGCACAAGCGCGTGCTGAAGAATTTGAAAACAAATACCTTCGTGCCCACGCAGAAATGCAAAATATTCAACGTCGTGCCAATGAAGAACGCCAACTCTTGCAACGCTATCGCAGCCAAGATTTGGCCAAAGCAATCTTGCCATCACTTGATAACCTTGAACGTGCCCTTGCCGTAGAAGGGTTGACAGATGATGTGAAGAAGGGCTTGGAAATGGTGCAAGAAAGCTTGATTCATGCTCTGAAAGAAGAAGGAATCGAGGAGATCGTAGCGGACGGAGAATTTGACCATAACTACCACATGGCCATCCAAACAGTCCCAGCGGATGACGAGCATCCGGCTGATACCATCGCACAAGTCTTCCAAAAAGGCTACAAACTCCATGACCGCATCCTACGCCCAGCCATGGTCGTTGTCTACAACTAGGCTAGAGAACTTAAAAACCTTGTCCGAAACGACAATAAACTATGAAAGAAAGATAAACAATGGTTTAGCTTTGCCAATAGTGAGCGAAGCGAACCAAAGGCGATACTCTTCGCCGTGGCGCTATTTTCGCAAACTTTGAGACCTTAGGCTCAAAGTTTAGTCAAAGAGATTGACGAAGTCAAGCTCTGACGGCGTCGCCACTTAAGAAGAGTATCAAAAAGAAAAAAAGAAGATAAAATTTAAGGAGAAAAACACATGTCTAAAATTATCGGTATTGACTTAGGTACAACAAACTCAGCAGTTGCAGTTCTTGAAGGAACTGAAAGCAAAATCATCGCAAACCCAGAAGGAAACCGCACAACTCCATCTGTAGTTTCATTCAAAAACGGTGAAATCATCGTTGGTGACGCTGCAAAACGTCAAGCAGTAACAAACCCAGATACAGTTATCTCTATCAAATCTAAGATGGGTACTTCTGAAAAAGTTTCTGCTAACGGAAAAGAATATACTCCACAAGAAATCTCAGCTATGATCCTTCAATACTTGAAAGGCTACGCTGAAGAATATCTTGGTGAAAAAGTAACCAAGGCTGTTATCACAGTTCCAGCTTACTTTAACGATGCTCAACGTCAAGCAACTAAAGACGCTGGTAAAATTGCTGGTCTTGAAGTAGAACGTATCGTCAACGAACCAACTGCAGCAGCTCTTGCTTACGGTTTGGATAAGACTGACAAAGAAGAAAAAATCTTGGTATTTGACCTTGGTGGTGGTACATTTGACGTATCTATCCTTGAACTCGGTGATGGTGTCTTCGATGTATTGGCAACTGCAGGAGACAACAAACTCGGTGGTGACGACTTTGACCAAAAAATCATCGACCACATGGTTGCAGAATTCAAGAAAGAAAACGGCATCGACTTGTCAACAGACAAGATGGCTCTTCAACGTTTGAAAGACGCAGCTGAAAAAGCTAAGAAAGACCTTTCTGGTGTCACTTCAACTCAAATCAGCTTGCCATTCATCACTGCTGGTGAAGCTGGACCTCTTCACTTGGAAATGACCTTGACTCGTGCGAAATTCGATGATTTGACTCGTGACCTTGTAGAACGTACAAAAGTTCCAGTTCGCCAAGCCCTTTCAGATGCAGGTTTGAGCTTGTCAGAAATCGACGAAGTAATCCTTGTTGGTGGTTCAACTCGTATTCCAGCCGTTGTAGAAGCTGTTAAGGCTGAAACTGGTAAAGAACCAAACAAATCAGTAAACCCTGATGAAGTGGTTGCTATGGGTGCAGCTATCCAAGGTGGTGTCATCACTGGTGATGTCAAAGACGTTGTTCTTCTTGACGTAACACCATTGTCACTTGGTATCGAAACAATGGGTGGTGTCTTCACAAAACTCATCGAGCGCAACACAACAATTCCTACATCTAAATCACAAGTCTTCTCAACTGCAGCAGATAACCAACCAGCCGTTGATATCCACGTGCTTCAAGGTGAACGCCCAATGGCAGCAGATAACAAGACTCTTGGACGTTTCCAATTGACTGATATCCCAGCTGCACCTCGTGGTATCCCTCAAATCGAAGTAACATTTGACATCGATAAGAACGGTATCGTATCTGTTAAGGCGAAAGATCTTGGAACTCAAAAAGAACAAACCATTGTTATCCAATCGAACTCAGGTTTGACAGACGAAGAAATCGACCGCATGATGAAAGATGCAGAAGCAAACGCTGAAGCAGATAAGAAACGTAAAGAAGAAGTAGACCTTCGTAACGAAGTAGACCAAGCTATCTTTGCGACTGAGAAGACAATCAAGGAAACTGAAGGTAAAGGCTTCGATGCAGAACGTGATGCTGCCCAAGCTGCCCTTGATGAGCTTAAGAAAGCCCAAGAAGACAACAACTTGGACGAAATGAAAGCAAAACTTGAAGCATTGAACGAAAAAGCTCAAGGACTTGCTGTGAAACTCTACGAACAAGCTGCGGCAGCCCAACAAGCTCAAGCAGGAGCAGAAGGCGCACAAGCAACAGGAAATGCAGGCGATGACGTCGTAGACGGAGAGTTTACTGAAAAGTAAGATGCAAAGCCCGTTAAAACCTCACAGTGAAAATAGGAAATCTGACGCAGAAACTTTAGTTTCTAGAAAGATTTATCTTTTTCACCAAGAGGTTAGGGCGTGCTCAATTCGGCCTAACTCGTTTAGAACGTCGTAATGATAAGAAGAAATCCAGAGGTTGCAACCCAGCCTCTGTTTTTCGGTAAAATAGAGGATGTTGCGTATGAAAAAAGTACTTTGTATTATTTATCCTAATTTTTCTCTTTATGAGATAACCACTTTAACGAGTACTTTAGCTCTGTCTTTTGATATCACGATTGATTATGTAGCTTTTGAGAATTCAATAGTTGTCTCTGAGGATGGTTTGCCCTGTCAACCGACGAAAACATTGGATCAAATCCGTATAGAAGATTATTCTTGTGTGATTTTGCCAGGAATGGTAAATATAGGTCCTGCTCTACAAGATGAGAAATTGATCTCGTTTTTGAGAAGTCTTGATGGGCAAGATATCCTAATTGCAGCCATTTCTTCAGCGCCCCTTTTATTGGCGAAAGCAGGCTTGTTGAACGAAACGAAATTTACAGGTGGAATTTGGCAAAACTTCTTTGACTATTTTAAATTTCTTCCACGTGAGAATTTCCAACCGAAAGTTATTGTCCAAGATAAACAAATCATTACGGCTATCGGTTTTGCACATCAAGAGTTTGCAAGGAAAGTGATTCTAAGTCTAGGGTTGGCAGAGAATACGGACAACTATTTTAAAGAACAGAACGAGTATGCTGAAGAGGATTTGATGTTTACTCTATCGGATGAAGAGTTTGATCAAGTGAAGCAGAGTATAGAAAACACTCTCTAAAGATTTACATGAAAATTATAGAAAGGAACAAGGAGTGTTTGGTAAATTGTAGCTGAGCTCTGAAGTTTCTTACTCAATGTAAAAGAAAAGAATTGAACCCGACCTAAATCGTGGTTTGATTCACAATATCAATAGAAAGGATAAAGAGTGTTCGAGAAATTGAACTCGAGCGGAAAGCTTGGAAATTAGATAAACCTCCTAAGAAATCAGGATTTCTTGTCGGTTTCCTAAATTTCAGTCGCTTTCTGTTCGCTCTTAGTATCTTGCATGAACAATACTGAATTTTACGACCGTTTGGGCGTTTCGAAAAATGCATCTCAAGATGAGATCAAGAAAGCCTATCGGAAATTATCTAAGAAATATCACCCAGATATCAACAAGGAGCCTGGCGCTGAGGAAAAGTACAAGGAAGTTCAAGAAGCTTATGAGACTTTAAGTGACGAACAAAAGCGGGCGGCTTATGACCAATACGGTGCTGCAGGAGCCAACGGTGGTTTTGGCGGTTTCGGTGGCGGAGCTGGTGGTTTCGGTGGTTTTGATGGCGCTGGCTTTGGTGGCTTTGAGGACATTTTCTCAAGCTTCTTTGGTGGAGGTGGAAGTCGCAATCCCAATGCTCCACGTCAGGGAGATGATCTTCAGTACCGCGTAAATCTCAAGTTTGAAGAAGCCATCTTTGGAACTGAGAAGGAAGTGAAGTACCATCGGGAAGCTAGCTGTCGGACATGTGATGGAACTGGTGCTAAGCCAGGAACAAGTCCAGTAACTTGTGGACGCTGTCATGGTTCGGGTGTCATCAATGTGGATACGCAAACCCCACTTGGGATGATGCGTCGCCAAGTCACCTGTGATGTCTGCCATGGTCGAGGAAAGGAAGTTAAGGATCCTTGTACTACCTGTCATGGGACTGGGCATGAGAAACAAGCCCACAGTGTTAGCGTGAAAATCCCTGCTGGGGTCGAAACAGGTCAACAAATCCGCCTCTCTGGACAAGGAGAAGCTGGCTTTAATGGGGGGCCGTACGGAGACCTTTATGTAGTCGTCAATGTTGAGCCAAGCGACAAATTCGAACGGGATGGATCAACCATCTACTATAAATTGAACTTGAACGTTGTTCAAGCTGCTCTTGGAGATACGGTTCATGTACCAACGGTTCACGGCGATGTCGACTTAGTCATCCCTGAAGGAACCCAGACTGGTAAGAAATTCCGCCTCCGTGGCAAAGGAGCACCAAGCTTGCGTGGTGGATCTGTGGGAGATCAATATGTAACTGTTAATGTGGTGACACCAACAGGTCTAAATGACAAGCAAAAAGAAGCCCTTCGTGCATTTGCGGAAGCTGGTGATATCAAGGTAAGTCCAAAGAAAAAAGGCTTCTTTGATAAGGTGAAAGATGCCTTGGATGATTTATAAAAATAAGAGAGTGGGACAGAAATCGGTAATTCGTTAGAATTCGATTTCGTCGTCCCACCTCCGCACAGTTGAGTAGGGCTATAAAAGCTGATGAAATCAGCGTAGTAGAGCTCACTCAACCACTGCGTCTTGCTCGACAATCCAAAGACAATTGAGAGGCTAGGACTTTTGTCCCAGCCTCTTTTTTTATCAAGAAAAACACCTCCGAAACTAGGAGTTTCAGAGGTGTGGCAAAAGAATCAAATTAAACAATACCTTGGGCAATCATCGCATTTGCAACATTTTCAAAGGCTGCGATATTGGCACCAGCAAGATAATCTTTACCAAGACCGTAGGTTTCAGCAGTTGTTTTAGCAGTGTTGAAGATGTTGGTCATGATATCTTTCAAACGACCATCCACTTCTTCTCGTGTCCATGAAAGACGGAGGCTGTTTTGGCTCATTTCAAGAGCAGATACAGCAACCCCACCAGCATTGGCGGCTTTGGCAGGTCCGTAAAGGATGCCATTTTCTTTGTAGACTTTGATGGCTTCAAGGTCGCTTGGCATATTAGCTCCTTCAGAAACAACTTTAACACCTTGAGCAACTAGGCGTTTAGCTGCTTCACCGTTAATCTCATTTTGAGTCGCACATGGAAGAGCGATGTCATAGTTGCCAGCATAAGTCCATACAGAACCTTCGTAGTAGGTAGCAGTTGACTTTTCTGCAGCGTATTCTGTCAAGCGAGCACGGCGTTTTTCTTTGACGTCTGTAAGAAGGTCAAAATCAATACCGTTTTCGTCGATGACATAGCCGTTTGAGTCAGATACTGAGATGACATTTGCACCAAGTTCAGTTGCTTTTTGAAGAGCGTATTGGGCTACGTTACCAGAACCTGAGATCACGACTTTCTTACCAGCAAAGCTGTCCCCGTTAGCCTTCAGCATTTCTTCAGTGTAGTAGACCAAACCGTAACCAGTTGCTTCTGGACGGATCAAGCTACCACCGAAACCAAGAGGTTTACCTGTCAAGACACCGGCATCGAATTGGTTAAGGCGTTTGTATTGGCCGTAAAGGTAACCGATCTCACGTCCACCAACCCCGATATCACCAGCTGGGACATCAAGAGATGGTCCGATGTATTTTTGCAATTCTGTCATGAAGCTTTGGCAGAAACGCATCACTTCAGCATCAGTTTTGCCTTTCGGATCGAAGTCAGATCCACCTTTACCTCCACCGATTGGAAGTCCAGTCAAGACGTTTTTAAAGATTTGTTCGAAGCCGAGGAATTTCAAGATCCCTTGATTTACAGTTGGGTGGAAACGAAGTCCGCCTTTGTATGGGCCTACAGCTGAGTTAAATTGGACACGGTAACCACGGTTCACTTGAACCTTTCCATCACGGTCAACCCAAGGAACACGGAAAGAAATCACTCGTTCTGGCTCAGTGATACGGGCCAAGATGTTTTCTTCAATGTATTCTGGATGTTTTTCAAATACAGGTTCCAAAGTGCTAAGGAACTCTTCAACAGCTTGAAGGAATTCTGCTTCATGGCCGTTGCGAGCTTTTACGGTTTCGAAAGTGCTTTGGATATATTCTTTTGCAGTTGTCATCTTGTTTCTCCTTTTTGATTGAAACGACTTCCAGCAAATTGGCTAAATTACTGGCATATGGAGGCACTGCTAGAAGCAATGTCATGTTTTATTACGTGGACAATTATAGCAGACTTTTTTTGACTTGTAAAGGAAAAAGTTGAATTTTCAGAAAATTTTCACAGCTAATAAAGACTGGTAAAAAGCTACCTACCTTGGACTTACTCCGGTTGAAATAATGATACGATTTTTAGCCTTTTTTTGAGCGAAAATCTACTCCTTTTCGAGTAATGTCTTGTTATTTCCGGACGATCCTTCCTCTTTTTTATTTTTTTAGCCATCCATCCTCTTTTTCATGCTATAATGACTGTAAGAATTTATTTCAAGGAGTAGAAGATGGTATCGACAAAAACAACTATTGCAGGTTTTGAGTTTGACAACTGCCTGATGAATGCCGCGGGTGTAGCCTGTATGACAATTGCAGAACTTGAAGAAGTAAAGAATTCTACTGCGGGAACATTTGTGACGAAAACTGCGACCTTGGAGTATCGTCAAGGGAACCCAGAGCCACGCTACCAAGATGTGCCGCTAGGATCTATTAACTCGATGGGCCTTCCCAACCAAGGCTTGGACTATTATTTGAATTACTTGTTAGAATTGCAAGAAAGCGATCCAGATCGGACCTTCTTTCTATCTCTTGTCGGCATGTCTCCCGAAGAGACCCATACCATCCTGAAAAAAGTGCAAGACAGTGACTTTAAAGGCTTGACGGAATTGAACCTTTCTTGTCCCAATGTTCCTGGTAAACCTCAGATTGCCTATGACTTTGAGACGACCGATCGAATCTTGTCAGAGGTATTTGGCTATTTCACCAAACCTCTTGGCATCAAGTTACCACCTTACTTTGATATTGTCCACTTCGATCAAGCAGCAGCGATTTTTAACAAATACCCGCTCAAGTTTGTCAACTGCGTCAACTCGATCGGAAATGGCCTCTATATCGAGGATGAATCCGTTGTGATCCGTCCTAAGAACGGTTTTGGTGGAATTGGTGGCGAATACATCAAACCGACTGCTCTGGCTAATGTTCATGCCTTTTACCAACGTTTGAATCCAGAGATTCAGATTGTGGGAACCGGTGGGGTCTTGACTGGTCGTGATGCCTTTGAGCATATCCTTTGTGGCGCTAGTATGGTGCAAGTCGGAACCACGCTTCATAAAGAAGGAGTTGGGGCTTTTGACCGCATTACAGCTGAGCTTAAAGCCATCATGGAAGAAAAAGGCTACCAAAGCCTAGAAGATTTCCGTGGGAAATTACACTACATTGACTAATCTTTCGAAAAGAACTTCCTCAAGTGGATGCTTGGGGGAGTTCTTTTCTGTTTCCTGGTCGAGTAAGAAAAAATTCTGTTCCTAGTTTTAGAGAATTTTCATTTTTATAGAGAGAAAAAGGTGTACAATGGAGGTGAAAAGGAAGGTGGTTTATATGGGAGAAAGGGATGTGATTCAAGAAGCAAGAACGATGATCAAAACTCTTCGAACAGCCTTTTCTAGGGACTTCATCCCCAGTCCAGATGCCCTTCGATTTGAGGAAAATCTAAATCATATTTTGGAAGTTTTATTGAGGGCAAGACAGGTAGACAATCGCCTATTGATCGAGTTGGAGAAGTTTTATCAGAATGCGAGTTTATTGATTGGTTTAAGTGGACTGCGTTTGAATAAAGAGTCCTTTCAAGCCTGGCGGTCTTATGATCACTGGCATTACGAAGCTGTGAAATCTCAGTTACAGGTATATGGACCAAGCATGATCTTGTAAGCAAATGAGTGTTTGCTTAAGAAATATTGAGGAGGTGTGTGATATGTCGCTCGTGCATGATTTTTTTCATCAGTTTTTAGTATCTATACGGAATCTTGGTTACTCGCTCTTTTTCTTATTTGAAAAATAAGCATCTCCGAATCCCTTTTACTAGTACAGTAGAAGGGATTTTTGATGCAGAATCCTTGAAAATCTGAGGCTATTGGATTATGATGGAGCTAATAGATGTCAAGCGTTCTTTGTAGGGAATGCGGGAAGCGAGGAAAAAAGATGGCAGAGATTTATCTAGCAGGTGGCTGTTTTTGGGGCTTAGAGGAGTATTTCTCACGGATCCCTGGTGTAGAAAAGACAACAGTGGGTTATGCCAATGGTCAGGTGGAAACGACCAATTACCAATTGATCAAGGAAACGGATCACGCAGAGACCGTTCAGGTCGTCTATGATCCAGACAAGATCACCCTCCGAGCGATTCTGCTCTACTATTTCCGTGTAATTGATCCCTTCTCCATTAACAAACAGGGAAATGATCGAGGGCGCCAGTACCGGACGGGTGTCTATTACCTAGACGAGGTAGATCGTGAGGTGATCGCCCAAGTGTTTGCGGAGCAAGAAGAACAACTGGGAACTAAGATCGTAGTTGAGTTGGAACCTTTACGCCACTATATCTTGGCTGAGGACTACCATCAAGACTACCTCAAGAAGAATCCTGGAGGCTATTGCCATATTGATGTGACAGATGCTGACCAACCCTTGATTGATCCGGCAGCCTATCCAAAGCCCAGTCAGGAGGAATTAAAGGTACGATTGACAGAGGAGCAGTACCAAGTCACCCAAGAAAGTGCGACGGAGCGTCCTTTCCACAATGCCTATGACCAGACCTTTGAAGAGGGCATTTATGTGGATATTACGACCGGGGAACCTCTCTTCTTTGCCAAGGATAAGTTTGCGTCTGGCTGTGGATGGCCGAGCTTCTCTCGTCCTATTGCGAAAGATGTCGTTCACTATTACCAGGATCATAGTCACGGAATGGAGCGAATTGAAGTTCGTTCCCGCTCAGGCAATGCCCACCTCGGCCATGTCTTTACTGATGGGCCAAGAGACCAAGGAGGTCTTCGCTATTGTATCAATTCGGCCTCTCTACGCTTTATTCCTAAAGAGGAAATGGAGGCAGAGGGATACGGGGACCTACTCAGGCAAATGCACTAAAAGAATGATTGAGAAAGGGGGCTCTGAGCCCTCTTTTTTTAATTTCTTTAGTCCCTCCGTTTATCTATTCATGGAAGTTTAGGTCAGTCTGTTTTCTTTTGTCAAAATTGTGTTACAATGAAAAAAAGGCCTGAAAGATGACGGAGAGGTCTTTGACAAGTGCAAGAGAATTGGATAGAAAGAGAAGAAGATGAAGAATTGGAAGGATCTCCTAAAGAGATGGAGTGAGCTCGGGAAAGATATCCTCACGATGCTTAATGACTGGCTTGATATTGGATTGGGAAAGGCGACAGCATTTCGCTTGACCAACGAACAGTTTGTCTATGGCTTGCTGATTACAGTATTTGCGGCCGCGAATTTGGTCTTATGGGTTCAAAAATGGAATGGCTTTCCCATTACAGCACTAGAGATGCCAGAAGTTGTTGAAAAGCAAGAGGAAATCCATCCGGATCAGTTACCGCATACCGCTCGGATCATGGCAAATGGGGATCAACTCTACCATGACTTGATTTATATGAGTGCAGCCAAGGAAGATGGAAGCTATGATTTTTCTGAGAATTATCACTATGCTCAGGAATGGTTGAAGCAAGGGGATCTGGTTTTGGGGGATTTTGAAGGTACTATCAATTCGGATTATGGCCTTTCTGGATATCCGATTTTCAATGCCCCTGGGGAGGTAGTTGCTTCGATCAAGGATGCGGGCTATCAGGTGATGGACCTGGGACATAACCATATCCTCGATTCTGGCTTGGAAGGGCTGTTTTCGACTGCGAAAGCCTTCGAAGATGCGGGGATCCAAACGGTTGGTGTCTATCCGCATGAGACGCGAGGTCAAGCCCCTATCCTGATCAAGGAAGTAAATGGAATCAAGATCGCGATTTTGGCTTATTCCTACGGCTTTAATGGGATGGAGTATAATCTGGAACAAGAGGACTATGACAATCGTCTATCGGATCTCAATGAGGAGCGGATGCGTCAAGAAATCCAAAAAGCTGAGATGGAAGCGGACATTACCATTGTCATGCCTCAGATGGGGATTGAATATGAATTAGAGCCAACAGAGGAACAAAAGGAGCTATATCATAAGATGATTTCTTGGGGAGCTGATATTGTCTTGGGTGGCCATCCTCATGTCGTCCAACCTGCCGAGATTGTGGATAAGGATGGACAACAGAAATTGATCATTTATTCTATGGGGAATTTTCTTTCGAATCAGCGACTGGAAACCATGGAAGGGATAGAAAATGCTCAATGGACCGAACGGGGTGTTCTGATGGATATCACAATTGAGAAAGTAGGGCGTAAGACCCGTATCAAAACAGCAACAGCTCATCCTACTTGGGTCAGCCGGACGCCGAAGGACAGTTATTCTCCTGAAGGCTATGAACTCTATCATTTCCAGACCTATATCTTGGAGGACTGGATTGAGGGAGGCAAGTATCGGGATCAATTGGATGACGAAACAAAGGCGCGTGTCGATACAGCCTACCAGGAAGTGAAAGAACGTGTGAATTTGAATTGGCAATAGGAAGGGGCGAATGAAGGAATGGACAAACTTGGATGGTTACCAATTGGATTTGTTGGACTGATCATCGTTATGACTCTAACAAATCAGCTATCAACGATTCTTCTGAGAAAAAAATTAGCCAAGGCTTGGGAGGGTAAACCTTTTTTCATAAAAAAAGATAGTGAAGAAAGTTTAGCGGAAACAATGCTCTTGGCTTCTGCACTCCAACCGACAGATAGCCAAGTAGACGGTCAGACTTGGCATGATTTGGACCTCTATAGAGTCTTTGATCAGTTGAATTATACACAGTCTAGTATAGGGGCTGAGGCCTTGTATCAGAAGATGCGTTTGATTAAATTTCAACCAGAAGCATCCTTGCAGGAGTTAGAGGATTTTTTTGACCATCACCCTGATCTTCGTCTCAAGGTTCAAGTTGTCATGAACCAATTAGGAAAAAAGAACCACAATATGGCTAGAAGTATTGTGGCTAATCCAGGAAAACAGGATTCGAAGATCTATCTTTCTCTCTATATTTTCTTAGCCTGTTTGCCGGTCTTCTCGCTTTTCTTCCTTCCATTTTTTAAAATTCAAGCGATGATGGTCTTGGTGGCGAGTGCGACCTTCAATATCATTTTTTCGAGCATTCGGAATTGGTCGAATAAAATGCGCTTGGATCGAGTTAGTTACTTGGTTCGTATCTTTGCCTCAACGGAAAAGCTTAGCCATTTAGCGATTCCAAAACAAGAAGCCCTCAAACAGGCTGTCAAACCATTTAAGAAGACGAAAGTTATTTCCGGAATCTTACAAAGTCCAACAGGAAGCTCAGATATGGAAATTATTCTGATTTACCTTAATTTTCTTTTCTTAATTCCGCAGATTGCTCAAGTTTATATCTATCAGCAAGTGAGGACTCATCAGAAAGAAGCTCAGGAAGCGATCAATCTTTTGGGAGAATTGGAAGTAGCCATCAGCCTTCTACGCCATAAGCGTGATGTTGAATTGGTCTGTCATCCTTATTTTAAAAAAGAAGGCGGAATTAAGGGCAAGGGAATCTACCATCCTTTACTAACGGATCCGGTTGCTAACGATGTTCGTTTTGAAAAAAATATGGTGATTAGTGGAGATAATGCCTCAGGGAAATCTACTTATCTGAAAATGGTAGCTATTAACTGTATTCTAGCTCAGGGCTTGGGCTTCGCCTATGGTGAAAGTTTGGAGCTTTCTTATGGACATGTCATGACCTCTATGGATGTCAGTGATGATATCGAGGTTGGAGATAGTTATTTTATTACAGAGAGCAAAACGATTCTCCGAATGATTGAGAGTCTGGAAAAGTCTGGTTTTCATTATTTCTTTATTGATGAACTCTTTAAGGGAACCAATACCATTGAGCGAATTGGATCTGGCTTGGGGATTGTCCGCTGGCTATCTAGACACGATTGCTTGTATATGATTTCGAGTCATGATATTGAGTTAGTCGCGGCGTCTGGTGCAGTCAATGATAATTATCATTTTGATAGTCGTTATGTTGACGGGGAAATTGTCTTTGATTATCAGATAAAGCAGGGGGCGGCAGTAACGAAGAATGCGGTCAATACATTAAAAAGCCTCCATTTTCCTTCAGAAATCACCCAAACTTCTCAAGAATTAATAAGGCAATATGAAGAAACAGGAAAATGGTCTTTAAATACAATGATTGAGAGCTAAAGATGTAAGTTGCTTCGTTTTATCTGATATTTCTACTGTTAAAAAACTAAAAGCCCCTGGAACATAAGTTTCAATTGTGTTCAGGGGGCTTTTATTATTTGATCCATTGATTAAAGACAAGCTTTTCGGTATTGACTTGGAGTGATCTGATAGTATTTCTTGAATTGGCGATTAAAGTTTGAGAGGTTGTTGAAGCCAGATTGGCTAGCGATATCAATAATTGCCAGATCAGAATGCTGGAGGAAATGGGCGGCTTTTTTTAGCCGATATTGGATGATGTACTCCATACAAGAGATCCCTAATTGTTTCTTAAAGAAATTCATAAAGTGGGTCGGGCTAAAATGACACAATTCTGCTAATTGCTCAATCATGAGCTCCTCTTGGTAATGGTTCGAAATATGGTCGAGGACCAAACGAATTTTTTCTTCTCTTCGATAAGCATCCGTTGAAAACTTCTTCTCGACAATATAGTTGTGAGAAAAGAGGAGATAGAGGAGTTCATTGAGCTGGGATTTGAGTCGAAGTTCATAGAAAGGACCTTGTTCTCTTCCGTTTGCCATACAGTTTAAAAGGCTCTGTTTGATTTCTTCATAACCCGGAGATTGGACTTGGATACGTCGGACAAATTCAAAATCGCCATTGTAGAGGGGTTGTAAATATTTTAGAGTGGCAATGTTTTTATGCGTGATTCCGATCAGGTCCAGATTAAAATGGAGGACATCCATGGTATGGGAAGAACTCTGGATGGGATGAATGGAGTGAAGGGCATTCGGGCGGATCAAAATAATATCGCCTGGTTGACTATGAAAATATTCATAGTCGATATGGAATTGAGCAGTCCCTTCGTTGACATAAATAATCTCAATATCAGTGTGCCAATGAAATAAAATATCCGGTTGGCCATTTTGGGTGCGAATCTGTTTGATTGAAAAAGGGAAATCGCTATTGGTAAAGGATGTTTGGCGGTATAAGGTCTTTGTGTTCATGCCTACCTCTTAGATCTTTTTCGGGAGTAGCAGACGCTTTGGCTAGGTGTGAGAGAGGGTCTGCTAGTTACTTCATACAGGGAAAATCTATTATCTATATTATAATAAAATTGGACCGAAAATTAAAGAGGATTCGGTGGAATTTCTAAAATTTTAAGGATGGGGAGAAGGGAGCGTTTGTGGCAAAGAAGGCCCAAAATGACTAGGAAATGGTGTATAATAGGGACAAGATAGAAAGAGGTGGCTGGTATGATACAAATGATTGCGACAGACATGGACGGTACTCTGATGGATGCGCAAGGAGAGGTTGACCGTGAGCGTCTGAGCCGCATCTTGGATCAGCTAGACCAAAGAGGGATTCCCTTTGTTATTGCGACGGGGAATGGCTATAGCCGTATGGCTCATGTCTTGGGAGAGCTGAAAGATCGTGCCACCTTGGTTCTAGCCAATGGTGCACGGATATTAGAGAAGGGAAAGCTCATCCGAGAGTGTAGCTGGCCTGAAGAGCTGGTGCAGGAGGTCTTGCGTTATCTAGAAGGTCGAGAAGAAGAACTTCATCTGGTCGTCAGTAGCCTATCTGGAGCCTATGCCAAGAAAGGAACAGAGTTTCCTCTTTTAGAGCAATTGATGACGCCTGAGTTAGCTGCAGCTTTTTACAGACGGATGCGCTTTGTGGATGATTTGGTCCAAGAGCATGGTGAGCAGGTTCTGAAGATAAGTGTCGTCACTGACACTGAAAAAGTCGAAGTCTTTGTGCAAGAGTTGCGAGAAGAGTTTGGGGAGCGACTGCTTCCAGCAGCTAGTGGCTATGGAGCCATCGATATTCTGCAACCGGAGGTCAATAAGGCTACAGCCATTCAATTCTTGGAAGAACACTGGGGCGTTGATGGTGGGCATTTAATGGCATTTGGCGATAGCCAAAACGATGTGGAAATGCTGGAGTTAGCGACCTATTCCTATGCGATGGAAAATGCGGACGTCCATGCGCGACAAGCAGCCCGCTACACAGCACCATCTCACCAAGAAGGTGGGGTTTATGAAATGATTGAAGCCTATTTGGACGGAAGATTAAGTTTCGACTAGGCGAGTATTCTACCGTACATAGTTTCTGCCATACGAATCGAAAGGAGTCTTTATGGCTGTACAATTATTGGAGACCTGGCTCTTAAAAGAACAGGCAAAAATACAACAGAACTACCGAGAGCTGAATCAAAATCCTTTGAAGGAACCCGATATTCTTTTTATAGGAGACTCTATCATCGAATACTATCCTCTGCAAGAGTTGCTTTTGACGGATCAGTATATGGTGAATCGGGGAATCAGAGGCTACAAGACAGACCTCTTAAGAGAGAATCTAGATGCCCATATTTTTGGTCAAGCAGTGGATAAGATTTTCTTACTAATCGGAACCAATGACATTGGCAAGGAAATGCCCCTGTCAGAAACCATTGATAACATGTCCATAATCCTCCAGGAGATGGTGCGACTCTTGCCCTTGGCGCAAATCAAACTTGTTTCGGTGCTCCCTGTGAATGAGGGAGAGACCTACAAGGGGACAGTCTATATCCGGACCAATCAAAAGATTCAGACCTTGAATCAGGCTTATCGTGAGCTGGCTCAAGAAATGATGAATGTCGAATTTATCAATGTTTTTGAGAGCTTGCTCGGTGAAGATAGTCAGCTAAAACCAGCTTATACAACAGATGGTCTTCATTTAACAATTGAAGGATACAGGGTCTTTAGTAAGGCTCTTCAAAACGAACTATAACCCATCCTAGCAGGGAAAATCTATTTTCCGCTAGGTTTTTTTAGTATCTTTTATGGAACAGTTTGGTAAAGTGCTCCATTTTGTACTAATTTCATAACAGTTAGAAACCTTGTTGTTGTGCGGTTTATCCCTTCTGTTATAAAATAGTTTGCAGAAACAGAACAGATTTCGCTGTTGTGTTATGTAATAGTTCCAGGTATTCAGTGAGCATATTCTTATACAAGGACAATAAAACGTGATAAATTGATATAGTAAAGTTGTTTGAAACGTTTTCACTCTTTGTCGAATTCAGTTCAAAGACTGACAATTATTTTTATTGAAGGAGAGTTATCATTATGACTCAAGGGAAAATTACTGCATCTGCAGCAATGCTCAACGTATTGAAAACATGGGGCGTAGACACTATCTACGGTATCCCATCAGGAACACTTAGCTCACTTATGGACGCTTTGGCTGAAGACAAAGATATCCGTTTCTTGCAAGTTCGCCACGAAGAAACAGGAGCTCTTGCAGCGGTTATGCAAGCTAAATTCGGCGGCTCAATCGGTGTTGCAGTTGGTTCAGGTGGACCTGGTGCCACTCACTTGATCAACGGTGTTTACGATGCAGCTATGGATAACACTCCATTCCTCGCGATTCTTGGATCACGTCCAAACAACGAGCTCAACATGGATGCCTTCCAAGAGCTTAACCAAAACCCAATGTACAACGGTATCGCTGTTTACAACAAACGTGTAGCTTACGCAGAGCAATTGCCAAAAGTTATTGACGAAGCTTGCCGTGCTGCCGTTTCTAAAAAAGGTCCAGCCGTTGTTGAAATTCCAGTAAACTTTGGTTTCCAAGAAATCGACGAAAACTCATACTACGGTTCAGGTTCTTACGAGCGTTCATTCATCGCTCCTGCTTTGAACGAAGTTGAAATCGACAAAGCTGTTGAAATCTTGAACAATGCTGAACGCCCAGTCATCTACGCTGGTTACGGTGGTGTGAAAGCTGGTGAAGTAATCACTGAATTGTCACGTAAAATCAAAGCACCAATCATCACAACTGGTAAAAACTTTGAAGCTTTCGAATGGAACTACGAAGGTTTAACTGGTTCTGCTTACCGTGTTGGTTGGAAACCAGCCAACGAAGTGGTCTTTGAAGCAGACACAGTTCTTTTCCTTGGTTCAAACTTCCCATTTGCTGAAGTATACGAAGCATTCAAAAACACTGAAAAATTCATCCAAGTGGATATCGACCCTTACAAACTTGGTAAACGCCATGCCCTTGACGCTTCTATCCTTGGTGATGCAGGTCAAGCAGCTAAAGCTATCCTTGACAAAGTAAACCCAGTTGAGTCTACTCCATGGTGGCGTGCAAATGTGAAGAACAACCAAAACTGGCGTGATTACATGAACAAACTCGAAGGTAAAACTGAGGGTGAATTGCAATTGTACCAAGTCTACAATGCCATCAACAAATACGCTGATGAAGATGCGATCTACTCAATCGATGTCGGTAACTCAACTCAAACATCTACTCGTCACCTTCACATGACACCTAAGAATATGTGGCGTACATCTCCACTCTTTGCAACAATGGGTATCGCTATCCCTGGTGGTATCGCTGCTAAGAAAGACAATCCAGACCGCCAAGTATGGAATATCATGGGTGACGGAGCCTTCAACATGGTTTACCCAGACGTGATCACGAACGTTCAATACAACCTTCCAGTTATCAACGTTGTCTTCACAAACGATGAGTATGCCTTCATCAAGAACAAATACGAAGATACAAACAAACACTTGTTTGGTGTAGACTTTACAAATGCTGACTACGCGAAAATTGCTGAAGCACAAGGTGCAGTTGGATTTACCGTTAACCGTATTGAAGATATCGATGCTGTGGTTGCTGAAGCTGTTAAACTCAACAAAGAAGGTAAAACTGTTGTCATTGATGCCCGCATCACACAACACCGTCCACTTCCAGTAGAGGTACTTGAGTTGGATCCAAAACTTCACTCAGAAGAAGCGATCAAAGCCTTCAAGGAAAAATACGAAGCAGAAGAACTCGTACCATTCCGCCTCTTCTTGGAAGAAGAAGGGTTGCAATCACGCGCAATCAAATAATTCCTCTCGTCGAAAATCAAATGTAAACTGCCTTATCTTCACCTTGCCGTACTTCAGTACTGCCTGCGGTTCGGTGCCTTGTTTATTCTTTGATTTTCTTAGAGAGAAAATTGAAAAGATCGGAGTTATCCGGTCTTTTTCTGGAGGATAACAAATGAATTTAAATCAATTAGATATTATCGTTTCAAATGTTCCCCAAGTCTGTTCTGACTTGGAGCGTCTTTTGGATAAAAAGGCTGATTATGTTGATGACGGTTTTGCTCAGTTTACAATTGGCAGTCATTGTCTCATGTTATCACAAAATCACCTGATTCCTTTGGAAGATTTTCAGTCAGGAATCATTCTTCACATTGAGGTTGAGGATGTAGACCAGAACTACAAACGGTTGAAAGAGCTTGGCGCTGAAATATTACATGGCCCAGCTGCAACTGATTGGGGAACAGAATCTTTGCTAGTTAAAGGCCCTGCTGGTCTAGTCATTGATTTTTATCGTATGAAATAGGACGCTTAGTCATTTGAAGTCAACCTTAATTATTCTTAAAACAGAATGTGAAAATATGAACTATTGAAAGATCGGAGTCATCCGGTCTTTTTATGTCGCGCTTGAATAGAAATAATCTTAGGATAGTATCATTTTTTCCTAGGATGCTGTAAGACTTTCGGATTAGACAGGGATATAATAGATATTAGGATGAAAGCGAGGTAGGAATATGACTGACAAACTACAATTTCCAGATGGTTTCCTTTGGGGTGGGGCAACGGCTGCCAACCAGTGTGAAGGAGCTTATAATGAAGATGGCCGTGGCTTGGCCAATGTGGATGTGGTACCGATTGGGCCTGATCGTCACGCGATTATTACGGGTCAGAAAAAGATGTTCGACTTTGAAGAGGGCTATTTTTATCCGGCTAAAGATGGCATTGATATGTACCACCGCTACAAGGAAGACATTGCCCTTTTTGGGGAAATGGGCTTTAAAACTTATCGACTTTCTATTGCTTGGTCACGGATCTTCACACAAGGGGATGAACTGGAGCCAAACGAAGCAGGTCTCCAATTTTATGAAGACCTCTTTAAGGAGTGCCACAAGTATGGCATTGAGCCCTTGGTGACCATTACCCACTTTGACTGTCCCATGCATTTGATTACCGAGTATGGAGGCTGGCGTAGTCGCAAGATGTTGGAATGTTATGAACGTCTCTGCCGAACCCTCTTCACTCGCTATAAGGGCTTGGTCAACTACTGGCTGACCTTCAATGAAATCAATATGATCCTTCATGCGCCTTTTATGGGAGCGGGCCTTTGCTTTGAAGAAGGGGAGAATGAGGATCAAGTCAAATACCAGGCGGCTCACCATGAGTTGGTCGCTTCAGCCATTGCCACCAAGCTTGCCCATGAAATTGACCCGAACAACAAGGTCGGCTGTATGCTGGCAGCTGGGCAAAACTATCCCCATACCTGTGCTCCGCGAGATGTCTGGGCTGGTCTAGAAGAAGACCGCAAGAACTACTTCTTCATCGATGTGCAGGCGCGTGGGGAATACCCTAACTATGCTAAGAAAGAGTGGGAACGTCAGGGAATCACGGTTGAGATGACCGAGCAGGACCTTCAATTATTAAAAGACTATACAGTGGACTTTATTTCCTTCTCCTACTATGCCAGTCGGGTCGCTTCAGGCGATCCAGCTGAAAGGGAGAAAACAGCGGGCAATATTTTTGCCTCTCTGAAGAATCCCTACCTAGAAAGTTCAGAATGGGGTTGGCAGATTGACCCTCTGGGTCTCCGCATTACCCTCAATACCATCTGGGATCGTTATCAAAAGCCTATGTTTATCGTGGAAAATGGATTAGGGGCAGTTGATACACCTAATGAAGCGGGGGAAATCGAGGATGATTATCGGATTGCCTACCTGGCTGCCCACATCAAGGCTATGCGAGATGCCATCCATGAAGACGGCGTCGTCCTCTGGGGCTATACGACTTGGGGTTGTATTGACCTGGTCTCTGCTGGGACAGGAGAAATGAAGAAGCGCTACGGCTTTATTTATGTTGACCGGGACAACGAAGGCAAGGGAACCTTAGCCCGTTCGCGTAAGAAATCCTTCTATTGGTACAAAGAGGTCATTGCGACCAATGGGGCTTCTGTTGAGTAAAAGTCTCCTCTAGAGCTAAACCATCTTCTGGATGACTCTCTGACAGCAAACTAAAAAGCTTAGAATCCCAACCAAAGCTGGGGTCCTAAGCTTTTTGTATGTCGTTAAGGCAAGTCCTTATTGATTTACTGGTCGTAGTCTAAGACATTGTTTTCGATGACAAACTTAGATTCAGCGGAAATGCTGGCTTCTCCTAGTTGCAACTGAGAACTTCCGTCTGGTTTCATGATGTGCCACTGACCGTCCTTGTGGGCAAAGATAGCCTGAAATGTGACGTTATTACTCTTGTCTCGAATCGGCAGAACAAATGCTTGATCTGTATTCTCTAAGAGAATCTCTTCTTTTTTTTCAAAGTTATAGATATAAAATTGCCCAGTTCTTTGTCCCAAACCATGAAGTTCATCGACTTTTTGCCAATTTTCAAAATTTTTCTGAACTAGGGATTCATTAAAAATCTTGTTGAAGGTTTCGTTCCGTTTCTTGGTTTCTTCCTCGTCTAGTGTTTTCTGAAACTCTGCAACCTTTTTAGTCGTTTGGACGGTTTGTCTGTTTTGCTCCCTGATTTGCTGGCGGTGGATGATTCGCATCATTCTTGCACCAACGCCCAGGATGACGAGAATGGATACAAGGCTGATTTGAGTTTTGGCATTTTTTTTCATAGATGATTCTCCCTATTGTGTCATTGGTCCTATTATACCCTTTGAAAGAAAGGATAGTCAAGTTCATCTTGTGATGACCTACCATGCAGCTCTACCTGGGGACTATAGGATTTTATCAGATTTTCATTGACGAAGGTCCCTTTATTTGATAGGCTAGGGGAATAGAAATGATTTCGTAAGCATAGAAAAGAGGAGTGAGGCAAGTGGCACGCATCTTATTAATTGAAGATAATAATGATATCCAAGAAATTTTGTATAGTCTCTTAAGCGAAGACCATGAGGTGCTTCAGGCTTTTTCAGGTACAGAAGGGCTACGACTCTTCCAGCAAGAAAGCATTGATTTGGTCCTTCTCGATATCATGCTCCCTGGGAAAAATGGGGATCAGGTCCTTGAGGAAATCCGTTTGCAGAGTCAGGTACCGGTCATCATGATGACAGCTCTTGGTGATAAACACCTCATTAGCCAGTATCTCCTTGCAGGTGCCAATGATTATATCGTCAAGCCCTTTAATCTGGATGAGGTGGCGGCTCGGGTGACGGTGCAACTGAGAAATAACCTCACTCCGGCACAGGAAGCTCCATCATCGAAAAAGCTGACTTTTAAAAATCTGGTTCTGAACCCAGAAACCTTTGAACTGGAGTCTGGAGAAAAAACGCTTCGCTTAGGTAAAAAGGAATTTCAAATTTTTGAAACTTTATTGGCGCATCCAAAGAAGATTTTCACCAAAGAAGAATTGTATGAGGCAGTCTGGGAAGAAGTCTATCTGCCTGGAGACAATACGCTCAATGCCCAATTGAGCAATCTCCGAAAGAAAATTGCCCAACTCGATCCTAATGAGGATTACATTGAAACCGTCTGGGGCTTGGGTGTTCGCTTGAAAGGAGACAAGTAATGTGGGGAGTCGTTCTAGTTCTAGTCTTCCTTGTCCTTCTCTTGGGACTGGGCTACGTTCGCCTGCTTTCTGCCTTAAGAGATTTGCAGGAGCAGATTCAAAAGAAGCTCCAAAATGGGAGTGGGGTACGGTTGACGTCACGTGTTTCAAATAAAGAATTGGTCGCCTTGACCAAACAGGTCAGTGAGCTCTTTGACCAGATCGAGCGGACCAATCGGATTGCCTTTCAAGAGAAGAAAACCTTGGATATGGCCATCAGTAATATTGCTCACGATATTCGGACGCCTTTGACCATTGCGTCTGGTTATACCCAACAAATCATCAAGGGTGGGACGCAAGAAGAGGAAAAACTGAAAAAAATTGCTTCCAATCTTCAAGTCGTCTCAAAACGCTTGGAATCACTCTTGGAATACAGACGCTTGATGGAGGGTGCCATTCAGCCTCGGCTTTCAGACGTTAATCTCAGCCAAGTCCTAACCCAGCAGTTGTTCCAGTATTATGATAGCTTGTCCGAGGCGGGTATTGCACTAGAGGTGGAGCTAGAAGAGCATCTCCATTATGCCACCGATCCTGAGCTTTGGGAGCGCCTCTTGCAAAATATGCTCAGCAATGTCCTCAAGCATGGAAAGGAGCAGGCCCGTTTGACCTTGATTTCTGATGAGGAGACGATTCAGGTCGAACTGCGAAATATTGTGCAACAGCCGATTCAACACTTAGACCAACTGGCTAGTCGATTCTATTCGGAAAATCTATCGGACACAGAAGAGTCTTCTGGTTTGGGCCTCTACATCATTCAAAATTTTGTAGAGATCTTAGGAGGAGACTTACAACTGGCAACTGAGGCAGACTGGTTTATCTTAACCATTACATTAAAAAAATGAGAGTGGGGCAGAAATCGGTCATTCGTTAGAATTCGATTTCGTCGTCCCACCTCCTTACAGTTGAGTAGGGCTGTAAAAGCTGATGAAATCAGCGTAGTAGATCCCACTCAACCACTGCGTCTTGCTCGACAATCCAAAGACAATTGAGAGGCTAGGACTTTTGTCCCAGCCTCTTTGTTTTTATAAATCTTTGTGTTTAAAGGTAGCTAGTCCTAGGAATCCGAAAACAAGGATGAATCCAAGGGCGATAGAGAGGGTATTGTTGGTTGCTGTCGTACTTTGGACCATGGAATATTGGAATTCCAAGTTTAGATAGTGTAAAATGTCGATGTCTTTAAAGAAGAGCGCAGGAAGGCTTAAGAAGATATTTCCAACGAAGTAGCCAACGAAAGCCAAGGTGATGGATTGGCTGGCGTAAAGGAGGAAGGAAATGATGCTGACCCAAGCCAAGGTGGAGAGGAACTGAATCAGAAGGGTCAAGCCAAAATGAGAGAAGAAGTGCTCTGGCATGGTGCCAAGTCCATTGTAGAGGGTCGCAATCAAGAAGACGAGACCATAAGAAACGAGGAATTGGAAAAGAGCAATGGTCAAGACAACGGCACTTTTGGCAAAGTAGTAGCTGGTGCGAGAAACGCCATAGGCCAGGCTATTCTTGTATAAGTTTTGTGTTAAATCTGTTCCCAGGACCAGGGTGATGACAATAATGGTAAAGAGGATGGTCACACTGATGCTGGAGGAGTAGTTGGTCAAGGCTTTAAATCCTGTCCAAATTTCTGTCGCTTGGGGTAATTTGGATTCCGTATTGACACCGACGTGGCCGGTAGCTCCGAAGATGACTCCAGACAGGATATTGAGAACGAGAATGGCTTCTGTAATCCAAAAACCTTTGGAGCGAAAAAGTCTATAAAAATCTGCTTGAATGGTATGCAACATGATAAATCTCCTAAATGAAATGTGTGGATAGGTTATACAGGAAGATGGTATTTGGACTAGTCTACCAATTCTGTAAAGAATTTTTCTAGATCTTGGCGGGCATAGTAGATTTCGTCCACGTCAATATCCGCTTGAACGAGGGCTTTGACGATGACTTTAATATCGTGAGTCTGGCCAAAGATATGGATTTCTCCATCCTTATCGATGACCTTGATGCGATGATGGAGTTGATCCTGGATCAGTTGACTCGCGAGGGCTAGTTGATTGGTCTTGAGGATGATATAGTCTTCGCCTTGCTCCTCGAATTCGGCCTTGCTAATTTCTTTGATCAGGCGTCCTTGGTCGACAATGCCAAAGCGATTAGCAACCAGATAGAGTTCAGAGAGGATATGACTGGAAATGAGGATGGTCATGCCGAGTTCATCATTGAGGCGCTTGATCATCTGACGAAATTCCTTGATTCCGACCGGATCAAGACCATTGATGGGTTCGTCCAGAATGAGGAAGTCGGGTTTGGCAATGAGCGCAATGGCAATTCCCAACCGTTGTTTCATTCCCAGTGAAAAATCACGGAATTTCTTCTTACCAGTATTGTTCAGGCCGACATAGTTCAGGGTTTCTTTGATGACCTGGTCGGGGTTTGGGATATGGCGAGCCTTGCAATAGTAGACTAAGTTTTGATAGGCAGTCATATGTTTGTGTGCCACGGGACTCTCAATGACGGATCCGACACGTTTCAGGGCTTGGGTCCACTGGGAGCGATTTGTAGAAGCAAAGAGGGAGACGCTTCCGTCGGTTTCCTGAATCAGCTGGGTGATGACCTTGATGAGGGTGGTTTTCCCAGCTCCGTTCTTACCGATCAGGCCGTAGACATCACCTTTGCGAATGCTCAGATTCACATCGTTTAAGGCGTATTGTTGACCAAATTTTTTACTCAAATGGGAAATTTCTAATACTTTTTCCATGGTTTCTTCTCCTTAGTACAGCTTATTTTCTAGCAAATCGAAAACGATTCCGTAGGCTTCATGCTCGTAGCTATGCTCTATAAAATTTGTTTGACTATCGTTGAATGTGACCTCAAAGTTAAAATCGTTATGTACGAGGCTCCAGACGCTAAGAGCAATGATAGAGGCGATAGCGACAACCATTAGTTTCTTTTTCATAAGAGAACTCCTTCTTGGTTATTTTCTTTACACTCTTAGTATACAGCTTGCTTTTCAAATAACTATCAAGTAATTCTAAAATATTTCTAAAAAAACGACTAACCTTTTAAAAGTTAGTCGTTACTTGTAGTTTAAGTTTTCTAGAGGCTTTTCTTAAGTGAGTACGGACGTCAGCGAACTTCGAAGAAGTTCCATGACTTAGTTTTGAACCTAAAGTTTCAAAACTCCCGAGTCCTTGAAATATCACTATTTCAAGGACTTTTCTCACGGTGGAAAGCCTCAAGGTATTCATGAGTAACTTTAGAAAATAAACATTTCTTTAAATATCTTGATTTTTTAAGTTATGTAACATGAAAAAATACTTTATCTACATTAAGAGGAACTGTTTTTTAAGCTAGCCTCTTCATTTTTAAATTCACCAACAAACTCCTTGATGACTTGTGCCAGTTCATTGGGTTTCTGAGTATTGAGTAGATGGCCTCCATCTGCGATTTCTTGATAGTGCCCTTTGGGCAGGAGATTTGCCAACTTTTTCGAAGAAGCTTGATTGGCCCAATCTTTGCTGCCACAAATCACTAAGCTAGGGAGCTGACAAGTTTTAGCAGTATTGGTTAGATTAAGACTTTTTAACTCGGTCAAGATTTGCAACATGTGCTGTTTGTTGGCCCCCTGCTTTTCAAAGACCTGTTTGGGAAGCAGACGAAAGAGGAGGATCTGGAGCCGATAGAGGAGATTGGTCTTGAGTTTGTATTGTGTCCCTGAGAGCACCAAGCCCTTGAGGTGTGGTAAGTCTTGGCTGGAGAGTTCAAGAGCGAGAACGCCACCCAGTGAGAGTCCAACCAGAATAAAGGGCTCGCTTTCTTGTTGGAGACACTCCGTCAGTCTTTCTTTGGCCTCCTGGTAGCTTTCGCTTGGATAAGAGAAAATAGCGAAAGAGTCAGAAGGCAAGGGGGAAAGTGCATCTTGAACACTTTGCCAAGAATGAGCATCCTGGCCTAGGCCATGTAAAAAAACAAGTTTCATTATGGGTTCTTTCTTGTAAAATCGAGTGGATAAAGTCCACGAAGGGCATTGCAGGCATAGACTCTGTCAGCAACTTCTAAATCCTTCAGTGTCAATCGTTTTTCCTCTACTTGTCCAGTTTCCAATAGATGGCGGCGGTAGATCCCTTCGAGGAGAGGGAGATGAGCTGGAGGAGTGTAGAGTTGGCCGTCGATCTCTAGAATGAGGTTGCCGATGGTCGTCTCTAGTAAGGTTCCGTCTTCTAAATAGTAGATCTGCTCCCGATCTGACTGGATGAGATGGTCTCTCTGGCTCGTTTTAAAATAGGTAAAAGGTCGGTTTAATGGTGCAGTTTGTTCTCGTAATTGAGCCTGTAGATAGCTAGCTGGCAAGTCTGTTAGCTCCGTAATCGTCAGTTGGAAGTTTCCGTTTTTCTGCAAGGCTATCCGACAACGATAGTCAAGGCTAGAATCAACATGAGTGAGCTCTTCTTGAAGTTTGTTCAAGAGCTTTTGCTCATTATAAGGATAGGCAAAGTAGCGGCTGGCCTCTCGCAAACGGGTCAAGTGTTGCTTCAGGAAGGTCAACTCTCCTTGGTGGATACGACCAGTTGTCAAGAGATCAAATCGAGGCTCTTGACGGTAGAGAACAGCAGACTTTTGCTTAGTTTCCTGGTATTCGGATTTCCATTTGCTGTCCCAAGTGATGCCCCCTCCTACGCCATAGATGGCTTTGGTGCCTTGCATTTGAAGGGTTCGGATAGCCACATTGAAGATCCGTTTCCCTTTTGGAAGAAGGATCCCAATCGTTCCACAGTAGACTCCGCGAGGAGCAACCTCTGTCTTTTGAATAATTTCCATAGTAGAGATTTTCGGTGCCCCTGTAATCGAACCACAAGGAAAGAGGGCCTGGAAGGTTTGAACCAGGTCGATCTCTGGGCGCAAGCGACTTTTAATGGTCGACGTCATCTGCCAAACGGTAGAGTATTGCTCAACTTGGCAGAGACGGGTCACCTGCTCACTTCCAATTTCCGAAATCCGGTTCATATCATTGCGGAGGAGATCTACAATCATCATATTTTCCGCTCGATTTTTGGGGTCCGCTTCTAACCAAGCTGCCTCTTCAAGATCGGCTTGGTTGGTGAGGCCACGACGAGTCGTCCCCTTCATGGGGCGCGTGGTCAATAGCCGATCTTCTTGTTCAAAAAAGAGTTCAGGGCTGATAGAGAGGATGGACACATCATCGTGCTGGATAAAGGCATTGTAATGGGCCTTTTGCTCTACCACTAAGCGATTATAGATGGCCAAAGGATCAGCCTCTAGCTCTTGAGAAAGCTGGACGGTATAGTTGACCTGGTAGGTGTCTCCTTGACGGATGTGGTGCTGGATGGTCTCAATGGCTTCTTGATAGGTAGGCGCCTCGACCTCTTCCTTCCAATTGGCAGGTAGGTCCACAGCCTCATAGTCCTCTGGGAAAGGAAGGGTCTCGACCTCCTCATGAATGGTGAAATAGAGGAGATACTCTCCCATGAGTGGTGCTGGGTGGACGGCTAATTTTTTCTCAAAAGCAGGAGCGGCTTCATAACTGACATAGCCTACGGCATAATAACCAGCCTCCTGATAGGCTTCCGCCTCTCTCAGAAGAGTCTCTACTTGGTCGAGGTCTCTGGTTTTTAATTCCCTTATGGGCTTGGTGAAAAGCTGTCGCAATCCAAGCTCTTTAAAATCAATAATCGTTTGTTTGTGCATGCTTTGAGTATATCAAAAATAGAGGAAAAAAGGTAGATAAGGAGGCAAGGATTCCTTGCTTGGTCCTCTCTTTCATGCTAAAATAACCATAGAATCTGCATTTGGCGAAGGAGTAGGACCATGAAAAAGAATTCCCTCTATAACACTTCCAGTATTAGTCTTTTTCAATACCTCTTTGCGATTGCAGTGATTTTGGTGCATAGTGGTCGCTTAACTTCCTATGAGTCGGTGCATTTTGGTCTCAAGAGTATCCTTGGACGGCTAGCGGTGCCATTTTTTATCGTCTGTGCCAGCTTTTTCCTCAAGCCATCACTAAGAGATGCAAGGAAAATGAAGGCCTATCTGGTCAAAATCGTAAAAACCTATTTATTTTGGAGTTGTGTCTATCTTCCCTATGCCTGGGTCTTTTTTTCTAGTCTCAACCTCCCAGTATCTCTCTTTCCAGCTGGCGTCCTCATCGCTCTAGTCTATTTGGGGATGTGTTACCAACTCTGGTATATCCCAGCTTTTTTGCTAGGTTTGTTTTTGGTCAATCAACTGGTCAAACGCTTGGGCATGGTTTGGGCGGGGGTGATCAGCTTGCTCCTCTATTGCTGGGGCTTGGTTGAGACCTATTCGGCTTATCTAGACACCACGAGTCTTCTCAAGGGCTACCAGCTCTACAGCAACTTATTTTTCACTGCTCGAAATGGATTCTTTTACACGCCTATTTTTATCTATATGGGTTACTATCTGTTTGATCATTTTCATTCACAAAATTTTAGGGTTCACCGTTGGCAAAAGCTTGCTCTGACTTTTGGTTTCCTCTGTTTAGAAGGCGTAGTTATTTTTCAACATGAAGGAATGGATAAGAACTTTTTCTTTCTTCTTCCTTTTGTGACGGTCTATTTGGTCAATGCTTGCCTAAAATCGTCCTTTTTAAAATCTTATGACTTACAGTATTTAAAACAGATGAGTATGGCGCTTTACTTTTCGCATCCAATCTTCATCGAGTGGGCTCGCTATGGTTTTAGCAATCTCCCACTTTCCTATCCAGACAGAGGCAAGCTGATTTTTGTGGTGGCCTTGTTTGGAAGCCATCTCTTTGGGTTGGCCATGCTCTCTTATCACAATTGGCAAAATGAAAAGAGGATGAGAAGGTTAAAAAAGGAAGTTTTCTAAAGTGACTTCTTTTTTATTTTAAAGGAGACTGATAGAGCTACTAAGAGTTGCAATTTCTTTCAAGTTTGGTTATGTTGAAAGGGATTACAAGTAAAATCAAAAAGGAGAAGTACATGAAGAAAAAAAGGTGGCATGATGCTGTGATTTATCAAATCTATCCCAAGAGTTTTTTAGATAGCAATGGGGATGGAATTGGTGACCTCAAGGGGATCATCAGTAAGCTGGATTATTTGGAGAAACTAGGCATTACAGCCATTTGGCTGTCTCCTGTTTACTAAAGTCCTATGGATGATAATGGCTATGACATATCTGATTATGAGGATATTGCTTCTATCTTTGGGACCATGGAGGATATGGAGAAGCTGATTGCGGAAGGGCAAAAGCGCGATATTAAGATTATTATGGATTTGGTTGTCAACCATACCTCGGATGAGCATGCTTGGTTTATCGAAGCGAAAGAAAATCCAAACAATCCAGAGCGGGACTACTATATTTGGAGGGACCAACCCAATGATCTTCTCTCGAACTTCAGTGGTTCAGCTTGGGAATTTGATCCAGCTTCCCAGCAGTATATTATTTGCACTTCTTTAGTAAGAAGCAACCGGACCTGAATTGGGAAAATGAGAGCCTTCGGCAGAAGATTTACGACATGATGAATTTTTGGATTGACAAGGGGATCGGTGGTTTTCGGATGGATGTCATCGACATGATTGGGAAAATTCCGGATCAGAAGATCGTAGCCAATTGTCCTATGCTCCACCCCTATCTGAAAGAAATGAATCGAACAACCTTCGGAGATAAGGATTTGTTGACGGTCGGGGAGACCTGGGGAGCGACACCTGAGATTGCTAAGCAATACTCTGGTCCTGACAATGAAGAATTATCGATGGTCTTTCAATTTGAACACATTGGGCTTCTCTTCCAAGAGGGTCAGCCCAAATGGCACTATGCGAAGAAGCTCAATGTTCCTAAATTGAAAGAAATCTTTTACAAGTGGCAGACGGAACTGGGCATGGATGAAGGCTGGAACTCCCTCTTTTGGAACAATCATGACCTTCCTCGGATTGTCTCTGCCTGGGGAGATGACCAAGTATACCGGGTGAAGTCCGCTAAGGCCCTAGCCATTCTTCTTCATTTGATGAGAGGGACACCTTATATCTACCAGGGGGAAGAGATTGGCATGACCAACTATCCTTTTAAGAGCCTAGACGAAATCGAAGATATTGAATCTATTAACTACGCTAAGGAAAGCCTAGAAAAGGGAGTAGACCTCGACACCATTATGGACCAGATCCGGCATATTGGCCGGGACAATGCTCGAACCCCTATGCAGTGGTCCAAGCTGCCACAGGCTGGTTTTACAACCGGTCGCCCATGGCTAGCTGTCAATCCAAACTATCAGGAAATCAATGTAGAAGCGGCTTTGGCTGATCCCTCATCCATTTTTTATACCTACCAACAATTAGTTGCCCTCCGTAAGGAGCAAGACTGGTTGATCTCGGCAGACTTTGAGCTAGTGGATACAGTCGACCAGGTCTTTGCCTAACAACGAGTAAATGGGAATCAACGCTATTTGATTGTGGTCAATTTGTCTAGTCAAGTTCAGAGCTTTGAACTGAAGCAAGACTATCAGGAGGTCCTCATTAGCAATACCAATGTAGAGCAGGTCAAACAGACAAAAGTATTGGAACCTTGGGATGCTTTTTGTGTGCAACTAACTTAAGCATAAGTTTCTACAAAAAAAGAAGCGGATAGCTTCTTTTTTGTTTTAGAGGGGACGAGGTCTGTCCAATGGGAGGAGGCTCAGTCTGTCTGGTAGAAGCCTTATAGTTATTTTTTATAAGGACTATTAGTTCTGGTCAATGGCAAGAGGCGGAAACCCTTGATCTATAAGGTTATAGCTTCTGGCTATACCATAAACCATTGAAAAGCAATTATACAGAAGGGGCTTCTTCTGATAAGATAGACTCAACTTGAATTTTTGGAGGACAAAACATGTCAACTACAATCATCGGATTCCCTCGTTTGGGTGAATTCCGCGAACTAAAATTTACAACTGAGAAATATTTTAGAAACGAAATTACAGCTGAAGATTTGTTGGACGCTGCAAAAGAATTGCGTGCCAAACACTGGAACATTGTCAAAGAAAAAGGGATCACTGAAATCCCATCAAATGACTTTTCTCATTATGACAACTTCCTCGATGCTGCTTTCCTTTTCAACGTGGTTCCTGCATCGGTTCAAAACTTGGACTTGTCTGACCTTGAACGCTACTTCGCCTTGGCGCGTGGTTACCAGGGAGAAAAAGGGGATGTGCGTGCTCTTCCAATGAAGAAATGGTTCAACACTAACTACCACTATATCGTTCCAAAATTTGAAAAAACAACAGAAGTCAAATTGGCTGGTCACAAGATTTTTGATGAGTACCAAGAAGCGAAAGACTTGGGTCTTGACACTCGTCCAGTTGTGGTTGGACCATTCACTTTCCTTCAATTATCAGACTTCGAAGAAGGCGTGAAGGCAGAAGACTTCGTTGATAGCTTAGTGGCTGCTTACCAAGATGTTTTTGCTAAATTGGCTGAGCTTGGTGCAACTCGTATTCAATTGGATGAAGCTGCTCTTGTTAAAGATTTATCAGCTGAAGAAAAAGCGCTCTTCTTGAACCTCTACAACAAGCTCTTGGCTGACAAGAAAGGTCTTGAGGTTCTGATCCAAACTTACTTTGGTGATGTACGTGACATCTACGCTGACCTTGTGAATTTGCCAGTAGATGCGATTGGTTTGGACTTCGTTGAAGGGAAGAAAACTCTTGAACTCGTTAAAGGTGGCTTCCCAGCTGACAAGACTCTTTATGCAGGGATTGTCAATGGTAAGAACATCTGGCGCAACAACTACGAAGCAAGCTTGGAAATCTTGAAACAAGTACCAGCTGAAAACATCGTTTTGACTAGCTCATGCTCACTGCTTCATGTGCCATTTACAACTGCCAATGAAGACTTTGAACCAGCTATCTTGAATCACTTTGCCTTTGCTGTTGAAAAATTGGAAGAACTTCGTGACTTGGATGCTATCCGCAATGGTCAAGGTGAAGAAGCTCTTGCAGCAAACAAAGAACTCTTTGCGACAGAACGTGTCGGAGCAAATGCGGAGCTTCGTGCGCGTATCGCTGGATTGACTGATGCAGACTACACTCGTTTGCCAGCCTTTGCAGAACGTGAAGCTATCCAAGAAGATGCCTTCAAACTTCCAGCCCTTCCAACAACAACGATCGGTTCATTCCCTCAAACCAAGGAAGTTCGTGCGAAACGTTTGGCTTTCCGTAAGGGTGAATTGTCACAAGAAGAATACGATGCCTTCCTTGCTGAAACTATCGACGAATGGATCAAATGGCAAGAAGAAGTTGGATTTGACGTGCTTGTACACGGTGAATTCGAGCGTAATGACATGGTTGAGTACTTCGGTCAAAACTTGTCCGGTTACCTCTTCTCTAAGAATGGTTGGGTACAATCATATGGTATGCGCGGGGTTAAACCACCAATCATCTGGGGTGATGTCACTCGTCTTAACCCAATCACTGTTAAATGGTCTAGCTACGCACAAAGCCGTACGGACAAACCTGTTAAAGGGATGTTGACTGGACCTGTTACCATCCTTAACTGGTCATTCCCACGTGAAGACATCTCTATCAAGGATTCTACTCTTCAAATCGCTCTTGCTATCAAGGATGAAGTTCTTGACCTTGAAGCTGCAGGCGTGAAGATTATCCAAATCGACGAGGCTGCTCTTCGTGAGAAATTGCCACTTCGTCGTAGTGACTGGTACGAAGACTACCTTGACTGGGCTATTCCAGCCTTCCGTTTGGTACATTCAACAGTAGCACCAGACACACAAATCCACACGCACATGTGTTACTCAGAATTTACAGATATTATCCCAGCCATCGACAACATGGATGCAGACGTCATCTCATTTGAGGCAAGCCGTTCAAACCTTGAAATCTTGGACGAACTCAAAGCGAAAAACTTCCAAACAGAAGTTGGACCTGGGGTTTACGATATCCACTCACCTCGTGTGCCTAACGAAGGCGAAATCGATCACACTATCGAAGCTATCCTTGCCAAAGTACCAAGCAGAAAAGTTTGGATCAACCCTGACTGTGGTTTGAAAACACGTGGAATTAAAGAAACAAAAGAAAGCTTGATCCGTCTTGTAGAAGCGGCAAAAGCTGCTCGTAAAGCGCTATAAAGCAAGTAGAAATTCCTAAGCTTGCTCGATAGCAAAAAAAGAATTGCTCAATCAAGAAAGGAATACATTTGATGACTAAGCAAACACCGTCGCTCTCCTTTGAGGTTTTCCCTCCAAATCCTGAAGTAGGCAATGCCAAGCTCTTACGTGCCTTGGAAAATATGCAGGAATTAGCTCCACACTTTATCAGTGTGACAGCTAGCAATAATAAATACAATATCAAAGAGACGACGGTTGCTTTAGCCAATCATATTCAGAATGAATTGTCTATTCCGACCATTGCCCACTTACCTGCCATCTATCTAAGCAAGGAAAAAGTAGCAGATACCCTTCATGAATTAGATCAAGTAGGGGTTCATCGGATTTTGGCCCTTCGTGGTGATATTATTCCTGGTATTGAGCCTTTAAAAGACTTTCGTTATGCAACGGACTTGATTGAATTTATTAAAACAGAAGCTCCTCACTTTGATGTAATCGGTGCTTGTTACCCAGAAGGTCACCCAGATTCGCCAAACCAAATTTCAGATATTCAAAATCTGAAAAAGAAAGTGGATGCTGGATGTTCGAGCCTAGTGACTCAGCTTTTCTTTGACAATGAGCGTTTCTACGATTTTCAAGATAAGTGTACCTTGGCGGGAATTGATGTTCCCATTCATGCAGGGGTGATGCCAATTCTTAACAGAAACCAGGCCCTTCGCTTGTTGAAGACTTGTGAAAATGTTCATATCCCACGGAAATTCAAAGCCATTCTGGATAAGTATGAACATGATCCAAAATCCCTTCGTGCGGCTGGTTTAGCCTATGCGGTGGATCAAATCGTTGATTTGGTCACACAAGATGTTGCCGGTGTCCATCTCTACACCATGAACAATGAAGATGTAGCCTATCATGTCCACCATGCAACAAAAGCGTTATTTGAACACCAACCAAACTTGGAAGTGATTTAATCAACAGTCTAAGCAGGAATTGTAGAGATTGAGAAAAAATTTTCTCAGTCTCTTTTTTACTTGGACCAATCGCTTGCTAAATGGCAACTTTTTTTTTATAGTATTAATATGAAGATTTTGGAGGCGCTTGCAATGAAGAGAGAACTCACGTTGAAGTTATTTGGACCCCCTAAGGTTGTTTTCCAACAGAAAGACATCCGTTTCTCCTTCTCGAAGATGGAGGCTTTATTTTATTACTTAGCTGTATCGGGTGAGGTTAACCGTGATGAAATTGCGGGTATTCTCTGGGGGGATAAGGAAAACCAAGTCGCTCGGAAAAATCTACGGAATACTGTTTACCAAGCTAATAAAATCTTTGAAGGAGATGTCATTGTTTCTCCAAGTAGGAGTAGCTTGGCCCTTAATTCTGAGCTGAATCTTTCTTTGGATGTCCAGCTTTTTGAAAGGGATCCGATAAGCAATTTACATCTTTATCAGGGAGATTTTCTGGAAGGCTTCTACGTCAAGGATGATGAGGACTTTGACCAGTGGGCTTCCCGTAAACGGAGCGCTTATAAGCAACTCTATATTGAAAGCTGTTATCAAAAGATTGACAAAGAGGGGCTGGGAGACCCTGGTATAGAGTCCTTACTCCACCATTTAGTAGAGCTGGATGAATTTGAAGAAAAGAACTACCAGCTCTTGATGGAGTATTATAGAGTTCATCACCAGCTGGGGAAATTTTTTGAGACCTATTACAAGCTGGTGGATTTATTGGATCGTGAGCTGAATGTTCGTCCTAGTCGAGTGATAGAAGAACTGTATCATTCTGTTTTGGAAGCTAAGCGAACCCATAAACAGAGCAATCGTGTGAATGTCCGAGAACTCCCTTTCTTTGGTCGCAAACAAGAACTGTCCCAACTGGAAGAATACCTATCCTTAGTAGAGAAGGGGGAAGCGGTTGGCCCTCTCTTGGTCATGGGGCAATCTGGAACAGGCAAAAAACGTTTATTGCGTCAATTGGTCTTGCTGTCCAATCGTAGTTTTAGCTTTGTCAAGCTGGAAGGCAAAGTCGGCAGTCGCCAAGAAGAAGGAGGGATCTGGGACGACCTCAAAGCTTCCCTAGAGAAAGTGAGCGGGGGCTTGGAAGCTCCTCCTCTAGGAAAAGCGGACAATCTCCCTGCTGTCCGGAAGCACCTTCAAAGACTCAGCCAAGAAAAACCTCTCCTGATTCTGCTTGAAAATGCTCAGTGGATGGATGCGGCCTCATTCAATAAAGTAAAGCAATTGGAGGAGAAAAGTAGCGGGGAAAGATGGCAACTGATTGTTACAGCTGAGGGGCCTTTGCCGGAATTCTTGGTCACCTTCTTTGGGAGTTTAAAAGTCGAGAGACGGTTGTCCCAGCTAGAGTTGACCAATTTTGATCCGAGTGAAAGTCGATCACTCTTACAAGGGCAACTGGGGCAGATAGAACCAGCCCTGATCGAGCAAATGATGGAGTGGAGTGAAGGTAGTCCCTTCTTGTTGTCCAGCTATATAGAAGAGTGGAAAGAGAAGGAAAGTTTAGAGCCCTTACCTGATATTATTCAAGCCTATCTGTCTCAAGAGCTGGGTGACTTGAGCAGTGAAGAGGAGTCCCTTCTTCATTATTTGTCTTGTTTTCATAAGCCGATATCCATGTCTATCTTGGCCGATTTGACAGCTACAGATCTTTCTGTTTTAACTGCATTATTAGATCCTTTAGCTCAAAGAGGAATCATCTCAATAGTGGAGGAGGGGGAGGATCTCTTAGTCCAATTTTGCAAGCAATTGGTAGCCATGTATTTCTACCAACTCCTGTCACCAGCCAGACGGCGTCTCTTCCATCAACAAATCGCGCAAAAACTGGAAGAAACCTTAGAAGATTCGACAGACCTGCTCTTCTATAAGGAAATAGCTTACCAATACAAGCAGTCCCAAAATCTCTTGTGTTCCCTATCCTTTGAGCTAACCTACTTGGAAGAAATCCTCCAGCTAGAACATGAACTATTCCCAATATACTCCAAGGGAGAAGAAGGGGGAGTATCAGATGGTGAAAATAGCCATTTGGATATTTTTGGGGAACTCTCTCGTCTTCGTCGAGAACTGGATCAGCTTTTTTCACGACACCAAAAAGATAGAGACTACAAGTATTTGCAACTGCGCTACTTGTATTTAGAGGGGCGCTACTTCATTCGAAGTGGTGAGTACCAAAAGGGGATTCATGATATTCAAAAGGTCATCTCCTATGCGCGGGAACTCAAACGGCTCGACTTTCTTTTAGAAGGGTACCGGCAAATCATTTATTATTGCATTCAAACAGAAAATATTTCTGAAATGGCCTATTACACAGATTTGGCTTTAGAAGATGCGATTCAGGCCAACAACCATGAAGCGATTGCGATTCAGTTACGTTTGAAGGGTTTGTACCATTTGATGGTAGGGGATGAGGAGCAGGCAACCCGCCACCTCTATCGCTCCATTGATTGCTTTAGTCTGACCAATAGCATGCAGGCCAAGTATGCCATTCAAATTGCAGCATCTTTAGCCTACCTGGCTGAAATAGAGCAAGTGAGAGGGCATTTTCAAGTAGCTGTCACCCATTTGGAAGAGGTCCTACGCTTGGTGGGAGATCAATCTGTTGATTCAGTCCGAGTGGTGTTTGAAATTGATCTTGGGATTGCCTACTATTGGAAGGGAGATTTGGTCCAAGCCCGCTTCTATTTTGACAGGGCTCAAAAGGTTTTGTCCGGCGTTCGCTTCCCTTGGAAGGAAGAATTGCTCGAATTTTATCAATCCTTAATCGCCTGTCATTTTGGCGAGCAAGAGAAGGTGGCAACTTATCTGGCTCGTAAAGAAGGAACCATGAAGCAAACGACGAATGCGCGAGACAAGGGGATGGTTTGTTATCTCTTAGCCTTCTTGGCGGCCCAGAAGGAACAAGGAGAGCAACCGGTTCCTGCTTTGAGCTCTTTCTTGAAAGAAGATAAGGGCTACTACAAGAAACTGGCAGAGCAACATCTGACTCCGTATAGAGACCGTCCCTTCCTCAAGAGATTAAAAGTCCTCTAGTATAGCTCATCAAGTGTCACGAAGGAAGAATAAAAAAAGGCTTATCAACACCCAAGGGATGGATGTTGATAAGCCTTTTGTATGTTAGAGAGGTTTTGCATCTTATTTTTGTTGGGACAAGATTTGGGTCAAGTAAAAGATAAAGGTTGCAGCCAGGTTGGAGGTGTGGTTGTCAATATCATGAGGAGGGGAAACTTCCACAATATCAAATCCAATCAGTTTGCCGCTAGCAGCAATGTGTTGGAGCAACATTAGGGCTAGTTTTGGATCCACACCAAGTGACTGGATGGCACTGACGCCAGGGGCAGAACCAACGGCAAAGCAGTCCATATCGATAGAGAGGTAGACCGCTGTCTGTTTTTCTAAGAATTGATCAATCCGATCAAGAATGGCCTGGTGGCTCATCCGGAAGAGATCTTGTCCTGTTAAGAAATCAATGCTTGGTGTTTTTGCCACATAGTTGAATAGGAACAGGTTGTTGCTGTGTTCCTGGATGCCCAAAATCAAGTAAGGGAAATCTTTGCTCTCTTCTTTTGCGTGGTCTGCCATTTGGCGAAATCCTGTTCCAGAGTTGGGACCAGTTTGGTCGTAAGGACGCAGGTCAAAGTGAGCATCTAGGTTTATGACAGCCAATTGTTCATCTGGTTGCAAGGAGGATTTGAGGCCCAGGTAGTGACCATAAGCCGTTTCGTGCCCTCCACCGAGGACGATTGGTTGAATATTTAGCTCCAACATCCGTTTGACAGTTAGAGAGAGGCTCTCTTGCAAATCTTCAAGAGAACGATTGGGGCCATCGATATTTCCGACATCAAAAACTGTGACGTTGGTGCCCCAGTGCCAAGGAAGTTTGGCGAGCTGGGTGCGAATAGCATTAGGACTTTCGACAGCACCGACGCGACCGTTATTGATATAGACTCCTTTATCGCTTTTAAAACCAAGGATTCCAAAGGTGACTTCTTCAAAAGGAGTCAAGGTTTCATCATTCAAATCCAAAAACTTCGTCAGCATTCCCCATTTGGCTGTATAAGGATTGTCTTCAATACTGCCTTGGTAATAACTGTAAGTCGTTGGGTAATAATCTCTAAGCACGTTACATGCCTCCGTTTGTTGGTATTTGGCTAGAATTGGAAAGGCTGAGAAATTTTCTCAGCCTTTTTCTGCTGTATCCTTACTGTATCAGTATTGAATGCTTAAGTCAACTGCTTTTTCGATGGTTGCTAAGAATTCTTCACTTTCGACAACAGCAGATGCTTTATTGAGTTCTTCGAAGATTTCGATGTCCTTGTCAAATTCAATGAAGGCCACCTTGCTGCGAATCATGTCATAGGCTGGTTTTGTACCTTTACCAAGTTCATGATTTTCTGGTTTGAGATCCAAGGCTTGGCAGGCTGCCATAATTTCAGTAGCAACGATGCGGCGCGAATTCTTAAGGATTTCTGCTGCTTTACGAGCTGCTGTAGTTCCCATGCTGACGAAGTCTTCTTGGTTTTCACAAGATGGGATAGAGTCAACGCTGGCTGGGTGAGACAAGATTTTGTTTTCAGATGCAAGAGAAGCACAAGCATACTGCGTAATCATGAAGCCTGAGTTGAGGCCAGGGTGTTTGACCAAGAAGGATGGCAATTTACTAAGCTGGCTGTTGACCAAGCGTTCCACCCGACGTTCAGATACGTTTCCGATCTCAGAAAGGGCAATACCCAAGAAGTCAAATGGTTGTGCCATTGGTTCACCGTGGAAGTTACCTCCGGAGATGACGTGTCCTTCCTTGGTGATGATTGGGTTATCTGTCACAGAGTTGATTTCGATTTCAACTTTTGTTTTTACATAAGCAATAGAGTCTTTGCTGGCTCCATGGATTTGAGGAATACAACGGAGTGTATAAGGATCTTGTACCCGTTGTTGGGTCGCAACAGTTGTGTTTTTGCTTCCTTCAAGGAGGTTACGGATATTACGAGCGGTTGCCAATTGTCCACTTTGAGGACGGATAGTATGAAGGTCTTCTTCAAATGGGCTGGTAATACCATTGTGGACTTCCATTGAAAGAGCACCGGCAATGTCAGACAGTTTGAGCAATTGGATACCATCATAAGTCGCAAGAGCGCCGATACCGGTTAGGACAGTCGTACCATTGATCAAAGCAAGCCCTTCTTTGGCAGCCAATTGGATCTTTTCAATACCAGCTTGGTCGAGAGCTTCTTGACCGCTCAAGAGTTGACCTTTGTAGTAGGCGTGTCCAAGTCCCAACATTGGGAGCACCATATGAGAAAGGGGGGCAAGGTCTCCGGAAGCTCCGAGTGATCCTTTTTCTGGAATATAAGGAGTCACTCCTTTGTTAAGCAATTCTAATAGTTTTTCAACAGTTGACAGACGAATGCCAGAATAGCCTTTTAAGAGCGAGTTGATCCGGATGAGCATGATAGCACGAACGGCATCTTCTGGAAGTGGATCACCAAAACCAGATGCGTGGGTACGAATCAAGTTTTCTTGCAGTTGGACAGTATCTTCTGGAGAAATGCTGACATTACAGAGAGAGCCAAATCCAGTGGTCACACCATAGACAACACGTTTTTCACGGACGATATCATCAACAATTTTACGAGATGCGATAACAGCTTCTTTGGCTGCTTCGTCTAACTCACATTGGGCACCGTGCCGAGCGACGGCGATGACCTCTTCCAGTGTTAAGCTGTTACCATCTAAATGAATCAATTGAGTCATATAAAACCTCCGATTATGAATTGTTCTGTAGAAGTAGATTTGTTTACTTCGGTTTGAATACCAAACGTGAGCCCATTGTCTATGATTCTTAGAAGGATTGAAAGAAGTCTTAGAGAAAAGAGCTCAGGTTTGATATTCGTGGCTTCTTAGATGGGCTAGGGAGCAAAGGAATGCTTTGCTCCTCCTAAGTTCCCATCTAATGTGTAAATAGAATTGGTGAGGACTGTTTTATTTTTTAGCTAGTTTGTCACCGTGGAAAACAAAGTAAAGTCCACTAGCGATTACTAGACCGATAGCTCCCCATACAAAGTTCATTAGATTATCCCCTGCAATCATCAAGATACTGATGACAACAGCCAAAATTGGGATAACTGGACCGAATGGCACTCGGAAGGTAACCTTTTTCTCTGGGTACATTTTTCTGAGTTTGAGCGCTGCCAAAGCAGTCGGAATATATTGGAAGAAACGGAAAACAACACTGAAAGTTGCTAAGGATTCGAAAGATCCAGATAACAAGAGTAAGAATGCAAAGAAACCGGAAATGATAATGGCAATGACAGGAGCATTCTTGGAGTTTGTTTTTCCAAGTTCTGCTGGCAAGAGTTTTTCGTCTGCTAGGGCAGCACCGAAACGAGGAACCATAATGGATTCACCGATGTTGAGACCGGCGATTGAAATGAGAGCACCATAGGAGACAAGAGGGGCACCGATAGGGCCAATCATTTTAACAAATGCGTCTTGTACTGGTGCCTCGGTTCCCATAATGCCTCCACCAAGCATAGCGATTGTTCCAGCGATGATCAACATGTAGAGAACTGAGACGATACTGATGGATCCCAAGATAGCACGAGGAACGTTCTTTTCAGGGTTACGCATTTCCCCTGCAACGATGGACATGGTTTCGAATCCGATAAATCCATAGAAGATGTAAACAGCGGTACTAGAAATAGCACTAAAGAGATTTGATCCACTTTCCAATTGAAGGAAAGGTGTGAAGTTGCCCTTGCTTACTCCACCAGGAATAAAGAAGATGGCGAAGAGTGAGAAGAGGACAATTGGGATTAATTTTGCAACAGTAGCTGTCAGTGTGAACATTTTCGATGTTTTCAGACCGGCGATGTTCATAAGACTCAAGAGAACCAACATAACGATACTAATCTGTAGGTTGTAGCCTTCGAATGCTGGGAAGGTAATGATGAAGATCTTAGCAAAACCAGCTAGCATAGCAGCCCAAGCGATAACGGTAACGGCCCATCCGAGGATCCCGACGTTAAAGCCGACAAAGTCTCCGAAAGCTGCTTTTGAGTATTGCATGGCTCCACCGTTTTTATCAAAGTAGCCAGCCGTTTCAGCCAGACAGGCTGATAGTAGCATGACAAGAATAGCTACTCCAAACATGACGGCCAGGGAAGCTGGTCCGAGGCCAGAATATATCTTTTTGGGCAAGAGGAAGATACCAGACCCAATCACGGCATTGATACCGTATAGAGTGGCACCGCTAAAGCTGAATTTCGCTTTTTCTTGTTCCTCAATCGACTGTTTATGTGCTCCGTTCATAATGTCTCTCCTTTAAAACATTATCTTAGCGCAGTCCAGATAGCAATCGGTTGCTTCCCAGACTGAAGGGGTGAAAACGTAATTGTCATCTCTTGAAGAGGAGATGCTTGTTCGATAAACAGGAGCTCGTGAGTTTTGAGGGAGTAAAGTTGTCCCTTTTTCCATTCAAGTGTTAGTGGACAGAGAGCATAGATCAATTGATAGCGACTCTGGCTCGTGACACTTTCTTTTGGGGATATAGCACTCATATGCCCCTGATAAGAAGGTTTATAGATTAGATTAAAATCTTGACAGGTCCCTTGGCTAGATACGGGATCTCCCCCGTCAAAGAAGTAGCTTTGAAATGGCTTCAAAACAACTTCTTTATGTTGATGGGTGAGTGTAATCGATGAAGTCAGAGGCATCAAGATTCGGTGGTAGCCAGTGAGATCAGTAAAATCACTTTTTTCAACCTCCACCGTTGCAGTAGAGAGGCGAAAGTCAAAGGTCCGATCTGGATAACTTCCCTCTTTTGGAGAGAGGAAGAGTTGGGTGGTTTGACCACCAGACCAAGTAGAAATCTGATAATCTGCGGGGGTGAGATGAAGGATAGTCACCATAGGACCTCCTCTTTCTTAAAAGAGACCAGTAATATTGCCTTGGGCGTCGATATCAATCTTTTCACTGGCTGGAACTTTTGGTAGGCCAGGCATGGTCATGATCGTTCCTGTGAGCGCAACGATAAAGCCAGCTCCTGCTGCCACCTTAAGGTTGCTGATTTTGACAGTGAAATCTTTCGGTGCTCCGATCTTCTTGGCATCATCCGAGAAGGAATATTGCGTTTTGGCCATACAGATTGGGTAGTTTGAGAAGCCAAGAGCTTCCAATTCTTTGAGTTCGCGTTTAGCAGCTGGCGTTAGGCTGATACCTTTTCCACCATAGACTTTTGTGACAATCTTGGTCAATTTCGTTTCAATGCTGTCTTCGTCGTCATAGACATAAGAGAAGTGGTTTTCTTCTTGAGCTAGTTGAATGACTTTTTCAGCTAGGTCGCGTCCACCAGCGCCACCATGTGCCCAGACATCCGAAATGACAACATCTACATTGCGTTTCTTACAAGATTCATAGACAGCTTCTAGCTCTGCCTCTGTATCCAGTGGGAATTTGTTAATGGCAACGACCACAGGAAGGCCATAGACTTCTTGGATGTTGGCCAAGTGTTTGTCGAGGTTTGGCAGACCATCGATAACAGCTTGGACATTTTCAGTAGCCAAGTCCGCTTTGGCAACTCCACCATGCATCTTGAGAGCACGGATGGTTGCAACGAGGACTACGGCAGAAGGTTTGAGTCCGGCAATGCGGCACTTGATATCAATGAATTTTTCAGCGCCTAAGTCTGCTCCAAAACCAGCTTCCGTAACGACATAGTCTGCATATTTGAGAGCTAGTTTAGTAGCCAGCACACTGTTACAGCCATGAGCAATATTGGCAAATGGTCCACCGTGGATGATAGCAGGAGTATGCTCCAAGGTTTGCACCAAGTTGGGATGGATGGCATCTTTGAGGACGGCTGCCATAGCGCCTCCAGCCTTGAGCTCTTTAGCTGTGACCGGTTGTCCTTGGTAGTTGTACCCAATGATGATGCGATCGAGGCGTTCTTTGAGGTCAAGGATATTTTCTGAGAGACAGAGAATAGCCATGATTTCAGAAGCCACTGTGATATCAAAGCCATCTTCACGAGGAACCCCATTTGTTTTTCCTTGGAGGCCATCGACAATATGACGGAGTTGACGATCATTCATATCGACCACCCGTTTCCAGGTGATGCGACGAGAATCAATGCCTAACTCATTGCCGTGATGGATGTGATTGTCAATCAAGGCAGCAAGCAGGTTGTTGGCAATCCCAATGGCATGGAAGTCACCTGTAAAGTGAAGGTTGATGTCTTCCATTGGAACGACTTGGGCGTAACCACCACCAGCAGCACCACCCTTGATCCCAAAGACAGGGCCAAGAGATGGTTCGCGGAGGGCAATAACCGCTTTTTCACCAATAGCAGAGAGGGCATCCACTAGTCCAACAGAGGTGGTTGTCTTTCCTTCTCCAGCAGGTGTCGGAGAGATGGCTGTCACAAGGATCAGCTTTCCATCTTTCTTGTCCTTTAGTTGTTCCAGTTGATTGCTATCGATTTTTGCCTTGTACTTTCCGTAGAGTGAAATATCCTCTTCGGTCAATCCAAGTTCAGCAGCGATTTCCGTGATGGGCTTCATTTGGACAGAATTGGCAATTTCAATATCCGATAAAACCATAGAATCCCTTCTTTCTTTGTAGGTATTAAAGTTATAAAGTTGATTGATAGGTTTATGATAGGCTTTCTAAAATGCTTTGGTAAATGCTATCTGCAAGGTCAGAGCCTGTTTGGAGGAGTTCGAGACCCTTGCCGTGGTATTCTTGGACAAAGTCTTGGTCCTTGATTCCTGAAATGTTGATTAGGACGTTGAGCCAAGCCCCTTGAAGTCCAGCCTTGAGATTGAGAGCAGCCACCCCTAGGTCACTCGCCGCATTGGTGTTGGACTTGCCAACAGCTTCTTTGGTGGTTTCAAGCGCCTCAACGATGAGCTCCATCATAGAGAAAGGAGATACTGTCGCATGTTTCAAAGCTTTTTGCATGGCTTCACGACGAGCGGCTTTCTCTTCTTCCGTTTCTTTTGGAAGATCAAAGACAGCTGATACGACGTTGAAAGCTTCTGTATCTTTGTCAATAGCTTCTAGTAATTGATCTTGGAGGTGGGCACTTTTTTCGTGAACCCCTTTGATGTGGTCTTCAAATTCAGCGTATTTTTTCTTACCAATGGTCAGTTCGCAGACCATTTTTGTAAGGGAAATCCCATTTGCAGCAGATAGGGCAGCAGCAGAACCACCACCTGGAGCTGGGGCATCTGAACCAAGAATCTTGGCAAACTCAGTAATACTTAAGTCAACTAGTTTCATAGAACTCCCTTTCTAACCCAACAAGTGATTTTCCAAGACTTGTTTGCTGTAGTCAAAGTCTTCTAATTGCAAGTAGTATTCCGCTGAGTCGATCAAAGCCTTAGCTGGAGCAAGTCCGATGAGTTCTGTTCCGATGATTCGAACCCCGTAGCGTTGTGCTTCGAAACGAACGGTTTCAACGACGCGATACAATGGGAATTTTTCCAAGTTGACCATGTTGATAGAAACTTGGGCAATGTTGCGATCTTCTAGCATAACACCAATCGCTTTACAGTATTTGTATCCACCGCTGGATCCGCGAATGATTTTAGAAATGTTATTGGCAATTTCTAGATCATCTGTGTCAAGGTTGACATTGAAGGCAACAAGCGGCATACGGACACCTACAGCAGTAACCCCTGCAGTTGGGTGAATCTTGCGTTCACCGTAGTCTGGTTTCCAGTCTTCTTCCAACAATTTTTCTGGCATTCCTTCGAATTGGCCTTTACGAACTTTAGCGAGGTTGGTGCGTTCTGGACGGGTTGCGGCATCTTCATAGAGGAAGATTGGAATACCCAATTCACGATTGATGCGTTCCGCCACTTTATTAGCGATTTCGACACATTCATCTGTTGTGATATCTTTGACTGGAACGAATGGACAAACGTCTGTTGCTCCCATCCGAGGGTGTTCGCCTTCGTGCTTGGTCATATCGATGTTTTCAGATGCGTATTTTACCAATTGGAAAGCCGCTTCTTGAATGCTTTCTTCATCCCCAACGAGTGTAAAGACGCTGCGGTTGTGGCTAGCATCAGACGAGTAGTCTAATAATGTAACACCTGGAATGCTTTTTGCAGTAGCGACTAATCCGTCGATTACAGCTTGATTGCGTCCTTCAGAGAAGTTTGGAATACACTCAACAATTTTTGCCATATGATTACCTCTTTTTATAGGAGAAGTGGGGAAGGAGGGCAATGTATTCTCCTCCCCTTTCTCAATTTTTATTTTTTGATGTTAAAACAATTTTTGAACCGCATCTTTGACCAGATCTTCGTCTGCAAGATAAGGAATAGTGATGTGGTCTGTTCCTGCATGGAGACGGTTGTATTCGATTGCTGTTTCAATAGCATGATCGTTCCGTGCCCAGTTCCGACGAGCAACCCCTCCCATGGTATCCCATGAAATAGCAGATTTGATAATTTCGTCGATTCGGTGACTACCGTCTAGGACGAGACCAAATCCTCCGTTGATGGCCTTACCGATACCAGTACCACCACCATTGTGGAGAGCAACAAGACTCATACCTCGAGCAGCGTTACCAGCGTAACATTGAACGGCCATATCACAAGTAACATTCGATCCATCTTTGATATTGGAGGTTTCACGGAATGGAGCATCTGTACCAGATACGTCATGGTGGTCACGTCCAATCATGACCGGTCCAATCTTGCCTTGGCGAATGAGTTCATTAAATTTCAAAGCGATATTGACACGTCCCATACAATCTTGATAGAGGATACGAGCCTGTGTACCAACGACTAATTGGTTCTTTTCAGCATCGCGAATCCAGTTGTAGTTATCGCGGTCTTGGTAGCGACGAGTTGGATCGATCGCTTCCATAGCAGCGTGGTCAGTTGCAATCAAGTCTTCGTGTTTACCGCTTAGGCAGACCCAACGGAATGGACCATAACCATAGTCAAAGAGCATAGGTCCCATGATATCTTCTACATAAGATGGCCAAATGAAGCCGTCCTTGTCATCCAAACCATTCTTAGAAATTTCCTTGATGCCAGAGTCGTAAACAGATTTCATGAAGGCATTACCATAGTCGAAGAAGTAGGTGCCCTTAGCAGTCAAAGCTTTAATCACTGCGAAGTGACGAGCTAAGGTTTCATCGACCAAGCGATGGAAGGTTTCTTTGTCTTCTGCCAGCAGACGTGTCCGTTCTTCAAAGCTAATCCCAACTGGGCAATAGCCACCATCATAAACGTTGTGGCAAGAGGTTTGGTCAGACAAGAGATGAACGTGGACATTGTGTTCATTGACATATTCGAGCAAGTCTACGATATTTCCATGGTAGGCAATAGAAGTAGATTCACCAGCTTCAAGGGCTGCTTGAGCCAATTTCACAGCTTCTTCGGCACTGTCGGTTACTTGGCTAATCCAACCTTGAGAGTGACGGGTTTCGATTCGAGAGCGGTCTACTTCTGCAACGATGGCAACAGCTTTTGCAATTTCAGCTGCTTTCCCTTGAGCTCCACTCATACCACCGAGACCAGACGAGATGAAGAGTTTACCAGTTAAGTCGCCATCATCAGGCACACCGAGTTTAAGACGTCCAGCATTAAGGAGAGTGTTGAAGGTACCGTGAACGATCCCTTGAGGACCGATGTACATCCAACCACCAGCCGTCATCTGACCGTAGTTGGTAACGCCCATCTCTTCAGCAATTTCCCAGTCGCGCATGTTGTCATACTCACCGATCAAGAGACCGTTGGTAATGATGACGCGAGGAGCTTCTGGTTTAGACTTGAAGAGGCCGAGAGGGTGACCAGATTCAACCACCAAGGTTTGGTCTTCTGTCATGACTTCTAAGTATTTCTTGATCAAGTTGTATTGCATCCAGTTGGCACAGACAGAACCTGTTTCTCCGTAAGTGACCAATTCATATGGATAAAGGGCGATTTCAAAGCTCAAGTTGTTGTCAATCATAACCTGCATAGCCTTAGCAGCAGTGCATTTTCCTTTGTACTCATCAATTGGTTTGCCATAGATCCGATCTTTTGGACGGAAGCGATAGCCATAGATCCGACCGCGAGTTTTTAGTTCTTCCAGAAATTCTGGGATCAACTCTTGGTGGAATTTTTTAGGGATGTAACGCAGAGCGTTTTTAAGAGCAATCTCAGTCTGAGCTTGCGTTAAGCGGAAGCCTCTATCAGGTGCACGACGGATGCCTTCTTGAAAAGTTGCCTTTTCAGGTAGGACATCAAAGTCAAGTTTGACAGACATAGCAGCTGCAATTTCTTTATCGTCTATAAATGACATAGTAGGAACCTCCTTATGTGTAGACTATGAATTTATATTTTCTTTATTGTATCCAAGAAACGTCAATAAAGAGTCAAAAATAAATTTAATTTTTAATAAAGCAAAAAATAATGAGGGAGAAACTTTTTGACTTTTTTTTGACGCTTTTTCTTTAGAATTGTAAAATGAATAACAATGGAAATAGAAAGGAATGTTTTCATATGTCTGCTGATGTAATCTTAACCCACTTTAACCAGTTGTTTTGTCCAAATGATCTAGGCCATCCCCTCTATGGAAAAGAGATGGCAGAAGCGCAAATCCTTTCCGATGCTTATATTGCTATTAAGGATGGAAAAATCCTCGCAGTTGGGACAGGTCAACCAGATCCAGAACTGATCGATGACCATACGGAAGTAAAATCCTGTGAAGGAAAAGTTGCGACTCCTGGTTTGATCGACTGCCACACTCACTTGGTCTATGGAGGCAGTCGTGAACATGAATTTGCGAAAAAGTTAGCGGGTGTTTCCTACTTAGACATCCTCGCTCAAGGCGGTGGAATTCTGAGCACTGTTCGGGCAACTCGTGAAGCATCTTTTGACAATCTCTATGACAAGTCTAAACGACTGTTGGACTATATGTTGCGTCATGGAGTGACCACCGTTGAAGCTAAAAGCGGCTACGGTTTGGATTGGGAAACGGAAAAACGACAACTAGATGTAGTAGCTGCCTTGGACCGTGACCATGAAATTGATCTGGTTTCAACCTTTATGGCAGCCCATGCGATCCCGACAGAGTATAAGGGCCGTTCTCAAGAGTATTTAGACCTTATTATTGAGCAAATGCTTCCAAAAGTGAAGGAAGAAAAGTTAGCTGAATTTTGTGATATCTTCTGTGAAAAGGGTGTCTTTACAGCAGATGAGTCCCGCTATCTTCTGTCAAAAGCCAAGGAAATGGGCTTCAAGTTACGGATTCATGCGGATGAAATCGAGTCCATCGGTGGTGTTGACGTGGCGGCTGAATTGGAATCCACCAGTGCAGAACACTTGATGGTAATTACCGATGAAGGCATTCAAAAACTAGCCGCAGCAAAAGTTATTGGCAATCTGTTGCCTGCTACAACCTTCAGCCTCATGGAAGATACCTATGCACCGGCTCGTAAGATGCTGGATGCTGGGATGGCCATCACCCTAACAACAGATAGCAATCCAGGATCCTGTCCGACAGCCAATCTCCAGTTTGCCATGCACCTCGGTTGCTTCATGATGCGTTTGACGCCAGTTGAGATTCTCAATGCGGTAACTATTAATGCAGCTTATTCAGTAGATCGTGCCAAAACCATTGGATCTTTTGATACTGGGAAACAGGCCGATATCACGATTTACGATGCACCAAATCTAGATTATCTCTTCTATTTCTTTGCAACTAATTTGGTGACAGACGTCTATAAAAATGGTAAGAAAGTTATTTGATTCTCTCGTTTCAAATGTGACCTAAATAGAAAAAAATCCCCTCATCAACTGATTCTGATGAGGGGATTTTAGTGCTGAGAAAAGTATTTCCAAAGGGAGTTGCAAAGCTTTAAATTCCAACCTTGACATCTGGGAATCTCTCAGACACCTGTGCAAAAAGAGTGTAGAGTTGTTCTTCAGCATTCTTCTTATTCTTAATGGCTAGGCGGTGCTGTTTCTTTGGTTTGTCCTTGCGGATGTAGCACAATTGGAAGATTGAGCGAGCAATCCCTGATTGACGAACTCGAGTGACATGTAAGTATAGTTGTTGAACCTCTCGTAAATCAATCGTTTGCGTTCCTCTGAAATAGGTAATCAAATGATTTTTGTACAAGATAACTTTTAAGTCTTGATTGTAGTAGCTGGCTTCATCAGACAGGCAGGACAGATCTCCTTGGAGTTCGGGATAGTTTTGGTGGAGTTCCTGATAGGAAGCAATGGTCCGTTTCCGAACGGAGAAGCTGGCTACGACCATTATGATAGAAAGTCCAGCAAGAGCAGCTGAACCAATTAAGAGGAATAAGGAGTCTTTGTTGTACTCTGTAAGGCTTAAGTAATAGCTGGTCGTCATATTAAGTGACACGACAGAAGTCGGGTCGAGAAGGGAATGGATGTAGTCGCTATAGCCGACAAGGCGACCGTTACGAGACGTATTTTTGCTATCCTTTGCCAAAGGGGCTAATTGCGTTCCCTTTAGTTGATAAGGATGGGTCTGCAGTTCCCCATTTTTTGCCTTATCAATGACCTCTTTAATCGTCGCATCGTCTTTTTTGGCCTCGATCCCTGCAAACTTACCATCGTTTTGGTTATCGTACTGGACGATATAGAGGACGTGGCCGTTGTCCACAGTTCCGACAGGTTCTCGTGTAATATCATAGACTTGCATCGTTACAGGATCCCCAGACTTTTCTGCCTCCGCAAAACTCGTAGAAGGGTTCTGGCGTCCCATCCATAATGAAAATACTAATCCTGCGAATGCAAGAAAGACAAAGGCAAGCACCAGACCTGACACAAATCCTTTATTGCGTTTTTCCTTTATCATACCGATCTCCTTTAGTTTGATATCTAAAGTATATCATGAAAGATTTTATGTGACAAGGAAATTTATAGATAGCTGATTTCAAAGGCTTTTTGAGTGGTCTAAGCAAAAAGCTGTTTGTAAAATGATTGAAAAATACTTTGATTTTAGAAGAGATTTGAAACTTTTTATAAAAAACTATATTTTTTTTAATTTTTTCTATATACAAAAAGCTAAATTATTGATAGAATAGAAAAGAATTGAATTAAATTTGGTTCGCGTTCGTTCTGTCTTCATGTTAGTGAAACAGAATGTTTATAACCTAAATATTTGCACTGGATTCTAATTCATCAGAATCATAGCTAGAATTTGAGAGGAGACAATATGACTGTTGATTTTAACAGCAAAGCTTACTTGGATAAAGTGGATGCGTGGTGGCGTGCAGCCAACTACATTTCGGCTGCTCAAATGTACTTAAAAGACAACCCATTGTTGAAACGTGAAGTGGTTGAAAACGACTTGAAGGCTCACCCAATCGGACACTGGGGAACTGTACCAGGACAAAACTTTATCTATGCTCACTTGAACCGTGCCATCAACAAATACGACTTGGATATGTTCTACATTGAAGGACCAGGTCATGGTGGACAAGTTATGGTGTCCAACTCTTACTTAGATGGTTCTTACACAGAATTGAATCCGAATATCCCACAAAATGAAGAAGGATTTAAACACCTATGTAAAATCTTCTCATTCCCAGGAGGGATTGCCTCTCACGCGGCACCTGAAACTCCAGGATCTATCCACGAAGGTGGAGAGCTTGGTTATGCTCTTTCTCACGCAGCTGGAGCTGTTTTGGACAATCCAGATGTGATTGCTGCAACCGTAATCGGTGATGGTGAAGGGGAAACTGGTCCATTGATGGCTGGTTGGTTGGCTAATACCTTCTTGAACCCAGTTAACGATGGTGCTGTTCTTCCAATCTTCTACCTCAACGGTGGAAAGATCCACAACCCAACGATCTTCGAACGCAAAACAGACGAAGAATTGGCCCTCTTCTTTGAAGGTCTTGGATGGAAACCAATCTTTGCAGACGTAACAGCTATTTCTGACGACCACGAAGCAGCTCATGCTTTGTTTGCAGAAAAATTGGACGAAGCGATTGAAGAAATCAAGAAAGTCCAAGCAGAAGCTCGTAAAGGATCTGCAGAAGAAGCAACTCAACCAGTATATCCTGTCTTGATTGCTCGTATTCCTAAAGGTTGGACTGGACCAAAAGCTTGGGAAGGTACACCAATCGAAGGTGGATTCCGTGCGCACCAAGTTCCAATCCCAGTAGATGCTCACCACATGGAGCATGTAGATGCCCTCCTTTTATGGTTGGAATCTTACCGTCCAGCTGAATTGTTCGACGAAACTGGTAAATTACTTCCTGAAATTGCCGAAATTGCACCAAAAGGTGACCGTCGCATGGCTATGAACCCAATCACAAACGCAGGTGTCATCAAACCCATGGACACTGCTGATTGGAAGAAACATGCCTTCAAGATCGAAACACCAGGTGCTATCATGGCCCAAGATATGATCGAGTTTGGTAAGTATGCAGCAGATCTTGTGGATGCGAACCCAGATAACTTCCGTATCTTTGGACCAGATGAAACCAAATCAAACCGTCTTCAAGAAGTCTTCACTCGTACAAGCCGTCAATGGTTAGGACGTACGAAACCAGACTACGATGAAGCTTTGAGCCCCGCTGGACGTGTCATTGACTCTCAATTGTCAGAGCACCAAGCAGAAGGAATGCTCGAAGGATATGTCTTGACAGGTCGTCACGGATTCTTCGCTTCTTACGAATCATTCCTTCGTGTCGTAGACTCTATGATTACTCAACACTTCAAATGGTTGCGTAAATCTAAGACTCACACGACATGGCGTAAAAACTACCCTGCCTTGAACTTGATTGCGACTTCAACTGTTTTCCAACAAGACCACAATGGCTACACTCACCAAGATCCAGGTATCTTGACTCACTTGGCTGAGAAAACTCCTGAATACATCCGTGAATACTTGCCAGCAGATACCAATAGCTTGCTTGCAGTGATGGATAAAGCCTTCAAGGCAGAAGACAAGGTAAACTTGATCGTAACTTCAAAACACCCACGTCCTCAATTCTACTCAGCTGATGAGGCAGAAGAATTGGTTCGTAAAGGATACAAGGTGATCGATTGGGCATCAACTGTGTCAGCAGATGAAGAGCCAGATCTTGTCATTGCAGCTGCAGGTACAGAGCCAAACTTAGAAGCTCTTGCTGCCATCACAATCTTGCACAAGGCCTTCCCAGAATTGAAGATCCGCTTTGTCAATGTGGTAGATATCTTGAAATTGCGTCACCCATCCGTCGATGCGCGTGGACTTTCAGATGAAGAGTTCGACAAAGTCTTCACAACTGATAAACCAGTAATCTTTGCCTTCCACGGTTACGAAGGTATGATCCGTGACATCTTCTTTAACCGTCACAACCATAACCTTCGTGTACATGGTTACCGTGAAAACGGAGATATCACAACACCATTCGATATGCGTGTGATGTCTGAATTGGATCGCTTCCACTTGGCACAAGATGCAGCCAATGCAGCTCTTGGAGCAGAAGCAGCTGAATTCGCAGCTCAAATGGACGAAACAATTGCCTTCCACAATGCTTACATCCGTGAACATGGTGATGATATTCCAGAAGTACACAACTGGAAATGGGAAAACGTAAATAAATAAGTTTATTCCAAAAGAAATCAGAAGTTATTCTGGTTTCTTTTTTTATAGATAGTATTGTAAAAGATCCAAAAGCTCTTATCCAATTATTATGAATAAGAGCTTTTAATTTTAAGTAGTCAATTTTGTTTCTTCCACCCAAACGCTACGGACAAAGAAGAGGCTGATAAGGGCGAGAATTAGGAAGATCCCTGCGACATAATAGTAGGGTTGGTCCAGAGTTGTCGAACGACCCGATAGATTGACAATGCCTCGGTAGAGGGCCCCCGTAGTTGCCGTAGCAACCGCTGAGTTCCAAAGGTTGAGAGTGATTCGAGAAAGACCTTTAATCACTAACTGGATAGCCACTAGTAGGGCACCACCAATCAAAGGAATCAAGAAGAGGTAGTGCATGAAAGCAGAGGTCTCCCCAAAACTAAAGTGTTCGTAGATGCGACTTCCGACAAAGAAGAAAGCTGAGATCAGAGTGTAGCAGAGGATGGTTTTTTTCAACCGTTGTTTGATAGGATTAGTAACCGATGTAGACAATGTCACTCACCGCCCTTTCTGAGATAGTACCATTTGTTGTTGGTTTGTTCATAACTTGGCCGTTGAAGTAAAGGGTAGAAGAACCACCACCGTCCAGGTTATAGGCTGTTTTAACGCCATAAGATTTCATCACTTCAGCTAATTGGTAGAGAGAAAGACCTTCACTCTCTGAAGTACGTCCATCTGAGACGACAATGATGTAGCGGTTTTCATCGATGATCCCGATGGCTGTTCGTGGGTTAGAAGACATGGATTGACCTACTTCCGAATTAGTATCAACGACAATTTCCCCATCTTCAACCAAGGAAGGTCCGAAGGCAAGGAGATTGACGACCCCATCTTTGACCAATTGCTCAGCTGAGATTTCATCTTCGTAAATAATCTTGAAGGAACCATCCTTATAAATGGCTAGGTCGCCATTGCTAGAGTCTTCACGAACCGTATCGCGATAAACCACTCCGTTTCGGATGACATAGCCGGTACTATTGGCTCCGTAGTAGTCACCATTGACGGCTAGAATAGCATTATTCTCAGCTGCCGTGACAGATGTCTTAGCTGTCACGTTTGTTCCATAGGTATTTTGGGCTAGAGCCGTCTTGAGATAGTCTGAGGAGCTAACCGTAATATCTGCAATGTAAACCTGGGTATTTTCAACTGTTTTTTCTGTCAAGTTTACCTGGATATTGTCATCGGAGTAACTGCTATCTGTAGTTGTCGCAGAAGCCACAGCTTGTTTAGCAGCTTTAGTATCAGTAGTCGTTGCTTTGACGGTTTGGATAGCATCCGATAAGACGAAGGTCTTGAGCATAGAATAGCTGAAGGAGCTTGTTAGCAGGATACCAAAACAAGCAGCGTAAGTATAAGATTTTTTAAAGAATTTCATGAGTAGGTGCAGTCCTTTCCTTGAAAATGATTTTTTTCTGAATCAGCCATGAGACGACGAAAAGCAAGAGTCCGACGATCACCTTGCTGAGGAGCAAATGGAGACCGAAGCTTGTATAGAAAAGTCGAATCAAGAGGGTATCGAGAATAAAGAGTCCAATAGCAAGTCCCAAGTAACCACTTCCGGTTCGGGCCACGCTGTCTTTGTTCTTAAAGACGAGACGTTTATTGGTCGAGTAGTTAAAGATAGAGCTCGTCACACGAGCAATCCCGTTTGCCAGGAGAATCCGAAGACTAATCGGCACCGCCATCATCACGAAAAGGAAAAAGGCATAGACCAGATAGTCAACGATAAAGCTACTTAGAGAGGAGAGAGCGAACTTGAACATGTCCTTGTAAATCATGAGGCCATCTCGAACAGGGCGGAAGTGGGACCCTTCATTGTCATTGATATAGACTGTTTCAATTGGAACTTCTAAGATGGGAAATGTCTTGCTCGCTGCAAGGAGCACATTCATTTCGTACTCATACCGTTGTCCCTCAATTTCTAACATAAAAGGAATCATGTTAGTTGTAAAGGCTCTAAGGCCAGTCTGCGTATCCGTCACAGGGACCCCTGTTTGTTGCTTGAACAAGAAGCGGGTCAACTTATTTCCAAAAGCAGAACGCAAAGGAACCTTGCCTGAAAAGGCGCGTGCCCCTAGAATCAATTGGTTCGGATTTTCTTGCGATTGATTGGCCACACGGAAGATATCCCATACCTTATGTTGGCCATCGGCATCGGCAGTGATGACTGTCCCGTATTGCCCTTGCTCTTGAATGTAGGTGTAGGCTGTTTTGAGAGCTCCTCCTTTACCAAGGTTCACTTCGTGGTGAAGAACGGTAGCTAGCCCGTCTAATTTTTCAAAAATAGCTTGGCACTCCTCAGAACTACCATCGTCCACAACGATAATGGAGAAGTCACATTTTTCTCTCAATTTTTGAACCAGTTTGAGAAGTTTTTGATCGGGTTGATAAGCGGGGATGACTAAATAATTCATAAGCGTTCCTCGTTTCTTGTTTGTGATGAAGGTATTATAACGGCCCTTTCTTAAAGCTAACTGATATCAGTTTTCTTTAAGGAAAGGGAGAGATTCCCTTGCTGTAAAAAATCATAGAGAGCAATAGTAGGAAAAGAAATCTTTTTAAAAAGAATGAAGAGAACGTGTTTTTACTTGCCTTCTATCCTAAAGTCTGGTATAATAGTTTCTTGTGAGCAAACCTCACTTACCCCTTGCGAAGACTTGGGGTCATTAGACCAAAAGGAGGAACATATCAATGGCTAAATACGAAATTCTTTATATTATTCGTCCAAACATTGAAGAAGAAGCTAAAAACGCTTTGGTAGCACGCTTTGACTCTATCTTGACTGACAACGGTGCAACTGTTGTTGAATCAAAAGATTGGGAAAAACGTCGTCTTGCATACGAAATCCAAGATTTCCGTGAAGGACTTTACCACATCGTAAACGTTGAAGCGAACGACGATGTAGCTCTTAACGAGTTCGACCGTCTTTCAAAAATCAACGGTGACATTCTTCGTCACATGATCGTAAAAGTTGACGCGTAAGCCCTAACGAATAAAGAAGGTGACTAATGATTAACAATGTTGTACTTGTAGGTCGTATGACTCGAGATGCTGAACTTCGTTATACCCCTCAAAATCAGGCTGTTGCGACATTCTCACTTGCTGTTAACCGTAATTTTAAAAACCAAAATGGTGAACGAGATGCGGACTTTATCAACTGTGTGATTTGGCGTCAACAAGCTGAAAATTTAGCAAATTGGGCTAAAAAGGGTGCCTTAGTTGGGATTACAGGTCGTATCCAGACTCGTAATTATGAGAATCAGCAAGGTCAACGTGTTTATGTCACTGAAGTCGTAGCGGACAGCTTCCAATTGTTGGAAAGCCGCGCGAATCGTGAAGGACAAGCTGGTGGAGGCTATGCTTCAGCTGGAGGATTTGTAGGAAATGCAGCTCCAAGCTTTGGAGGATCTGAACCATCGAACGCAACACCAAACTTTGGACGTGATGACAATCCATTCGGAGCTAATCCAATGGACATCTCGGATGACGATCTACCATTCTAAGAATGGGTTTAACGAATTAAAACTATAAAGGAGAAATAAACATGGCTCAACAACGTCGTGGCGGATTCAAACGCCGTAAAAAAGTTGATTACATCGCAGCAAACAAAATTGAATATGTTGATTACAAAGATACTGAGCTTCTTAGCCGTTTCGTTTCAGAACGTGGGAAAATCCTTCCTCGTCGTGTAACTGGAACTTCAGCGAAGAACCAACGTAAAGTAACAACAGCTATCAAACGCGCTCGCGTAATGGCTTTGATGCCTTTCGTAAACGAAGATTAAAGAAAAGACCCTTACGGGTCTTTTTTTCACGAGCCTAGAAATGTGAGAGCGAGTTGAGGTCCGGGTGACCTCTTTTTCATGAGCTTGAAAACAAGAGAGCGAGTGAGACCCTTACGGGTCTTTTTTTCAGGTCCGGGTGACCTCTTTGACCTTTCCCAAGCTCTAATCATGCTATAATGAGGGGAGAAATGTATCAAGGAGCGCAACATGAAGGAAAGTACGATCATCAGAAGGATGATGAAATCTGATATTGAAGAGATCTCTCAAGCCTTTATCCATCAAGGGTGGCCGGGTAGAGAGGATATCTTGACCAGCTATTTGCAGGATCAGGAGAATGGAGAGAGGGACGTATTAGTAGCTGAGTCGGATGGATTTGTGGCAGGTTATATAACTATATTGCCTGATGCCAAGCACGGTCCTTTCGTGGGAGTCTATCCTGAACTAACTGATTTTAATGTTTTTGAGCCATTTAGAAATCGAGGAATTGGGAATCAACTCCTAGAGGAGGCGGAAAAAAGAGTCGGGCTACTGTCAGAGATTGTTACTTTAGGGGTTGGTTTACACTCGGGTTATGGCCCAGCTCAAAGGCTTTATGTTAAACGGGGGTATATCCCAGATGGATCTGGAATTTGGTTTAGGGATCAGCCCTTGGCCCCTTACAGTCCATGTGAGAACAAAGATGACTTAGTCCTCTATTTTTCAAAAAGATTGAACAGGGAAATACAGTAAAACAAAAACGGATGAAAACTTCATCCGTTTCTTTTTAGCGTCGTTGAGGTGCTGTATTGGCGCTCTTGATATTGTATTTTTTCTTCAAATAGTAGCGGAGGAGAAGAGCACCACCACCGAGTAAGAGCATGAACCAGTTTGGTACACGCGGATTGAGGAATTGTGGGAGCAAAGCAGTGACCATGAGAATCACAACCCAAAGGATCATCGCCAACATTAGGATAGGAAGTGACTTGGTTAAAGCAGGCCGTTTCATTCCACGTTTAGAAACTTCGTAGTATTGGTAGAAGTAGTAATACATCAAATAGAGCACAACCCCACCAGCCAAGCTACCAAGAGTCAATGTGAGGAGTCCATAAGTGGTTCCCTGAGGAGCAAATAAGTTCATGAAGGCTGAAATGGCAGCAAAGAGACCAAAGACAAGAAGGAAAGAATCTGTGATCATGAGATGAGGAGCATCATTCTCTTTTGGATGCTCTTTTTCGTAGCGTTCTTTATCACTAAAAGCATTGGCCCAAGCAGTTGGCGCTCCAAAGAGAGTTCGCGCTGTTACTCCTTTTGGTTGGTTTTCAAAGATAGCTGGAAGAATTTCTTCAATCAGGCTAGTAGCCTCTTCTTCTGTTTTGCCGTTTTCAATCAATTGGTGTTTAGCGATGCGAACGAATTCTTGATTTTTTTTACTTAATTGGGTCAAATCAAATTGAGACATACATACTCCTTAGTGTTATTAGTAGGTGTTAGAACCATTTTTTATGGATGAGGTAGACAACGAGCGATCCGGTCATGGCAAAGGCAATAAAGATAATGAGCCAGAAAGCATTAGGTTCTCCGTTGAGGGGGAGATCATTGTTCTTAAAGTTCATGCCATAAGCCGAGAAGATCATGGTTGGGATGGACATGACGATGGTCACCATGGCCAAGGTTTTCATGATATTGTTCTGGTTGTTGGAGATGATTGATGCGAAGGTATCTGTCATAGAGTGGAGAATGTTTCCATAAATATCTGCCATCTCAATGGCCTGTTGAGTTTCGATCAAGGTATCTTCCAACAAGTCCTCGTCTTCCAGGTATTTCTTGATGTTACTAGTGGCACTGGTCAATTTCTTGATCACGCGCTCATTGGTTTTCAGAGAGGCCTTGAAGTAGACGATGGTCTTTTCTAATTCCATCAGTTCAATCAGCTCTTCGTTTCGAGTCGACTTGTGCAGTTGACTTTCAATCTGTTCACTCTTACGATCCAGGGTACGAAGTGCGGTCAAGTAGAGCTCAGCATTGCGATAAAGGATCTGGAAGATGAAGCGGGATCGCATGAAGGTATAGAAATTCCGCAAGCGACGATTGATAAAGGTGTCTAGGAGAGGCAACTCTTCCAAGCAAGTGGTGATGATAGCCTCTTCTGTTAGGATAATCCCCAAAGGGATGGTGACATAGTAGGTCTGATTGTTCCGCTCTTCCTTGATGGGAACGTCTACGATGATCAAGGTATACTCATCTTCGATGGTCATACGAGACATTTCTTCCGCATCGAGCGGTGCCCGTAAGTCGGCAATATCGATGTTAAAAGCAGAAGCGATTTCCATCGACTCACTTTGAGAAGGGTTGACAAGGTTGATCCAGCTACCGGGTTCCAGTGTCTCTATTTCTTTAAATTCAGTCGTTGTTGATAAAAAGACCTGTTTCATGGTGCCTCCCCTTGTTTTTTTACACCTTAACATTATAACAGAAAAAGCACGCTTTTGGATAAAAGAATGCTGAAAAATTTGATATAATGAAGGATAAATAAATTGATGAAAAGTGGAAGAAATGCTCGATAAAATTGTCATTCATGGAGCGCGTGCTCATAATTTAAAAAATATTGATGTTGAAATCCCTCGAGATAAGCTGGTTGTGGTCACTGGTCTATCAGGTTCTGGGAAATCGAGCTTAGCCTTTGACACTCTCTATGCAGAAGGACAAAGACGTTATGTAGAGAGCCTGTCAGCCTATGCTCGTCAGTTTTTAGGAAATATGGAAAAACCCGATGTGGACTCGATTGATGGCCTAAGTCCAGCCATTTCCATTGACCAAAAAACAACCAGCAAAAATCCGCGGTCAACGGTTGGAACGACAACAGAAATCAACGATTACTTACGCCTTCTCTATGCTCGTGTGGGGACTCCTTACTGTATCAATGGCCATGGAGCGATTACGGCTTCTTCGGTCGAGCAGATCGTTGACCAAGTTTTGGAATTCCCGGAGCGCCAACGCCTGCAAATCTTAGCGCCTATTGTTCGTAAGAAAAAAGGCCAGCATAAGAATATCATCGAAAAGGTGCAAAAAGACGGCTATGTCCGGGTGCGTGTGGATGGCGAAATCTTTGATGTGACAGAGGTCCCAGAATTATCCAAAAGCCAACAGCACACAATTGAGGTTGTCGTAGACCGGATTGTCATCAAAGATGGCATTCGGTCCCGTCTCTTTGATTCGGTCGAAGCGGCGCTTCGGATCGCAGATGGCTATGTGGTCATCGATACCATGGATGAAAATGAACTGCTCTTTTCAGAGCACTACGCTTGCCCGGTTTGTGGCTTTACCGTCCCTGAGTTGGAACCTCGTCTCTTTTCATTTAATGCCCCCTTTGGCTCTTGTCCAGATTGTGATGGACTAGGAATCAAGCTAGAGGTTGACTTGGATTTGGTTGTTCCAGATGCTAGCAAGACTCTCCGTGAAGGAGCTCTGGCACCATGGAATCCGATTTCTTCTAACTACTATCCTCAGATGTTGGAGCAGGCCATGATCCAGTTTGGGATTGATATGGACAAGCTATTTGAAGACTTGTCTCCAGAAGAGCGACACTTGGTTTTCTATGGTTCTGAGGGCAAGGAATTCCATTTCCATTATGAGAATGAATTTGGTGGGGTTCGCGATATTGACATTCCTTTTGAAGGGGTCGTTACCAATATTAATCGCCGTTACCACGAAACGTCTAGCGACTTTACTCGCAATCAGATGTTGTCCTACATGAATGAATTGACTTGTGCTACCTGCCATGGGTATCGCTTGAATGACCAGGCCTTGTCTGTCCGAGTAGGAGGAGAGAAGGGGCTACATATTGGGCAAATCTCGGACTTGTCCATTGAGGACCATCTTAAGGTGGTAGCTGATCTCAAATTAACCAAGAATGAGGAGACCATTGCTCGACCGATTCTCAAAGAAGTCAAGGATCGTTTGACCTTCTTGAACAATGTTGGCTTGAGCTATCTGACCCTGTCTCGCTCGGCCGGGACTCTATCTGGGGGAGAAAGTCAGCGGATTCGCTTGGCGACCCAGATCGGATCCAACCTCTCAGGTGTCCTCTATATCCTGGATGAGCCTTCGATTGGCCTTCATCAGCGGGACAATGACCGCTTGATTGCCAGTCTCAAGAAGATGCGTGATTTGGGCAATACCTTGATCGTTGTCGAACACGATGAGGATACGATGAGAGAGGCTGATTACCTGATCGACGTCGGTCCAGGAGCCGGTGTCTTTGGAGGCGAGATTGTTGCGGCTGGAACACCTAAGCAGGTAGCCCGCAATAGCAAATCCATCACCGGTCAGTACCTCTCTGGAAAACGGGCTATCCCCGTACCAACGGAACGGCGGGTAGGTAACGGTCGCTTTATCGAGCTAACAGGGGCTGCTGAAAATAACTTAAAAGAGGTGACAGCGCGTTTCCCGCTGGGTAAATTCATTGCTGTTACTGGCGTTTCTGGCTCAGGGAAGTCCACCTTGGTCAACAGTATTTTGAAAAAAACGCTGGCGCAAAAATTGAACCGCAATTCAGAGAAACCCGGGAAATACAAAACCATTTCAGGTGTCGAGCACATTGATCGACTGATTGATATCGACCAAAGTCCGATTGGCCGCACTCCACGCTCCAATCCAGCTACCTATACAGGTGTATTTGACGACATTCGCGATCTCTTTGCCCAAACCAATGAAGCCAAGATTAGAGGCTACAAAAAAGGCCGCTTTAGTTTCAACGTCAAGGGGGGCCGGTGTGAGGCTTGTTCGGGAGATGGCATCATTAAGATTGAGATGCATTTCCTACCGGACGTCTATGTACCGTGTGAAGTCTGCCATGGGCGACGCTACAACAGTGAAACCCTAGAAGTTCACTATAAAGAAAAGAACATCTCCCAGATTTTGGACATGACTGTCAATGATGCAGTGGATTTCTTTAAACATATTCCAAAGATTAATCGCAAGTTGCAGACGATCAAGGATGTCGGCTTGGGCTATGTGACCCTGGGACAGCCGGCAACGACACTTTCAGGAGGAGAAGCCCAGCGGATGAAGTTGGCTTCTGAGCTTCATAAGCGTTCGACAGGTAAGTCTTTTTATATTTTGGATGAGCCGACAACAGGACTTCATACAGAGGATATCTCTCGTTTGCTCAAGGTTTTGGAACGGTTTGTGGATGATGGCAATACCGTTTTGGTTATTGAGCACAACTTAGATGTCATTAAGACAGCGGACCATATCATCGACTTAGGACCAGAAGGTGGTGTCGGTGGTGGTACCATTATTGCGACAGGAACACCAGAAGAAGTAGCCAGCAACCCAGCTAGCTTTACAGGACAGTATTTGAAAGGGAAATTACAATGAACCAACGAATTACAAATCTACGAACTAAAATGAAGGCACAGGATCTAAAAGCTGTCCTCATTAACAACTTGAAAAATGTCTACTATTTGACAGGTTTCTGGGGATCAAATGGGACTGTTTTGGTGACAGAAGAGCGCGTGGTCCTCTTCACCGATTCGCGCTATACCATTCATGCCCATGCGACTTGTTTCCCCTTTGTTGAGATTGTTGAAACCCGCAATGAATTGGAAGAAGCAGCAAAAATTGTCAAAGACGCAGCGATCCAAGAACTTGGCTTTGAGGATGAGATCACAGTTGCCTACCATACCCGTCTAGCGACCGCTTTCTCAGGAGTCGCTCTAAGAGCCTTGTCTGATTTTGTAATGGAGTTTCGTTTGATTAAAGATGAGACAGAAGTAGCAACCATCCGCAAGGCTTGCAGTATTTCAGATCAAGCCTTCCTAGATGTGCTGGAGTTTATCAAGGTTGGCCAAACAACAGAATTAGAAGCGGCGACCTTCCTCGATTTCAGAATGCGGGAATTGGGAGCGTCAGGTGTATCCTTTGATATCATATCCGCTGCGGGAGAGCGCTCTGCTATGCCCCATGCGACTCCAAGTGATCGCATCATCTCTGCTGGGGATGCCTTGACCTTGGACTTTGGCTGTCTTTACAACCATTACGTCAGTGATATGACCCGGACCATTTATGCAGGTCATGTCAGCGACAAGGAAAGAGAAATCTACGAAACGGTCTTGAAAGCCAACCAAGCTCTCATTTCTGAAGCCAAGGATGGACTCGGTTTCCGTGATTTTGATAAAATTCCTCGAGATATTATTGAGGCTGCAGGATACGGCCAGTACTTTACTCATGGAATTGGACATGGTATTGGCTTGGACATCCATGAAGAGCCTTATTTCAGTCAAACTTCCAAAGAAGTTATCAAGGCCGGCATGGTCTTGACAGATGAGCCAGGAATCTACATTGAAGGCCTATCTGGTGTTCGGATTGAAGATGATCTCCTGATTACGGAAACCGGTTGTGAAGTCTTGACCTTGGCACCGAAAGAATTGATTGTGATCTAAGGAAATTTGCAGAGACAGATTTGAGAAATTTGAGCATTTGTGATAGAATAAAGAGTAATATATTTTTAAAAAGAGGTATGAAAACATGATTGAAGCAAGTAAGTTGAAAGCTGGTATGACCTTTGAAACAGCTGATGGAAAATTGATCCGCGTTTTGGAAGCTAGCCACCACAAACCAGGTAAAGGAAACACGATCATGCGTATGAAATTGCGTGATGTTCGTACTGGTTCAACTTTTGATACAAGCTACCGTCCAGAAGAAAAATTTGAGCAAGCTATTATTGAAACTGTACCAGCTCAATACTTGTATAAAATGGATGATACAGCTTACTTCATGAATACTGAAACATATGACCAATATGAAATTCCTGTTGTCAATGTTGAGAACGAATTGCTTTACATCCTTGAAAACTCAGAAGTGAAAATCCAATTCTACGGAAGTGAAGTGATTGGGGTGACGGTTCCTACAACTGTTGAATTGACAGTTGCTGAAACTCAACCATCTATTAAAGGTGCTACAGTGACAGGTTCTGGTAAACCAGCTACAATGGAAACAGGTCTTGTGGTAAACGTTCCAGACTTCATCGAAGCAGGACAAAAATTGATTATCAATACAGCTGAAGGAACTTACGTTTCTCGTGCCTAATCAGCTCTAAAATAGGTCTGATAGAAAGGAACTTCTATGGCAACTGAACAATACGGCGAAATCGTCATTGCACCTCGTGTGCTAGAAAAAATTATTGCGATTGCGACTGCAAAAGTAGATGGTGTTCATTCTCTTGAAAACAAGAGTGTATCGGATAGCCTTTCAAAACGTGCTCTAGGACGTGGGGTTTACCTTCGTACACAAGAAGATGGTCAAATCTCTGTTGATATTTACCTTTATCTAGAGTATGGTGTAGCAGTCCCTAAAGTAGCGGTTGCGATCCAAAAAGCAGTAAAAACAGCTGTCTACAATATGGCAGATGTCACCTTGGATGATGTCAATATCCATGTGGTTGGAATCGTGACTGAAAAAGCAGCGAAACCTGATTTGAAAGATTTGTTTAATGAGGATTTCCTCAATGACTGATATTTTATTTGAATCACGTCGTGATCTACGGGAGCGTGCCTTTCAAGCTCTAATGAGTTTAGAGTATGAAGGGGATGTTGTAGAAGCGTGTCAATTTGCTTTTACTCATGACAAAGAGGAAACTGACCAGGAAGTGGGAATTCCAGCTTTTCTACTCAATTTGGTATCTGGTGTTCGTCAATCAAAGGATGAATTGGATCAACAGATTGCCCAACACTTGAAAACTGGATGGACCGTCGAACGCTTGACTCTAGTGGAGAAAAACATTCTTCGTTTGGGTGTGTTCGAAATCACTTCCTTTGATACCCCTCAGCTGGTTGCAGTGAATGAAGCAATTGAATTAGCTAAAACATTTTCAGATGAGAAATCTGCTCGGTTTGTGAATGGTGTCTTAAGTCAATTCGTAACGGAAGCAGAATAAGATAGAAAAGAAACCACCTTTGAGGGTGGTTTCTTTTTGAGTATAGAGCTTTGCTTGATCATGATAAGGAAAAAGACTGGTACAAAAGTTCGGTCTTCTCAATTGACTTTGGATTGTCTAACAAGACGCAGTGGTTGAGTGGGCTCTACTGCGCTGATTTTATCAGCTTTTACAGCCCTACTCAACTGTGCGGAGGTGGGACGACGAAATCGAATTCTAACGAATTACCGATTTCTGTCCCACTCTCTTTTAAACACTTTTTCCTGGTAAAACACTAACAGGGAGAAAATAGCCTGTTGTTTTTACATCTTTTCCTTCGATTTTTTGAAGGAGAAGGTCGACCGTCAGACGAGCAATCTCTTGTAAGGGTTGCTTGATGGTGGTGAGACGGGGGAAATAATTTTCGATAAAGTAGGTCCCGTCGTAGCCAATGATTTTTAGGTCTTCTGGAATGGCAATGCCGAGTTCGTCAGCGATTTTCATCACCAAAATAGCCGTTAGATCATCAGATGCGAAGATGGCATCCGGTTTTTGCTGGGTCAAGATGGACTTGATTTCCATTTCTTTGCGAATAGGTGAATAATCGCTAGAAACATTAATGATTTGTGCTTCTGGCAGGACTGAAGCAAAACCAGCATGCCGGAGTCCAGTTGGGGAATTGGAGTTATCATTCCCGGTAATCATGATAATCTTTTGTGCTCCTGTCTTGGCAAGGGTTTCCGCTGCAAGGACGCCACCAGCGTAGTTATCTGAGGAAACAACAGGGATCTCAGGGGATAGGTTTCGGTCAAAAGCGATGATAGGAGCTGTAACCCGGTTATAATCTTCAATTCCCAGATTATGACTACCAGAAATAATACCATCTACTTGATTGGCTTCTAACATTTCGATGTATTCACGTTCTTTTTCAGAATCATGCTCGCTATTACAAATAATGGTTTTGTACCCATGTTTGAACAGTTCTTCTTCCAGTTTATCGATTAATTCTGCATAGAAGACATGGCTGATTTTTGGGAAGATTAAGCCGATTAACTTGGCTGATTTTCCTTGTAGGCTCCGAGCAATCGTATTAGGCTTATAGCCCAATTCCCTCATGGCCTCATTGACTTTTGAGACAGTTTTTTCAGATAAATAGCCCTTTTTGTTAATGACTCGTGAAACTGTCGTGGGGCTGACGCCAGCTAATTTGGCGACATCAGTGAGTTTTGCGACCATAGTCTAGTTCATAGTATGTTCCGGTAGGTGTTCCGGATTTGATCAAAATACCAGTTTGATCAGCATGCGGGAAGACACGACCAGAGAATACTTTTTCTCCTTTGTTGATAAAAATTTCAAAAATAGAATTATCAATGAAAATAGTAGCGGTAGTAGCTTGGTTTTCGATCGGACAAGTACGAGTGGTCCCAAACTCTTGGGCATACTGTTCGCCGGCTTGGCTACGGTCGACAATGACTTGACCATTTGCAATATCGAAAGTAATAGAAAGTCCTTTGCCTTCTTTATCTGCAAGGAGAACAATCTCACTTTTGCTATTAGCTTCAAAGGCTAATTCTAACTCGTAGCAATTATTGGTTGTTTCCTTGTTTGTAAATTCGGAAGAGGTGGAGCGGAGCTCTTTTACAGCTTCGACCGGATATTGATAAAGTTTACAATCCTGAATAGTTAGCTCTTTGACCAAAGAGAAGGCTCCTTGGTGGTCATAGCGATCGGATGGGTAAGCGACATCTGGTAAACCTAACCAGCTAACCGTTAAGGCTCTTCCATCAGGAGTGTTGAAGCCTTGAGTTGCATAGGCTTCGAAGCCGTAGTCCAAGTTGTGTAATTCAGATACGTCAACGAGACGAGCTTGTTCAGGATCAAAAGAAGCCCCAATCTTATACATATTTGGGTAGATGTTATCGTAATCGAGAACTGCTTTGTCCAAGCCTTGAGGGCAATACAGAAGGACAGGTTGCTCGCCGACGAAGACCAAGTTAGGACATTCCATCATATAAGCTGTACGATCATTGTTGAAATCAAGATTGCCTACTTCAACCCAGTTGGTATAATCGTTATTCACCGCTTTGTAAAGGCGAACGAATCCTTTTTTCTCAAGATCTTGACCACCGACGATGGCATAGTATTGATCTTTGAATTTAAAAATTTGTGGGTCGCGGAAATGATCGGTAGCATCCTCTGGTTGATCAATGAGGATTTGGTCGATTTTTTCGAGGTTTCCATCCTGGTCTAAAAGGGCCCCGATTTGGTAGGGATGACGGATCCAGTTCTCGTCTCGTACATTTCCTGTATAGAATAAGAAAAGTTTATCATCGAATTGCATAGCCGAACCAGAATAGGCTCCGTGGCTATCCAAAGGTGTGTCTGGTAAGACTTTAAGACCAGTTTCTTTAAAATGAACTAAATCATCACTTTCCAGTTGTACCCAAGACTTCAATCCGTGAGCGGCTCCAAAGGGAAAATTCTGGTAAAAGAGAATCCATTTACCATTAAAATAGGAGAAACCGTTCGGGTCATTTAAAAGGCCAGTTTTGGGTTCGACATGGTAATGAGTATGCCAAGGAGAATTAGCCATGTTTTCTTTAATTTGTTTCTTTTCTTCTTCGGTCCAGTCTTCATACCGTTTGTACCGAAGTTCTGTTGTCCATTCCATTTGACTCCTCCAAAATTTTTCTTACTTCCATAGTACCGATTTCTATAAAAAAAAGCAAGACTTTGGCCAAAGAATTGAGAAAAAATGTCAAACGTTTATCATAAAATTTAGTAGTGAGTACTAGATTGAGTTTTTGAAAACAAATGAAAATATGAAAGTTTTTGAAAATTTAAAAACCGTAGTAAGTCTATATTCTATGGTATACGGGCATTGGGACGGTTGAAAATAAAAAGTACTATTTTCAAACCATCAAAAATTACAAATAAATACCAAAAACTTTCTGCAAAACGGTTGACATATTCTTGATACGTGGTACAATTAAATGCGTAGAGACGGGTGAACCGTTTTCAAAACAATAAAAAATAAGGAGATTTTTGCAAATGTCAAATACAGAAATTGCAAAAAAAGTCATCGATGCGATCGGTGGAGTTGAGAACGTCAACAGTGTTGCTCACTGTGCGACTCGTCTTCGTGTGATGGTGAAAGATGAAGCGAAAGTCGACAAAAATGCTGTCGAAAATATTGAAAAAGTTCAAGGAGTTTTCTTTAACTCAGGTCAATACCAAATTATTTTTGGTACTGGAACTGTAAATAAGATCTATGATGAAGTTGTCGCTCTTGGATTGCCAACTTCAACTAAGGCTGAGATGAAAGCAGAAGCCGCTAAACAAGGAAATTGGTTCCAACGGGCTATCCGTACTTTTGGTGATGTCTTTGTACCAATCATCCCAGTTATTGTTGCGACAGGTCTCTTCATGGGTGTCCGTGGACTCTTGAATGCCCTTGGTGTGACTCTTCCAGAAGATGTTACGACTTATACTCAAATCTTGACAGATACGGCCTTTATCATCTTGCCAGGTCTTGTCGTTTGGTCAACTTTCCGTGTATTCGGTGGTAACCCAGCCGTTGGTATCGTTCTTGGTATGATGCTCGTTTCTGATTCGCTTCCAAATGCCTGGGCTGTTGCGTCTGGTGGTGAAGTAACTGCAATGCAGTTCTTCGGATTTATCCCAGTTGTAGGTTTGCAAGGTTCAGTTCTTCCAGCCTTCATTATCGGTGTTGTCGGAGCTAAGTTTGAAAAAGCAGTTCGCAAGGTTGTTCCAGATGTACTTGACCTCTTGGTAACACCGTTCGTAACACTCCTTGTAATGTCAATTCTTGGATTGTTTGTTATCGGACCAGTCTTCCACGTTGTTGAAAACTACATCCTCATTGGAACTAAAGCAATTCTTAACTTGCCATTCGGACTTGGTGGTTTCTTGATTGGTGGAGTTCACCAATTAATCGTCGTATCAGGTGTTCACCACATCTTCAACTTGCTTGAAGTTCAATTGCTTGCTGCTGACCATGCTAACCCATTCAACGCTATCATCACAGCTGCCATGACTGCTCAAGGTGCTGCGACAGTAGCCGTTGGTGTGAAAACTAAAAATCCTAAACTTAAAACACTTGCTTTCCCAGCTGCTCTTTCTGCCTTCTTAGGTATTACTGAGCCTGCGATTTTTGGGGTTAACTTGCGTTTCCGTAAACCATTCTTCCTTTCATTGATTGCAGGTGCTATCGGTGGTAGTTTGGCTTCACTTCTTGGTCTTGCTGGTACTGGTAGTGGAATCACAATCATTCCAGGTACAGTGCTTTATGTAAATGGTCAACTCCCACAATACTTCCTTATGGTAGCAGTATCATTTGCTCTTGGTTTTGCTCTTACTTACATGTTTGGTTTTGAGGATGAAGAACCTGAAACTGTAACTGAAAGTGTTACAACAGATCGTTTTGTTGAGGAAGCTGTGACTGGAACCGTTCCTGCAACTCTTCAAGATGAAACCATTATTTCACCAATCATTGGGCAAGCTGTTGCTTTAGAAAATGTGAATGACCCTGTATTCTCAAGCGGTGCGATGGGTCAAGGGATTGCAGTGAAGCCTTCTGAAGGTGTCGTTTATGCTCCTGCAGATGCAGAAGTAACCATTGCTTTTGCGACTGGACATGCCTTCGGTTTGAAGACAGCCAATGGTGCTGAAATCTTGATCCACGTTGGGATTGATACTGTTTCAATGAATGGTGACGGTTTTGAGCAAAAAGTTGCACAAGGTGACAAGGTTAAAGCTGGTGATGTTCTTGGAACATTTGATTCTGCTAAAATTGCAGCAGCTGGTCTTGATGATACAACAATGGTCATCGTTACAAACACAGCTGACTATGCTTCAGTAACTCCAGTAGCTACTGGTGAAGTTGCTAAAGGCGATGCGATTATTGAAGTAAAAGCATAATTTAAAATATGATTGCTCAAGGACTGGTTAGGGTATCCTCCAGTCCTTGAATTTTGTTTGGAGATGAGGTTTGGAATAAAAAAGTTGCTCACCTAATGTTGAAACATAAATAAGAGTAGTTTTTTCTTTAAGGAATAGAAGTGAACCGTTTTCCTTTATGATATAATAGAAAAAAGAGAATTGAAGAAGAGGATTGATATGACTAAATTATATGGAAGTCTTGAAGCTGGTGGAACAAAGTTTGTTTGTGCTGTAGGTGACGAAAATAATAACGTCATTGAAAAGACACAGTTTCCAACAACAACCCCTATTGAAACCCTTGATAAATGTATTGAGTTTTTCTCTAAATTTGAAAGCCTTGCTGGTTTAGCGATTGGTTCATTTGGACCGATTGATATTGATAAAAATTCAAAAACATATGGTTTTATTACAACAACTCCCAAACCCCATTGGGCGAATATTGATGTGGTAGGGGCTTTCCGTCGTGCATTAAATGTACCGATTTACTTTACAACGGACGTAAATAGCTCGGCATATGGTGAAGTTGTCGCTCGTAATAATGCGGGTGCACGGATTGAAAACCTAGTCTACTATACAATTGGTACAGGGATTGGTGCAGGTGTCATCCAGCGTGGTGAATTCATTGGTGGAGTAGGACATCCTGAGATGGGCCATTACTATGTTGCCAAACACCCAATGGATGTTGAAAAAGAATTTAATGGTGTGTGTCCATTCCACAGAGGCTGTTTAGAAGGTCTTGCGGCTGGTCCAAGCTTGGAAGCTCGTACTGGTATTCGTGGGGAAAATATCGAACTCAATAGCTCTGTATGGGATATCCAAGCCTACTATATTGCTCAAGCTGCTGTCAATGCGACTGTAACCTTCCGCCCAGATGTGATTGTATTTGGTGGAGGAGTGATGGCACAACAGCACATGTTGGATCGCGTTCGTGAAAAATTCACAGTATTATTGAACGGCTACTTACCAGTTCCAGATGTTCGTGACTACATCGTGACTCCTGCGGTAGCTGGAAATGGTTCAGCAACCTTGGGTAACTTTGTCTTAGCAAAACAAGTCAGCAAAAAAGACTAATCAGGTAAGGCTGAATCAACAAAAAGCATGAAATGCTAGGGGAGGGAGTTCTTCGTCGGGAAGATGGATGAATGACCTTCTCTTTTTTAAGCAAGAGAGGAGAAAAGATGGAAAAAGCCATTATGAAGAATCCCTTCTTTTTGAGTCAAGTATCTGAAGAAGCTACAAAAGAGGATTTGTATCTGGCGCAAGATTTACAAGATACCTTACGAGCTCACCAGGATTCCTGTGTTGGCATGGCGGCCAATATGATTGGTGTACGCAAGCGAGTGATCATTATCCAATTTGGTTTGATGCCCTTGGTTCTCTTTAACCCTGTTCTAGTCAAGAAAGAAGGAGTTTATGAGACAGAAGAGGGGTGCCTTTCTTTGGCAGGGAGCCGAAAAACGAGCCGCTTTGAAAAGATTCAGGTCTCCTATCTCGACATGAATTGGAAGCCTCAGCTCATAAGCTTAGAAGGTTTTGCGGCTCAGATCTGCCAGCATGAGCTAGATCACCTGGAAGGGATTTTGATCTAGGTCCAGTTGCTGCTTATTAAGGAATCGATCGAAGAGAAATTGTTGATGAAAAAAGAATATTTGTTCTATGAACGGGTTAGACCATTTTTTGTGTCCCATCCCTATTATCTTTCTTTATTAAAGTGGGCTAACCGCCTCGTCACCCTCCTGATGCCACTCCTTTACTTTTATGTTCTTTGGGCAGCCTATCTGAAAGCTTCCGAGCTTTGGGTTGTTCTTGCCTATCTGTTGGTTCCAGCCTCTGGCTTTATTTTATTGAGTGTCATTCGAAAAGCAATCAATTGGCCCCGTCCCTATGAGCTTGGTGCATTTCCACCTCTCTTAGAGAGAGAAGGCAAGGGGAGTTCTATGCCAAGTCGGCATGTTTTTTCGGCGGCAATCATTTCGACGGTAGCTTGGGGTGTGAATCCTCTTCTATCGAGCCTAGGTCTCTTCTTGGCTCTGCTATTGGCAGGAGTTCGTGTTCTGGCGGGACTCCATTTTGTCCGTGATGTCGTAGTCGGATTTGTCGTTGCACTCCTATGGGGAATTGTCAGTTTTTCTCTATTAGGAATTTTCTGATAGAGGCTGGATGAGAGAAGTAAGAAATGATTAAAAACTGCCTAACTCAGTTAGGCAGTTTTTAATTATGTGAGATTTGGTGTTGGAATTTTTGGAAGAACCGTTCACGTTCTTCTATAATCGCAGGACTTGGTTTTTTGAGGGAAGTTAACAAATCAACCAAGTCAGGTGTGACTTCACGAATCAGCTCTCCCAGTGACCAAATGGCTGTTGCAATATGAATCTGGTTTTGCGAGGTTTCGATGATTTCTAACAGTTTAGGAATAGCAGACCGGTCATTAGCATTGGCCAAAGCAATGATAGCATTGCGCTGGAGAATATTTTTTCCCCGCCAACTACCAGCGACCATTCCAAATTTTTCCTTGAATTGTCCATTGGATAACTCAATAAAGGGGATTAATTCTGGGTGAGCCAATTCAGGATCGATATCAGTGGCTAGCGGATTGTCCAGACCACGATTGTAGGGGCAACAGATTTGACAGATATCACAACCGTAGATGACCGTTTTAATCTTTTTACGGAATTCCAGATCCATCATCCCTTTGTCTTGAGTCTGAAAGGATAGGCAACGTCGGGCATTCATGGTGCCATCCCCGATTAAGCAAGAAGTCGGGCAGGCTTCTACACAGCGGTTACAATCTCCGCAACCATAGTCAACGGCTTGATCGGGTTCAATCTCTAGGTTGGTGATAAGCTCCCCTAAAAACATATAAGAACCGTATTCTTTTGAGATGACGAGGCCGTTCTTTCCGATAAAGCCAATCCCTGCTCGTTGAGCAACCGCGGTATCCACTAAGGCACCGGTATCCACCATGCCCTTGTATTCGAAGTCGGCGGTTAATTCTTCAATCCCTCGTGCTAGGCGGTCTAATTTATCCTGCAAGACATAGTGATAATCAAGGCCCCAGCTATTGGGGGTGAATTTTCCGCGTTTATAGGCTGTCTTCTGAGGTTGTTGTTTTAACTTGTGAGGATAGGCAACGGCAATGGAGATAATCGTTTTAGCAGAAGCTAAACTTAAGCGTGGTTGGATTCGTTCTTCAATATTTTTGTGCTCAAAACCAGAATTTCGGCCTTCTTCCACAGCTAGGCGGAGGGATTTTTCTAAATAGGAAAAATCATCTGCCGTGGTAAAGCCAATTTTTGAAATACCAATGGAGTGAGCCAATTCAATAATAGATTCTTTGAGGTTCATATACCTATTATAGCGGAAAGCTGGTAAAAATGCGAAAAACGTGCAAAAAATTAAAAAGGGTCTAAACAGCTTGGCATGGCTTTCAAAAATGAGTAGAATTTGGTATAATAAGGTATTGAATACAAGGATATATGGAGGCAGGTATGTCACAACCGTTATTTTTACAATCCGTCATGCAGGAAAAGATTTGGGGTGGAACTAGATTACGAGATGAGTTTGGCTATGAAATCCCGAGCGATCATGTTGGTGAATACTGGGCTATTTCGGCCCATCCACATGGTGTTTCTGTTGTTAAGAATGGACCTTATGCTGGAATGGGCTTAGACCAACTATATGCAGAGCATCGCGAATTATTTGGAGATCGAACAGAACCGGTTTTTCCTTTGTTGACAAAGATTCTAGATGCAAATGACTGGCTCAGTGTTCAGGTTCACCCAGATGATGCCTATGGAATGGAGCATGAAGGAGAACTTGGAAAAACCGAATGCTGGTATATTATTGCTGCTGATGAGGGGGCAGAGATTATCTATGGTCATCACGCCCAGTCCAAGGAAGAATTGCGCCAAATGATCGAAGTCAAAGAATGGGATGATCTTTTAGCACGGGTTCCTGTGAAAGCGGGAGATTTCTTCTATGTACCAAGTGGAACCATGCATGCGATCGGTTCAGGTATCTTGATTTTAGAAACCCAGCAATCGAGCGACACGACCTATCGGGTTTACGACTTTGATCGTAAAGACGATCAAGGGAATCTACGTGAGTTGCATATTGAACAGTCCATTGATGTACTGAACTTAGGTGCTCCGGCAAATAGCCGACCAGTTGAGGAAAAAGTTGATCACTTGTCATCGACTTTGTTAGTGGCCAATGACTTCTTTGGTGTTCACAAGTGGGTAGTTAATGGGGAAGTTCGATTTGAAAAGACCCATGATTATAGCTTGGTGAGCGTTCTCTCAGGGCAAGGAAGTCTTCAGGTAGATGGGGAGAATTATCCGATTGGAAAAGGGGACCACTTTATCTTAACGAGTGATATCCAGAATTGGACCTTGTCAGGAGAAGAGATGGAATTAATTGTCAGTCATCCATAAAGAAGAAAGAAGGTTGAGTCATCAAGTGCTCAGCCTTTTGTTGTTTTTAGGAATTTTCTAATGGATGGTTGGGAGGTGAAATTGATAAGAGAAAAAGAGGGAGAAACCATCTTCTAATCAATGGAATTTCTTGATGGATAAGCTACAGTGTGCTATAATAAAAAGAACGTTTAAAATTTAAGAAATTTGAAAAGTAAGGAAACTAATGGCTAATTTATTAAAAACAATTATCGAAAATGATAAAGGTGAATTAAGACGATTGGAAAAGATGGCAGATAAGGTCTTCTCGTATGAAGATCAAATGGCTGCCTTGTCAGATGATGAACTGAAAGCGAAAACAGAAGAGTTCAAGCAACGCTACCAAGATGGTGAATCATTGGATGATCTCCTCTATGAAGCTTTCGCAGTAGTTCGTGAAGGTGCTAAACGTGTCTTGGGCTTGTTCCCTTATAAAGTACAGGTCATGGGGGGAATTGTTCTTCACCATGGTGACGTTCCAGAAATGCGTACAGGGGAAGGGAAAACCTTGACCGCGACCATGCCGGTGTATTTGAATGCCCTATCTGGTAAAGGAGTTCACGTTGTTACTGTCAACGAATACTTGACAGAACGTGACGCGACAGAGATGGGGGAATTGTACTCATGGCTAGGTCTTTCAGTTGGGATCAACCTAGCTGCAAAATCACCTTCTGAAAAACAAGAAGCTTACGCTTGTGATATCACCTATTCAACCAACGCGGAAATCGGTTTCGACTACTTGCGTGATAACATGGTTGTTCGTGCCGAAAACATGGTACAACGTCCTTTGAACTACGCATTGGTCGATGAGGTAGACTCCATCTTAATAGATGAAGCCCGTACTCCATTGATTGTTTCAGGTCAGACTTCTACAGAAACTAGCCAACTTTATCACATGGCGGATGCCTTTGTGAAATCTTTGGAAGAAGAAGACTACATTATTGATGTCCCTTCAAAAACGATTGGTTTGTCAGATTCTGGAATTGATAAGGCTGAAAGCTACTTTAAGCTTGAAAACTTGTATGACATTGAAAATGTTGCTTTAACGCACTACATTGACAATGCTCTCCGTGCCAACTACATCATGATTTTGGATATCGACTATGTGGTCAGTGAGGATCAAGAAATCTTGATCGTCGACCAATTTACAGGTCGGACCATGGAAGGTCGTCGTTATTCAGACGGCTTGCACCAAGCGATTGAGGCTAAAGAAGGTGTGCCGGTTCAAGAAGAAACCAAAACATCAGCTTCTATTACCTACCAAAACTTGTTCCGTATGTACAAGAAACTTTCAGGGATGACAGGTACTGGTAAAACAGAAGAAGAAGAATTCCGTGAAATCTACAACATTCGCGTCATTCCAATTCCAACTAACCGTCCGATTGCACGTATTGACCATCCAGACCTTCTCTATCCAAGCTTGAAATCGAAGTTTAAAGCTGTAGTAGAAGATGTAAAGGCTCGCTATGAAAAAGGCCAACCAGTCTTGGTGGGTACTGTTGCTGTTGAAACCAGTGACTACCTATCTCGCCTTTTGGTCGAAGCAGGCGTTCCTCACGAAGTCTTGAATGCGAAAAACCACTACAAAGAAGCACAAATCATCATGAACGCTGGTCAACGTGGTGCCGTTACGATCGCGACCAATATGGCCGGACGTGGTACCGATATCAAGCTCGGCGAAGGAGTTCGTGAACTCGGTGGACTTTGTGTCATTGGTACAGAGCGTCATGAAAGTCGTCGTATTGATAACCAGTTGCGAGGACGTTCTGGACGTCAAGGGGACCCAGGTGAATCTCAATTCTACCTTTCTCTTGAAGATGAGTTGATGCGTCGTTTCGGTTCAGAGCGTATCAAAGCCTTGCTAGACCGCTTCAAACTAAGCGAAGAAGAATCTGTCATCAGATCTAACATGTTTACACGCCAAGTCGAAGCAGCTCAAAAACGAGTGGAAGGGAACAACTATGACACTCGTAAGCAAGTCCTTCAGTATGACGATGTCATGCGGGAACAACGTGAGATTATCTACTCTCAACGCTATGATGTGATTACTGCGGATCGTGACTTGGCGCCAGAAATCAAGGCCATGATCAAGCGAACGATTAAACGGATCGTTGAAGGAGCAAGCCACTCAAGCAAGGAAGAGCGAATCGAAGCTATCTTGAACTTTGCCAAATACAATTTGGTCCCTGAAGATACGATTTCAGAGAGCGATATTGAAGGCAAATCTGATAAAGAAGTGATTGATTACTTGTTTAAACGTGCTGAAGAGGTTTATGAAAACCAAGTAGCGAAATTACGCGATGAAGAAGCAGTCAGAGAATTCCAAAAGGTCTTGATTCTTCGTGTTGTGGATAGCAAATGGACTGATCACATCGATGCCTTGGATCAATTGCGCAATGCTGTTGGTCTCCGTGGTTATGCACAAAACAATCCTGTGGTTGAATACCAATCAGAAGGATTCCGTATGTTCAACGATATGATTGGCTCCATCGAGTTTGATGTGACTCGTTTGATGATGAAAGCTCAAATCCACGAACAAGAGCGTCCACGTACAGAACACAGTATTTCAACGACAGCGACTCGTAATATTGCCGCTCAAAAAACTGATTTACCAGAAGATCTCGACTTGAGTCAAATCAAACGCAATGACATCTGTCCATGTGGATCTGGTAAGAAATTTAAAAACTGCCACGGTAAAAAACTCTAATCGTATGAAAGGATCAGCCTATGTCTTTTACAGCTACTAGCCCAATCATTGATGAAACAGCAGTAACTTCTCTTTATCGCTTAGAAGGTGAACATCTGGCTCGCAAAGAAGCGCGTGACCGTGAATTAGCCTCTATTTTAAAGGGAGAAGACAAGCGGATTTTGCTTGTGATGGGACCATGTTCATCAGATAATGAGGAAGCAGTGATGGAATATGCTCGTCGCCTTGCAGCCCTTCAAGAAGAAGTTAAAGATCGGGTCTTCATTGTGATGCGGGTCTACACTGCCAAACCTCGGACCAATGGAGATGGCTATAAAGGCTTGATGCATCAACCGGATACTGCTTCAGAACCAAGTTTTGTAGCTGGCTTAAAGGCAGTTCGTCGCCTGCATCATCGAGTGATTACCGAGACTGGTTTGACAACAGCAGATGAACTGTTGTATCCAGAGACCTACCCATTTGTTGAGGATCTCCTTTCTTATGTTGCCATTGGGGCACGTTCTGTGGAAGATCAAGGCCATCGATTTGTAGCAAGTGGCATCTCAGTCCCAACTGGATTGAAAAATCCAACGTCTGGAAATCTGTCGGTCATGTTTAATGCAATTTATGCTGCACAACATGGGCACCATTTCTTCTATAACGGTCGTTCTGTGGAGACAAGTGGAAATCCATTCGGACATGCTATTCTGCGTGGAGCCTTAGACGCGAATGGGAAAAATATTCCGAACTACCACTATGAAGATCTACTAGAAGCTGCGCATCGCTACCAAGCCTTGGGCTTGCAACATCCATTTATCCTGGTTGATACCAATCATGATAATTCTGGGAAAAAATTTGCTGAGCAGATTCGCATTGTCAGAGAAACCCTTACAAATCGTAGCTGGAATCCAATTATCCATGATGTAGTCCGTGGATTTATGATTGAATCTTATCTAGAGGACGGTCGTCAAGATCAACCAGAAGTATTTGGTCAATCGATCACAGACCCATGCTTGGGTTGGGAAAAGACAGAAAGCTTAGTACGAGAAATTTATCAGTATGTAGCTGAATAAGAGGAGAGGGCTGGAGAAAATATTCTCAGCCCTTTCCTTCTTAAATGGAGTTGCGGATAGAGAATTATCAAAGAGGAATAGATATGATTGTTGGACATGGGATAGATATCGAATCGATCCAATCCATTGAAGAGGCCTACCAGAGACATCCCAGATTTGCTACCAAGGTATTGACAGAGACAGAACGAGAACGGTTCGATCAATTATCCGGGAAACGGAAAATGGAATACCTGGCCGGACGATGGTCTGCAAAAGAAGCCTTTTCCAAGGCTTGGGGAACAGGAATTGGTCCAGTAGGATTTCAGGATCTGGAAATTCTAACCAATCAAAAAGGAGCTCCCTATTTTTCTAAAGCCCCTTTTAGTGGAAAGATATGGGTTTCGATTAGTCACTCAGGCGATTTAGTTTCGACCAGTGTCATTTTGGAGGAAAGAAATGAAAGCTAGTATACATAGACCAACGCGAGCATATGTGGATGTAGAGGCTATTGCCTATAATGTTCAACAAATACAGGCCCATATTCCGAAAGAGACCTTGACCTTTGCGGTTGTCAAGGCCAATGCATACGGTCATGGGGTTCAGCCAGTGGTAGAACGCTTATTGCCAATGGTAGATGTTTTTTGTGTATCCAACCTAGACGAAGCCATAGAAGTTCGCCAAGTAGCTGGCGAAAAGCCGATTTTAATTTTGGGAGTTGCTCCAATAGATTTCATAGAGATTGCCATCAAAGAAGGAATTCGTTATACAGTGGCTAGTCTCGAGTGGTTGAAATCTTTATTAGCTAAAAAGTCTGATTTGACTGGTTTGAAGCTTCATATTAAAGTGGATTCAGGAATGGGACGAATTGGTTTCCGTTCAGCAGAAGACTTGCAAGAGGCTATGATCTTATTAAGAAACCATGGGGCAGAAGTGGAAGGGATCTTTACCCATTTTGCAACAGCTGACGAGAAAGATGACCGTCATTTCCAAGGACAATTGCAACGATTTAAGACCCTGTTGGAGCTTTTGCCCTATACTCCAGAAATCGTTCACGCCAGCAATTCAGCAACGACTTTATGGCATGCTGATACCATTTTTAATGCTGTCCGACTGGGCGATGTCATGTATGGCCTCAATCCAAGTGGAAGAGAGTTAGAACTACCTTACAATATCCGTCCTGCTTTAAGTTTGGAAACAGAATTGGTGCATGTCAAGCCACTAGAGGTGGGGCAGACAGTTGGCTATGGAGCGACCTATCAGACTACTGAGGAAGAGTGGATTGGGACGATTCCGATTGGCTATGCAGATGGCTGGACTAGAGATATGCAAGGTTTTCATGTCCTTATTGATGGTCAATTCTGTCCAATTGTCGGTCGCGTATCCATGGACCAAATCACCATTCGCCTACCCAAGGGCTATCCGATTGGGACCAAGGTGGTATTGATTGGAACAGATGGTGATCTAGCTATCACGGCAACGGATGTAGCAGTCTATAGAGGCACGATCAACTATGAGGTGGTTTGTGTCTTGAGCGATCGCGTACCAAGAGTTTATCGTCCAACAAAGGAAGTCAGTGGGAAGTAAGCTGTTTAAGTTTTCCTAGCTTCCTTTCATAAAAAGTTCGAGATGAAAGAGGTTGATGACGGAGGTCCCAGCCTCCTTTCTTATCTAGGAGGAATGAATGAACTTACACCAACCACTCTCTGTCTTACCAGGAATTGGACCAAAATCAGCAGAGAAATACAAAAAATTGGGTATCGAAACGGTTGAAGATCTCTTGCTCTACTTTCCATTTCGATATGAAGATTTTAAATCAAAAAATGTTTTAGACTTGGAAGATGGAGAAAAAGCGGTCGTTTCTGGACTTGTCGCAACTCCAGCCAATGTTCAATATTACGGCTACAAACGCAACCGTCTTCGCTTCACCATTAAACAAGGGGAGCTGGTGTTAGCAGTTAGTTTCTTTAACCAGCCCTATCTAGCGGACAAGATTGAACTGGGGCAAACGGTGGCTGTCTTTGGTAAATGGGACAAGGCCAAGGGAGCCTTGACAGGGATGAAGCTACTCGCGCAAGTCGAAGATGACCTTCAACCGGTCTACCGCTTGGCTCAAGGGGTGAGTCAGTCTGCTCTAGTGAAGGTTATCAAAACAGCTTTTGAAGCAGGCTTGGACCAACTATTGGAAGAAAATTTGCCCCAAGTCCTAATGGACAAGTACCAGTTGCTTTCTCGCAGGCAGGCGGTCAGGGCTATGCATTTTCCCAAGGACCTTGAGGAATACAAGCAGGCCCTGAGACGAGTGAAATTTGAAGAACTGCTCTTTTTCCAATTGCAACTGCAGGTCTTGAAGGAAGAAAATCGTTCAGTCGGGCAGGGAATTGTACTGGATTGGGATGAGAAGAAGCTAAAAGCTCTTCAAGCCAATCTTCCCTTTGCTTTGACAGAAGCCCAGGAGCGGAGTCTGAAGGAAATTCTAGCAGATATGCGCTCTCCTTACCACATGAATCGTCTCTTGCAAGGGGATGTCGGAAGTGGAAAAACTGTCGTTGCTGGACTAGCCATGTATGCTGCTGTGACAGCTGGCAAGCAAGCAGCTTTGATGGTACCGACAGAAATTTTGGCCGAGCAGCATTTACAAAGTTTGACCTCTCTTTTTCCTAATCTTAGAATCCTTCTTTTGACAGGAAGTTTAAAAGCTGCGGAGAGACGAGAGCGATTGGCTTCGATTGAAGCAGGGGAAGTGGACCTTATTGTGGGGACCCATGCCTTGATTCAGGAGGGAGTCCATTTCCATGATTTAGGCTTGGTCATTATTGATGAGCAGCACCGTTTTGGTGTAGCCCAAAGACGGATCCTGCGTGAAAAGGGCCAAAATCCTGATGTCTTGATGATGACAGCAACCCCAATCCCTCGGACCTTGGCGATCACTGCTTTTGGTGATATGGATGTTTCGATTATCGACCAAATGCCAGCTGGTCGAAAAGACATCATCACCCGATGGGTCAAGCACCAACAGTTAAACTTGGTTTTGGATTGGTTGGTTAAAGAAATTCAAAAAGGTTCCCAAGCCTATGTTATTTCTCCCTTGATTGAAGAATCTGAAGCACTGGACCTCAAAAATGCTATCGCCTTAGAGGAAGAATTGATTGCCTACTTCGGAGATCGTGCCCGTATTGCCCTCCTCCATGGTAAGATGAAGGGGGAAGAAAAAGAGGCTATTATGCAGGCCTTTAAGCTAGGAGAAATAGACTTGCTAGTTTCTACAACCGTTATCGAAGTCGGGGTCAATGTTCCCAATGCCACTGTCATGATCATCATGGATGCAGATCGCTTTGGCTTAAGCCAATTGCACCAGCTGAGAGGTCGGGTAGGACGTGGAGACAAGCAGTCTTACGCAGTCTTAGTTGCCAATCCCAAAACGGAATCAGGCAAGCGTCGTATGAAAATCATGACCGAAACGACTAATGGTTTTGTCTTGGCAGAAGAAGATCTCAAGCTACGGGGCTCTGGGGAAATCTTTGGAACGCGTCAATCAGGCATACCAGAATTTCAAGTGGCCAACCTCATTGAAGATTATCCGATCTTAGAGGAAGCGCGAAAGGTAGCTGTTCAGGTGGTGACAACTCCTAATTGGCGGGAACACCCAGGCTGGCACTGTCTGTCTCTACATTTGGAACAGAAAGAACACCTGGATTAAGAAGTGATAAAAGAGAGTGGGACAGAAATCGGTCATCCGTTAGAATTCGATTTCGTCGTCCCGCCTCCGCACAGTTGAGTAGGGCTATAAAAGCTGATGAAATCAACGTAGTAGAGGCCACTCAACCACTGCGTCTTGCTCGACAATCCAAAGACAATTGAGAGGCTAGGACTTTTGTCCCAGCCTCTTTTATCTTATTTTAAGTTTGTGGACCTATAATTCTAAAAAACAGAAAAGAGGTCCTAGCTATGAGAACCATGTTAAAATTCATTTTGTCAGTCATTATCTCAGTCCATCAAAGCTATTTTTAACTTCAAAAGGCGGATGGATTAACCATCACGCCTTCTATCCTTATTTTACCCTTCCATATAGTCTCTTAAATCTTCATCTTTTAAGCCAGCATTGATGGCAATCAAGAGTTTTAACCGAGCCTTGGCGGCATTGAGCTCTTTCACAAAGAAGATACCGTGATCGTGAAGTTGAACTCCGCCCCCGTCGTAAGCATAGACGGGTTCTGCAATCCCGTTAAAGCAACGGGAAACCAAGGCAATAGGAAGGTCAGCCTCTTGAAATTCAAAGAGTTTCTCAGCTACTTCCTTAGGAAGATTTCCAGCTCCAAAGGCTTCAATGATCAAACCATCCATTTGTTGGACATCTAGTAGGTCAAGGAGTTCTGTTTTCATGCCAGCATAGGCTGAAATGATGGGGACAACTCCCTTGATTTCTTGCAAATCAAAACGCACACGGGGTTCAGCTGTTTTGAAGAAAAGAACTTCTTTTTTCATGACCAAGCCTAGAGGGCCATGTGTGGGAGTCTGGAAGGTGCTGACATTGGTGGTATGTGTTTTGGTCACGTACTTGGCTGCATGGACTTCATCATTCATCACGACCAAGACACCCTTGTCTTGTGATTTGGGATCTGCTGCTACTCGGATGGCGGTCAGATAGTTATAGACGCCGTCGCTTCCTAATTCATTGGAGCTTCTCATGGCTCCTGTTAAGACTACTGAAATAGTTGGCAAGTTCATGGTATCTAAGAAGTAGGCTGTTTCTTCAAGAGTATCGGTACCATGGGTAATGACAATCCCATCATAGTGGGAAGCCTCTTTCTGAATCTTATGATAGAGTTGTAACATGTGCTGAGGAGTTACATGAGGGCTGGGTAAATTTAAAAAATCTTCTGAAGTAAGCTCAACCCCTGCCAGTGACAGATCAATATGGTTCATGGGGTTGGATGAATTGGTCACGACAGCTCCAGAGTCATCCGCCTGCATGGAGATGGTCCCTCCTGTATGAAGGGCCAAAATTTTCTTAATCATGTGTGTCTCCTTGGAATGTGTGTTATAATTTATTGTATCATAAAACGGAAAGAAAGCAGTCATCATGGAAATAAAAGCGGTCTTTTTTGACATTGACGGAACCTTGGTCAATGATAGTCGAATGGTCTTGAAGTCAACTGAAAAAGCCATTCGCGCCTTAAAGGAACAAGGAATTTTTGTTGGTTTGGCAACAGGGCGAGGACCCTTCTTTGTCCGTCCTTTTATCGAGCGCTATGACTTTGATTTTGCGGTCACCTATAATGGTCAGTATATTTTTACCAAGGACAAGATTTTATCTGCCTCTCCGATTGATAAGAAGAATCTTCGTCTCTTAATTGAATATGCAAAGAAACATCGCATCGAAATCGCCTTAGGAACAGAAGATGGAGTCGAAGGCTCTCGCATTATGAGTTTTGGCCTGAGTCCGATTTCTCAATGGTCTGCACGTTTTGTACCGAAAGGTTTTTCGAAGGCAGTTAGTCAGGGCTTCAATAAGGTAGTCAGCAAGGCTGTTCCTCAGGATCAAAAGCAACTGCTACAAATTGCTCAAGGACCGGTTTATCAGGTTCTCTTATTAGCTAGTCCCAAGGACACCCAAAAAGTTGAGCAAGCTTTTCCTGAATTAAAATTCACTCGTTCTAGTCCCTTTGCGGCAGATGTCATCAACCCTGATAACTCAAAAATGGAGGGGATTCGGATTGTAGGAGAAGCATTTGGCTTCTCGATGGACCAAGTTATGGCCTTTGGAGATTCTGATAATGACATAGAGATGCTTTCGGGTGTCGGTCTGTCAATTGCGATGGGGAATGGGACCAGCAAGGTCAAAGAAGTGGCTCAGCACACAACGACTAGTAATACCAAGGACGGAATTCAAAAAGCGCTGGAACATTTTGGAATTATTACGGATCAGACTCTTTTTGTCAGTCGCGACGACCACTTTAATAAGGTCAAAGCCTTCCATCAACTCATGGATGGTCAAACTCAGGAAGAACCAAAGGCCTGGGACAATCAAGAGGCTCTTTACCGAACCATGTTTAAGCAGGAAGAATTGGTTGAATTTATTCGGGCAGCTAGTAAGGATGAAGCAATCTTCGATCGTTCAATTGAAAAATTGCATCAAGCTCTAGATGAGGCAGCGAATAAGGTTCGCAGCAAGCATCCCGCCGAGATCTCCATGGTAGGGCAGGTCGATGCCTTGATTGATACGCTGTATCTGACTTATGGTAGTTTCGTTCTAATGGGGGTCGATCCTGAAGAGGTCTTTGAGATTGTTCACCGCGCCAATATGGGGAAAATTTTCCCAGATGGTCAGGCTCACTTTGATGAAGTCACGCATAAAATTTTAAAACCAGACGACTGGGAAGAAAAGTATGCACCTGAACCAGCTATTCAAAAAGAGCTGGAACGGCAAATCAAAGCTTATCAAAAACATTGCTCTGAAAAGACAGTAGAATCTGAAGAAAATAAAAGAGAGTGGGACAGAAATCGGTAATTCGTTAGAATTCGATTTCGTCGTCCCACCTCCGCACAGTTGAGTAGGGC
>NZ_JADNGY010000017.1 GCF_015553625.1 Streptococcus australis | reverse complement strand
GGAGTGTACCAGATAATATCTTTCATCCCATTGGCATGAGACCAGAATGGAATCTTCACTTCCTTGTAGCCATCGAAGCCTTGGAGGTTCTTAGCCGTAATGGTGAAGGTGCCATCTGACTCTGATTTTGTAATGGTTAGATCAGCAGATGGTTTAGGAGCTGTGTAATCGATAAAGGCTTTCTTGACAAACTTGTTTTGACCTTTGGCATCTACATAGAAGACCTGCGCTTCGTATTTGCCATCAGAGTTTTCGTGATCGCTTGCTTTGGCTGTTACAGTATAAGAACCGTCTGCCTGGCGACTTGGAGTGTACCAGATGATGTCTTTCATCCCATTGGCATGAGACCAAAATGGAATCTTCACTTCTTTATAACCATCCAAGCCTTGGAGGTTCTTAGCTGTAATGGTGAAGGTACCTTCTGAATCTGATTTTTCAATATTCAAATCTGCAGAAACTGGAGATTCCTGTTGAGGAACACTCTCATTTCGTGTTTCTACCACTCGTGCGCGTGCGCCATATGGAGCGCGACTAGCTACCACAGCTGGTGCTGGTTGCTCTGATATAACCTTGTCGCTAGTGCCCTTGTCAAAAGACTGGTTATTACTAAGAGTCGGTGTGTCAGGTACTGCCTCTGTTGCAACGACATTCTCTGTCTGAATACCTTTCTCAACTCCCACTCCTTCGTTCACAGTATTCTGCGCTTCTGATGAAGTTGTTGTTTTCAAAACAACAGCTGAAGTATTTTCTGGTGTTTGATCGGACGCATGTTGCTCATCAGCTTTGACTTGTTGTGTCGAAAAAGCTAACAAAACGGCTGTCCCAGCATAAAAAATAAGATCTTTCTTTTTCATGTATCTTCCCTTACAATTTTTTTACGGATTGTACCCACGTAATAGTATTATAGCACAAACCACCGGATCAAGGAACCTCTATAAAAAGTATAAGTTGAAGTAGAAAAAAAGTTCTTGGTTGATTCAGTAAGTCCCTATATTTTTAAATTAAAAACGAGCATCTCCGTCTATGAGAATACTCGTTTTTCCAAAACAAAATGGATTATACCTGATTGCCATTGAATAAAATTTACTTACTTTTTTAGAAGTAGCTAAGCAAAAACACTGAAAAATGGCGATCCTAATTTTGCATCAATTGGATCTGTACTTTTTACCGAGAAGATGTAATCAATAGAATGCCAACCGTTATTAGCAGGGTTGAATGGATCTCTTACATAAGTTTTCCCATTATCGTAGCCCTGCAAGACAATTTCATGCGTATAAGGAGCATTGATAAAGATGCTTTCCTCAACTGCAGCAAGAACGTGTTTTCCTGATACTAAGGTAGCTGCAATTGCATCTTTCCCTGTAAGCATTTGGCTCGTCAATCCCCAATGCTTAGTAGCAGCCACTAGTCCATCTGCATCAGTTCCAGCTACAGCAATTTTATTAAAGGAATTGGTATTGTAATACAGATAATCCGCTACTGTCGTGGGTAGCACTTCTCTTCCGAGAATATCCGTAAATGCCATAGCTAAAGAAGTTGGAACACACCCGGATTGGTCCATATTGCTCACACCATACCATTTTGCTCCCCAACGAGGGTCCCGTTGAGAATAATAGGTTGTTTGTGGATTTACCTTTTGATTTCGTGGAGACAAGGCTGTCTGACCGAGGTTAAAACCTTCAACTCCCCCATCTTTGTAATCTACATAGACGTGAGTGGTATAGTTGCCCGCTTCATTACCGTGATTATTGGCAGAGACAGTGATCTCTGTATGCATACCTGTCGGTGTTGCGGAATACCAGTAAAGATTTTCTTGGTGCGCTTTAGACCAAGCTGCGACACGAATATTCTTAATCTGACGTCCCTGAGGTGCTTGGTCCACCGTTACCGTAAAGGTTCCAGCACCAGAATTGACATTCTTAATAGCAGCTTGCGTCTTGGTCTGGGCATTTCGGAACTCAACTTCTGTAGTCGTTGAACCGACACCCACACGAGAACCATCATTTTGAATATAGTAAAGGTGAATATGGTACTTACCAGTAGAGTTCTTGTGATCGCTCGCTTTGACAGATACCTTGTAGTCCCCATTCGCTTGGCGAGTCGCTTCATACCAGCGGATGTCGTCTTGTCCGTCCTTATCAGACCAACTAGGAACCTGAACGGTCTGCACCCCTTTGGGGCTGTAGACATCCTTGATGATGACATCAAAGGTACCTGTATCCTTGTTGTTGTTTTGGATCAAGAGAGTGCCGGTTGGACGAGATTGATTTTTGTAATCAATAAAGGCTTTCTTGACAAACTTGTTTTGGCCTTGAACGTCCACATAGAAGACCTGCGCTTCGTACTTGCCATCAGCGTTTTCGTGGTCACTAGCTTTGGCTGTTACAGTATATGAACCGTCTGCTTGACGAGTTGGAGTGTACCAGATGATATCTTTCATCCCATTGGCATGAGACCAGAATGGAATCTTCACTTCCTTGTAGCCGTCGAAGCCTTGAAGGTTCTTAGCTGTGATGGTGAAAGTCCCGTCTTTTTCTGATTTTGTAATGGTCAGATCAGCAGATGGTTTAGAAGCTGTGTAATCGATAAAGGC
>NZ_JADNGY010000016.1 GCF_015553625.1 Streptococcus australis | reverse complement strand
AGTAGGGCTGTAAAAGCTGATGAAATCAGCGTAGTAGAGCCCACTCAACCACTGCGTCTTGCTCGACAATCCAAAGACAATTGAGAGGCTAGGACTTTTGTCCCAGCCTCTTCTTATTCCTCGCCTATATAAAGTTGAGCTCCCTTGAGAATCAAAGGACGAACGGGGGTTAATTTTTTTAAACTTTTCAACTCTTCTGGATGGCTGACCAAGGTAATGACATAGCCCTCTTTGCCCATGCGTCCGGTCCGCCCAGATCGGTGGATGTAGGTTTCGGCATCTCGAGGGACTTCATAGTTTACGACACATTCTAGGGAGTCGATATCAATTCCTCGTGCCACCAAATCGGTTGCCAGAAGGAGTGTCAACTGGTGGTCCTTAAAGCGTTCCAGAATGACTTTACGGAACTTGACATTAACGTCACTAGCAAGTGAGACAGCGCTAACTTCCCGGTATTGGAGTTTTTCTTCGGCGCTTCCCAGGTCTGACAAGCTGTTGAAGAAAACGAGCCCACGAAAGTCTTCGACATTGGAGAGTTTTCTGAGGAGTTCGACTTTTTCTCGCTTATCCACTTCCATATAGAAGTGCTGGATATTGTCCAAGTTTTGTCCTTCCACTTGAATGGTTAGGGTATTGGGTTCGATTTGTTCTGGATCAAACTTGGTCGTTGCACTCATATAGATAAATTGATGATCTCGGGGTGCGTAGTGGCAAATCTTATCGACAAAGTGATACTGAGAGTCACTAAAAAGTTGGTCAAATTCATCCAGGATGATGGTATCGACATTCATCATCTTGATTTTTTTTAACTTGATCAATTCAAAAATACGGCCTGGAGTACCAATGAGGATTTCGGGTCCTTTTTTTAGGCGTTCGATTTGCCGCTTCTGACTAGAGCCAGAGAGGAACAGTTGGGCACTGAGTCCTAGAGGTTCCGCCCATTGTTTGGCAACCTCAAAGATTTGTCCTGCCAACTCTGTGTTGGGTGAGAGGATCAACAATTGTTGCGCTTTTTTAGGTTTTAGCTTGAGAAGACTAGGGAAGAGATAGGCCAGGGTCTTTCCGGTTCCTGTCGGGCTGACTCCAAGCACGTTCTCCCCTTGAGTAATAGGCTCAAAGAGGCGTTCTTGGATTTCAGTGAGTTGCTCAAAGCCAAGGGTTTGAAGTTGCTCTTGCCAGAGTGGTGGAAATGCTAGTGTCATATTAGTTTTCGTCCTTAAAGTGTATTCCAGCATCTTGGCGCATAGCGTAAAGGGTTTGGTGTACCATCTGTCCAGTTTGGAGCCAAGTCTGGTAAAGAGTCGGATTGCCTTCTGTCATCATGCTAGCAAAGGCCTGGGCTTCTTCTAGCATGTTATGAGAGGCAGGAGTGATTGGGAGCTGGTAGCTGTTTCCAGAATGGTCTTGAAAAAGAGCCTGGCTAACGGCTTCGATCCCACTAATGAAGAGGGTGCCGTCTGTCGTATAGATTTCAGCAGGTAGATTACTGGTCACATCTTTGCCGGCTTGAATGCCAACGACAAAGTCAGAATAAACCAAGCTGCCATGTCCGTTCAAATCGATTGAATTAGGCAATTGCCGCGCCTGATAGGTTACTGATTCAGGTTGACCAAAGAGGCCAATTGCAAAGTAGAGAGGATAGACACCCAAATCCATAAGGGCACCACCTGCAAATTGATCGGAAAAAATATTGGGAATATTCCCTTTTAAGAACTCAGGCATCTTAGAAGAGTATTTGGCATAGGTCATGTGGCCACCCAAGATGGTTTTGTCTTTGAGAAAGTCTTGGATGGTCTCAAAGGCTTTTTCATGATAGTTGCGAGCAGCTTCAAAGAGATAGACCTGGTGTTCATTAGCTAATTTGACCAGTTCTTTCCATTCCTTGGGAGTGGTGACGGCCGGTTTTTCAAGGATGACATGTTTCTTAGCCAAGAGGGCTAATTTAGCCTGAGGATAATGAAGCGAATTGGGACTAGCAATGTAGATAACATCCAGGTCACTATCTAAAAAGGCAATCAGGTCATCATAGAGAGCCACTTGTCCATAGGGTTGAGAGAAGCTACGAGCTTTCTCCAAGGTCCGTGAATAGACCGCACTTAACTTATATTGGGCAGTTTTGTTAGCTGCATCTAAGAAAGAGTGGGAAATGGCACTGGTGCCGATGATACCGAGTTTTAGCATGGCAGCTCCTTTCAATCAGGTATTTACTGGTTTCATTATATCATGTTTCATCCTAAAAAGATGGAATGGGCCTTTCTAATTGGGATGGAGGATAGGAGGGAAGACCTTCTGGAAAGTTAATGGAAATCCATAGAAAAAAAGTTTAAGTCGTGGTCAAGAGACCGCTTTTGTGATAGAATAAATAGGATTATAGAAAATGGAGAAGATGATGCGAAACAGACCAATTATTATCGGTGTAACAGGTGGTTCTGGTGGGGGGAAAACCAGTGTTTCTCGTGCAATTTTATCCCACTTCCCAGATGAAAAGATTGCTATGATTGAGCACGACTCTTATTATAAGGATCAAAGTCATTTAACCTTTGAAGAGCGGATTCAGACCAACTACGACCATCCCTTTGCCTTTGATACCGATCTCATGATCGAGCAAATCAATGAGTTGTTGGCTGGCCGTCCAGTGGATATCCCAACTTACGACTACGCAGCGCATACGCGTAGCGCTAAGACTTATCGCCAGGAGCCTCAGGATGTTTTTATCGTTGAGGGGATTTTGGTCTTGGAGGACAAGCGTCTTCGTGACTTGATGGATATCAAGATTTTCGTTGATACCGATGATGATGTGCGGATCATTCGCCGGATTAAGCGGGATATGGAAGAGCGTGGTCGGAGTTTGGACAGTGTCATCGATCAGTACTTAGGAGTGGTGAAACCGATGTACCACCAGTTCATCGAGCCAACCAAGCGCTATGCGGATGTCATCATTCCAGAAGGTGTGACCAATACCGTAGCCATTGATTTGATTACGACCAAGATTGAAAAGATCTTGAGCGAATCACGTGAAGGATAAAAATAATAAGTGATGAGAGGTTAGAAAGTAGTGTTCCAGCCTCTTTTCCATGACAAATAGGGAGAAAAATGAAAAAGTTAAGAAGGGAGTTTCACTCCAGAAGTAAGGCCTTTGCCTGCCTACTGACCATGTGTGCAGGCTTTTCAGATGCCTACACCTTTATCGAAAGAGGAGGGACCTTAACGGCGGGCCAAACTGGGAACGTTGTCTTTCTATCCGTTGGTTTAATTGGCCATGAAATCGCGGATGTGGAGGTCAAACTAGCAACCATGTTGGCCTTTATGATCGGGATTTTCTTGATGACCGTCTTTCAACGCTTCTTTAGTCATTCCGTTTGGCGACTCAGTACCTTGGTGCCCATGGTTTTGACGACCTTAGTGGCAGGATTTCTTCCCAAAGAAGTGCCCAATGTCTATATTGTGCCATTCTTTGGGCTGAGCTTGGGGATTGTAGCCATTTCCTTTGGAGAAGTAGATGGTTACACCTACAACTATTCCTTTATGACAGGGAATCTCAAGAAGACCATGGTCGCTTACGGGAATTTTGTACGGGATCGAAAGATAGAGTTTTTCTGGGAATCTCTCTTTATGACTTCCTTGATTGGAAGTTTTGTGGGTGGAGCTATTCTATCTACCTTCCTCATCCAATATTACGGACTTCGGACCATCTGGTTTGTTTCCCTTGTTCTGACCATTTTTCTTGCTTATCGTGCCATTCAATATGTTCGAAGGGATATCTAGTTACATTCAAATAGTTTTATCAATCGAGGCTGGGACAAAAGTCCTAGCCTCTCAATTGTCTTTGGACTGTCGAGCAAGACGCAGTGGTTGAGTGGGCTCTACTACGCTGATTTCATCAGCTTTTACAGCCCTACTCAACTGTGCGGAGGTGGGACGACGAAATCGAATTCTAACGAATTACCGATTTC
>NZ_JADNGY010000015.1 GCF_015553625.1 Streptococcus australis | reverse complement strand
GCTAAGCGACTACCATATCTCACAGGGGGCAACCCCCAACTACTTCCGGCGTTCTAGGGCTTAACTTCTGTGTTCGGCATGGGTACAGGTGTATCTCCTAGGCTATCGTCACTTAACTCTGAATGATGAACATTCAAAATTGAATACCTATATTCTAACAAAATTTAAACCAGCTGTAAATATCCTCAGTTACTTTTTGGATAAGTCCTCGAGCTATTAGTATTAGTCCGCTCCATTGCTCACACAACTTCCACTCCTAACCTATCTACCTGATCTTCTCTCAGGGCTCTTACTAACATATAGTTATGGGAAATCTCATCTTGAGGTGGGTTTCACACTTAGATGCTTTCAGCGTTTATCCCTTCCCTACATAGCTACCCAGCGATGCCTCTGGCGAGACAACTGGTACACCAGCGGTAAGTCCACTCTGGTCCTCTCGTACTAGGAGCAGATCCTCTCAAATTTCCTACGCCCGCGACGGATAGGGACCGAACTGTCTCACGACGTTCTGAACCCAGCTCGCGTGCCGCTTTAATGGGCGAACAGCCCAACCCTTGGGACCGACTACAGCCCCAGGATGCGACGAGCCGACATCGAGGTGCCAAACCTCCCCGTCGATGTGAACTCTTGGGGGAGATAAGCCTGTTATCCCCAGGGTAGCTTTTATCCGTTGAGCGATGGCCCTTCCATACGGAACCACCGGATCACTAAGCCCGACTTTCGTCCCTGCTCGAGTTGTAGCTCTCGCAGTCAAGCTCCCTTATACCTTTACACTCTGCGAATGATTTCCAACCATTCTGAGGGAACCTTTGGGCGCCTCCGTTACCTTTTAGGAGGCGACCGCCCCAGTCAAACTGCCCGTCAGACACTGTCTCCGATAGGGATCACCTATCCGGGTTAGAGTGGCCATAACACAAGGGTAGTATCCCAACAACGCCTCCATCGAAACTGGCGTCCCGACTTCAATGGCTCCTACCTATCCTGTACATGTGGCACAGACACTCAATATCAAACTGCAGTAAAGCTCCATGGGGTCTTTCCGTCCTGTCGCGGGTAACCTGCATCTTCACAGGTACTAAAATTTCACCGAGTCTCTCGTTGAGACAGTGCCCAAATCATTACGCCTTTCGTGCGGGTCGGAACTTACCCGACAAGGAATTTCGCTACCTTAGGACCGTTATAGTTACGGCCGCCGTTTACTGGGGCTTCAATTCATACCTTCGCGTTACCGCTAAGCACTCCTCTTAACCTTCCAGCACCGGGCAGGCGTCACCCCCTATACATCATCTTACGATTTAGCAGAGAGCTGTGTTTTTGATAAACAGTTGCTTGGGCCTATTCACTGCGGCTGACATAAAGTCAGCACCCCTTCTCCCGAAGTTACGGGGTCATTTTGCCGAGTTCCTTAACGAGAGTTCTCTCGCTCACCTGAGGCTACTCGCCTCGACTACCTGTGTCGGTTTGCGGTACGGGTAGAGTATGTTTAAACGCTAGAAGCTTTTCTTGGCAGTGTGACATCACTAACTTCGCTACTAAACTTCGCTCCCCATCACAGCTCAATGTTATAGAACTAAGCATTTAACTCAATTCACACCTCACTGCTTAGACGTGCACTTCCAATCGCACGCTTTAGTTAGCCTACTGCGTCCCTCCATCACTACATACTCTAGTACAGGAATATCAACCTGTTGTCCATCGGATACACCTTTCGGTCTCTCCTTAGGTCCCGACTAACCCAGGGCGGACGAGCCTTCCCCTGGAAACCTTAGTCTTACGGTGGACAGGATTCTCACCTGTCTTTCGCTACTCATACCGGCATTCTCACTTCTATGCGTTCCAGCACTCCTCACGGTATACCTTCTTCACACATAGAACGCTCTCCTACCATACCATTAAAGGTATCCACAGCTTCGGTAAATTGTTTTAGCCCCGGTACATTTTCGGCGCAGGGTCACTCGACTAGTGAGCTATTACGCACTCTTTGAATGAATAGCTGCTTCTAAGCTAACATCCTAGTTGTCTGTGCAACCCCACATCCTTTTCCACTTAACAATTATTTTGGGACCTTAGCTGGTGGTCTGGGCTGTTTCCCTTTCGACTACGGATCTTAGCACTCGCAGTCTGACTGCCGACCATAATTCATTGGCATTCGGAGTTTATCTGAGATTGGTAATCCGGGATGGACCCCTCACCCAAACAGTGCTCTACCTCCAAGAATCTTTATGTCGACGCTAGCCCTAAAGCTATTTCGGAGAGAACCAGCTATCTCCAAGTTCGTTTGGAATTTCTCCGCTACCCACAAGTCATCCAAGCACTTTTCAACGTGCCCTGGTTCGGTCCTCCAGTGCGTTTTACCGCACCTTCAACCTGCTCATGGGTAGGTCACATGGTTTCGGGTCTACGACATAATACTAAAGCGCCCTATTCAGACTCGGTTTCCCTACGGCTCCGTCTCTTCAACTTAACCTCGCATCATATCGTAACTCGCCGGTTCATTCTACAAAAGGCACGCTCTCACCCATTAACGGGCTCGAACTTGTTGTAGGCACACGGTTTCAGGTTCTATTTCACTCCCCTCCCGGGGTGCTTTTCACCTTTCCCTCACGGTACTGGTTCACTATCGGTCACTAGGGAGTATTTAGGGTTGGGAGATGGTCCTCCCAGATTCCGACGAGATTCCACGTGTCTCGCCGTACTCAGGATACTGCTAGGTATAAAGACTATTTTAAATACGAGGCTGTTACTCTCTTTGGCCTACCTTCCCAGGTAGTTCTTCTATAATCTTTATGTCCACATTGCAGTCCTACAACCCCGAAGAGTAAACTCTTCGGTTTGCCCTCCTGCCGTTTCGCTCGCCGCTACTAAGGCAATCGCTTTTGCTTTCTCTTCCTGCAGCTACTTAGATGTTTCAGTTCACTGCGTCTTCCTCCTCATATCCTTAACAGATATGGGTAACAGGTATCACCTGCTGGGTTCCCCCATTCGGACATCCCCGGATCGGCGCTTACTTACAGCTCCCCGAGGCATTTCGTCGTTTGTCACGTCCTTCTTCGGCTCCTAGTGCCAAGGCATCCACCGTGCGCCCTTATTAACTTAACCTTATTAACCTAATTTCTTAAAAAATTAGAAAACTCATTAAATATTCACAGCGTTTTCGGTTTATTTTCTTGTTACTATTTGATATAGATATTCAATTTTCAATGTTCATCCTTGGTGATCTCTCACCAATGGAGCCTAGCGGGATCGAACCGCTGACCTCCTGCGTGCAAAGCAGGCGCTCTCCCAGCTGAGCTAAGGCCCCACAAGACCTCTCAAAACTAAACAAGACGAACGTGCAGGTTTCCTTATCCTTAGAAAGGAGGTGATCCAGCCGCACCTTCCGATACGGCTACCTTGTTACGACTTCACCCCAATCATCTATCCCACCTTAGGCGGCTGGCTCCTAAAAGGTTACCTCACCGACTTCGGGTGTTACAAACTCTCGTGGTGTGACGGGCGGTGTGTACAAGGCCCGGGAACGTATTCACCGCGGCGTGCTGATCCGCGATTACTAGCGATTCCGACTTCATGTAGGCGAGTTGCAGCCTACAATCCGAACTGAGACTGGCTTTAAGAGATTAGCTTGCCGTCACCGACTTGCGACTCGTTGTACCAGCCATTGTAGCACGTGTGTAGCCCAGGTCATAAGGGGCATGATGATTTGACGTCATCCCCACCTTCCTCCGGTTTATTACCGGCAGTCTCGCTAGAGTGCCCAACTGAATGATGGCAACTAACAATAGGGGTTGCGCTCGTTGCGGGACTTAACCCAACATCTCACGACACGAGCTGACGACAACCATGCACCACCTGTCACCTCTGTCCCGAAGGAAAACTCTATCTCTAGAGCGGTCAGAGGGATGTCAAGACCTGGTAAGGTTCTTCGCGTTGCTTCGAATTAAACCACATGCTCCACCGCTTGTGCGGGCCCCCGTCAATTCCTTTGAGTTTCAACCTTGCGGTCGTACTCCCCAGGCGGAGTGCTTAATGCGTTAGCTGCGGCACTGAGTCCCGGAAAGGACCCAACACCTAGCACTCATCGTTTACGGCGTGGACTACCAGGGTATCTAATCCTGTTTGCTCCCCACGCTTTCGAGCCTCAGCGTCAGTTACAGACCAGAGAGCCGCTTTCGCCACCGGTGTTCCTCCATATATCTACGCATTTCACCGCTACACATGGAATTCCACTCTCCCCTTCTGCACTCAAGTTAAACAGTTTCCAAAGCGTACTATGGTTAAGCCACAGCCTTTAACTTCAGACTTATCTAACCGCCTGCGCTCGCTTTACGCCCAATAAATCCGGATAACGCTCGGGACCTACGTATTACCGCGGCTGCTGGCACGTAGTTAGCCGTCCCTTTCTGGTAAGATACCGTCACAGTGTGAACTTTCCACTCTCACACTCGTTCTTCTCTTACAACAGAGCTTTACGATCCGAAAACCTTCTTCACTCACGCGGCGTTGCTCGGTCAGACTTCCGTCCATTGCCGAAGATTCCCTACTGCTGCCTCCCGTAGGAGTCTGGGCCGTGTCTCAGTCCCAGTGTGGCCGATCACCCTCTCAGGTCGGCTATGTATCGTCGCCTTGGTGAGCCGTTACCTCACCAACTAGCTAATACAACGCAGGTCCATCTGGTAGTGATGCAATTGCACCTTTCAAGCAGATATCATGCAATATCTACTGTTATGCGGTATTAGCTATCGTTTCCAATAGTTATCCCCCGCTACCAGGCAGGTTACCTACGCGTTACTCACCCGTTCGCAACTCATCCGGAAAGAGCAAGCTCCCTCCTTCAGCGTTCTACTTGCATGTATTAGGCACGCCGCCAGCGTTCATCCTGAGCCAGGATCAAACTCTCATTAAAATAATTGTTTGTCTCAAACTCATTCTGTCACTGACAGATTTATTGTTTTTTCATTGTTCAGTACTATAACCTTAGTTATAGCGCCCTGCACATTGGTTCGTCTTGTTCAGTTTTCAAAGGTCTTTGTCGCTCTCGCGCGACAACTATATTAGTATATCACGACC
>NZ_JADNGY010000014.1 GCF_015553625.1 Streptococcus australis | reverse complement strand
GCCCTACTCAACTGTGCGGAGGTGGGACGACGAAATCGAATTCTAACGAATTACCGATTTCTGTCCCACTCTCTTTTGTATTATTTTAATTCTTCAAATTTTCCATCTTTTACTTCTTTGAAGCCATTAGATTTAAAGGTTTTAAGTGTTGTCTTGTAGCCAATGTAATCAACATTTTGATTTTCTTGTGCAGCAATTAACTGATTTTCTTGTAATTCTTTTAAATCTGCCTTGGTATAATCAATCTTTGTTTTTTCAACGACATAGTCATCCTTATATTCTGCAGAGTGTGAGAATCCTTTGATATCTTTGAATTTTTTATCGTATTCATCAATAACTTTTTTTAATTGTTCTTTTGGCAATCCTGTACCTTCGTAGTAGATAACACTTGTAGAATCTGTACTTAGAATTTTATCACCCTGATATTCAACAATGACACGAATGTCTGTTTTCTTATCTTGGTCAATCAATTGAAGGTAACCTTTTTTTGTACTTTGTCCACAAGCTCCCAGAAGAAAGAGAGTAAAGATAGCTAAAAGAGGCAGAAGGATCGATTTAATTGATAGTTTTTTCATGACGAAAACTCCTTTATTATTATTGGTTTGATTATACCATATTCTTATGAAATTGGACAGGTGACTGTTAGTTTTAAGGGAGAGCATTTTTTCATCATCTTGTGCTTTGAATTATGTTATAATAAAAGGGATTGAAATGTGAACGGAGAAGAAGAAAAATGGCTTTAACAGCAGGTATCGTTGGTTTGCCAAACGTTGGTAAATCAACCCTATTTAACGCAATTACAAAAGCAGGAGCAGAGGCTGCAAACTATCCCTTTGCGACCATTGATCCAAACGTTGGAATGGTAGAAGTTCCAGATGAACGTCTCCAAAAATTAACGGAAATGATCACTCCTAAGAAGACAGTGCCGACAACCTTTGAATTCACAGATATTGCAGGGATTGTAAAAGGTGCGTCAAAAGGAGAAGGTCTCGGTAATAAATTCTTGGCCAACATCCGTGAAGTGGATGCTATTGTCCATGTGGTACGTGCTTTTGATGATGAAAATGTCATGCGGGAGCAAGGCCGTGAAGATGCCTTTGTCGATCCACTAGCAGATATTGATACCATTAACCTAGAGTTGATTTTGGCTGACCTAGAATCTGTCAACAAACGCTATGCGCGTGTGGAAAAGATGGCCCGTACGCAAAAGGACAAGGATTCCGTTGCAGAATTTAATGTCCTCCAAAAGATTAAGCCAGTGCTTGAAGACGGGAAGTCAGCTCGTACCATCGAATTCACAGACGAAGAACAAAAAGTTGTCAAAGGTCTCTTCCTCTTGACCACTAAACCAGTTCTGTATGTAGCGAATGTGGATGAGGATGTGGTTGGAGACCCAGATTCGATTGATTATGTGAAACAAATTCGTGAATTCGCAGAAACAGAAAATGCAGAAGTAGTAGTGATTTCTGCGCGTGCGGAGGAAGAAATTTCTGAGTTAGACGATGAAGATAAAAAAGAGTTTCTTGAAGCCATTGGTTTGACAGAATCAGGTGTGGATAAGTTGACGCGTGCAGCTTACCATTTACTTGGACTTGGAACTTACTTCACAGCTGGTGAAAAAGAAGTTCGCGCTTGGACTTTTAAACGTGGTATGAAAGCTCCACAAGCAGCTGGAATCATCCACTCTGACTTTGAAAAAGGATTTATTCGTGCTGTAACCATGTCTTATGATGATTTGGTCAAATATGGATCTGAAAAGGCTGTAAAAGAAGCAGGACGCTTGCGAGAAGAAGGAAAAGACTATGTCGTTCAAGATGGCGACATCATGGAATTCCGCTTCAATGTATAAAGAAAACAAGTAAATAACCAAAAGGTTGGAAAAAAATTCCAACCCTTTTGGCTTTTGAAAGGGAAAGTAAATGACAAAATTAATCGTCGGATTGGGAAATCCGGGAGATAAATATGTGGAAACCAAACACAATGTAGGCTTTATGTTAGTGGATCAGCTGGCAAAATCTCTCAACCTCACCTTCTCACATGATAAGATTTTTCAAGCAGATGTGACCTCCACCTTTATAGATGGAGAAAAGGTCTTTTTGGTCAAGCCAACCACTTTTATGAATGAGAGTGGCAAGGCCGTGCACGCGCTTTTGACCTATTATGGCCTAGAGGTGGAAGATTTGGTCGTTATTTATGATGACCTGGATATGGAAGTCGGCAAGATTCGCCTTCGGGTTAAAGGATCAGCTGGAGGCCACAACGGAATCAAGTCGATCATCAACCATATTGGAACTCAGACCTTTAATCGCATCAAGATTGGAATCGGGAGACCCAAGCATGGCATGTCAGTAGTCCACCATGTCTTAGGAAAATTCGATCAGGATGATTATGCCACCATCCTCCTTGCTATCGACAAATCAGAGGAAGCTCTTCGCTTTTATTTAAAAGAAGGGCAGTTTGAGAAAACAATGCAACAATACAATGGATAAATATAAGACACTGGTTGATCTATTTCAACAAAATAAAAATATTAGAAAATGGCAACAAGACCAGCAAAAAAGAAGTCGCTCTCTTCTACTAGGACTGTCTTCGTCTACAAAAGCCATTACCATGGCGACAGTTGTCGAAGACGGACACAAGGTCTTGGTCTTGACCTCTTCCCAAAATGAAGCAGAACGGCTCGCCAGTGATTTATTGGGATTATTAGGCGAAGAAAAGGTCTATCTTTTCCTCGGAGATGACAATCCTTTGGCAGAGTTTGTCTTTGCTTCCCAGGAACGGGTCTTTTCTCGTCTGGAAGCTCTGGATTTTCTTTTAGCTCCAGAAAAAGAAGGGATCGTCATTGCCAATGTAAGTGGTAGTCGTTTGCTCTTACCTAATCCAAAGACTGTCAGCTCTATGATTCAGTCTTTCTCTGTTGGAGAAGAAAAAAATCTGACAGAGTTGAAAGATACCCTCCTGGCCATGGGCTATCAAAAGGTTTCACAGGTAAGCCAACAGGGAGAGTTTAGTCTTCGAGGGGATATTTTAGATCTTTTTGAAGCCAGTCAAGATTTCCCTTATCGCCTGGAATTTTTTGGAGATGAGATTGATGGCATTCGGACTTTTTCTCCAGAGACTCAACGTTCACTAGAAAATCTAGATGCGGTAACAGTTCATCCAGTTAGCGATATGTTACTAACTAAAGATGATTTTTTAAGAGGACAGAAGAATCTAGAAAATATGATTCAAAAAAGTCCTCATCCAGAGCTCAAATCCTATTTGACTGAGATTCTCACAGAAGCGCATCACCAGCGTCTCCATGCAGATAGTCGAAAATTTCTCTCTCTTTTTTATCAGCAAACCTACACTCTCTTTGATTACCTCCCCAAACATGCTCCTCTTTTTTTGGATGATTACCATAAAATCATGGATCAGGAGGCGCGGTTTGATGTAGACGTTGCTAACCTTTTGACAGAGGACCTACAAAAGAGTCGCTCTTTCGCTGAAGCCCAGTATTTTGCGGACAATAGCGCACTCTTACGCACTTATAAACCAGCTTCTTATTTTTCAAATTTTCAAAAAGGCTTGGGAAATCTGCGATTTGATGCCCTCTATTCTTTTAACCAATACCCCATGCAGGAATTCTTCAGTCAGTTCTCTCTTTTAAAAGATGAAATTGACCGTTTCCGTAAACAAGATTACACAGTCATTCTTCAGGTGACGAGTAAACAAGGACTCCACCAGTTACAAGAGCACTTGAGAGACTACGGGATCCAACTGGATTATCTTGCACCCGATCAGCTTCATCCAGGACAGAGCCAGTTGGTCATCGGTGGGTTAGCGCGTGGCTTCCACTTTGTGGATGAGAAGATTGTCCTGATTACAGAGACAGAAATCTTCCAGAAAAAGGTTAAACGAAAGATTCGTCGGCAAACCATTTCCAACGCTGAGCGGTTAAAAAACTATAATGAGTTGGAAAAGGGAGACTACGTTGTTCACCAGGTTCATGGAATTGGTCAGTATTTGGGACTAGAAACCATTGAAATTTCTGGTGTCCACCGAGATTATGTCTCCATCCAATATCAAAATGGAGACCGGATTTCCATCCCTGTGGATCAAATCCAGATGCTGTCCAAGTATGTTGCGAGTGATGGTAAACCTCCTAAAATCAACAAACTCAACGATGGTCGCTTCCAAAAGGCTAAACAAAAGGTCCGTCAGGAAGTAGAGGATATTGCAGAGGATCTGATTCAACTTTATGCAGAGCGAAGCCAATTGCAAGGCTTTGCCTTTACTCCAGACGATGAGAACCAAGAAGCTTTTGATCAGGCTTTTCCCTATGTTGAAACAGATGATCAGATTCGCTCTATCCAAGAAATCAAGAAGGATATGGAATCTTCAAGCCCTATGGATCGCCTCTTGGTCGGAGACGTGGGATTTGGGAAGACAGAAGTTGCTATGCGAGCGGCCTTTAAAGCTGTCAAAGACCACAAACAAGTAGCCGTATTAGTTCCGACAACAGTCTTAGCTCAACAGCACTATGCCAATTTCAAAGAACGCTTCGAGGCCTTTCCAGTAGAAGTCGATGTCTTGAGTCGTTTCCGGAGTCGTGCTGAGCAAAAAGAAACTTTGGAAAAACTAAAAAAAGGCCAGGTCGATATTCTGATTGGAACCCATCGCCTCTTATCTAAGGATGTGGAATTTGCGGATCTCGGTCTTATCGTGATTGATGAGGAGCAACGGTTCGGTGTCAAACATAAGGAAACCCTCAAGGAATTAAAGAAAAAAGTCGATGTCTTAACCTTAACGGCAACGCCCATTCCTCGTACCCTCCACATGTCTATGTTGGGAATTCGGGATCTATCTGTTATTGAGACCCCGCCGACCAATCGGTATCCTGTTCAAACTTATGTCCTAGAAACCAATCCAACCATTATACGAGATGCCATTCGTCGGGAGATGGATCGGGGAGGCCAGGTCTATTATCTCTACAATAAGGTGGACACCATTGAACAAAAGGTTTCAGAACTACAAGAATTAGTTCCAGAAGCCTCTATTGGTTTTGTCCATGGACAGATGAGTGAAGTGCGGTTAGAAAATACCTTGATGGACTTCATTGAAGGTGAGTATGATATTTTAGTCACAACCACCATTATTGAGACAGGAGTAGATATTCCTAATGCCAATACCCTCTTTATTGAAAATGCCGACCATATGGGCTTGTCTACCCTTTACCAATTGAGAGGCCGGGTCGGACGAAGCAATCGCATTGCCTATGCCTACTTGATGTATCGGCCGGACAAAACCTTGACAGAAGTTTCTGAAAAGCGCCTAGAAGCTATCAAAGGTTTCACTGAATTGGGATCTGGTTTTAAGATTGCTATGCGAGACTTGTCTATTCGAGGTGCGGGAAATATTTTAGGAGCTTCTCAGTCTGGCTTTATTGATTCTGTCGGATTTGAAATGTATTCACAGTTACTCGAAGATGCTATTGAGAAAAAACAAGGAAAAGAGAAAAAACGTCAAAAAGGAAATGCAGAACTCAATCTCCAAATTGATGCCTACATTCCAAGTGACTATATTTCCGATGAACGTCAAAAAATTGAAATTTACAAACGCATTCGAGAAATTCAAGTTCAAGAAGATTATGAGCTTTTGCAAGACGAATTGATTGATCGATTTGGAGAATACCCAGATGTGGTAGCCTATCTCCTAGAAATAGGGTTTATCAAATCTTATCTGGATCAGGTCTTTGTTAAAGTAGTCGATCGAAAAGACCAGCAACTAACGGTGAAATTTGAGCCAATTACTAAGCAACTTTTCTTGACTCAAGATTATTTTGCTGCCTTATCAGCAACGAATTTAAAAGCTCGTATTGCAGAAAGCCAAGGCTTGATTGAATTAATCTTTGATGTGCGAAATAAGAAAGATTTTGAAATTTTAGAAGGCTTGCGACGATTTGGGGAAAAATTACTAGCCATCAAGCAGGAAAAACTGGAAAAACAAGACTAGAAAAATAGATTTTACTGGGCTCTTTCTAAAAAAATGGTACAATAATACATTAGAGGTGATACGATGAGATTAGATAAATATTTAAAAGTTTCCCGCATTATCAAAAGACGCCCTGTAGCTAAAGAAGTAGCCGACAAGGGGCGCATCAAAGTTAACGGGGTCCTAGCAAAAAGTTCAACCGACTTAAAGGTAAATGACGAAGTCGAAGTTCGCTTTGGAAATAAGCTATTGACAGTAAAAGTGTTGGAAATGTTAGATAGCACCAAAAAAGAAGATGCGTCTAAAATGTATGAAATTATTCGTGAAACAAGGATAGAAGAAGATGCCTAAAAATATTGTACAAATGAATAATCGGTATATCCAAGACGAACATCAACGTCAGAAATACCAGAATGAAGAGCGGAAAAAACAAAACCGATTTATGGGTTGGGTTCTCATTTTAATTATTTTATTGTTCATCCTTCCAACCTATAATCTGGCTCAGAGTTACCAGACGCTTCAAAAACGCAAACAACAATATGTTCAATTGCAAGAACAATATCAGCAAACCCTTGAGGAAAAAGAATATCAAAAGGATATCGTAGAGAAATTGAAGGATGACGAATACGCTGCAAAATATGCACGCGCAAAATATTCCTTCTCTAAAGATGGCGAATATATTTATACGATACCTAACTTATTACCGAAATAATGGAAAATATTGTAAAAACAGTTCAACAATTTCTAGAATATTCTGATACAAAATTAGAAGAGTTAGCTAAAAAGAATCAAGCTTTAAAATTGCAGGAAGAAAATCAAGAAAGGAGCAAGGATGAATAAGTTAGTTTATTGGATGGTTTTTCCTACTTTCTTAGCCACCCAACCCTTATCGGATTCCTCCCAGCCCCAAGTTCCTTTAACTTCTGATTCTTCCTACACTAGCCAAATAGGGACTCAAGACCATTTCTTTGTCTCCATCCCGTCCAATCCAAATGTTTATCAGCCAATTGTGACCTATTCAGATCCAGAATTGAGTCAAAAAGCTGGGGAAATCAAGCCTGATACTCCCTTTACGGTTGATCAATTGTTTGTCAATGATCAAGGAAAATCTGTTTTTAAATTATCGAATAAACAGTATGTAGTAGCTGATCAAGATCAAATTTACGAAGATTCGATTTTGGAATTAACAGAAGAAAAAAAGACCATGTGGCTGACATCCTCTTTTACAGTTTATGATCAACCCTTGGTAAATGGCGCAAAAAGCAAAAAAACAAGTCTGACTCCCTATAGTAAGGTTGAAATCACCAAGACTGCCAAAACTTTAAAAGGGACCTATCTAGAAATTTCTGGCCAGGGGTGGATTGCAAAAGATGAACTTTCTGCTACAGATAATCGGATGGAGAAAGTCCAAGAGATTCTCAATCAGAAGTACAACAAAGACGGAATTGCAGTTTACGTGAAGCAGGTGGATACTGGAAAGACTGCTGGGATACATGAAGATCAGGAAATGTATTCTGCTAGTATAGCCAAGCTCTTGTATTTGTACTATACTCAAAAAGAGATAAACGAAAACCATGTAGATTTGCAGACTCCTTTAAAATATACAAAAGAAGTCAATGATTATCCAGGAGCTTATGAACCGGAAGGCAGTGGAAGTATTTCAAAAACACCGGATGATAAGGAATATACCGTCGCTGATTTGATTAATCGGGTGGCAAAAGAATCTGATAATGTTGCGCAAAACATTTTAGGCTATTATGTAACGCATCAATCAGACAAAGAATTTCAAAAGGTGACCAATAAGATTGCAGGAAAAACGTGGAATGTAGAAACTAGAATGGCATCTCCAAAAATGGCAGGAAATGTCATGGAAGCTATCTACCAACAAAATGGTGGAATCATTGATGCTCTGTCAGAGACTCGCTTTGATGATCAACGAATTTCAAAAGATATCCCAGTCAAGGTCGCTCACAAGATTGGAGATGCCTATGATTTCCGTCATGATGTCGCCATTGTTTATACAGAATCACCATTTATTTTAGCTATTTTTACGGATCACTCTGATTACGAGACTATCTCAGCAATTGCCAAAGATATTTATGAGGTCTTACAGTAATGAAAGATAAATTTCTTCAGTTCTGTCTAAAGGAGGGGCTTTTTGAATCTCATCAAAAAGTCCTTTTGGCTTTATCAGGAGGGGTGGACTCCATGACCTTACTGGATTGGCTCTACCATTATCGGCACCAATTAGGAATCGACCTCGTACTTGCTCATGTCAATCATCACCAACGCATTGAAGCTGACCAAGAAGAAAGAGGAATTCGAGCAATAGCTGAAGCAAAACATCTACCGCTGAAGGTTGCCCATTTCTCTGGTCCTTTTTCTGAAAGCCAAGCTAGACAATTCCGCTATGATTTCTTTGAAAAAGTTATGAAAGAAGAAGCTTGTAGCGCTCTCGTCACCGCTCATCATATGGATGATCAGGCAGAAACGATTTTAATGCGTCTGATTCGTGGGAGTCGTCCACGGCATTTAAAAGGTATTCCTTTAAAACAACCATTTGGACAGGGTGTGTTGATCCGTCCCCTCTTATATTTCAAAAAAAAGGATTTTCCAGAAATTTTTCATTATGAGGATAAGAGCAACCGCTCCTTGGACTATTTCCGTAATCGTATCCGCCATCGTTATCTCCCACTGTTAGAAAAAGAAAATCCTCAAGTGACGAGTGCTTTGGTCAACTTAGGAGAGGATCTCAGTCATTGGCACCAGGCTTTAAAAGAGTTGACCAAAGATTTGAATCCACAAGATGTGACACAGTTTCAAAAGCAATCACCAGCTGTTCAGATTTATTTGCTGGAAGAGTATCTAGCTAGTTTTCCAGACTTGCAATTGAGTCGGGCACAATTTGAACAATTACATAGAATAGTAGTGACCAAGTCCAATACGCAACAAGTTCTAAAGAATGGTTATGAACTTTACAAAGACTATCACTATTTTGAAATTCGGAAAATCAGTCGTAGGACGGATGACCGAATGTCAGAAGTTTTGTTACAATTTGGAACCATAAAGACAGTAGGTGCTTATCGCTTTTTATTTGGAGTTGAACCAAGCGATTCATATATGGAGGCAATCCCACTTCCAAACAACCACCCAGTTTTTATTCGCCCCCGTAAAAGGGGAAATCGTATTCTGATGAACGGTCACCATAGAAAAATTAGCAGATTGTTGATTAACCAAAAAATCCCTTTAAATCAACGAAACAATCTGGTGGTTTTAGAACAAGATAAACAAATACTGGCTATTCCTGAAATTGCGATCAGTGATTTGAGTAAGGAATTAAAAAATGGTATAATGAAGCATACAATTTATATCCAGAAAATAGATAGGTAAAAAAGATGTTAGAACAAGATATCAAAAAGATACTCATTTCCCACGATGAAATCGTGACTGCAGCACGTGAACTTGGTCAAAAACTGACAGAAGATTACCAAGGAAAAAATCCAATTTTAGTAGGAATTTTAAAAGGATCCGTTCCTTTTATGGCAGAATTGATTAAGCATATTGATACGCATATTGAGTTGGATTTTATGTTGGTTTCTAGCTATCATGGTGGGACTTCAAGTTCAGGTGTAATCAATATTATTAAAGATCTGGATCAAGACATTAAGGGACGTGATATTCTCTTTGTTGAAGATATCATTGATACAGGTAAAACTCTCAAGAGTTTGAAAGAATTGTTTGAAGGACGTCAACCGGCATCTGTTAAAATTGCCACCTTATTGGATAAACCTGAAGGACGCTTGGTTGAAATTGAAGCAGATTACACTTGTTTCACTATTCCAAATGAATTTGTCGTGGGTTATGGTTTAGACTACGATGAGAACTATCGAAACCTTCCTTATATTGGAGTTTTGAAAGAAGAAGTATATTCAAAATAGAGGAAATTAGATGAAAAATAACAAAAACAATGGTTTTGTTCGAAATCCTTTTCTATACTTATTGATTATAGTGGCTGCTGTTACAGGTTTTCAGTATTTCTTTGCTGGAAACAGTATTGGACAAAGTCAGCAAATCAATTATACAGAATTGGTAAAAGAGATCAAATCAGACAATGTCAAGGAAATTAGTTACCAGCCAAACGGTAGTGTCATTGAAATTTCCGGTACCTATAACAAAGCAAAAACCAGTAAGGATGATACAGGGGTTCAGTTTTTCACTCCAAGCCCAAGCAAGGTCACTCGCTTCACTAGTGTGATCTTACCGTCCGATTTGACGGTTCAAGAATTACAAAACTTAGCATCCGAACATAAGGCTGACATCACTATTAAACGGGAAAGCTCAAGTGGAATGTGGATTACCATTCTGACTTCAATCGTTCCCTTTGTGATTGTCATGTTCTTCTTCTTCTCCATGATGAACCAAGGTGGTGGCGGTGGTGCCCGTGGTGCCATGAACTTTGGTCGTAACAAAGCGCGTGCTACCAATAAGGAAGATATCAAGGTTCGTTTTTCAGATGTTGCCGGGGCTGAAGAAGAAAAACAAGAACTCGTTGAAGTGGTTGAATTCTTAAAAGATCCAAAACGCTTTACAAAATTGGGTGCCCGTATTCCAGCAGGAGTCCTTCTTGAAGGCCCTCCAGGGACTGGTAAGACCCTTCTAGCAAAAGCAGTAGCAGGTGAAGCTGGAGTACCTTTCTTTAGTATTTCAGGTTCTGACTTTGTTGAAATGTTTGTCGGTGTCGGTGCAAGCCGGGTTCGTTCTCTATTTGAAGATGCTAAAAAAGCAGCACCAGCCATTATCTTTATCGATGAGATTGATGCTGTGGGACGTCAACGGGGCGTTGGCCTTGGCGGAGGAAATGATGAACGTGAACAAACCCTCAACCAGCTCTTGATTGAGATGGATGGTTTTGAAGGAAACGAAGGCATCATCGTGATTGCAGCCACTAACCGTTCCGATGTTCTAGATCCAGCCCTTCTTCGTCCAGGTCGTTTCGACCGGAAGGTTTTAGTCGGTCGTCCGGATGTAAAAGGACGAGAGGCTATCTTGCGTGTCCATGCTAAAAATAAACCATTGGCCAAAGATGTTGACTTGAAACTGGTTGCCCAACAAACACCAGGATTTGTTGGAGCAGATCTTGAAAACGTCTTAAACGAAGCAGCTCTAGTAGCGGCTCGTCGCAATAAGAAGGTAATAGACGCCTCTGATATTGATGAAGCAGAAGACCGTGTGATTGCTGGTCCATCTAAGAAAGACCGAACAGTTTCTCAAAAGGAACGCGAATTGGTTGCTTACCACGAGGCAGGGCATACCATTGTCGGATTAGTCCTATCTAATGCTCGTGTTGTTCACAAGGTGACCATCGTTCCACGTGGACGTGCTGGTGGTTATATGATTGCTCTTCCAAAAGAAGACCAAATGCTTCTTTCTAAAGAAGATATGAAAGAACAATTGGCTGGATTGATGGGGGGACGTGTTGCAGAAGAAATTATCTTCAACGTTCAAACCACAGGGGCTTCCAATGACTTTGAGCAAGCGACCCAAATGGCGCGTGCTATGGTAACGGAATATGGAATGAGTGAAAAACTTGGTCCAGTTCAATACGAAGGCAACCATGCTATGTTTGGAGCTCAAACGACTCAAAAATTCATTTCAGAGCAAACTGCATATGAAATTGATGAAGAAGTAAGAAGTCTCTTGAATGAAGCTCGCAATAAAGCAGCTGAAATCATCCAGAACAATCGTGAAACCCACAAGTTGATTGCAGAAGCCTTGTTGAAATACGAAACCTTGGATAGTGTTCAAATTAAGTCATTGTATGAAACAGGTAAAATGCCAGAAGATACTGATTTAGAATTAGAAAAAGAATCTAAACCATTATCTTATGAAGAAATTAAATCTAAAATGGAAGAAAATAAGTAATAAACTTTATAGTCTTCTAAAGTATTTAGAAGGAACCGAAAATTTCGGCTCCCCAGATTGAAGATAAAGTCTTCTAAAAACTTTCCTTAGGTGAGATCGGACGTCAGCGAACTTCTAAGAAGTTCCATGACTAATTATTGAGCCTAAGGTCTCAATAATTCCGAGTGCCTGAAACTATTACGTTTCAGGCACTTTTCTCACGGCGGAAAAGTTTCTAATCTTCCTAAATGACTAAAAATAAAAGTAATTTTTTGAAAAGCATCTTGCTTTTTTATGTAAAACAATAGTTTGTCTACATTCAAGGGAGCCGAAATTTCGGCTCTTTTTTTCAAAAAAGTGTTGACAGATGAAAATGAACTGATATAATAGATTACGTTGTAAAAATGGTCCGTTGGTCAAGGGGTTAAGACACCGCCTTTTCACGGCGGTAACACGGGTTCGAATCCCGTACGGACTATCACAAAAAAGTTGTTACATTCGTGGCAACTTTTTTTGTTTGATAAAACCATTATTCTGACATTCTTATCAAAATAATGACCGATTAGAGTTAAAAAGATTCCAAATAGAAAATAAACCCAAATAAATCCAAACCTCCTTTAAAATGAAAACAAGTAAGAAAGGAGGTCCAATGAACTTTAAAAAATCATATGAAAAAGTAAAATGGATAGTATGGAAATGTGAAAAGGAATTTTATATTCATCTTTGGGATCACTCAGATTGGGAACAAGAAGGTAGACTGGTCTTATATGAGCTACAAATAAGTAATCCTGAAGTAGAAGAAAATGAAGAAATTCTATTAACCTACTTCAAAACAAAGTTTCGCAATCATATAAAAGATAAAGTTAGAAAACAAGAGAGTGATAAAAGGAAGTTAAATAAGGTACCTTATACAGAGATTGGAGAAATTAGTCATCGACTTCGATCAAAAGAACTCTTTTTGGATGAACTAGTCCTGTTAAGAGGAGCCCTAAAAGAATTCCGAGAAAACCTAACCGATCAGGAAAAAGAAGACTATGATAAACTTCTGATGAATCAACGTTTTTCTGGACGAGCAAAAATGCGGAGAAGACTCCAAGAATACTTGAAAGATTTCAAGGATCATCATTTATGAAAAAGGATGTAAAAAAGCATCCTTTTTCATAAAAAAATAAAAATTTAAAAAAATAGAAAAAAGATATTGACAAGAAGATGAGGTCGTGATATACTAATATAGTTGTCGCGCGAGAGCGACAAAGACCTTTGAAAACTGAACAAGACGAACCAATGTGC
>NZ_JADNGY010000013.1 GCF_015553625.1 Streptococcus australis | reverse complement strand
AGTAGGGCTGTAAAAGCTGATGAAATCAGCGTAGTAGAGCCCACTCAACCACTGCGTCTTGCTCGACAATCCAAAGACAATTGAGAGGCTAGGACTTTTGTCCCAGCCTCTTTTTTATGCTTGTTCTACCAAAATCCAACTATAGGCTGGAATGGTGAATTCTCTTTGAGAAATTTGTTGCTCTCTAGTATAAACATGGGGGTGAGCAATTGCTAATCTAGCAGGCTGTTTGAGTGAATAAGTCCACTCTTGATCCCCCAGGTTGACCAAGATAAGAAGTTTGCGTCCATCTTTTTCGATGCTGTAAGAGAAAGTGTTTTCCGAAGTCCAGGTGACTTGACAGTAGTCTCGAATGTCTTGGGCCTTCTCTAGGTGGAGGAGGTCTTCCTCTTTACGATAGGCAATCAATTCACGAAGGAACTGAATATCTCTTTCATAGGCTGTAGAAGAAAGCCAGTCTAGTTGATTTAGAGCATCTGGAAGATTGTAAGTATTTTCTTCTAAGCCTTTGCTGCGATAGAACTCTTGGCCAGCATGTAGGAAGGGAACGCCTTGAGACAAGAGGACGAGGTGCAAGCCGAGACGGGCTTTAGCCTGTCGCTTCTCCTCTGAAATGTTTGGATCTTCAACCTTGAGATAGTCAAAGAAGGTTGCGTTATCGTGGCATTCCACATAGTTAATCGCCTGTTGAGGACGCACAAAGTGGGCTGCTCCTTTGAGCCCGACATTGCCAGTCAAAATATTGGCAAGATCATTGGCCTGATAGCGACTTTCTACACGTCCTTCTTTCAAGATGCTTCGTTTAACGGTATCTCGGAAGTTGTCACTGAAAAAGCCATAAGGACGAAGGTGACTGGCATTGTATTGATGAGCCAGGAGTTCAGGATCCAGTCCGGTATCCATCTTCCACCCTTCCCCATAAAGGTAAATGTTGGGGTAAATAGCGCTTAATTCTTCTTGAATTTCCACCATGGTTTGGCGATCAAGAATGCCCATCAGGTCAAAGCGGAAGCCATCAAATCCGTAGAGTTGAACCCATTGTTTGACAGATTGTTTGATATAGTTGCGAACCATAGCTCTCTCGCTCGCTACATCGTTGCCACAGAAGGTTCCGTTGGTTCGTTGGCGGTCTTGGTCATAGCGATAAAAGTAGCCTGGGACAATTTGCTCAAAAGCAAAATCGTCAGAGAGGTAAACGTGGTTATAGACGACGTCCATGATGAGACTGAGGTCTGCCTTATGGTAGGCATCAATCACTTGTTGTAGCTCAAAGATCCGTTGGTAAGGATCATTTGGCTGGGTGCTAAAACTTCCTTCAGGGACATTGTATTGGACAGGGTCATAGCCCCAATTGTAACCAGCGACAGGGTTGGTTTCATCCACGCTCCCAAAATCATAGAGGGGCATGAGCTGAACATGAGTAATGCCTAGGGATTTCAAGTAGTCAAAGCCAAAGGTCTGGTTTCCATGTTTAGGAGATTCTAATAAGGCTGGGAAGGTCCCAGGGTGTTGGAATCCTGCTTCTTTTTGCATGGAGAAGTCCCGGACACTCAGTTCATAAATAATGGCCTGAGTCGGATCCAGTTGTGTCGTTGCACGCTGAATGGGGCGCTCAATCTTGTGGCGGTCGATGACATAGCTAGCTCCTGAATTGGCTTCAGAAGAAAGGGCATAAGGGTCATGAACGATATGGGTTACACCATTGACCTGATGCTGGTAGTAATAAGAGGCTTTTTCCCAATCTCCCTCGAGTACTAGACGCCAAACTCCTTTTTCTGTCCGCTCCATCGGGTAGGCAGTTTGGTTGATCAAGAGCTCAACCTCTTGAGAGATAGGAGCCCAGAAGGCAAAGGTCGTTTTTTCTTTTGAGTAATGAGCTCCTAAATCCTCTCCATCATAAGCATAAAGCTGATCAAAGATGGGTTGACGGACGATATCCCGGAAGTGGAGGAGGCAGGACTCTCCTTTACCATTTGAAAGAGTATAGCTTTGACTCATGTCGATGGGAAGGGGGCTTCGAAGAGTTTTTTCTTCCTCCGTCGGCAGGAGTTCAATCGTTTTCGAACCAGACGTCAATGTAAAAGGAAGAGAGGCCATTACGCTCTCTCCTCCTTCCACGCGAATCAAGTCTTGGTCATCTAAATAAGCTGAAAAATGAGTTGTCATAGGTTCTCCTAAAGTTCAATAATCGAATGTTCAATAAGCTGTCTGTAGCAAACAGTTTTGTTTTCCTTGTTGTCCTTAATAATTTGGAGTAAGGTTCTGACAGATTCACGTCCTAATTCAACCGTATTAATATCAATATAGGCATCAATTGGAATCCGTGGTTTAATAGAGTCGAAGGAAATAATCGGAAGATCGACTTGTTTATCGCTCAGGTATCTCCGGACCCCTTCGGCAACCAGAATATCCGTTGTCATGAGTGCTTCGAGTTCTTCAAAAGGCAGGGTATCCATGATTTGGTAAGAATTTTCTTCGAGCAAGAAACCAAAGGAGAACTTGACCAATTCTTCACGAAGAGGGATTTGATGACTGGCCAGAGCTTCTTGATAACCCTTGTAGCGGTCTTGAGAAACAGCCAATTCCTTATTTCCTCCAAGGAAAGCGATATGTTGGTATCCCTTGTTGATAAAATATTCGGTCGCATCAAAGGCTGCTTTAACATTGTCGTTATCGACTAAGGATACAAAAGGGGAAGTTGCTTTCCCTAAAATCAAGAAAGGAAATTTATCTTCAATACAGAAGTCAACCAGAGGATCATTCAATTTGGAATAGAGGAAGATGAGTCCATCCACCCGCTTACCATAAATCATTTGTTTGAGTTGAGCGAGGCGGTGGGGTTCATTAGCCCCTGTACAAATCTGAATCGCATAGCCATGATCAGAGGCGACCTGGCTAATCCCACGGAGGACCGTAGGGAAGAAGGGGTTTTGGAAGAACACATCACTTTCATCGGGCAAGACAAGGGCAATCACCTGACTGGACTGGCTCACTAAGCTACGAGCATTTAGGTTTGGATGGTAATCCAGTTCTTTCATGGCAGAACGAACCCGCTTTTTAGTGGCTTCACTGATGGTAGATTTATTTTGAATCACTCGTGTAACGGTAGATGGTGCAACGCCAGCTAGTTTGGCGACATCTTTGATGGTGACACGCATAAAAGACCTCCCTAAGGTTTGTAATCTGGATCCCGGAAATGAGTCTTATAGAAGGCAAGCGCTAGGAACAAGACAAATAGGATATTTTGGATCAAGATGGTTGTGGTAAAGACTTGGTGGAACAATAAACTGACCAGGACGCTGGCAAGAATAGGCAATCCAAGACAGTTGAGAGTGAAGTTGAAGCATTCTTTGAAGGTCTTGAGAGAGAAGAGACGTGACTTCCGTGTCAAGAAGAGGAAGAAGGAAGCTCCAAATACTAAAATTGCAAAATTCACAGCAGATAAGAAACCTGAGAAGAGGACGAGGAAGAGGCTAACGGCCAATCGATTGGCTTGGAACCAATCTTTGGAAATGGCTTGGCTTAAAGCATCTTTGTTTTCAAGACTCTTTTGATTGATTGCCTGATAAGGAATGCTTGCAAGTTCTTTATTTTCTCTGCTAATTACTAGTTGGGTCTTATCGAAATAGAGGGTTAATTTTTCACCTAATGAAGTCCCTTCGTGATGACCGATGATAACATGGCCAGCTTTGTTCTTATGAACTCCAAAATGACTGTTATAGACTAGTTCATGCTGGTCAATACGGACACTTTCTTTCAAGTCTTTCATAACATCCTCCGTTAAGGGATCAAAGACATCGCTAACGAAGGTAGTTAAGGGGTAGGTCTGGAGTTCTGCATTTTGAACGGCGACAGGAATGAGGGTCAAGGATAGAAGAAAGAGTGAGGTAAAAATCATTTGGAACCAACTGAGTTGTTTGCGGTTAGCAAATGCTTTTCTAACCTTAAAAAGGCTGGAAAAATAATTAAATGGATAGGGCATGAATTGACCTTTCTAATCTCCGAAATGGTGGAGAGCATAACAAGATTTTATCCTTAACCAAAGATGGGAGAGAGACCGGTAGCAAATCAAGCAATTTGCTATACTTGTCCCACTCCCATCCTTTCCTTAAAGATAAAATTTATGTGACTGAGAAAAATTCTCCTTCTTTTTTTCAATGATGGAAGTTGTACCTATTCATGGAAGGTGACAAACTTCTGATAGAAAACCTTATTTTATCCTTTATCCCCACCAGCTGTCAAGCCTGAAACAAAGTTCTTTTGGAGGAAGAAGAAGAGCACACAGATTGGGACTGCAATCAGAATCGCACCTGCCGCAAAGAAGGCAATCTTTTGATTTTTTTGGTCGCTGATAAAGGTTTGAAGACCAACCGCTACCGTGTAGTTGATTTCGTCACGAAGCAAGAATTTAGACAAGATGTAGTCTCCAAAAGGTCCCATGAAGGCCCAAAGCGCTTGGACCGCAATCATTGGGCGAACCAATGGAAGGACGATTTGCCAGAAGCGACGGAAGTGTCCAGCACCATCCAATTTTGCAGATTCATCAAGTGAAATTGGGACGGTATCGAAGTAACCCTTCATCAACCAAGCGTTCATGGGGATTCCTCCACCGACATAGAGGAAGATCAGGAACCAGCTGTGGTTCAAGGCGTTCAACATCAAGGCCATAACGAAGAAGGCAGTCAAAGCAGCCATGGTAGGTACCATTTGGATAATCAAGAAGAAGACCAAACTTTGCTTACGAGCCAAGAAGTTATAGCGGCTGTAGGCATACCCTGCCAGGGTAATGATAGATGTTTGAGCAACCATGGTAATAATGGCGATAATCAAGGTATTGAGATACCAAGTGCCATAGAGGGTATCCGTAAAGAGTTTTTGGAAGTTATCAAAGCTGAGACTGCCACTGAAATCAAGCGTAAAGGCACTGACGTTACCAGTTTTGAAGGCTGAAAGAACCGTAATCAACAAAGGATAGATGATAACAATTGATAGGACAACCAAGTAGAGGTAAGTCAAGAAATGATTAAGGCGGCGTTTAAATTGAACTGAATTTTTCATTTTACACATCCTCCATATCAAATGCGTGCAGTTTCTTGAAGGCGATCATCGAGATCGAGATCACAATCAGAGAGATAATCAACGTAACCGCAGCAGCCATTGAGTATTGAGGTGATGAGTTCGTTGTCAATTTATAGATCCAAGAAATCAAGATATCTGTCGAACCAGCATTTCCTCCAACAGATCCAGGTCCACCATCGTTAAAGAGGTAGATAATGGAGAAGTTGTTAAAGTTGAAGGTGTATTGGCTAATGAGCGTTGGTGCCGCAACAGCCAAAATCATTGGGAAGGTAATGTTGCGGAATTTTTGCCAAGCATTCGCCCCATCAATGTAGGCTGCTTCATAAAGATCGTTTGGAATAGATTGCAAGATTCCCAGTGTCAAGACGTAAATGTAAGGGAAGCCGAGCCAACCTTGCATCATAATCAAAGCAATTTTTGTCCAGGTAGGGTCCGTTTTCCAAGGAATGAGAACCCCATCTAAGAATGGGAAAATCTTCGCAAATAGAGGAATGACTTGCGCATTGATGGCCCCGATACTATCGTTGAACATGTTTGAGAAGGTCAAGATAGTGATGAAGGCAGGGACCGCCCATGGAAGAAGGAAGATGACCCCAAAGATGCGTTTTCCTTTAATGAATGGTTGGTTAGAAATAATGGCTGTCAAGATACCAAGAACGATTTGAAGTGTTGAAGCTGCCAAGGCCCAGATCAAGGTCCAGCCTAATACAGATGTAAAGGCAGAACGGAAGGTACTCAAAGTCCACATGTTGGTGAAGTTTTGAAGTCCGATCCAATCAAGGAGCGTAAAGCGAGCTGTATGCTTAAAGTCGTAGTTGGTAAAGGCAATCATCAGGGTAACCAAAACGGGGAAGATGATTGCAAAGGTCATAGCAATATAAGAAGGGATGATCAAAAGATATGGGAAGCCATTTTCATAGATAGCATTCACCATCTCTTTTAGAGTCATCGGTACTCGAATGCCATTATTAATCCGCTTGGCTACAGTACCCGCATCTTTGATATTCAGAGCGTAGAACATCAAATAAACGACTGTGATAATTAAGTGGAAGGCACCACGGATTAAGATAAAAAGAGAGTTATCTTGTCCACGGACGGTACCGAGGGTGATGAGTTTGGACAATTCCCCCAAACCAAGCCCGAAAAAGTAAGCGAGAAAGACAAGCGTTACACCGAGAAAGATGTATCCTTTTGCTTTCTGTTTGTTATAGATTTGTCCCAAGCCAGGAATGAGGGATAACCACATTGCCTTTTTTGGATTTTGTTGTGTTTCCATATCGACTCCTTATATGTGAGCGGTCAGAGGCCACATCACAGCGAAAGGCTGGGAAAGATTCCCAGCCCCTTGGGAACTGTTTTACTTGCCACCGAATTTTTGTTCGATAGTTTCTTTGATCAATTTAACAGCATCGTCAGCAGCATCTTTAGCAGATTTCTTACCACTTACAGCGTCGAAGAGCATAGTTGCAGCTGGATCCCAAACAGTACTCATTTCAGAGATGTTTGGCATTGGTTGAGCATTTTCAAACTGTTTAACAACGGCAGTTGTCAACTCATCGTTTTTACCAACAGCGTATTCACGAGCTTCTGTGTTAGCTGGCACTTCGTTAGTCTTATCGTAGAAGGCTTTTTGTTGATCAGTTGAAGTCAAGAAGTCAACAAATTTTTGAGCTGCTTCAGGGTTATTAGCACCTGCAGGGATAACCCAAGCTTTACCACCACCGAAGGCAGAGTATGCTTTTCCGTTTGGAAGGGTAGGGATAGTTGCTACACCGTAGTTTACTTTAGCTTCTTTCAATGAAGATGCTTTCCATGGTCCATCGATGATGGCAGCTGTCTTACCTTCTTGGAATTGAGTTTGGATGAAGTTTGCAGCACCTTTAGTGTCTTGCAATCCTTTAGGCCATTTAGCGTACCAAGTTTTCGCGTATTCGATACCGTCGATGGCACCTTGGTTGTTCAAACCTACGTCTTTTGGATCTGTACCATTTTTACCGAAGACATATCCACCGTTACCTGAAAGGAGTCCGTATGCATAGTAGAAGTTTGTCCAGTCAGCAAGGAAGGCAGTGTTTTTACCTTCTTCACCAGCGAAGTCATACTTGCTGTCTTTTGCTAATTCTTCAAGTTCACCAAATGTTTTTGGAGCTTCTTGTAGGAGGTCTTTGTTGTAGTAAAGAACCAATGTTTCGATAACTGCTGGTGCTCCATATACTTTGCCACCGTTTGTTACAAGTGATTCAGTTGTTTTGTCAGTCTTGCTGTCTTTGTTCAATGTAACTTCTGCCAATTGACCGTCGTTACCAAGACCACCTACGCGGTCGTATGGTGCCATCATAACGTCTGGAGCTTTACCAGATTGGTTGTCAAGAGACAATTTGTCCAAACCACCAAGAGCGTCACCAGTCTTGATAGTTACTTTTGTACCACTTTCTTTTTCAAAAGCTTTCGCAGCTTCTTCCATATATGATTTGTAACCATTATCAACGTAGACGGTTAACGAGTTTTTAGCAGAAGAAGAATCCTCTTTTTTGCCTCCACAAGCTACCAAAAGAAGTGATGCGAATCCGACTGTACCAAGTACAGCAGCGCTTCGAAGAATTGTGCGTTTCATGATTTATTCCTCCTAAAGAATAAAAATAAGATTATTAGTTGAAAACGTTTTAGACAAACGTTTTCCTTAACACGAATAGTATATCACAGGGAGAAAACGTTTGCAAGCATTTGTGCAAAATTTTTTTAAAATTTTTTTATCTTCTATTATACACACAAATAGTTGACAAGAAAATGAGAAAGGGATACACTAGGCATAGGGTTAACATGCAGAAAAAACATAAAAGTTTAGGAAACCTCTTGCATAAACCACAGGATTACTTTATAATGGATAATAACGCAAACGTTTTCCTTAAGCGTTGCATAAAGATGATCTAGGGTCATTTATAAATAGGTTAAATTCAGTTCTATGTCTGATGACTGCTCTTCTTCAATTCTTTCTGAGAGTTGGAGTGGGATCAGAAACAGCATAGAAGGTTCGTCTATTTTCTTAAAACAAAAATATATTAAACTAAAGGTGGTACCCTCAATGAAAAAACGCCAAAGTGGTGTCTTGATGCACATTTCATCCTTGCCTGGGAAGTATGGAATCGGTTCGTTTGGCCAAGCAGCTTACGATTTTGTGGATTTCCTCGTTCGTACCAAGCAACGGTATTGGCAAATTTTGCCTCTCGGAACAACAAGCTACGGGGATTCTCCTTACCAATCCTTCTCGGCTTTTGCAGGCAACACCCATTTTATTGACTTTGATCTTTTAATTGAACAAGGACTCTTGGATGCATCTGATGTAGAAGGAGTTGATTTTGGTCAAGATCCAACAGAAGTAGACTATGCCAAGATCTTCGAGCAACGTCGTCCTCTTCTAGAAAAAGCAGTTAAAGCTTTTCTCAAAACAGGTGATTGGGATGACTTTGGCCGATTTGCAGAGCAAAATGCAGCTTGGTTGGAATTGTTCGCTGAATACATGGCCATTAAAGAACATTTTGAATTAAAAGCATGGACAGAGTGGCCAGATGCAGCGATTCGCGCTCGTCAACCAGAAGCTCTTGCTTCCTACCGCGCTCAATTGGAAGATAAATTGACTTACCATCGAGTGACACAGTATTTCTTCTTCAAACAATGGTTGAAATTAAAAGCATACGCTAACGACAACCACATCGAAATCGTAGGAGACATGCCAATCTACGTAGCGGAAGATTCAAGTGATATGTGGGCAAATCCACACCTCTTTAAAACAGATGAAAATGGGAAAGCAACCTGCATTGCAGGATGCCCACCAGATGAATTCTCAGCGACTGGTCAGCTTTGGGGGAACCCAATCTATGACTGGGATGCAATGGATAAAGATGGTTATAAATGGTGGATTGAGCGCTTGCGTGAAAGCTTCAAGATCTACGATATCGTTCGGATTGACCACTTCCGTGGTTTTGAATCTTATTGGGAAATCCCAGCTGGTTCTGATACAGCAGCACCTGGTAAATGGGTCAAAGGACCTGATTATAAGCTCTTTGCAGCAGTGAAGGAAGAGCTCGGTGACTTGAACATCATCGCAGAAGACCTTGGCTTTATGACAGATGAAGTGATTGAATTGCGTGAACGGACAGGCTTCCCAGGAATGAAGATTCTTCAATTTGCCTTCAATCCTGACGATGAAAGTATCGATAGCCCTCACTTGGCGCCAAACAACTCTGTCATGTACACAGGAACGCATGATAACAATACGGTTCTTGGATGGTACCGCAATGAGATTGACGATCCAACTCGTGAGTATCTTGCACGTTACACCAATCGTAAAGAATACGAAACTGTTCCACATGCTATGCTTCGTACGGTCTTTGCTTCTGTCAGCTTTATGGCTATCGCCACTATGCAAGACTTGCTAGAGTTGGATGGTTCAGCTCGTATGAACTTCCCATCTACCCTTGGTGGAAACTGGTCATGGCGAATGACAGAAGATCAATTGACACCAGCTGTCGAGGAAAACTTACTTGACTTGACAACCATTTATCGCCGAATCAATGAAAATTTGGTGGATTCAAACCAATAGAAAATTTCAGGAGACACAAAAATGTTACCATTAAAAGAATTTGTACAAAATCGTTACAATAAATCTATTGCAGAATGTAGTAACGAAGAGCTTTATCTTGCTCTTCTTAACTACAGCAAACTTGCAAGTAGCCAAAAACCAGTCAACACTGGCAAGAAGAAAGTTTACTATATCTCAGCTGAGTTCTTGATTGGTAAACTCTTGTCTAACAACTTGATTAACCTTGGTCTTTATGACGAAGTTAAGAAAGAACTTGCTGATGCAGGTAAAGAGTTGATCGAAATCGAAGAAGTAGAATTGGAACCATCACTTGGTAATGGTGGTTTGGGCCGTTTGGCTGCCTGCTTTATCGACTCAATCTCTACCCTTGGTTTGACAGGGGATGGGGTTGGTTTGAACTACCACTACGGTCTTTTCCAACAAGTCCTTAAAAACAACCAACAAGAAACCATTCCAAATGCATGGTTGACTGACCAAAACTGGTTGGTGCGTTCAAGCCGTAGCTACCAAGTGCCATTTGCAGACTTCACTTTGACTTCTACCCTTTATGATATCGATGTACCTGGTTACAAAACAGCGACTAAAAACCGCTTGCGTTTGTTTGACTTGGACTCAGTTGATTCTTCAATCATCAAAGATGGTATCAGCTTTGACAAGACAGACATCGCTCGCAACTTGACTCTCTTCTTGTATCCAGATGATAGTGACCGTCAAGGTGAATTACTCCGTATATTCCAACAATACTTCATGGTTTCAAATGGTGCGCAATTGATTATCGACGAAGCGATCGAAAAAGGAAGCAACTTGCATGACCTTGCTGACTACGCAGTTGTACAAATCAACGATACTCACCCATCAATGGTCATCCCTGAATTGATTCGTCTTTTGACTGAACGTGGAATCGAACTTGATGAAGCAATTTCTATCGTTCGTAGCATGACAGCTTACACTAACCACACCATCCTTGCTGAAGCCCTTGAAAAATGGCCACTTGAATTCTTGGAAGAAGTGGTTCCTCACTTGGTACCAATCATCAAAGAATTGGATCGTCGTGTTAAAGCAGAATACAAAGACCCAGCTGTTCAAATCATTGATGAAAACGACCGTGTACACATGGCTCACATGGATATCCACTACGGATATAGTGTTAACGGGGTAGCAGCACTCCACACAGAAATCTTGAAGAACTCTGAGTTGAAAGCCTTCTACGACATCTACCCAGAAAAATTCAACAACAAAACAAACGGTATCACATTCCGTCGTTGGCTCATGCATGCGAACCCAAGCTTGTCTCACTACTTGGATGAGATTCTTGGACGCGATTGGCACCACGATGCTTCTAAGTTGGAAGACCTTCTCTCATATGAAGATAAGGCTGCTGTCAAAGCAAAATTGGAAGATATCAAAGCTCACAACAAACGTAAATTGGCTCGTCACTTGAAAGAACAACAAGGGGTGGAAATCAAGACAAACTCTATCTTTGATATCCAAATCAAACGTCTTCACGAATACAAACGCCAACAAATGAACGCTTTGTATGTGATCCACAAATACTTGGACATCAAAGCTGGTAACATCCCTGCACGTCCAATCACTGTCTTCTTTGGTGGTAAAGCAGCCCCTGCCTATACCATCGCACAAGATATCATCCACTTGATCCTTTGCTTGTCAGAAGTGATTGCAAACGACCCAGCAGTAGCTCCACACTTGCAAGTGGTAATGGTTGAAAACTACAACGTTACTGCAGCAAGCTTCTTGATCCCAGCATGTGATATTTCAGAACAAATCTCATTGGCTTCTAAAGAAGCTTCAGGTACTGGTAACATGAAATTTATGTTGAATGGAGCTTTGACTCTTGGTACCATGGATGGAGCTAACGTGGAAATCGCTGAGTTGGTTGGAGACGAAAACATCTACATCTTCGGTGAAGATTCAGAAACTGTTATCGATCTTTACGCTAAATCAGCTTACAAATCAAGCGAATTTTACGCTCGTGAAGTTATCAAACCATTGGTTGACTTCATCGTGAGCGACGCTGTTCTTGCAGTAGGTAAGAAAGAACGCTTGGAACGTCTTCACAATGAGTTGATCAACAAAGACTGGTTCATGACTCTTCTTGACTTGGAAGACTACATCAAAGTGAAAGAGCAAATGCTTGCAGACTACGAAGATCGTGACGCATGGTTAGATAAAGTGATCGTCAACATTGCAAAAGCAGGATTCTTCTCATCTGACCGTACCATCGCTCAGTACAACGAAGATATCTGGCACTTGAACTAATTTGCCTTTAGTACTCTAGAAGCAATATACTTAGAAAAGAAGAGCTCCTTTTGGATCATATCCTGATTTAGAGGGAGCTTTTTTGTATAGGATAACTGGGAAAATCTAAACTTGCGCTTCCCTTCGGTTCACGTTATAATAAATAGTATGGATATTAGAAACGAGGAAATACAATGAAGAAAAATCCGATTTATATGTATGTCTTACTAGCCCTGTCAACGATGGGAACTCTATTAACTGCTCAGTCCTTCTTTGGATTGGCTAAAGTGGAGGTCACAGATGAAATGGCAGCTTCTTTGAACTTAACCACTGCTCTTGAACGGGAAGAATACAAAGCCTTCCTTGAAAAATTAATCGTAGCACTACGCGGACCGATTGCTTGGTTATTGATATCTCTTTTGATTGGGGGCTTGATTGCTGTTGGCTATTTCTTCCTATCTAAAAAGGATATTGTCAAGGCAACCTATGCCTATATGGGTCAAATTGGAGCCTTCCTCTTAATAAGCTTGCACAATTTCTGGTCTTATCGTTCTTCCATGTCAGTGATCACGTCAGATAAATTGCGGACTTTGTTACAGGCTTCTAGCTTATATGCACTTGTCTTGAGTGTAGTTGTAGCCCTTGTTTACTTGGGAATCCTCCTCTACAAATTGAAAAATAGACCAGCTAGCGACCTTCAAGCTTAGATTATAGCATGTAAAAGCTCCTCTAATTTTGGACAAAAAAGAGGAGCTGGTCTGATTGGAGAAAAAAATGAAAGTATGTTTTGTCTATATCAGTTTAAGTGGAAACACTGAAAGTTTTGTCCGTCGCCTCAGTGACTATCTATGGGAGCAGTATCCTGACTTGGTCATTGAAAAGATCCATGTCAAAGACCTGGTCAAAGAAGGGAAGCCCTTCTTTGAAGTCGATACTCCTTTTATCGCCTTTCTACCTACCTATCTTGAAGGAGGAAATGGTGTTGATAATGGGGATGTGGAGATTCTAACGACCGATGTAGCAGACTTTATTGCCTACGGAGACAATGCCACTAAATGCTTGGGAGTTGTGGGATCTGGGAACCGCAACTTCAATAATCAATATTGCCTAACGGCCAAGCAGTACAGTCAACGCTTTGGCTTCCCTATGCTAGCAGACTTTGAGATGCGAGGGATGCTAGGGGATATCAAAAAAGTAGCTGGTATTATCGAAGACTTGTATCACTTTTAAAATTGGAAACCCCAAGCCTAGGCTTGGGGTTTCTTTTTATGGGAGGAGGTTGCATGATTAGCAGAGAAGAGGAGGCGAGATTTATTTTCTCGCCTCCTCTGTTGTTGCTTATTTTAAGTGATCTGTGATTTCTTTCGAAAGTAAGAGGCCGAGGTGATAGTCCTTGTTGATAGCGTGGATGACATCGTTGATGTTTTCCGTCGTTTGGATTTGCTCCTTGATGCCTGCTTTGAAGGTTTCATCTTTTAAGAGTTGCTCTTGTAAAATCTTTTGCAGTTTTTCTCTCTCGTATTTATTGATTAAAAAGAGAATGAGCAGGCTAACTAAAATAAGAATGTAAACAGTTTGGTTCATAGGGTTCTCCAGAAGATAAGATAATAGATAAGGGAAGCGCTAATCTCTAAAAATATAGGTGTATGTAACATGAGAAAAGGAGTGAGATGGAACTAAATAAGGCTTATTTAGCTATTCCTCTCACCCCTAAAAAAGACGGTTTCCTATCAAAAAGTAAGAAAGATATTACATCTTATCAGGCGCATCCACACCCAATAGACGAAGTGCTTCTTTCAAAACAACTGCTGTTGAGTAGCTAAGAGCAAGACGGCTATCACGTTCTGGGCTTTCATCCAAGATACGAGTGTGAGCATAGTACTTGTTGAAGGCTTGAGCCAAGTTGATGGCATATTTAGCAATCAAGGATGGGTCATAGTTTTCAGCAGCACGTTTGACAACACGAGAGAAGTCTTGGAGAAGCTTGATGATTTCCCAGCTTTCAGGATCGCTCAAGCTATAAGTCGCATCTGCAGATGGTGTGAAGTTGGCTTTGCGAAGGATAGATTGGATACGAGCATAAGCGTATTGAACGTATGGTCCAGTTTCTCCTTCGAAGGATACCATGGCTTCAAGGTCAAAGTCATACCCGTTTCGACGGTCTGTCTTCAAATCGTAGAATTTAACCGCACCAACACCGACTGCATGTGCTACTTCTTCCTTGTTTTCTAGTTCAGGATTCTTTTCTTCGATCTGAGCTTTGGCACGAGAGATAGCTTCTTGAAGAGTTGGTTCGAGCAGGATGATATTTCCTTTACGAGTTGACAATTTTTGGCGGTTCTTTGTGACCAAACCAAAGTCAACGTGGATCATATCGTCGCTCCAGTCAAATCCCATTTTCTTCAAAACAGCTTTCAACTGACGGAAGTGGTTGGATTGTTCTTGACCTACAACATAGATGTTTTTCACAAAGTTGTAAGTCCGTGCACGGTAGATAGCGGTTGCGATATCACGAGTGATATAAAGAGTGGCACCATCTGATTTTTTAATCATAGCTGGTGGTAGGTTGACATCATCCAACTCAACGATGCTAGCCCCCTTAGACTCTTTCAACAAGCCTTTTTCTTCAAGGATTTGGACAGCTTCGTCCATCTTGTCATTGTAGAAGGCTTCTCCGTTTAAGCTGTCAAATTCAACACCGAGGAGTTTGTAGATACGGTTGAATTCTACCAAGCTCTCGTCACGGAACCATTGCCACAATTCAGTTGCTTCTGGATCTCCATCTTCCAATTTCTTGAACCAGAGACGTCCTTCATCGTCCAAAGCAGGATCGTTTTCGATTTCGGCATTGATGCGAACATAAAGTTTCAACAATTCGTCGATTGGATTGGCTTCGACAGCTTCCTTGCTACCCCATTTTTTGTAAGCCACCATCAAGAGACCGAACTGTTTACCCCAGTCTCCCAAGTGGTTGATTTTAATGGTATTGTAGCCCATTTTTTTATAGATGTTTGAAATAGCATCCCCGATAACGGTTGAACGTAAGTGACCAACTGAGAAAGGTTTTGCGATGTTTGGACTAGAAAGGTCGATGGTAACGTTCGCTCCTTGGCCTTCTTCTTGTTGTCCATAGTCAGCACCCGCTTGGATAACAGATTTGATGACTTGGTCAGAGATTTGTGATTTATCTAAGAAGAAGTTTACGTAAGGACCAGTAGCAACGACTTTTTCAAAGTGAGAGGCATCGATTTTTTCCGCAATATCAGCAGCAATCGCTTGAGGAGCTTTGCGTTCGATTTTAGCCAAAGAAAAGGCAGGAAAGGCGATATCTCCGAGGTCTGAAGATTTTGGTTGCTCTAGTAAATTTAAGATAGTTTCTTGGTCTAAGCCTTCAATGACTTTTGCCAATTCACTTGCAATAAGTTCTTTATGATTCATAGTAGCTCCTTTGGTCTTTTGTTACTATTCTATCACAAAATTCGGCCTTTCTTCAAACTTTTTGGTATAATCAAAGTATAATTATTCAAAAGTGGAGCAAAAATGAAAAAAGATGAACGTCAGCTTTTGATTCGAGAAATTATCCAAAATGAGAAGTTATCGACGCAAAAAGAAATTCAAGACCGTTTAGATCAGAGAGGGGCGGGAGTGACCCAGACAACCTTATCCAGAGACCTACGAGAAATTGGTCTGATCAAAGTAAAAGAGAAGGGTGGTCTCTATTATAAACTAGCCGATGAACCTGATCGAACAGATATTTTCAGACTGATTGCTCAATATGCACAAGTGGTCTCGAGAGCAGAGTTCACACTGGTTGTTCGGACGGAGCTTGGAGAGGCGGCGATTTTAGCCAATGCAGTCGATGAAATTTTGGATGATCAAATCCTTGGAACCGTCGCAGGGGCCAATACCCTTTTAATTGTTTGCAAGGACCAAGAAGTCGCACAAACGGTCCAGCAGACCATTCTCCAACATTCTAGTCACTAGTCAAGGGCGAGGGACCAGTCCAGAAAGGGATCGGCCCTCCTTTTATGTCAGTTTAGTGTTGGAGCAAGTTCTCAGAATGAATGAAATGATAGAGAAAAGGAGCGATATGGCAGCAGAAAAACTATCACCTGGCATGCAGCAATACCTAGATATCAAAAAAGACTATCCGGATGCTTTTTTGCTCTTTCGGATGGGGGATTTTTACGAGCTCTTTTATGAAGATGCCGTCAATGCCGCACAGATTTTAGAGATTTCCTTGACTTCAAGGAATAAAAATGCAGAAAATCCGATTCCCATGGCTGGAGTACCTTATCATTCAGCCCAGCAGTACATCGATGTTTTGATCGAAAAAGGCTATAAGGTGGCTATTGCAGAGCAGATGGAAGATCCTAAGCAAGCCGTCGGTGTGGTCAAGCGGGAAGTGGTCCAAGTCATTACTCCAGGGACCGTTGTCGATTCGACCAAGCCAGACAGCGCCAACAACTTCTTGGTAGCCTTGTCTCATGATGAGACGGATTATGGCCTTGCCTATATGGACTTGGTGACTGGAGAGTTTCAGGTCACTAGTTTGAATGATTTTGCCATGGTCTGTGGGGAAATACGAAACCTGCGGGCGCGTGAAATTGTCTTGACCTACTCCTTGTCAGAAATGGAAGAAAGAGTCCTTCTTGGCCAAATGAACCTCTTACTCTCCCCTATCTCAGAAGTGGCGGAGGATGTTCAACTTCTAGGGGCTGAGTTGACTCATTTGGAGAGAATAGCGGCTGGAGGTCTGCTCCAATACGTACAGGAAACCCAGAAGCGGGAGCTCCACCATATCAAGCCTGCCCATCACTATGAAGTCCGTGATTTCTTGCAGATGGATTATGCGACCAAGGCGAGTTTGGACTTGACAGAGAATGCCCGGACAGGTAAAAAACATGGTAGCCTCTACTGGCTCCTAGATGAAAGCAAGACAGCCATGGGAGGACGTCTCTTGCGGGCTTGGATCCAGAAACCCTTAATGGACCGTCATCGGATCGAAGAGCGCCAAGAGATTATCCAAGTCTTCTTGGACCATTTCTTTGAGCGAAGTGATCTGGCAGATCGTCTCAAAGGTGTGTATGACATCGAGCGTTTGGCCAGTCGGGTCTCCTTTGGTAAGATTACTCCCAAGGACCTCTTGCAATTGGGCGAAACGCTACGCCACGTTCCCTTGATCAAATCGCTCTTGGTCGAGATGGGAGAGCCTGTTCTAGACCTCCTCATTGCTCAGTTAGATGAGCTACCAGAGCTTTGCCGTCTCATCGAAGCGGCTATTGATCCGGATGCCCCTATCGTTCTGACAGAAGGCAATATCATCCGTACCGGCTTTGATCCAACTCTGGACCAGTACCGTGTCGTCCTCCGAGAAGGGACCGGCTGGATTGCAGAAATTGAAGCCAAGGAACGCAAAGCCAGTGGTATTACCGGTCTTAAAATTGACTACAACAAAAAAGACGGTTACTATTTCCATGTGACCAACTCCCAATTATCCCGTGTGCCAGCTCATTTCTTCCGCAAGGCGACCTTGAAAAACTCCGAGCGCTTTGGGACAGAAGAATTGGCTCGGATCGAAGGAGAAATGCTAGAAGCTCGGGAACAATCAACCAGCCTGGAGTATGCGATTTTCCTACGAATCAGAGAAGAAGTCGGCAAGTATATTCAGCGCTTGCAGTCACTAGCCCAAGCCCTAGCAACGGTAGACGTCTTGCAAGGCCTAGCCTGTGTAGCTGAAAGGCAACAACTGACCCGACCAGTCTTCCAAGAGGCGCGTGATATCCAGATTGAAAAGGGCCGTCATCCGGTTGTTGAGAAGGTAATGGGAGCTCAAAGCTACATTCCCAATAGTATCCTTATGGATGAGACCTGTGATATCCAGTTGATTACGGGGCCCAATATGAGCGGGAAGTCCACCTATATGCGTCAATTGGCTATCATTGTCATTATGGCCCAGATTGGCTCCTTTGTACCAGCTCAGGCGGCGACCCTCCCTCTCTTTGATGCCATTTACACTCGGATTGGGGCGGCAGATGACTTGGTGTCCGGCCAGTCGACCTTTATGGTTGAGATGATGGAGGCCAACAATGCCATTCGCCAAGCGACTCCAGCCTCTCTTATCTTATTTGATGAGTTGGGACGGGGAACGGCGACCTATGATGGCATGGCTCTGGCCCAAGCCATTATCGAATACATTCATGACCGGACAGGGGCTAAGACGCTCTTTGCCACCCACTACCATGAGCTAACCGACTTGGAGCAGACCCTATCTCGCTTGCGCAATGTCCACGTCGCTACCTTGGAGAAGGACGGCCAAGTGACCTTCTTGCACCGGATCGAAAAGGGACCTGCTGATAAATCCTACGGGATCCATGTAGCTAAGATTGCAGGCCTGCCAAGCGATCTCTTGAAGCGGGCAGATGCCATCCTGAGTCAACTAGAAGGCCAAAGCCAAGAAGTGCCAGTAGCAGCTCCAACCAAGCAATCCTCTCAAGAGCTTGGAGAGCAGTTATCTCTGTTTGCGGCAGACACCACTCACCCAGTACTAGAAGAATTAAACAATCTCGATATCTACAACATGACCCCGATGGAAGTCATGATGGCAGTTGCCGAGATGAAAAAGAGAATATAAGAGAGAGTGGGACAGAAATCGGTCATTCGTTAGAATTCGATTTCGTCGTCCCACCTCCGCACAGTTGAGTAGGGCTGTAAAAGCAGATGAAATCAGCGTAGTAGAGCCCACTCAACCACTGCGTCTTACTCGACAATCCAAAGACAATTGAGAGGCTAGGACTTTTGTCCTAGCCTCTTTTTATTTATCAAGCCTTTCCTTGCAACTGACGATTGATGTCATCCACTTTCTTTTTATTGAGGTAGTAAGAGACAGCCCAGACAATGAGATAGACGAAGCTAAACTCAAAAATGACAGAGAGATAAAAACTGATTTTCATTGGGAACCAGCCACCCAAGGTTGCTAAAGGTAGGAAACCAAAGAGCATCAAGAGGTAGTGGCTGACGGTCGCGCGAAGCAAGCTCCAATCTTTGTTGAAAAGGACACTCCCCAAGCTGAAGAGGAGTCCGATACCGGCCCAGATAAGGGTACAATAGAGCATAACAAGGGATCCATGAACTTCGTGGGCTTGCATCCACTGGCCGACAGCTGAGCTAGGACTGAGAGGCGTATAAGTGGAAGGGGAGTTTAAAAAAGAAAAGAGGATAGAGAGGATGAGACCGATCAAGATCCCTTTCAAAGCGTTGGTAAAATGGTTTTTCATCATGAGAGTTTCTCCTTAATAGCTTTTAAATAACGACGAGAGGAGTAAGTCATCCTTCCGTTTTTGAGATAGATTTGAACCGATCCGCTACCGGTAAAATGCAGGTGATCGATTTCTTTGGTATTGATAATTTCAGATTGGGAAATTTTTAAAAAGTAGATGGGCAAGTCTTCAGAGAGTTGGTAGAGAGGACCTGTGAGGATGAAGTGGTCATCCTTTGTTTCCCCCACCACTTGCCGGTTTTCAATATAGAAACGATGAAACAAGTGGGTCTCTACAAGATAGGTTTCCCCATCCTTTTTCGCTCGCAAGCGTTCCTTCTGGTCCAATTCCTCTATGAATTGTTGGACTTTCTGGATGCGTTCGCTAGGTTGTGGCGCTGTGATAGCAACACCTTCTTCTTGAAAATGAGGGTCAATGGTTACTGTTACTTTCATACAAATCCCTTCTAACTGATTGACGTAAGGTAAGCGATTCGCTAGCAGGACCTCTTGCTTACAATTCTATTAAACACTTTTTCAGGCATCAAGACAAGGTTTTTTGCATATTCGGTCATTTTGTCTGTTTATCTGGTAGAAGTCCAGTATCTTTAATGGAGCTAGGGGATAAGGTTTTATAAACGGAGGCCTTCCTTGGAGATATGGTATAATAGTTCTACCTATGCGCGTATAAAAGATAAGAGGGGAAGCTATGTCACAGATTATCGAATTACCAGAAATTCTAGCCAATCAGATCGCTGCCGGTGAGGTCATCGAGCGCCCTGCTAGTGTGGTCAAGGAACTGGTTGAAAACTCCATCGATGCAGGAGCCAGTCAGATTGTCGTAGAGATTGAAGAAGCGGGCTTAAAGACCATTCAAATTACGGATAATGGACAAGGGATTGCCCACGAGGAAGTGGAATTAGCCCTTCGTCGCCATGCGACTAGTAAGATTAAGAGTCAAGCCGATCTCTTTCGGATTCGGACCCTAGGCTTCCGTGGCGAGGCCTTGCCCTCCATTGCCTCTGTCAGTGTTATGACCATTCTAACAGCTCAGGAAGGAGCCAGTCATGGAACCAAGCTAGAGGCTAAAGGGGGGGAAATCACTTCTCTTGAGCCGGCGACTAGCCCTGTGGGGACTAAAATTAAGATCGAGGACCTCTTTTTCAATACACCAGCCCGCCTCAAATATATGAAGAGCCAACAGGCAGAGTTGTCCCATATCGTCGACATTCTCAATCGCTTGAGTCTGGCCCATCCAGAGATTGCCTTCACCTTGATCAATGACGGCCATGAAATGACACGGACGGCAGGGACGGGAAATCTCCGCCAAGCCATCGCAGGAGTCTACGGCCTTGCTACCGCCAAGAAAATGGTTGCCATCGAGACAGGTGATTTGGACTTTGAAGTGTCCGGCTTCGTCTCTTTGCCAGAACTGACCCGGGCCAATCGCAACTATATTAGCCTTTTTATCAACGGCCGTTACATCAAGAATTTCTTGCTCAACCGGGCTATCTTGGATGGCTACGGCAGTAAACTCATGGTCGGACGCTTCCCGATAGCGGTCATCAATATCCAGATTGACCCCTATCTAGCTGATGTCAATGTCCACCCGACCAAGCAAGAGGTCCGTATTTCTAAAGAACGAGAACTGATGGACTTGATTTCCCAAGCGATTGTTTCCACTTTGAAAGAGCAAGATCTGATTCCAGATGCTTTGGAAAATCTGGCCAAATCGACACTTCGTCGAACAGAAAAGCCGGTTCAGACCAGTCTCCCCCTAAAAGAAAACAGCCTCTATTACGACCGAGACAAGGGAGATTTCTTTGTCCGTCCAGAGGTTGGGGAATCTCGTCCAAGTGGTGAAATAAGCCCAGAGCAAACGATTCTCTTTGCCCCAGAAGAGGGAAATCAGGAGACTAAGTCACCAGCTATCAAGTTTGCGGAGCGAAAGACGCCTCAGTACGACCAACTAGACCACCCAGAGTTGGATCTGGCTAGTCTAGACAAGGCCTATGACAAGCTGGAGGGTGAGGAAACATCAACCTTCCCAGAGTTGGAATATTTTGGCCAGATGCATGGGACCTATCTCTTTGCCCAAGGTAATGGGGGCCTCTACATTATTGACCAGCATGCGGCCCAAGAGCGGGTCAAATACGAAGAATACCGAGAGAGCATCGGGGACGTGGATGGCAGTCAACAACAACTGCTGGTGCCTTATATCTTTGAGTTCCCTGCGGACGATCTGATCCGCCTGCAACAGCGCAAGCACCTCCTAGAAGAAGTGGGAGTCTACCTAGAAGAATATGGGACCAACCAGTTGATTTTGCGGGAGCATCCGATCTGGATGAAGGAAGAAGAGATCGAGTCGGGCATTTATGAGATGTGTGACATGCTCCTCTTGACCAAGGAAGTGTCCATCAAGAAATACCGGGCGGAGTTGGCCATCATGATGTCCTGCAAACGATCCATCAAGGCTAATCACACCCTGGATGATTACTCCGCACGCGATCTGATCTACCAACTGTCCCAATGTGACAACCCTTATAACTGCCCTCATGGCCGTCCGGTCTTGGTCAACTTCACCAAGTCGGACATGGAAAAGATGTTCCGACGCATTCAGGAAAATCACACCAGCCTACGGGAATTAGGCAAATATTAAACAAAGAATAAAGGAATCTTATGTACGAATACATTAAAGGAATCTTGACGAAAATCACTGCTAAATACATTGTGGTAGAAACAGCTGGGATTGGCTATCTCTTGCATGTGGCTAATCCCTATGCCTACTCTGGTAAAATGAACCAAGAGGTGCAGGTCTATCTCCATCAAGTGGTCCGTGAAGACGCTCACCTTCTTTATGGCTTTGCGACCGAAGAAGAGAAAAAGCTCTTTTTGAACTTGATCTCGGTCTCTGGAATTGGCCCAGTCTCAGCTCTAGCCATCATCGCTGCGGATGACAATGCAGGCCTTGTCCAAGCCATCGAAAGTAAGAACATCACCTACTTGACCAAGTTTCCGAAGATTGGTAAGAAAACAGCCCAACAGATGGTCTTGGATCTAGAAGGTAAGATTAATCTTGATCTAGAAGATACACCGGCTCAGACTAAAGTTAAAGCATCCGAGGAAAATCAAGCTCTTGAAGAAGCTATGGAAGCCATGTTGGCTTTGGGCTACAAGGTGACGGAACTCAAGAAAATCAAGAAATTCTTTGAAGGTACGACCGATACAGCAGAGAACTATATCAAATCAGCTCTTAAGATGTTGGTGAAATAGGAGAAGTCTATGCCAAAACGCTGTGACTGGGTTAAAATGAATAACCCACTATATGTAGCCTACCATGATGAGGAGTGGGGCCAGCCCCTCCATGACGACCACGCCCTTTTTGAGTTGCTTTGCTTAGAGACCTATCAAGCTGGTCTGTCTTGGGAGACGGTGCTCAATAAACGTCAAGCTTTCCGTGAGGCTTTTCATGGCTATCACCTTCAAGGTGTCGCAGAGATGTCGGATGAGGAGCTGGAAGCTTTGTTAGACAATCCAGCTATCATTCGAAATCGAGCCAAGATCTTTGCGACACGGGCTAACGCCCAGGCCTTTTTACAAGTCCAAGCAGAATTCGGCTCTTTTGATGCCTATCTATGGTCTTTTGTTGATTGGAAAACCATCGTGAATGATGTTCCGGATTACCGGCAGGCTCCTGCGAAGACAGCTCTTTCCGAGCAGTTGGCTAAAGATCTCAAAAAGCGTGGTTTCAAGTTTACAGGTCCCGTTGCAGTTTTGTCATTTCTACAAGCTGCAGGTTTGGTTGATGATCATGAGAATGATTGTGAATGGAAAAGTGGAAATAAGTGACGTTAGATGACTAGAACATCAGAGAATATAGAAAAAGCTGAGAATTCTATCTCAGCTTTCTTTGTTATAGTCAAAGCGAATGACTTGCTCCGTTGCATCTACATACGCGTGGACTCCAAAGGGAACAATTGCTCTTGGTGTGGCATGGCCAACGTTTAGATTATAGACAATCGGGATAGTGCTATCAATGATGTCCATTAAAGCCTCCTTATAGTCGTCATAGAAGGTTTCATCCATAGGTTTTCCGACCAAGAGTCCACTGATGACTTCAAATATCCCAGTGTTCTTTAAAGTCCGCAACATCTTTTTGAATTCTTCAGGTTCAGGCTTTTCTTCGCTTGTTTCTAGCAAGAGGATTTTTCCTTCCCAGTCTGACAAGTCAGGGAAAAGTTTGTATTTTTGGCAGAGGTCTGTGCTATCTGCATATCGAGAGTTGTCAAAGATATCGTAGAGGGATTCGAGGCAACCGCCGAGGATTTCCCCCTCGAACTGTGCAGTTCCTTGTAACAAGTCAAAACCTGTATTTGTATGGCTGACACGAGGTGTTCCCAGAGCCTTGGGACTAAAATCAGTCCGTTCCTCATACCAAAGGTCGCTAGGGCGGATTTCTGAGATTTTTCCAGTCTCAATCAATTCTTTAAAGTAGTGGAGGCTATATGGCAACATTTCTTTGTCTAACTCACAAATATCTGCTAGAAATGATTGGCCGTAAAAAGTCTTGATTCCCAGTTTATGCAACATGAGATGGTTCATGGTTGTATCTGAGAAGCCAAGAAACATTTTTTGATTGATAACCTTTTGTAGTTGGTCATTTTCAAAGAGGTATGGTAGCAAGCGATAGGTATCGTCTCCACCAATGGCGCATTGAATCATGTCAATGCTATCATCAGAAAAGGCATGAATCAAATCCTCTGCACGAGCTTCGGGATGTTCTTTGATAAAATCTAAGCCTTTTAGCGAATGAGGTAAAAAGATAGGATTGAGTCCGAGGTCCTTGAGACGTTGAATACCCAAGTCCACTTCGTGCTTGACAAAGTCTTCACCGATAATCCCACTAGATAAACTTATAATACCAATAGTAGAAGTCATATATTATCCTCCTAAAAATAAATTGATGCTATTGTATCATAAAAAATGATAGAAAAATATAAGGAATAGCGTTAGAGATACGATTTTATGTCAATAAAGCAACAGAAAAATAACCGCTCGATGTGCTTACTTCAGAATATAGGCAAGCCCTTTTAGAAGTTGGTTACCACGTAGTTAAATCTCTTAGGAATGTTGATGTAACGGATTTTATAAGAGTTTTTTACTTTATAATACTCTAAAAGAAAAAGATTGAAGAAAGTTACCTAAAATGAACTTTTTCTTCAACCTGTTTTTGAAATAATTTAGGAAATTGTGTTACAATGAAGAAAAATTACGAATAGTATAAGTGGAGGCATTATGAAAGCAGAGATCATTGCAGTGGGAACCGAAATTCTCACTGGACAAATTGTCAATACCAATGCGCAATTCTTATCAGAAAAGTTGGCCGGTCTAGGGATCGACGTTTATTTCCAAACTGCAGTTGGAGATAATGCAGATCGTCTCTTGTCTGTTCTTGCGATTGCGCGTGATCGAAGTGATCTCGTTATCCTCACAGGAGGTCTCGGACCGACCGAAGACGATCTGACCAAGCAAACCCTGGCCCAATTCTTGGATAGAGACTTGACCTTTGATCCCGAAGCAATGGCCAAGTTGGATCGCTTCTTTGCCAGTCGGCCAGACCATGTCCGAACTCCCAATAATCTGAGACAAGCTCAAATAGTGACAGGCTCTACGCCACTCCAAAACCTAACCGGTTTGGCAGTGGGAGGGCTGATTGAAGTAGAAGGTGTTAGCTATGTGGTTTTGCCTGGTCCTCCTAGTGAATTGAAACCCATGGTTACGGATGAGTTGGTGCCTCTGCTAGCGACAGGAGAGAAGCTATACTCACGTGTCTTGCGCTTCTTTGGGATTGGGGAAAGTCAGCTGGTAACCGTCTTAGCAGATGTGATTGATGGTCAAACGGACCCAACCCTGGCCCCTTATGCCAAGACCGGAGAAGTCACCTTGCGCTTGTCGACCAAGGCTTCATCACAAGAGCGAGCAGATCAGAAATTGGATCAACTGGAGCAAGTGATTCTCCGTCATGAGACCTTGGATGGTCAATCCTTGAGCCAGCTCTTCTATGGCTATGGAGATGACAATTCCCTAGCTAAGGTGGCTTTTGAACTCTTGCGCGAGCGGTGCTTGACCCTGACTGCAGCGGAGAGCTTGACGGCCGGGATGTTTCAGTCGAGTCTGGCTAATTTCTCAGGAGCCTCAGCGGTCTTACCGGGAGGTTTTGTTACCTACAGCATAGAGGAAAAGAGCAAAATGCTCCAAATCCCCCTAACTGAGTTGCAAGAACATGGAGTGGTCTCTGCCCATACAGCTGAGCGAATGGCGGCACAAGCTCGTCTCTTAACAGGGGCTGACTATGGAGTCAGTCTGACAGGTGTTGCTGGTCCAGACAGTCTGGAAGGGCATCCAGCAGGGACTGTCTTTATTGGAATTGCGGGCCCTAAAGGAGTCCAATCGATCAAGGTCAATATCGCTGGCCGGAGTCGTATGGATGTTCGTAAAGTTGCAGTCCTCCATGCCTTTAATCTGGTACGCCGGACTGTATTATTAGATGAAAATTTGCTATAATGATAAGAAGCTTGTATAGCATTACGCTTTGAATATAGGAGAAAAGAATGGCGAAAAAACAGAAAAAATTAGATGATATCTCTAAGAAATTCGGAGATGAGCGTGAAAAAGCGCTCAATGATGCCCTAAAGTTGATTGAAAAAGACTTTGGTAAAGGATCAATCATGCGTCTGGGCGAACGCGCAGAACAGAAAGTTCAAGTCATGAGCTCTGGTTCCTTGGCTCTTGACATTGCCTTGGGTGCTGGTGGTTATCCAAAAGGTCGGATCATCGAAATCTATGGTCCAGAATCATCAGGTAAAACAACCGTTGCCCTCCATGCAGTAGCGCAAGCACAGAAAGAAGGAGGCATTGCTGCCTTTATCGATGCGGAGCATGCCTTGGATCCATCTTATGCGGCAGCTCTTGGGGTTAATATTGATGAACTCCTCTTGTCTCAACCAGACTCAGGGGAACAAGGACTTGAAATTGCTGGTAAATTGATCGACTCTGGTGCCGTTGACTTGGTCGTTATCGACTCTGTTGCTGCCTTGGTCCCACGCGCAGAAATCGATGGAGATATCGGTGACAGCCACGTTGGTTTGCAAGCGCGGATGATGAGCCAGGCTATGCGTAAGCTTGGAGCTTCTATTAATAAGACTAAGACCATTGCTATCTTTATCAACCAATTGCGTGAAAAAGTTGGGGTCATGTTTGGGAACCCTGAAACCACACCTGGTGGTCGTGCCCTGAAATTCTACGCTTCGGTTCGTCTAGATGTTCGTGGAAATACTCAAATCAAGGGTACTGGGGACCAAAAAGATACCAATGTTGGTAAGGAAACCAAGATCAAGGTTGTGAAGAACAAGGTGGCTCCACCGTTCAAAGAAGCCATGGTTGAAATCATGTACGGAGAAGGAATTTCGCGTACAGGCGAATTGCTAAAAATTGCAACAGACCTTGATTTGATCCAAAAAGCAGGGGCTTGGTATTCTTATAACGGTGAGAAGATCGGCCAAGGTTCTGAAAATGCTAAGAAGTACTTGGCAGACCATCCAGAAATTTTTGATGAGATTGACCACCAAGTGCGCGTGCGCTTCGGTTTGATCGATGATGACACTGCTGTAGTTGCACAAGATGAAGTAGCTGAAAGCCCACTTCTTGAAGAAGTAACACTAGATCTTGATGATGCCATTGAGATTGAAGAGTAATTTTTTTTAAAATAGGTCGAAAGACTGATGGTTTTTATGGTATAATATACTACAATGTTATTATCGTGTGGCGAAAGGAGTGCATGCATGATTAAAATTTACACAGTTTCAAGTTGCACGAGTTGTAAAAAAGCCAAAACTTGGCTAAATGCTCATCAGTTGATCTATAAAGAACAAAACCTTGGTAAAGAAGGGATTACAAAAGAAGAATTACTCGATATTTTGACCAAAACAGAAAATGGCATTGCAAGTATCGTTTCTTCAAAAAACCGATACGCTAAGAATCTAGGTGTCGATATTGAAGATCTCAGCATGAATGAAGTCATCGATATCATCTTAGAAACACCACGAATCTTGAAAAGTCCTATCCTAGTGGATAACAAGCGACTTCAAGTTGGTTATAAGGAAGATGATATTCGGGCCTTTTTACCACGTTCTGTACGAAATGTTGAAAATGCGGAGGCTCGCTTAAGAGCAGCCCTATAAGAACAAGTAGCCAAACATTGAGCTACTGAGAAGAGTCGAGATGTCAAGATCTCGACTTTTTCTTTTGTGTCTCGATAAAGAATCCACAAAAAATGCTTGTAAGAATGTTTTTGCGGGGCATTCTATGGTACAATACTTCTGTGGGGAAAATCCCTTTTATAGAAGCTTATCAAAGGAGAAAACATGAAAAAGAAGCTTATTTGTCTCGGAGTCTTGCTCCTGACGCTGACAGCTTGTGGACAGAAGAAACAAGGGAAAACCGACTCTTCCAGTGTTCAAAAATCCAACAGTGCTAAAATCGAATCGTTCAATAAAGAAAATCGAAATTTGTTAGAGAAGGCAGAAGAGCAGCAAGTCTTTACCAAACACTTTGTTCTTCCAACAGATGAGAAAGGTATTCGCCAAGAGCAGACCATCACCTATCAAGGGGAACAATTACAAAAATTGGTCATGACCAATACCACTCCTGCTAGTGATGAATTGAAAAAAGCCATTCAAGAGGTCGGCCTCGAAGAAGCCCAACGATTGATGGTGGAGTCGATGGACAAGGATGAACAACTCCAACAGGCGCGGACTCTTCCAGGCTTTACCATTGAACTGACCGTACCAAATGAAAATGAATACCAAACGGTCATCACCTATGATTTCACCCAGTTGGATACTAAAAAAGCGGTTGAGTTAGAGTACTTCAAATCAGCTAATATTGCAGATTTGTTGAAGTTGTCACCAACGGAATATATGAATAATCTACTCCGTAATGGAGCAAAAGAAGAATAAGGAGAAAACATGAAAAAATTTCTATTACTAGTCGTTGCTGGATTGCTTGTCTTGGTAGGTTGTGGGAATTCTCAATCAAAAGGGGGCAACTCCCTATCGAAAGATAGCGTCATCACTCGGACCTTTAAGATTGACAGAGATGTTGATGAAGTTGACGTGGTAGGTAAACAGGAAATCACAGTAACCGTATCCTACCAAGGAAAGAAATACAAGAAAGTTTCCATCAAACTAGCAACTCATGTGTCGGATGAATTCAAAGCTGAAATCAAGAAGTTGATCGATGCAGAGGATGATAAAGAAGGTGCCAAAGAAGCCTTGATCGAAGGTTACGAAGGAGAAGGTGGCATTGATGAATTGAGAGACTACGATGGAATCACCGTGACATCAGATTGGACAGGTGAAGCAATGGTCTCTGAGATTGAGATTGACCCTGATAAAGTAGACTTCGATGACATTAAAAACAGCGAAGACTTGGGAGAAATTTGCAAAATGATCAAGACCTATTCTCCAACGCTTTTCATCAAAAACATGGAAAAAAATGGTTTTAAAGAAGTAAAATAAAGTCATTGAAAACTGTAGAAGATTGCTTTCGGAAACAAGTGATGAAAAGTCCAAGAAAGCCCATGAAATCAGTAATTTTCATTTGAGAAAGTATGGAAATTATGATATAATAGTATGAATATAAAGAAAGAGGGTGGTATTGTGGGATTTACAGACGAAACAGTACGTTTTAATCTTGACGATTCAAACCGTAAAGAAATTAGTGATACATTAAAGGATGTCTACTTATCTTTGGATGAGAAGGGCTACAATCCAATCAATCAAATCGTTGGTTATGTACTCAGTGGTGATCCTGCTTATGTACCTCGTTATAACAACGCTCGCAACCAAATTCGTAAGTACGAACGAGATGAAATTGTTGAAGAATTGGTTCGTTACTACTTGAAAGGGCAAGGGATCGATCTCTAATGAGAATTATGGGACTAGACGTTGGCTCGAAGACAGTCGGAGTAGCCATCAGTGATCCATTAGGTTTTACTGCTCAAGGTCTGGAGATTATTCAGATTGATGAGGAGAAAGGAGAGTTTGGTTTTGACCGTCTCTCTGAACTGGTGAAGGAATACCGGGTTGATCGGTTTGTGGTTGGTTTACCGAAAAACATGAACAACACAAGCGGTCCTCGAGTGGAAGCGAGTCAAGCTTATGGAAAGCGCCTTGAAGAGTTATTCAACTTGCCGGTTGAGTATCAAGATGAGCGTTTGACGACCGTTGCCGCAGAGCGGATGCTGATTGAGCAAGCGGATATTAGCCGAAATAAGCGAAAAAAAGTAATTGATAAATTGGCTGCCCAGTTGATTTTGCAAAATTATTTAGATCGAAAATTTTAGAAAAAAGAGGAAATAAGATGGCACACAATCATGATCATGATCACAACCATGACGAACGCGAATTGATTACATTGGTAGATGAGCAAGGAAACGAAACCTTGTTTGAAATCCTTTTGACCATTGATGGAAAAGAAGAATTTGGTAAAAACTATGTTCTTTTGATTCCTGCAAATGCAGAAGAAGATGAAAACGGTGAAGTAGAAATCCAAGCTTACTCATTTACTGAAAACGAAGACGGAACAGAAGGCGACCTTCAACCAATCCCAGAAGATTCAGATGATGAATGGAACATGATTGAAGAAGTCTTCAACAGCTTTATGGAGGAGTGATACAGTCTGGGAGACTGTATCACCCCAACTCCAAGAGACTGGAAAGAGTTGGTAAGTTCAGTGAACATTTTTACCCTTGCGCTAGAAACAAGGACCGCAAGTAAGTCCAGTGGATGTTTTTAGCCCAGCTTCTAAAAATATTGGAAGTGAAATAAGAAACCAAAGAAATAGCAGAGCGTGAGCCAGCAAGAAGGCTTGATCGCTCTTTTCTTTTAGGAGAAAGAAATGAATCAAATTGAAGAATGGATGAATAGCCGAATTGGACTCAATTTTCGTTCAGGCTTGGGGCGGATGCAACAGGCTGTAAAGCTCTTAGGGGATCCTCATGAAGCTGTTCCGATGATCCATGTGACGGGGACTAACGGGAAGGGCTCAACCATTGCGTTTATGCGCCAACTATTCCAACAGCATGGTCTGAAAGTAGGGACCTTTACTTCTCCACATATCGTTAGTATGCATGATCGGATTTGTATCAATGGGCAACCAATTTCGGATCAAGATCTGATTCGCTTGGGTCAGAGCATCCAAGCGATGGAGTCTCAGCTTCTCGAGACCCACGACCAACTCTCTTACTTTGAGATCATCACCCTCTTGGCCTTTTTGTATTTCCATGAACAAAAAGTAGACCTGGCCTTGATCGAGGTTGGGATCGGAGGCCTCCTTGATACGACCAATGTTATCACAGGAGAGGTAGCAGTGATCACCTCAGTAGGGCTGGATCATCAGGAGACCTTGGGAGGAAGCCTAGAGGCCATTGCTAGGCAAAAAGCTGGAATCTTTAAAGCCGGGAAGCCGGCTGTTATCGGTCCACTGGCTAAAGAGGCTGAGCAAGTCTGCATAGAAAAGGCCCAGGCAATAGGCTGTCCATTGGCTCGCTATGGAGAAGATTTCCAACTGGTGAAGGGCGTCTTTCAAGATGCGCAGCATCGGTTTGACTCACTAAAAATTGGGCTCAATGGAGCTTATCAGGAAGAGAATGCTGCGGTGGCTCTCGAAGCCTTTCTCCTCTTCATGGAGCAGAGAGGTCTGGCGGTCGATGAAAACGGTGTTCGGGAGGCTTTGCAAGCGACTAGCTGGCCGGGTCGTCTGGAAAACTTTAGCCAAGGCATCTATCTAGATGGCGCTCATAACCCCCATGCCATCCATCGCTTGGTCGAATATGCCCGCACTTTTTCAGATAAGCGCGTGAAGATCCTCTTTGGTGCTTTAAAACGCAAGGATTACCAGGGAATGTTGGAGATCTTTTCAAGAGACTTGCCGGAGGCGGACTTAACGGTGACGACCTTTGCTTATGGGGAAGTTGTCCAAGAGGCGGATGGCTTAGGATATCCTTATGTAGCTGATTTCAGAGATTACATACAGGATTTTTATAGCCGACAAGATGGCCAAGAGCTGCTATTTGTCACTGGCTCACTCTACTTCATTTCAGAAGTTCGCGCTTATCTACTAGAGCAAGGAAAGAATCCTTTATAGGCAGTAACCCTCATCGGCCAGTCATAAAGATTGACCGAAAACTACCTCTATCGTATACTAAAGGTGAGCCACAAATGAACGGGGAAGTCCGTTGAAAAGTTGGCGCGAAAGGAGACCATCCATGGCAAAGAAAGTAACTGCTTTATTAGTAACAGCTACAGTCCTCCTACTTGGAGCGTGTTCGAACCAGCAAACACCATCGCAAACGAACACGTCATCAAGTGCGACGACCACAACGGCAACTTCTTCTCAACAGACAACGACTAGTCCGCAGGTTAACCAAGCAGGTCTGAACGGAACCTATATGGGAATGGATGAAAGCGATCAAGTGACGCTCGTCATCGCTGGTGATTCAGGGACTTGGACGGCTGTAGAGGCAGATGGAGAGCAAGAGCTGAAACAGGTCAAGCTAGATGCTGCCAACCAGATCCTCTTTATCGGAGATGATGGCTACCGCTATCAACTGGAGGGGAAACAATTGACCCTGAAAGAAGCGGATCAAGACTTGGGTGATCAGGATACGATTGTTCTGACCAAGAAATAAACTAGCAGAAATGAGAGTGGGACAGAAATCCTAGCCTCTCAATTGTCTTTGGATTGTCGAGCAAGACGCAGTGGTTGAGTGGGCTCTACTACGCTGATTTTATCAGCTTTTACAGCCCTACTCAACTGTGCGGAGGTGGGACGACGAAATCGAATTCTAACGAATTACCGATTTCTGTCCCACTCTCTTTTTTCATTTTATCGGGTTTGCGCTCCCTTCTTAGAACTGGTATACTAGTAGGGATTATAAAAGAAGGAGAATGAGGGTGAGTTTTCGAAAGATTCGATTGTTAATGTCCAAATATGGGTTCAGTATCCTCTTTATGGGGTTTGAACTCTGGCTGTCCTTTGCGGCCTTCTTTTGGCTAAATGAATGGTTCCCCAATTGGATGTCTGTCACCATCATGGTCCTCTTGTACATCTCGACCATTTTGGCGATCGTCAACCGCAATATGCCTCCAGAGAGCAAGGTGACCTGGCTCTTGATTGCCGTCATCCCAGTCTTTGGCTTCCTTCTTTACCTCATGTTTGGGGAGCGTCGTCTGTCCAAAAAAGAAATGGTTCAGTTGGAAAATATGGAGTCCATGAATTTCCGTGAGGATAACAGCCACGAGCTTCGCCTCCAGTTAAAGGAAGAGAGCAAGACCGTCTATGGGATGGTCAAGTCTATTCTATCCATGGACCACAATGCAGACCTCTACAACGGGACAGCTTCGACCTTTTTTCCACTAGGGGACCAGATGTTTCCACAATTGTTGGAGGATTTGCGCTCAGCCAAGAAATTTATCTTTCTCGAATTTTATATCATCGAGGAAGGTCTGATGTGGAACAGCATCCTAGATATCCTACTTGAGAAAGTTAAAGAAGGGGTCGAAGTGAAGCTGTTATACGATGATATTGGCTGTATGGCGACCCTTAAGGGGAACTATACCAAACGCTTGCGCAAGTTAGGTATTGATGCCCACAAGTTTAACAAGGTGGTGCCACGATTAACGGTGGCCTATAACACCCGAGACCACAGAAAGATCTTGGTCATTGATGGCCAGATTGGCTATACAGGTGGGGTCAACCTAGCGGATGAGTATATCAACCAGAGAGAACGCTTCGGCCATTGGAAGGATAGTGCAGTGCGCTTGGATGGTCGAGCCGTCAAGGCCTTGACGCGACTTTTTCTCATGAACTGGTACATTAACCAGGGAGAAATTGAAGATTTTGATAAATACCATATGGAAAACCAAGCGGTAGATGGTGAAGGTTTCTATATCCCCTTTGGTAGTGGACCGAAACCGATCTATAAGTCCCAGGTTGGTAAGGCTGTGTATCAGAATATCATCAATCAGGCAACGGACTATGTCTATATTACGACCCCTTATTTAATCATTGATTATGATTTGACAGAAGATATTCGAAATGCGGCACTCCGAGGCGTTGACGTACGCATCGTGACCCCCTCCATTCCGGATAAAAAGTTGATCCAAATCGTTACACGAGGGGCTTATCCAGACCTGATGGAAGCAGGGGTAAAAATCTATGAGTACACTCCAGGCTTTATCCATAGCAAGCAAGTATTGGCCGATGATGAAGTCGCAGTAGTCGGGACCATCAATTTTGACTATCGGAGTCTAGTCCATCACTATGAGAATGCTGTCTGGATGTATCGAAGCCCAGAATTGACCAAGATCCGAGCGGATTTTGAAGAGATATTCTTCGTATCTCAGCAGATCCAGTTGGACACTTTCCGGATCACCTGGTACCAGCATTTGATCAAAGAAATTATGCAGTTATTTGCGCCCATGCTATAGGTGCTTAGACCCCTCCATAATAGAAGGGGTCTTTTTTATTACGAAGGAGAGACAAAATATTACAATTTCCTTACATAGGCTTGTCTAAGAATGTTCAAGGGGGCTATTTTTGGTATAATGAACATAATCTATAAAAAATAAGGATAACTTATGAAAAAGCTCGTAAAATATGGTGTCTTACCAGCCTGCTTGTTGTTGTTGGCAGCTTGTTCGTCAAAACCAGCTACTGAGAAAAAACCAGCCAAAGAGGACAAGGTAGAACAATCTAGCGAATCAAAAGAAGAAAAAACAAAAAAACAAATTGAGAAAGATGGAGATATCATTCTTCGTGCCATCTTCACTGACCATTCTTCTGGTTTCACAACTTTGATGGGAACATCGGTTGATAAGTGGAAAAAACAAATTACTGAAAAATTTGTTGATGAAAATGCATCAAAATATCTACCTGCAGAAGACTTCACGCTTGAACTGACAACTGAAACATTCACTCCAGAAAAAATCTTGGAATTGTTTGACCAAGCTCGTTTCAAAGTGTTAGCAACGATTGGTGATGACTATGAAATCACTAAGGTTGAAGACGAAGGAGATACTGCGACAGTTACCTTCAAATCTCGTGCGATTGCAACACGTGACTTGGCTAACTTGATCAACCGTGCAAAATCTAGTTTGTTTGAAAACGGAATTGAAGATGTTAAAAAATTAGAAGACAACACAGATCCAGAACTAGAAAAACGCTTGTCTCTATTGAACAACTTCTTGTTCTATTATGCCTTTGACCGTTTGAATGAAGACTTTGGTTACATCGAACCACGCGAGTATACTTTGGAATTGACTAAAACCAAAGAAGGACGTTACATCCTTAGCGATGAAAGCTTCCTTGAATTGCGTAAGGAAATCTTTGTAAACGAATATTCTGCTGATGGAGCTGAAACTCGTAAAGGAAGCAATTCCTCACAGAGTGACTCAACTAGCAAGGATTCAGATACAAGTTCAACCTCAAAAGATAAAGTATAAATCTATACAAAAGGTGAGTTTCCTCACCTTCAGATTGAAGATAAAGTCTTCCGAAAAACTTTCCTTAGGTGAGTGCGGACGTCAGCGAACTTCGAAGAAGTTCCATGACTTAGTTTTGAGCCCCCTCGCTCTTTAATTTCTGGGCTCGGGCTAAAACAGTTTCCCAAACTGTTTTACTCTCAAAACTCCCGAGTGCCTGAAACTATTGTGTTTCAGGCACTTTTCTCATAGCGGAAAGTTTTTAATCTTCTTAAATGGCAAAATAAATCATTTTTGAAGAGTAACTGGCTGTTTTATGTAAAATAATAGTTTATCTACATTCAAAAAGGTGAGTTTCCTCACCTTTTTTATTTACTCATTTCTTTGTCCCATATTGCTGTACAGAGAGCTCAGAATAGTATAAAATTAATAGTGGAGAATTGGGCCTAGATTCCGATTTTTAGGCTGATTTTATGTTATAATATTTAAGAAAATAGTATGGGGGATAAAATGAATCAAAGCAGAAAAAACAAACGCTCAACTAGAACTAGCAGTTGGGATCAGCTACGGATTGTCAATAGCGGTCTCTGGGTCTTAACGCTACTTGTGGCTGGGCTCTTTCTTTATAATGTCTTTAGCTACAATATCCTAGCCTTTCGCTATTTGAATATCCTTGTGACGGCCTTGCTGGTTGGCGGACTTTTTTTAACCTTGGGTTTGATCCTTGCAGGCAAGGCTAAAAAGACGACGCTATTTTTATTGGTCCTGGGCTTGCTAGGAACCTCTGTGGGAACCTATGTTACCCAGCAATTGGTCGATGTCGCTGGAAATGTGAACAGAAATGCCAATTATACGGAATTTGAAATGGCTGTCTATGTCAAAGATGATAGCCCAATCCAAGATATCAAAGAAATCAGCAGTGTAGCAGCGCCTACGGGGAATAATAATGCAGATGATCTGATGGCCCTAGTAGAGGAAGTGAAGAAAACGCGCCAGCATGACTTGACCATCGAAGATGTGGAATCTTATGCGGCAGCCTACCAGGCCCTACAAGAAGACAAGACGAAAGCCATCGTCCTGAATAGTACCTTTGAAGATACTGTAGCAAGTGTGGATGCTGACTACGCAAAAAAAATAAAGAAAATCTACTCTTACAAGATCCGTCGCCAAGTGGAAACCAAGGCAAAGGCAGATGCCAATGCGGATACCTTTAACATCTATGTCAGCGGGATTGACACTTACGGTCCAGTCACTTCGGTTTCTCGGTCTGATGTCAATATTATCATGACGGTCAATCGAAAGACCAAGCAAGTCTTGCTGACCACGACTCCGCGTGACGCCTATGTTCCAATTGCTGATGGCGGGAACAACCAAGGGGATAAGTTGACCCACGCTGGGATTTACGGAGTAGATGCGTCTATTCATACCTTAGAAAATCTGTACGACATCAAGATTGACTACTATGTCCGCTTGAACTTCACATCCTTCTTGAAGCTTGTCGACCTCGTCGGAGGGATTGATGTAGAAAATGATCAAGAGTTTACAAGTCTACACGGGAACTACCACTTCCCTGTAGGGGAAGTTCACTTGAATTCGGAACAGGCCCTTGGCTTTGTCCGTGAACGCTACTCTCTCGAAGGTGGAGACAACGATCGTGGGAAGAACCAAGAAAAAGTCATCGCAGCCATTATCCATAAATTAACATCGACCAAAGCATTGAGCAATTACAACGAAATCGTTTCTGGTTTACAAGATTCCTTGCAAACCAATATGCCCTTGCCAACCATTATGAATTTGGTCAATACACAGTTGGAGACTGGTGGAAGCTACAAGGTGACTTCACAAGCTGTCACTGGACAAGGACGAAATGACTTGCCTTCATATGCGATGCCAGGATCTGCTCTTTACATGATGGAGCTGAATGCTGATAGCGTGGCACAAGCCAAAGAAAAAATAAACCAAACCATGGAAGGAAAAAACAATGATTGATATTCATTCACACATTGTCTTTGATGTGGATGATGGACCAAAGACGATTGAGGATAGCAAGCTCCTCATCGAGGAAAGCTACCGTCAAGGGGTTCGTACCATCGTTTCGACGTCCCATCGTCGAAAAGGGATGTTTGAAACCCCAGAAGAAAAGATCTATCAAAACTACTTGGCAGTAAAAGAGATGGTAGAGACCTATCTGCCTGAAATGAAACTGCATTTCGGAGCAGAAATCTACTATACGCGAGATATCCTAGAAAAGCTAGAAGCCGGGACTATTCCAACGCTTGCTGAGACCAGTTTTGCCTTGATCGAGTTTAGTATGGCGACCCCCTACAAGGAGATTCACCAGGCCTTAAGTGCAGTTTTGCGCTTAGGAGTGACTCCGGTGGTTGCCCACATTGAACGCTACCACTGTTTGGAAAAAAATGAAAAACGGGTGCGAGAATTAATCCGAATGGGATGCTATACCCAGATCAATAGTTCGAGTGTCCTCAAGCCGAAGTTGTTTGGTGATCGCTATAAGTTCATGAAACATCGTGCCCAATATTTCTTGGATAAGGACTTGGTCCATTTTGTTGCCAGCGATATGCACAATGTTGATCAGCGCCCTCCATACATGGACCAGGCTTATCAGTTGATTGAAAAACGCTACGGTAGTGACCGGGCGCGTGCCCTTTTTGTTGAAAATCAGCAAACATTATTGGATGACGAATTGTTTTAATCATCAAGTTCCATCACGGAGATTGAAAAGGAGAAAGTGAATATGAAAAACCAAGAGAGCAAAGAGATCGAATTGGATGTGGTCTCCCTCTTTAAAACCTTATGGCGTCGTAAATTCTCAATTCTAATTACGGCCTTGCTATTTGCGATCGGAGCCCTAGGCTACAGCGCATTTGTGGCGAAGAAAATCTACCAAAGTACCAGTCGTATCTACGTGGTCAGCCGTCAGAATCAAGAAAACAATGCCTTGACCAACCAAGATCTTCAAGCGGGATCCTACTTGGTTAAAGACTATCGCGAGATTATCCTTTCTCAAAACGTCTTGAACCAGGCTATTGAAGAGTTGAAGTTGGAAATGACGCCAGCAGAGCTTGCTAAGAAAGTCTCAGTAGCAGTTCCGACAGATACTCGGATTTTGTCTATCACAGCATCAGATCCAGATCCCAAAGAAGCAGCTCGGATCGCGAATGGTTTGAAAGATGTAGCGGCAGAAAAAATTATTGCTGTAACAAAGGTGTCTGACGTGACAACATTGGATGAGGCAGTTGTCCCGCAGAATCCTTCTTCACCAAATATCAAACGAAATGTTGTCATTGGCTTTGTCCTTGGTGGTGTCTTGATTTCCATTCTGGTGATCTTGTCAGAGGTATTGGATGACCGTGTGAAGAAACCAGAAGATATCGAAGAAGTGATGGGCATCACACTATTAGGTGTGATCCCTAGTGTGAAGAAACTGTAAGAGGGAGAATTCATGGCAACCTTAGAAATTGTAAAAAGCAAATTAGCAGCGATGACTCAGGCTGAAGAATATTTTAATGCCTTGAGTACCAATATTCAGTTGAGTGGGACGAATATCAAGGTCGTTGCCATCTCATCTGTGCAACCAAACGAAGGAAAATCAACCATTTCTACGAATTTAGCGACAGCCTTTGCGCGTGCGGGCTATCGTACCTTGTTGATTGATGCGGATATCCGTAACTCGGTGATGACAGGTGTCTTCAAGAGCCAAGGCCGTGTCGCTGGATTGACAGAAGTCCTTTCTGGTAAGAGTGAGATTTCCCAAGCGATTGCGACGACAGATTATCCAAAATTGGACGTTCTCTTGTCAGGTCAGATTTCTCCAAACCCGACAGGTCTCTTGCAAAGTAAAAACTTCGAGGTCATCCTTGAGGCGCTTCGCAATCACTATGACTATATCGTTGTCGACACCCCACCAATTGGGATGGTGATTGATGCAGCGATTATTGCTCAACGCTGTGATGGTAGCTTGATTGTGACGGCAGCAGGAGCTGTTAGTCGCAAGGCTGTGCAGAAGGCCAAAGAGCAACTAGAGCAGACGGGGACACCCTTCCTAGGAGTGGTCCTCAATAAATTTGATATTCAATTAGAAAAATATGGTTCCTATGGTAATTACGGGAACTATGGCAATTATGGGAAAAAAAGATAAGGGATAGGATAGGGATATTATGACAGAAGGAAGGGGATTTCACAAATTTGCTTTGGCCTTTGTCCAGAGCTTACCAGTCTTAGTTGTGGCTTATTTGTTTAGTTTTGTGACAGAGACAGAAATCCACTCTAATACAATTTTCTATCTGTATTTGTTGCATTACGTAGCCTTTTACGTCAGTGATTACAACCAAGATTATTTCAAGCGGGGGCACCTGGTTGATTTCTTACAAACCTTGAAATACAGCTTGTGTTTCGCGCTTGCCATCAGTTTTTCGAGCTTCTTTTTGGAGGAGAAGTTCTCCCTCTCCCGTCGGGGGATGATTTATTTTCTAGTGCTTCTTACTCTGACTCTTTACTTGATGAACTACCTCATCAAACGCTATTGGCGACGCTTCTATTACAGCCTTAAAGGAAGTCACAAGATTCTCTTGATTACGGCAAATTCTCGTTTGGATAAAGTTCTGGATCGGCTTCTTTCGTCAAATGATAGCGGTGGAGAAGTAATAGCTGTCACAGTATTGGACCGCCCAAACTTTCAACACCCAACTGTTCGGGTTGTTCCGAAGGAAGACCTGTTAACCTTTGCGACCTATGAAGTGGTAGACGAAGTCTTTCTCAATCTTCCAAGTGAAGAGTATGACATTGGTGAGTATGTCTCACAATTTGAGACTATGGGGATTGACGTCACCGTTAACCTCAATGCTTTTGATTTGAACTTTGCTGGCAACAAACGGATTCGAGAAGTGGCTGGGCTCAATGTCGTCACTTTCTCGACTAACTTCTACAAACCTAGCCACGTGACCGCGAAACGTGTGATCGATATCTGTGGCTCCTTGGTAGGCTTGGTTATCTGTGGTTTGGTAGCGATTGTATTGGTACCTTTGATTCGCAAGGATGGAGGTCCTGCTATTTTTGTCCAGAAACGAGTCGGGAAAAATGGGCGCTATTTCAAATTTTATAAATTCCGTTCGATGTATGTCGATGCAGAGGAGCGGAAAAAAGAATTGTTGGATCAAAACACCATGACCGGTGGCATGTTTAAAATGGATAATGACCCTCGGATTACGCCGATTGGGCGCTTTATCCGCAAGACCAGTCTAGATGAGTTACCACAATTCTTCAATGTTCTAAAGGGAGATATGAGTCTGGTTGGAACCCGTCCGCCAACAGTGGATGAGTATGAGAAATACACTCCAGAACAAAAACGTCGCTTGAGTTTTAAGCCTGGTATTACAGGGCTTTGGCAGGTGAGTGGTCGTAGCGAAATTACAGACTTTGATGAAGTCGTTCGCTTAGATATATCTTATATTGATGGCTGGACGATCTGGTCAGATATTAAAATCTTGCTGAAAACGATCAAAGTTGTGTTTAAACGAGATGGAGCGAAGTAAGAATGAGTAAAGTAAGACAGATTCAATTAGGAGAGTTGTCCTTATTAGAAAAGTATATTGAGATTTGTTCTAAGTACAATCTTCGCTATTATGCTTTAGGTGGGACTTTATTAGGAGCTATTCGTCACAAAGGATTTATTCCCTGGGATGATGATATGGATTTGGGAATGCCTAGAAAAGATTATGAAAAATTCCTGGAAATTTGCGAAAAGGAATTGCCAGATCATGTCATCCTAAGAATCCATGATGATAATTTGGGTAACACATCCATCATGGATACTTCCCTTCAAATTGAATTTGGTGGGGTTGTGTGTAGTCCTTTTATCGATGTGTTTCCTTTAGATGGTTATCCATCAGATGGTTTCCACTATTTCTTACACACCAATAAAATTAAGTATTATCGTGCCCTTTCAAAAATATCTGTTATTAATCGCCTGCATAATCGCGACCGAGGTTTCTTTGAAAATACAATTGTGAAGGTCTCTAAGGTCCTTCACCTAGACAAGTTACTAAATACTGAAAAAATCAATCAGAAGTTACAAAATACGATCAAAAAATATGACTTTGAGACAAGTGATCTCGTGGGGAATGTCTTAGGATCCTATCGCGAGAGAGAATTGGCCTACAAAGAAGTATTCGGGGAGCCACAACTCCTTGATTTTGAAACTATTAAAATCAGTGGTCATGCCGATCCGGATGCATATCTGACAAAGATCTATGGCAATTATATGAAGCTGCCTGAAAAATCAGAGCAAAAAGGTCACTTTGAATCCACTTGGGGAGAATAAGTTTGAAAAGTTTTACAATGATGGGGGTCAGGATTGACCCTTTAACAATGGCTGAAACCGTTGCTGCTACAGAACAGTTTGTCCTAGATAAAAAACCGCTCCATTTGATGGGGGTCAACGCAGATAAGCTCAATCAGTGTGCGACAGATGAGGCCATCAAGAAGATTGTCAATGAGTCTGAAATCATCAATGCAGACGGTGCTTCTGTTGTTCTCGCTGCGCGCTATTTGGGCTATTCTGTGCCAGAGCGCGTGGCAGGCATTGATTTGATGCAGGAATTGCTCCATTTGGCCAATGAAAAAGGCTACTCTGTCTACTTCTTCGGTGCAAAAGAAGAAGTCTTGAGCGATATGCTGGCTAACTTTAAAAAGGATTATCCGAATCTCCGAGTAGTGGGTCATCGCAATGGCTATTTCTCTGCTGAAGAGGAGGAGGCTATTCAAGAGGATATTCGTGAGAAGAATCCTGACTTTGTCTTTGTTGGCATCACCTCTCCTAAAAAGGAGTACTTGATCCAGAAGTTTATGGACAATGGCGTAAACTCTGTCTTTATGGGAGTAGGAGGAAGCTTTGATGTCCTCTCAGGCCATATCAAGCGGGCGCCTATGTGGATGCAAAAGGCCAATCTGGAATGGTTGTTCCGTGTGGCCAATGAACCCAAACGGCTCTTCAAGCGCTATTTTGTAGGAAATGCGACTTTTATTAAGAGAGTAGTACATGAAAAACGGAAAGCAAAAAAATAATATTCTTCATATTTCTCGGACCATGGACATCGGTGGGGCGGAGCGAATTGTCTATCAGTTGGCGACAGACCTCAAGGATGAATTTGACCAGGTTCATGTCGCTTCGACTGGTGGATTGTGGGAAGAAAAGTTGGCAGAAAATGGGATACAGCATCATCAGATTTTGGATGTCGATAGTAAGAATCCATCCACTGTACTTGCTATTCTTTCTAGCCTATCTAAAATTATAAAAGACCAGCAGATCAATATTGTTCACACCCATCATCGAATGGCTGCTTTCTATATTCGTTTATTGCAATTGCGTCATCCGAAATTGCTTCATGTCTACACAGCCCATAATGTTTTTAAGGACAAATTGCCACTTTATAAATTTGCCCTAGGAAAGGCTCGAACGGTTGCTGTTAGTCAAGCTGTCCAGGAAAATATCCTTAATGACGTAAAGTCAAAAAACTCTGTTGTGATTTATAATGGAGTGAAAATGCAACACAGTGATCATACAGTAAATGACATTACTAAGTGTGACGGTATCAAAGTAGGTTGTATAGCTCGCTTATCGGAACAAAAAGGCTTAACTTATCTAATCGAAGCCATGTCACTAGTGACAAAGCCAAACGTCTCCCTATTCATTATTGGTAACGGAGAATTGAGAAATGATTTGATAAAACAAACAAAAGAGTTGGCGCTTGAAAAGAGAATTCATTTTTTAGGCTACCGGAGTGACATAGTAGAGTGTATCAATAGCTTTGATTTTTGTGTTCTTCCATCAGTCTTTGAAGGATTTGGATTGGTCGCAATCGAGGCCTTTATGAACGGTAAAACGATGATTGCAACAGATATTCCAGGTGTGAATGAAGTAGTCAACTCTGAGAATGGGATCCTCGTCCCAGCTGAGAATCCGCAAGCCTTGGCTCAAGCAATTAAAGACTTAGCAGGGAATCCTGAGAGAAGAGCCTCTTTGGCTGCTCAAGCAAAGAGGGATTATGATACCAAGTTTAGCTATTCTATCTTCTTAGACAACTATCGACACTTTTACCAATCGTTGAGAAAGGGTTCAAAATGAAAAAAGTACTGTTGGTTTTTGGGACGCGTCCAGAAGCCATTAAAATGTGTCCTTTGGTGAATGAACTCAAGCAGCACAATACGATTGAGACAGTGGTCTGTGTAACAGGACAACACAAGGAAATGTTAGAACAGGTCTTGGAGGTCTTTCAGGTTACTCCAGATTATGATCTTGGTATCATGAAGGCTAACCAAACCTTGTTTACCATTACGACATCAATCTTAGAGAAAATCCAACCGGTCTTGGAGAAGGAGAAGCCTGATATTGTCCTCGTCCATGGGGATACCACTACCACCTTTGCGACAGCTTTGGCGGCCTTTTATATGGGTATCAAAGTGGGTCATGTGGAAGCAGGTTTACGGACTTACAACCTTCAAAGTCCTTATCCCGAGGAGTTTAATCGTCAGGTTACGTCTATTGTGGCAGACTACAACTTTGCTCCGACCCAGGTTTCAAAAGCGAACCTAGAAAAAGAAGGACGTACCAATATCTTCATTACGGGAAATACAGTAATTGATGCCTTAAAGACAACGGTGAAAGAAGACTATGATCATCCTATTTTAGGATGGGCGAAAGGAAGTAAACTCATCATGTTGACGGCCCATCGTCGCGAAAATCTTGGGAAACCCATGGAACACATGTTCCGTGCGGTCAACCGGATTTTGGAAGAGTTTGAAGATGTGAAGGTGGTCTATCCCATTCACAAAAATCCAAAGGTCAGAGAATTGGCCAGCAAGATTTTTGGAGAGAATGAACGAATGAAAATCATTGAGCCACTGGAAGTGATTGATTTTCATAATTTCATGAACCAAAGCTATATGATTTTGACGGACTCAGGTGGCGTCCAAGAAGAAGCGCCTTCTTTAGGGAAGCCGGTCCTTGTCATGCGCGATACAACTGAACGTCCAGAAGGTGTGGCCGCAGGGACTCTGAAATTGGTCGGAACAGAAGAAGCCATCTATCGCAACTTTAAGCTCCTTCTGGAAGACCAAGACGAATACAAGAAGATGAGCCGGGCAAGCAATCCCTATGGGGATGGAACGGCTTGTCAACAGATTGTAGAAATTATCATGAAGGGATTAGCATAATGGAAAAGGTTTCGATTGTCGTACCGGTCTATAATGTCGAGGAGTATTTACAGTATAGTGTCGGTAGTCTTAGACAACAGACCTATTCAAATATTGAAATCATCCTGGTCGATGATGGATCAACCGATCGTTCAGGAGAAATTTGTGACCAGTATGCCCAGGAAGATGACCGTATTCGAGTATTGCATATTGAGAATGGTGGACTTTCTAATGCTCGAAATACGGGTGTAAGAGCTGCAACAGCTCATTGGATAATGTTTCTAGATTCAGATGATTACTATGATCGCAGGACCGTTGAATATTTGATGGGATTGAAAGAACAGTATAATGTTGATTTTGTATCGACTCCGGTCATTGAAGTTAGAAATCATGAGGACAAAGATTTTTCGGGTGACATAAATGAAAAGAGTCCAAGAAAATTGGATCGTCATACAGCTCTCAAAGAGATGTTCTATGGTCGCCATGTAGGGACTCATTCGGGGGGGAAACTCTATAAGAAAGAGATTCTACTTCAATATCCCTACCCTGAAGGAATGATTTATGAAGACTTAGCCATTGCGTATGAACATATTGCTACTTGCAAGGAGATTGCTATTAGCGACCTCAATCTCTATAAATACTATCGAAGAGCGGGTAGTATCGTTAATTCGAAGTATAGCGATCGCCTTTTGGATTTTTATAAGGCTATGGAATGGAACAGAGCCTATGTTGATCGAGACTATCCTGATGATCAGGAAATGAAAAAAGCAGTCAATACACGCTATGTCTTTAATGGCTTGCATGTGGTCCATGCCTTATTAGGTTCTCAAATGTATGACCAAGTCAACAAGATTCGCAAAGAATATCGTCGCTATTGGAAAGATATTCTAGTCAATTCACATATTACAAGAAAAAATAAACTCAAATACCTTCTTTTGCTCCTTTCTCCTCAGTTGTATCAAAAGGTGAGAGCAAAATTAGGCTAGATCGCCAATGGCTATATTCTAGGGAAGGAAAAGATACAAAAACAGGAGGTTTAGGATGATTTATGCTGGGATTTTAGCAGGTGGAACTGGCTCACGGATGGGGATTACGGATATGCCCAAACAATTTTTGGATTTGGGGGGACGTCCTATTTTAATCCATACCGTTGAGAAGTTCTTATTAGTTCATGAAATTCAGAAAATTGTATTGGGAATTCATCCGGACTGGGTGACTTATACGGAAGATCTAGTAGACAAATACTTGGCTTCTTATAAGGAACGGATCTTGGTTGTAGAGGGAGGAAGTGACAGAAACTCTACCATCGAAAATATCATCAAGGCTATCGATAAGGTGCAGCCTTTAACAGATGAGGATATTATTGTTACACATGATTCGGTTCGTCCCTTTGTCAGCCTAAAGACCATTCAAGAAAATATTGAATTGGCCAAGAGCCATGCTGTTGTAGATACAGTCGTTGAAGCGACCGATACTATTGTTCAAAGCTTGGATAATACCTTTATCACGGATATCCCAGAGCGGCAATACCTCTATCAGGGTCAAACCCCTCAGACCTTTAAAATGAAAGATTTCCTCGCCTTGTATCATGATTTGAGTGACCAGCAGAAAGAAGTCTTGACGGATGCCTGCAAGATCTTTGTCATCAATGGGGAAAAAGTTGCCCTGGCCAAAGGGGAATATTCCAATATTAAAATTACGACGATTACAGATTTGAAAATTGCACGCGGTATGATTGAGGACAATTAATATGTTGAACCAAATCTTTCAGCTGACCCAGCCGAAAAATATTACCATCAAATACCAAGAAGAAGACATGAGCCGTGGAGACAAGGTGTTGATTCGCCCCTATTACATGGCTATTTGTCATGCGGACCAACGTTACTATCAAGGGAAACGGGATCCTAAGGTGCTTAAAAAGAAATTACCCATGGCCCTGATCCATGAGTCGTCTGGTATCGTGGTAGCGGATTCTACGGGAACCTATCAACCAGGACAGATTGTGGCTATGGTTCCCAATCAACCTCCTCATCAAACAGAGGGTGTCTTCTTTGAAAATTATTTGGAGGGGACGCACTTCTTGTCTAGTGGCTTTAATGGCTTTATGCAGGAAGTTGTTGCCTTGCCACTGGATCGTGTAGTGGCTTATCCAGAGGAAGTTCGGGGTCCTGTGACAGCCTTAGCGGAATTTAGTAGTGTTGCCATGCATGCCATTCATCGCTTTGATCTCATTGCCCACCAACGAAGAGAGTCCGTTTTGATTTTAGGAGATGGTAGTCTTTCATATGTGGTTGCGACTTCTTTGCACTATCTATACCCAGATTTGAAGATAACTGTAGTTGGGCGCAACAGTGATAAACTGCAATTGTTTAATTTCATTCATCAAGCAATTTTGACCAGCGAGTTGACAGACGACCAACTGTTTGATCACGCCTTTGAGTGTACTGGTGGCCAAGGAAGTGAACCAGCCATCAATGATATTATTGATCATATCAAGCCTCAAGGAACCGTGATGTTAATGGGGGTTAGTGATAACCGGGTCGCAGTTAATACAAGAGATGTTCTTGAAAAGGGATTGACCTTTGTGGGGTCTTCTCGCTCAGGTCGTGAAGATTTCGAGCGGGCTGTAGAGATGCTGGCTAATCGTCGAGTCCAAAGTCGTTTGAAAAACATTATTCACGTTGATGGAGAAGTTCAAACCATTCCAGATATTCACCGAGCTTTTGCGACGGATTTGATCACACCGTTTAAAACGGTCTTCAAGTGGGGATTGTAGACAGTCATGAAAGTGTTAAAAAATTACGCCTATAATCTCTCCTACCAGTTGCTGGTGATTATCTTGCCGATTATCACCACCCCTTATGTAACACGGGTTTTTAGCTCGAATGACTTGGGGACCTATGGCTATTTCAACTCCATCGTCACCTATTTTATCCTCTTGGCGACGCTAGGAGTGGCCAATTATGGAACCAAAGAGATCTCAGGACATCGGAAAGATATCCAGAAGAATTTCTGGGGGATTTATACCCTCCAGTTGGGGGCTACGATTTTATCTCTTACCCTTTATGTTCTTTTGTGTCTCACCCTACCTTCCATGCAAAATCCTGTTGCTTATATCCTAGGACTTAGTTTGGTTTCTAAGGGACTCGACATTTCTTGGCTCTTTCAGGGATTAGAAGATTTTCGCAAGATTACGGTTCGGAATATCACGGTCAAACTAGTTGGAGTCATCTCCATCTTCTTGTTTGTCAAATCTGCCAATGATCTGTATCTCTATGTATTCTTACTGACCATCTTTGAGCTCTTAGGTCAGCTCAGTATGTGGCTACCTGCTCGGGAGTTCATTGGGAAAGCCCATTTTGATATGGCTTATGCACGGGTGCATTTGAAGCCGGTCATTCTGCTCTTTTTACCGCAGATTGCCATTTCCCTCTATGTCACCTTGGACCGAACCATGCTGGGGGCTCTCGCCTCTACAAAGGATGTGGGGATTTATGACCAAGCCTTAAAACTGGTCAATATTTTGTTGACCTTGGTGACCTCACTGGGCAGTGTCATGTTGCCTCGGGTATCGAGTCTCTTATCCTCAGGAGACCACAAGGCGGTTAATAAGATGCACCAAATGTCCTTTTTGATTTATAATTTGGTCATTTTCCCCATTATTGCCGGCATGCTAATCGTCAATGATGACTTTGTTCAGTTCTTCCTAGGGAAGGACTTCCAGGATGCGCGTTATGCCATTGCCATCATGATTTTTAGAATGTTCTTTATCGGATGGACCAATATCATGGGGATTCAAATTCTGATCCCTCATAATAAAAATAAAGAATTTATGATTTCGACTACTGTACCTGCCATTGTCAGTGTCGGATTGAACCTCATCTTCCTACCAAAACTGGGCTTTATTGGAGCTGCGATTGTCTCAGTGTTGACAGAAGCTTTGGTATGGGGGATTCAACTCTACTTCACACGAGCTTATCTTAAAGAAGTGCCGATTATAGGCTCAATGATGAAGATTGTGCTCGCTTCAGGCCTCATGTATGGTCTCTTGCTACTAGTCAAGTCCATTGTCCATTTTTCGCCGACTCTGAATGTCGTTCTGTATGCTGGACTAGGTGGGGTCATCTATGGAACCTTGATTTTACTCTTCAAGGTGGTGGATGTGAAAGAGTTGAAACAGCAATTTACGAAACGTGCATAGAGCAAGACTCATCCATAAAGATGGAAGAGGTACTTGCTAGACGAAATAATGGTAACTATGAAAAGAGAGGCCGAGAAAGGAAAGATAAAAGATTCTTGATCAGCTTGGATATAAATAGTGAGATGGACACTTCTGTCTGGCACAAGACGAACCTGTCTCTTGTTATCCGTGCTTTCTTGTTTTTTATCAATGTATTATCAATATGTTAAAAATGAAATTTGACGACCTCCTCGTTAGTGTTGTCGTAGCTATCGTCATATTCTTTAATACCCTATCAACAACGATGTTGAATAAAGGGATTTTTCACATGAATGCAAGCACTCTTTTGTTAGTAGTCTTACTATTAGCATTGCGATTTTGGAACAAGATTCATGTTTCTTATACGTACTTGTTATTTTCATTAGCCTTACTATCAATTGGTGTCCTCGTATTTGTGAAAACTGGTAGACTCAATTTTTTAGTCTATTCCTTATTGATGTCCTTGTTAATAAGTGCAGATAGGAAGGTTGTTTTACGGACCTATATCTTTGTTGGTGGAAGTATTCTTGTATCAGTCTTCTTCCTGTCTCTTTTAAAAGTTATTCCGAACTTGCAATATAGTCGGGGAGGCGTTATTCGGAATTCCTTTGGGTTTATCTATCCTACGGATTTTGCCTCGCACTGTTTTTATCTTTTCATAGCGATTTCTTATCTGTTGAAGAATCGTTACATCTGGTTACGGACCCTGAGTGGGCTTTTCTTGGCCGTCTTTCTCATCAAGTTTTGTGACGCTCGGATGAATGCTTATTCACTGCTTGTAGGAACCTTGGTTTTTGTTTTCTTTTATTTAACCAAGGAAAAGAAAATTGGGCTCTATGCCCTCATGCCCTACTCAGCTGCGCTCTTTTCTTCCCTCATTCTCTATCTGACTTATCACTTCTCATGGACTTCGCCTTTCTATGTAAAAATCAATCAATTTATTACAGGGCGCTTAGCCTTAGGGAAAAATGCCTTTAATTTATACGAATTGAATTGGTTTGGAACCAGAGGCGTTCAATTTATTGGTTCAGGGGGAAGTACAGAGTCTGTTCTCAGCTACAACTATGTTGATTCTTCCTACGTTCAAATGCTCTTCACTTATGGTATTATTCCGGTACTTGCTTTGATTTTAATTTATGTTCTAGTATCTAGGGATGAATTCAAGAAAGGGAGATATCTTTACGTTGCTATTCTTTCTTTGATCACTGTCAACTGTATGATTGAAGCCTTTTGGTTTGTACCTTCTTATAATATTTTTATGTTTATCCTCTTCACTCGAAACACGGTGGATGTTAACTCATCGACAACAGTCGGTGAGTCAGCATTAAGTTAGTGATAATCTCAGCAGTCGTTGGAGGACTCATATAAGGTAAAAGAATACGATTGTTGGACATGTTTTTGTATCAGTTCGAAGCATGCTAAGTTAAAAACTGATGACTATATTTTTAAAGGGAGACAACTATGTACGATTATCTGATTGTTGGTGCTGGTTTATCGGGGGCAATTTTTGCTCATGAGGCGACCAAGCGTGGTAAAAAAGTAAAAGTCATTGATAAACGGGACCACATTGGTGGCAATATCTACTGTGAAGAAGTGGAAGGGATCAATGTTCACAAGTATGGTGCCCACATTTTCCATACGTCTAACAAAAAAGTGTGGGACTATGTCAACCAGTTCGCTGAGTTTAACAACTATATCAACTCGCCGGTGGCTAACTACAAGGGGAGCCTCTACAATCTTCCCTTCAACATGAATACCTTCTATGCTATGTGGGGCACTAAGACTCCTCAAGAAGTCAAGGATAAGATTGCTGAGCAAACAGCTGATATGAAGGATGTTGAACCGAAAAACTTGGAAGAACAAGCCATCAAGTTGATTGGTCCGGATATCTATGAAAAGTTGATCAAGGGCTATACAGAAAAACAATGGGGACGTTCTGCCACAGACCTTCCACCATTTATCATCAAACGTCTTCCGGTTCGTCTGACCTTTGATAATAACTACTTTAATGACCGTTACCAAGGGATTCCAATCGGTGGCTATAACGTCATCATCGAAAACATGCTGGGTGATGTGGAAGTAGAGCTTGGAGTTGACTTCTTTGCCAATCGTGAAGAGCTAGAAAGCTCAGCTGATAAAGTTGTCTTTACAGGGATGATTGACCAGTACTTTGACTACAAACATGGGGAGTTGGAGTACCGTAGCCTTCGTTTTGAACACGAGGTCTTGGATGAGGAAAACTATCAAGGGAATGCCGTGGTCAACTATACCGAGCGTGAAATTCCATATACTCGGATCATTGAGCACAAGCATTTCGAGTATGGAACTCAACCTAAGACAGTTATCACACGTGAATACCCAGCTGACTGGAAACGGGGAGATGAACCCTACTACCCAATCAATGATGAAAAGAACAACGCTATGTTTGCCAAGTACCAAGAAGAAGCCACTAAAAATGACAAGGTGATCTTCTGTGGGCGCCTAGCAGACTATAAATACTACGACATGCACGTGGTCATTGAGCGTGCTCTAGAAGTCGTGGCAAATGAGTTTGATTAAGAGAAACGATAATCTATGAAATACTATTTAAAAGAAGAATTCCTGCATGATGTCAACGCAAAGAACGCAGGAAATAAAGCACGCAATGACGTAGAAAGTATTGTGAAAGAAGAAGGCTATCATCCCTTGGTCCTTTCTGTCGACAATTGGTATCAGATGAGTACCCTTACGGCTCAACGCCATAAGGCAAAGGCTTTTGGTCAAGCCTTGGATCAACTAAAGCAAGGAGATGAGTTGCTGATCCAGTTTCCAATGCTTCACCATAGTTTTTTCTCAACCCATTTGGTTAAAAAAGCACAAAAAAGAGGGATTAAAGTCTATCTCTTGATTCATGACCTAGAAGTGCTTCGCCATGCCAATATGACTTCACTACCTTTAAAACACAGAATTCGGATGTACCTTCAAGAAGCAAGTTTTCTCAAAACAGCTGATGGGATCATCGCCCACAATCCAGTTATGAAATCTGTCTTGGTAGACAAGGGAATTGCGGAAGATAAGATTGTCAGCCTTGGAATTTTCGACTATATGATTCCAGATTACCAAGAGAAAGATGGTCTATCAAAGGATCAACCAATCATTGTAGCAGGGAATTTGGCCCAGAAAAAAGCTGGTTATCTCTATGCTCTTCCTGCAAAACCTGCCTACAACCTCTATGGTGTTGGCTTTGATGAGAGTAGAGCCCTAGAGAATGAGACCTACTTTGGCTCTTTCCTACCGGATGAACTTCCTGCTGCTCTTGAGGGTGGTTTTGGACTTGTCTGGGATGGGGATAGTGCGGAAACCTGTAATGGTGTTTTTGGCGAGTACCTTCGCTACAACAACTCTCACAAGGCATCGCTTTATCTAGCATCGGGCTTCCCGCTTGTAGTGTGGAAACAGTCAGCTTTATCTCACTTTGTCCTTGAGAAGGGCTGTGGGATTGCAGTAGAGTCGCTCCATGACTTGAAGGAGACCATCGACAATCTTTCAGATGCCGATTACCAAGATTTGGTAGATAATGCCAAGCGTGTTGGTCAGGAAATCCGAGATGGTCACTACTTGAAGACAGCCTTAAATCATTTATCATAAGATCAAAAGAAGTCAGACGGACTTCTTTTTTTAGTTTTTCAAAAAATATCACTAATTTTAAAAATTCGCCTTATAAAACTTTTCATCGCTGAAACCGTGTGGTAAAATGATTAACGTATAAAATTTGTATAAAGGGAAGTTTATATGAAAAAGAAAGATCTTATTTTTTATGCCGGAGCGGCAGTCTTGATGGCTGTATCTGCTCAGGGAGTCAGTGCAGATGAGCTGGTTTCAAACGAGGCCACTACTACTGAAGGCAACCAAGTCCAAGCTGAAAAAGCGCCAGAAGTAGCCGTTGCTGAAAAGTCGGTAGCACCAATCGCAAGTAACTATGCTGCACCAGCAAATGTGACCGAACCAGCTGTGGCACCTGCGAGCAAGGTCGCGGCTTCAGAAAGTGGAACCCCATCTGTAGAGAAAGCGGTAGAAGCATCGACTACTGAGAAAGAAGAAACTCCTCTTCCATCTGATACAGGAAGCACGACCTTCTTTAACACAGGCACTCACGCTCCAGCTGGTCGCTCAACAGATGTAGCGGTTCAGCCAAAATCATTCGTTGATGTGAGTAGCCACAACGGAGAGATTAGTATTGGTGACTATCGTACCCTAGCTAATAAGGGCGTGGGCGGTGTTGTTGTTAAATTGACAGAAGACACTTGGTACAAGAACCCGAATGCGGAGAACCAAATTCGCAATGCGCAAGCAGCAGGTCTGCAAGTATCGACCTACCACTTCTCTCGCTATACTTCTGAAGAAGCAGCGCGTACAGAAGCACGGTTTTATATTGCAGCGGCGCAACGGTTGAATCTTCCAAAGAACACCCTCATGGTCAATGACTTTGAGGATGCTAAGATGCAGCCAAACATCAACCGCACCACCCAAGCTTGGGCAGATGAAATGCGTAAAAATGGCTACACCAATTTGATGTTCTACACCAGTGCTAGCTGGTTGGATGAAAACAATCTTCGCAAGAAAGGTCCAGTCAACACCTCTCAATTTGGCCTTCAAAACTTCTGGGTTGCCCAATACCCTTCTCCAAAACTGTCTGTAAACGATGCGAAAAGCTTGCGTTACAATGGGAAAGCTGGCGCGTGGCAGTTCACTTCTCAAGCGGAATTGCTTCCAGGAAAACACCTCTTTGACCACAGTGTGGACTATACCGGTCGCTTTACAGCGAACGCAAAACCTGCAGCGGATCCAACAGAAGGCAGCTTAAGTGGGAAGATTGACATTGTCAATAACGATACTATGACGGGTCGCTTTGACGTTGTCATCTCAAATGTCAAGGCACCAAATGGAGTTCGAACCGTTTCTGTACCGATCTGGTCAGAAACAGGTGGTCAAGATGACCTTGTTTGGTATACAGCCAATCGTCAAGCAAATGGGACCTATACCGTCAATGTAAAAGCGGCGGACCATAAAAACTCAACCGGTCTTTACAATATCCATCTTTACTATGTTCAGAACAATGGACAAATGACGGGTGTGGGTGGAACAACGACGACAGTAGCCATTGGAAAGAAAAATCAGACTCCGGTTTCAGCGGATCTGACTATTGCAAAATCAGAAAAAGACGGCACCTTCACCATTACTGCTAAAAATCTTCAAGGTTTCGATGGCTACAAGGAAGTGAAGATTCCATTCTGGTCTCATGCCAATGGGATGAAAGATATTATCTGGTACACTCC
>NZ_JADNGY010000012.1 GCF_015553625.1 Streptococcus australis | reverse complement strand
CCCTACTCAACTGTGCGGAGGTGGGACGACGAAATCGAATTCTAACGAATGACCGATTTCTGTCCCACTCTCTTTTTAATCTTCCACCTCGACAAAACGTCCAATAATATGAACATTTTCTGATATGGTAATAAAAGCTTCAGGATCCTCTTTTTTCATTAAAAATTTAAACTCATTAAACTCTGCTCTGGTAATAACGGTGAGCAAGACCGCTTTTTCCTGATGATTATAAGTCCCTTCCGCATTGTGGATAATGGTTGCTCCACGATGCAAACGCTTATGAATTTTCTCAATTATCTTATCCGGTTGGCTAGTGACAATCATAGCCTGCATCCGCTTCTGCTTGGTAAAGACTGCATCTGTCACTCGACTGGACACAAAAATGGTAATCATCGAATAGAGGGCATATTTCCAACCAAAGGTCATCCCTGCTATCAACATGATGCTCCCATTGACGATGAGAGAAATTTTTCCGACGTTCTTGCCCGTTCGCTTTCGAATGGTCAAGCTAACAATATCGGTTCCCCCACTGGAGATATTGTTGCGAAGCGCAAATCCAATCCCTGTCCCCATTACAACTCCCCCAAAGAGAGCATTCATAATAGGATCATTGGTCAGGGTAACCACTGGCATAAATTGGATAAAGAAGGAACTCATAGACACCGTAATAAAGGTGAAAATAGTAAACTTATGACCAATTTGATACCAAGCGATGATCATTAATGGCAGATTGATGGCATAGAAGGACAAAGAGACCGGAATGGTAAAGCCTAAAAATCGATCACTAAGGGCGGATATAATCTGGGCCAATCCTGTCGCACCACTGGAATACACACGTCCCGGCTGGAAAAAGAAGTTCACAGCAACGGCAGATAGGAAGCCATAGACCAAAGAAGCCGAAATCTTTTCATCGTACTTCTCTCGGGAAATACTTTTTAAGACCCGTAGTAATTTAAAGTTATAGGCCAATCTTCGTATATAATAACGCAAGATCTTGCCTAAGCGAGTTTTTTTCATGCTTATCTCTCAATTTATAAATAAAGGGAAAATCCCACAAGTTGCTTATGGTAATTTTCCGCTTTTACTTTTCTTATTCCTCAGTTTTTACTTCTACTTGTAGGCTCAACTCTTCCAGTTGTTTGGTAGCTACTGTAGAAGGGGCTTGGGTCATTGGATCCGTTGCCTTATTATTCTTAGGAAAGGCAATCACTTCACGGATATTCTCCTCACCAGCTAACAGCATGACAAAACGGTCCAAACCAAGAGCTAATCCACCATGTGGAGGGAAACCATAATCCATGGCTTCTAGCAAGAAACCAAATTGCTCTGTCGCGTCTTCTTTTGAGAAACCGAGAGCGGTAAACATCCGTTCTTGCAATTCTTTTTGGTTGATCCGAAGACTACCACCACCAAGCTCGTAACCATTGAGCACAATATCATAGGCAATGGCCCGTACCTTGGCAAGATCGCCCTCTAATTCATGAGCTGTATCTGCTTGCGGAAGTGTAAATGGATGGTGGGCACTCATGTAACGACCTTCTTCTTCAGACCACTCAAACATTGGCCAATCGACCACCCATAGGAAGTTGAATTGACTATTGTCAATGAGGTCCAATTCCTTGGCAATTCTGCAACGAAGGGCACCTAGAGTTGCATTGGCCACTTCTAGTGTATCAGCTACAAAGAGAACCAAATCCTTTTCTTCCAACTGTAAAGAACTTGTCAACTCTGTTGTCACACCTGTCAAGAACTTAGCTACTGGCCCATTTAAAGCACCATCAACTACCTTGACCCACGCTAGACCTTTTGCCCCATATTGCTTGGCTACTTCGGTCATCTTATCGATATCTTTACGAGAGTAGCGGTCTGCTGCTCCTTTGACCACAATGGCTTTCACTGCTGGAGCTTCTGAGAAGACCTTGAAGTCTACGCCCTTTACAACTTCTGTCAAGTCTGTCAAGAGCATCTCAAAACGAGTATCTGGTTTGTCAGAACCATAAAGAGCCATAGCATCATCGTACTTCATCCGTGGGAAAGGAAGGGTCACTTCGATGCCCTTCGTTTCTTTCATAACACGTGCGATTAAACCTTCCGTAATATCTTGAATTTCTTGCTCTGTCAGGAAGGAGGTTTCTAAATCGACCTGTGTAAACTCAGGTTGACGGTCGCCACGTAAATCTTCATCACGGAAACATTTGACGATTTGATAATAGCGGTCAAAGCCAGCATTCATCAACAATTGTTTAGTGATTTGAGGGCTTTGAGGCAAAGCATAAAAATGTCCCTTGTTGACGCGAGATGGTACGAGGTAGTCACGCGCCCCTTCTGGAGTTGACTTAGAAAGGAAGGGGGTCTCCACATCGATAAATTCCAACTCATCCAAGTAATTACGGATAGAGTGCGTCACCTTGGCACGCAATTTTAAGTTTTCCAACATTTCTGGACGGCGCAAGTCCAAATATCGATAGCGTAGACGAGTATCGTCGTTGGCTTCAATACCGTCCTTGATCTCAAATGGCGTGGTTTTTGCAGTATTGAGGATAGTCAAGGAAGAAACATGCATTTCAACCTGACCTGTTGCAATTTTATCATTCGCTTGCTGTCTGGCAGCAACTTGACCTGTCACTTCGATCACATATTCGCTACGAAGGCTCTCGGCCGTTGCCATGACTTCCGAGCTAACAGTTTCCGGATTGATGACCAATTGCATAATCCCTTCACGGTCCCGCAAATCAATAAAGATCAAGCCACCCAAATCACGGCGTCGACCCACCCATCCTTTGAGGGTTAGTTCTTGTCCAATGTGTTCCTCGCGAACACGCCCAGCATACATGGAACGTTTCATTGTATTTTTACTCTCCAAACTAATATTCTTCCTTCTATTTTACCATAAAGCCTGTCAGATAAGTGCTTTTCCAGAGATTTTTCCAGAAAAAACAGTTCTTTTATTCAGCTTCTTTCCTGGTAGGATCTTTCTCTTGTTTTGCCTCTTCATCGTATAGCGTTGGGGCCAACATTTTCATCAGGCTAGCTGTTCCAAAACGCATGACGGCTGCCAAGACCCCAAATATTGGAGCCAAGCCACGGAAAAAGAAATCTCCTCTGACGAATTGGGTGATGAAACCCGTAATGAGAAAGATTACGATTCCTTGAAGAATCGCATAAAAAGCTATTTTCTTCATTGTTTTCATCTTGTACCAGTTCCTCTCTTTGTATTAGACAGACTTATCCACAAGCTTGTGGATAAGTCTGTGAATATGGGGATAAGTTTCTTCAAAACCATAGGAAAAAAGGTTGAGACTGGGTATTCTCAACCTCTTTGCATCTTACTTAAATTGATCCGGCTGACCTTTATAGTTAGCCCAGTCCTGACTTAAGAAACGATTGTTAATCTTGTATTCAGGGGCAGGTTGAGGGTTGGAGACAAAAGGATCAACTGCCTTGTCAAATGCCAACCATCCATTCCAGCCCATATGAATGGTATCTTGCATAAAGTAGGGTTTATCACCATCTTTAGAAAAATCAGCAATATGGGTAAAGCCTTGACTTTCTAATTGGTAACGAATTTTTTCAACTGTCCGTTGATACATGTCTTTACTCAAACCTGTATAGGCCATCCATTTAGAGTTAACTGGAGGGATGACAAAGATCACATTGGTTTTAGATTGAGCAAACTGATCCAAGACGAGTTGTAAATCATTGTATTCTGGGGATTGTTCATAGGATTCATTCTTTTGGAATCCTTTGAGTTTCTTGAGCTTACTCGCAAGACGATGTGTATAAAAACTATTACTAATGCCTAAATTATTATTATTAGTTTTCTTTTTGGCTTCCGCCGTCGCCACTTCTTCCAAGGCTTCGTAAGAAAATGTATCCGGTAAAGCATCTAAGCGAGAGAGTACTTTTTTCTCATAGTTGCTATTGTTCATTGCCGTAAAGTTGCTAAAGAAGGCATCCTCCCGACGAACAAAGCGCATGAGGGTCTGATTGAGTCCTTTTTCAAAACCAGATAGATTCTGACCCTTGGCCAACTTCTGAACTCCTCCCTGCATAGCAACATTAGGGTATTGTTGCAAAAGACGAGACGCCGCATATTGGCTTGCTGGTCCAGCTTCATGGTTGGCCAAAAAGCTAGTTAATTGATCGCTGTTAAAGTATTGCTGAAAGGCCGACGAATCATAGCCAGCCTTCGTAAACCACTGGGGCGATACCACATAGACAGCGGTTTTTCCTTCTAGTTGAGGAAGAATTTGCTGCATCCCAAAATATTGGTTCAAGGACGCTGCTCCTCGTTGCCCTAGAAAATACGGGCGATAAGAACGATCATACTTCTCAGCTAGTACTGCTGGGTGGACGATATCAAACCGCAACCATTCGCTGGAACCAAAGAAGGGTACAAAACGATAGTTGGGATCCCCGAGCGCTTCTTCTTTACGGGCACGACTTTTAAAGCCTTCTGCTGTCAAGCTCACTGCGACCTTTTTCTCCTCTGTCAGATTATGTTTATGGTTAATCGGATAGAAAAAGAGAAGAGTAGCGACAAGAGCCATGGCACAAAAGACCGGACCCAGAATCAGCCACAATCGTTTAAGCATTCTGAAGCTCCATGACACCTTCTACGATTTTGTTGGCTGTGTTCCAGTCATCACGACCAAATTCAGATACAGGAACCCGAATATCGAAGCGGTTTTCCAATTCCACAATCAACTCAACGGTTCCCATGCTATCAAGAACACCCGCATCAAAGAGATCCTCATCCATCATATCTGAGACATCTTCCATAAACAATTCGTCAATAATTTCAATTACTTGTGATTTTACATCCATTTTTCATTTTTCCTTTTCTTATTTCATTTTTGGAAACCATTGCTGATCCAAGAAACCTGAGAAAATCAGGAAGGACAGCATAACGGTATTGAAGGTAATAAAGATTCCAAGAGCCTGGGTCCAGCGGTTGTCTGGTAGGGGCTCTAGTCCTTTTGCTTTGCGTTCTTTATTGATGGTCTTTTTCTTCCGCAACCAGGCATCATTGATCACAAGACCAAGTCCGTGGAAGAGACCATAGGCTACATAATACCAGGTCACTCCATGCCAGAAGCCCATGACCAACATGTTAATAATATAGGCAACGTTTGACGTTGTAATCCGGCTCTGAAAGACCTTGTTGCGCATCAAAACCATGACTAGACGCATAAAGACAAAGTCACGAAACCAGAAGGACAAACTCATGTGCCAGCGATTCCAAAATTCCTTTAAATCACGTGATTTGAAAGGGAGATTAAAATTGATCGGGCTCTTAATTCCCATCAAATTAGATGCCGCAAGGGCAAACATAGAATAGCCTGCAAAGTCAAAGAAGAGATCCAAACCAAAGACATACATGACCCCTAAGGTGCCTAGGTTAAAGATTCCCCCTTGAAGAAGGGCATAGGTCTTGACGTGTCCTAGTAAGAGATGGCCAAAGATATGAGCTAGAATAAACTTATAGAGGAAGCCAAGCATGATATACTTGACGCTCTGCTCCAACATATCTAGAAGCTCATCTCGATCCGGAATCGTCAGATAATCTTCATTGAAGCGTTTGAAGCGGTCGATCGGCCCACTTGAAAAAGTCGGCATAAAAAGCAAGAAACGCAAGAATTCCCAGAGACTAAAGTCTTTGAGGGTTCCGTCTCGCATCTCGATAATCATACCCACTGCTCGGAAGGTCAGATAAGAGATCCCAAGGAAGCCCATCCAAGACTGGGTGCCATCAATGGCTGGTTGCACCTTCACAAAAACCAAGGGCAAAACGACCAAGAAAGAGTGGAGGTAAAAAACCCACTTGTTATCACGCTGGCTTCGATAGAATTTATAGGAGTAGACCCAAAGGATTTGCCAAAAGAGGTAGAAAAGAACCGCATAGATTTGTTTCAAATCCGTCCCTGTCAGCATTAGAACAATAAAGGTGAGACTGACCAAGGCTTCATAGACTGGGAATCGCTTTTTAAAGAAGAGGCCAACAAAGATGGGCAATAAGGCCCCAATCAGATAAATAAAGTAGACCGGGGTCCCATAGGGTTCTAAATGAGGGAGCTGTTTCAAAAACTCGATCATCGGTTGTTAACCTCACTAATCAACCCTTTGATGTCGATCTTCCCGTTTGGAGTTAGCGGTAAACTATCACGGTAAAGGAATTTTGAAGGCATCATATAAGACATCATGATGTGTTCCAAATCTTCCTTGATGGCTTTCGTAATATCAATCTCGCGTTCAAATTGCTCTTTGACGCCATCTTTTAAGATGACATAGGCCAAGAGATTTTGAACCTTATGATCTTTGTTGTAGCGTGGCACTGCAACAGCCGAGTCGATGTACTGAGATTTGTTCAAGTTTTGAGAAACATCTTCTAGCTCAATACGATAGCCGTTAAACTTGATCTGGAAGTCCATTCGACCACCATAGAGAAGAAGACCTTCATCTGTCATGGTACCAACATCTCCCGTATGGTAGGCTGGAAGTCCTTCAAATTCGAAGAAGGCTTCTGCTGTTTTCTCTGGATTATTCATATAACCTTTTGAAACAGCCGGTCCAGACACGATGATCTCTCCTTGCTCTCCATTTGGCAATTTGTTTCCTTCCTCATCAATAATGAAGGTTGGAGAATCTTCTTTAGTATAACCAATTGGCAAGCGTTTAAGAGTCGCTAGCATTTCATCTGTGATAGCAACTGCCGACAAAGCTACCGTCGCTTCCGTTGGTCCATAAGCATTGATAATCCGAGCATTTGGGAAACGCTCGCGCAGTTTTTGAGCCGTTTTAACCGTTAACTCTTCCCCATCAAAGTAGAAATGGGTAATGCCTGGCATCTTTTCAGCATTGAAATCTTCAGACAACATGGCCATATCTGCAAAAGATGGCGTTGAAGTCCAGATAGCAATCGGAAGAGAAAAGATGGTCGCAAAGAGTTGTTTAAAGTCTTGAGTAATGGCTGATGGAAGGGCAAAAAGGGTCCCTCCAAGAGCTAAGGTCGGTGCCCAGTACATGACAGACAAATCAAAGGAATAAGGTGGTTGGGCCAACATTTGCGGACGCTCTGGCGTCGCAAATTCCTTGTCTGTAATCATCCAGTTGGTGAAGCTGAGCAAGTTGTCGTGTGAAATTTGCACCCCTTTTGGTTTTCCAGTTGTCCCCGAGGTAAAGATGATGTAGTAGTTATCATCCCCCTTGACCGGATGTTGCAAGTCATACATATTCTGAGCCGCATAAGCTTCACGCACTTGCTCCAAGGACATGACTGGAGCAGCTGGATTTTCAATTGGAAACTCATTGATGGCGATAATTAAGCTTGGATCAGCCACTTCAACAATAGCAGACACGCGCTCCAAGGCAGAGTGGCTGTCAATTGGGATATAGGCGTGGCCAGACTTGGTCAGGGCCACAAAGGTTGCCAACATTTCATATTCTTGTCCACCAAAGACCACAACAGGTGACTTTTCAGGAAGTCCCATTTGGTCAATGTGGGCCGCTAAGCTATCTGAATCAGCCTTCAATTGGCCATAGGTATGCTCTTCTCCAAGGACATTGTAGACAGGATAGTCTGGTTGTAGTTGGGCGTAATGTTCAATCGCCTCAATCATATCAGTAATTGGTTGGTTTGACACGGTAGGGATCTCCTTTAGAATTCATTGTAAATAAAGCCACCTTGACCTTGACCAAGGTAACTAAAGAAATAGAGTAGGGCTAAGAAAATAGCGAAATACAAGATTGTTTGCCCTATAAATTTATAAAGTGTTTTATGTTTCATCTTTTTCACTCTTCATTTTGATTATCACTGACTATTTTACCATTTTTTGTTCAGTCAAAGCAATCCAAACACAAGGAAAAAATACTAGAAAACGTTACCATAAGAGACAATTGAGATCTGCCCTTAAATTGATTGCTTTTCTGATTTAAGTCAACCATCATCTAATCTAAGCCTTATTTTGCCGTTCCGCGACTCTGACGAATCAATTCCAAACACTTGTCTACTTCTACGTCTCTTTCAAAATGAGCTGGAGTCCAGGGAATTTCTATATCCGGTTCAACACCTTTATCCGTCATTCCTCTACCTTGATCTACGCTTAGACAGCGAGAAGTAGGAAACATCAATCGATAATCACCATAATCAACGGTACAACAATTGGAATAGTCTAAAATTCCGAGAGTTGGTCTACCTACCACCGTTACCTTCTTAAACTGCTTCATCATCTGGACAAAATTGTCCCCAGATGAAGCACAATAGATATCTGATAAGATAAAGATCTGTTCGGGATATTGGCCGCCTCTAACCTCTGGGAAGAATTCCTCGTTTTCTTGCTGGTACAGCACATAGCCTTTGCCCCGATAGCGGAGTAGATCCTCTTTCATCTCTTCAAGGAGTTTAATTGTTTCGGAACTAATCTCTTCCTGTTGCATCCAGTCCTCAAAATCCTTCAAGCGTAAGTCGACATTGCGTTCCGTGTAGAGAATTTCCATGCCATCATCATCCCAGTCAAGCGAATCATAGCCCTGACCCTTCTCTAAGCCTAGATGTAATAGAGGGAAATATAAAGAATCTGTCCCTCCACCGTTCTGTCGGACATCAATGAGAAGGAACTTGACTTCCGTCATCATCGGTAAACACTCTTGGTATAAGCGACTAATAGCTCCTTCATCCATAAAGTTATCCAGACAAAGATAAAGAATCTCATCGTCTAACCGTTTCCAAAAAATCTGATCTTGGATCGGCTCTCGACTGGGCGCTACTTCAATGGTCTTTTCTACCCCTTCTCGAAGCAGGGTGACTCTTTTGGACTGAGAGACCAAATCCGCCCATTCTCGGTAGTGTCTTTCGGGGGTCTTACTTATAAAATAGTCCTTATGAAGAGACGCCACCTGCTCCAAGTCACTTCCATCCAGACCTAGGATCTGATCCCCTGCCTGGAGACCAGTGTCTGCATGCGCCTTTTCAACATAAAGTTGATGGTCCATTACACGTAAGAGAAAGCCTTTCTGACCAGCTTTTTTATTCTGAAAGGAGATGTGCCCAATAATACCAAAACTGGCTAGGTAGGACCTGACTTGATAAAGAAAGGCATCATCCGCCATATCATCTGTTATTTTTTCCCGAAAAGGCTCTGGATCACATCCTTTTCGATCTTTGATAGTAGATGAATCGTGAGTCATAATGGAGACGATATCTTCAAAAATAGCTCTCTTTCTCATGCAAGACTCCTTAATTTTTTTAGAAACAGTATACCACTTTTCCTTAAAAAGTTCTTAAACCCCTAAAAAGAGGCTGGGACAAAAGTCCTAGCCTCCTCGCTTCAAATAAGATCACAACGAGCTGTCCCTTACAGGAGAGAAAGATTGTATGAAATAAATACCTACTTCGTACAGCTTCTCTCCTATTTTTTCGTGCTTTTCAATCTTTTATAGTGTACAATAGAAGAAATGATGCTCTATGATTAGAAAGGGATTTACATTATGTCTAAAAAAATCACTCTCCTTGCAACTCTCTTTTTGAGTCTTTTCTTCTTGACAGCCTGTATGTCTGATTTTCAATCATATTTCAAACCGGAAGAAACAAGCACTGGTTCCTCCTCTAAAAAACAAGAGAAAAGTGAAAAAGAAGCCTCATCTTCTAAAAAATCATCTAAAGCTAGCTCTTCGAACAAAGAAAAGAAAGAGTCTAAGACAAAAACCAGCTCAAGCAAAAAAATGGAGGTGTTCCCTGCCAATGCTAGCGAAGCCCCCAAGGACAAGATCTATGCAACTGGTGATTCTGTCGTTTACTATAAAAAATATGACGGTGGATTAAAAGTGCATACACCTGATTTCGAAGGCTATACAACAAAAATAGTCAAAAAAATTCTTGGTAAACCTGAAAAAACCCATGTTGATTCAAATTATATGCTCGAGACCTTTTCAGAAAAGGAAAAAGAAAACCTTGTTAATCTCTATCAAGAGGGCCTTTTAACTGACGAGCAACTCCATGCTTTTTGGGCTGGTGTAGTCGATCTAGCTCAAACGGCTCAATTAGAGCAAACTTTTACAGTCTTTACCTACAAAGAAGGACAAGTTCAACTTGTCTTTAAGGGTGACAACCTTGTCTATGTTACTCCAGATCCTGAAGTGCTTTATTTTAACTAAGAAAAATCCCCTTTCTCTTCAGAGAAGGGGATTTGTTTCACATGAAACTATGGATAGAGGTAGTTTAGTCTTCTTCCATCTTTTGAGGTTGATAGGCCAGCATTCCTAAACCAATACACAGCATCAAAACCAGGGTAAGGAAGGTGACTTGCCCGCCTATCTGACCAGACAAGGAAATGGTTTCCCTTAGTCCCGATACGGTATAGCTCATCGGCAACAGCGGATGAACGGTTTGGAAGAAACGATTAGTGAGGGCAAGCGGATAAGTTCCTGCACTAGAAGCCAGTTGAAGGAGCAAGAGAATCAAAGAGATAAAAGCTCCTACCTTGTTGTTCCATGTCGTTAAGGCCGTCACCATGGACATGAAGGTCACACTTCCTAGCACACAGAGGAAAAGTGTCAAAGCTTCATGGTTTGCTGCCATCCCTAGCAGATGAACAGCTCCGTAGACCAGGACACCAGCCAAGACAGCAATTATCCCGTTCACTTCCAATCTCGATTTCAGCCAAGCCCAACGACTTTCTGGATGACGCCCAGATGGCAATTTGGCAAAAATCATATTGGTAGAAAGAGCAGCGACGAAAAGGGCAACTGATATCATATAAGGCGCCATTCCCACTCCATTCACTGAAACATTATCATGGTCTGTCTTTGAAAGGGTAATTGGATCTGACAATACGCTGGCATTTTCTTTTTTAGTGCTAGCGCTATTTAATTGGTCCTTAGCCGAACTCAAGCCTTGACTGAGATTCTGACTACCTGTTTGGAGATCCCCCAAGCCCCCGACAAGAACTTGGCCTCCTGTCGCTAATTGACCAGAGCCATCAGCTATTTTACTTGCACCATCCGCCAATTGATAAGAACCTGATAGTAACTGAGCTGATTTATCCGATAACTGATCGACTCCTGATACGAGTTGATCAACACCGCTAGCTAAAACTGGTGTTTGAGTGTTTAATTGACCAATCCCACTGGCCAGTTGTCCAGCACCTGTTGTTAATTCGCTAGACTTACTAGTCAATTGGTTGGCCCCTGAAACTAATTGGTCCATTCCCATAATCAGAGTTGGCATCTTTCCATTTAGTTCTCCCAATCCTGTTGCTAGTTGACTGCTTCCAGATACCAAATCCGCAGATTTCTGCTCCAGTTGACTGGTCCCCGCACTCAATTGAGTAGCGCCTGCTATCAAGGTGCTACTATTATCATTAAGCTGACTAGCTCCGCCAGCTAACTGGTCCACCCCTGTCGTATAGAGTTGCACTCCTTGGTTGAGAGTTTGGCTAGCTGGTAGAAGTTGCTCTGTCACTGCTATCTGCACGGAGCTCAAGCTAGTTGAAAGAGTATTCAAGGTAGACGAAGCTGTTGGCAAGATCTGATTGGCACTTTCTTTTACTGTGGCCAAGGGACTCTCGGTCGTTAAGCCTTCTTGCAAACCTTGAACGGTAGTTAAAATCGCTTGAGCAGCAGTCTCCGTCGTACTTGAAGCAGCAGACACAGCAGCCGTCAGTTCTGCCTGTTGTTCGGCTGTCATCGATTGATAGGCAGCAGTAGCTTGAAGATTGGCTAGTACTGAATTGCGGTCAGCCTGTGCTGCAGCTGAAATCCCTTGAGCAGAGGTGGCAATGGTTGCCAATGCTGTGCTGAGTTGACTAGTATCTCCGCTCGTGTTCTGAATAGCTTCATTTAATCGGGTGAGGCCTGCTGTTAATTGGGCAAGCTGCTCTTGTTGACTTGGTGACGGAGAAAGTTGTGTAGATAAGGTTTGAATTCCTGTTTCTAACTGAGACACTCCATTTCTCAATGCTTCCGATTGACCACTTAATTGACTAGCTCCACCACTGAGAGTAGCAAGCCCTGTGCTATAGTTTGTTAGACCATTCGTCAAATTGCTAGCACCAACATTCAACTGACTGACTCCTTTTGTGTAGGTATCCAGTCCTGTTGTGAGAGTGTTCATTCCTGTATGCAATTGGCCAATTCCAGAGGCTAACTGAGGCGTTTGACTAGCCATTTGGTTCAAACCATCTCCAAGTTGTCCAACACCAGACGTATAGGCCGTCAGTCCACTACTAAAGGAGGTAAAACCATTATGAAGTTGCCCAACTCCCGATACGAGGGTCGGAACTTTCTCCTTCATTTGGTGAAGACCTGTCGCTAATTGACCAACTCCATTGGTGTAGGCCAAGAGTCCTGTGCTAAGAGTCTGTGCCCCATTTGAGAAAGAGAGACTCGAATTGGACAAGGTTGTCAAATGGTCTGTCAGGGTTTGCCCACCCTCTTTTAACTGACCAGCACCGGTTGCCAGCTTTTGACTTCCTTCAGCTGCTGTTCCCATCCCTGTCTTCAAACTCCCCATCTTTTCAAAAAGAGCGTTTGTATAGGTTTTGGTTACATTACTAGCAACGGTTTGCTGAATTTTTATCATGGCTGAATCACTCATCTTACCAGCAATAAAGCTATGGCCACTAGATGTTTGGTAGGCAATGGTCATTTGTTCGGGATGATTGGTTAAGATAGATGCCGCTTTAGCGGATAGATCTTGGGGCAAGGTCACCACCATATAATAATCACCCTTTTTCAGTCCTTCTTTAGCTGCTGTTTCATCTACAATATGAAAATCCAGGGCATCACTCTTCTCAAAATTGGACACCATGTCTTTTCCAATTGTTAATTCTTGTTCTTGATAACGAGCTGGCTGATCTTGATTGACAACTGCTACCGGCAAGTCCGAAACCTTGCCATAAGGATCCCACATAGAAGATAGAAAGATCACATTATAGAGAGCTGGTATCAAAGCAACCCCTAACATCACAACCATAACGGTCGGTTTTCTAAAAATCGCTTTCCATTCCTTAAACATTTTTTGTCTCCTTTTTATACACAATGTCTAATTTTTTGATATAATTGATTATACAGTTCTTTTGAAAAACCGCAAGTTAAAAAAGAAATTTTTGGACACTGTGTATAATTTTGTATATAAAAGAAAGGGACTAGAATGGTTACCGAAAGCAACAAGCGAATAAAAACAAAACGGATCATCCAGGAAGCCATGGTTGACCTGCTTCATAGAGAGTCCTTTGATGAGATTTCAACCGTTCAGTTAGCAAAAGAGGCTGGTATCAGCCGGAGTAGCTTCTATACCCACTACCGCGATAAGTACGATATGATCGAGCGCTACCAACAGGAATTTTTCCACAAAGTTGAATACATCTTTGACAAACAAAAAGAAGATAAACACCAAGCCGTTACCGAAGTTTTCGAATTTCTCACCAAGGAGCCCCTCTTTGCTATCCTTCTAACCGAGAATGGGACAAAAGAAATTCAATCCTTCTTGCGGCATAAGCTACAAGTTCTACTAGTTGATAGCTTGCAAGAGCGTTATGGCCATCGATCTTTGACCGAAATCGAGAGAGACTATAGTTCTGTCTACCTCACCAATGCTTTCTTTGGAGTCTGTCAAATGTGGGTGGCGCGAGGCCAAAAAGAAAGCCCGCAACAAATGGCGGACTTCCTATTAAAAATGCTGGAATAAAAAAGAGACCTCGGTCTCTTTTTCTATTATCCTTCTTTAGTTCCCCGCTCCTAAAAATTGATCCACAAAGAAACTGAAGTAAGATTTTTCTCCTGTGATCAGAACACACTTCCCTTCCAAACCGTAACGTAGAAGTTTAGCCTCATGATCCTTGAGACGAAGGACTCCCTCTATTTTGAAAAAGTTCCCCTGTTCTGTCCGAGTTGCACTCGAAGCAATTGAGCTAATACGGACTTCTAACGTAATTGGTTTTTGTTTACTTCCCTGTGTGCTAAAGCGAACCCGATCTCCCACATGAATCGTGGCTATATCTTTTGAAGGAATATAGGTGACAATCTTGACTTCTTTTTCTTTCTGAATGAGAGGATAAACTACAGCCAGAGGAGTCCCTTCCGCTACAATACTCGCTCCTTTTGTTTCATCATTCAAATGAAGCACCCCTTCATCCTTCGCTAGAATCCGAGTCTTCTGAAGAAGAGTTTCTTGTGTTTTTACCTTACTTTCTAGATCTGCGATTTGCTGAGAAAGAAGCAGAAGATCTTGTCCAACTTTACTCAATTGTTGAGCTTTCAGGGAGGCTATTTGACTATCTAAACTGGTCGAAAAAGCTTGTTGGCTTCCGGATCCCGCATATTGGATTCGATAATTAGAAATACTCGCCTCTAACTGCTGGATTTGACTATCCAACTGGCCAATAAAAGAAGCTTGTGCTTGAGCGTTTTCCTCTCCGTGTGCTTGCTGAGCGTAACTCTGGTAGAAAGAGTAAAGTGGATGAGTCGCATCCAGACTTCTCCCCTCTAGTAGAGCTGATTTTAGACTATGGTAATCAGCTAAGCGCTTCTCTTGGTCTTGGATAACTTGGCCAATTTCTGCTTGACTGGAACTTGCACTGGCATTTTGAGAAGCAATGGTTGCATTTTGTTGATGGGCTTGAGCTTGGAGAATCGCTATCTGTTGCTGGTAATCCTTAAACAGCTGGTCATAACCAAAATGCTCATTTCCTGTAAACTGGCTCTCCCCTGTCTCAATGCTCGTTTTCAACAATTTTAATTGTTCCTCCTGTTTCTTTAAGAGGTCTAGCTGTTGCGTTAAGCTCATTCCTTGTTGTTTTTCCTGGTCCTCTTGGTATTCTACCAAGATTTCTCCCTTCTTAATCTCTTTATTTTCCTTTAGATGGTTGACTTGAATGGGAGAATTACTGGTTGATTGGATTTGATCAATCACGCGCGTAGCTTCAATTGTCCCTCGACTAGACAAGGTCACTTCCTTCTTGGCAAAGACAGAGAATCCCACAACAAAAAGTAGTAAAAGAAAACAAGGGACTACCCATAAACTAGCAAAATTATGGAAACGTTTCTGATAGAATTCTGCACTTTCAAAATATTTTTCGTTCATCATACTCTCTTTTTTCTCCTAGTCCTCTCTTAACAAGTAACTAAATGGCTGTAATAGCCATTCTTTTTCAGTAGTTCTTCATGGCTTCCCTCTTCCTTAAGACGACCTTGGTCCATGAGGAAGACTTTTTCAGACCGTTCTGCAATCGTTAACCGATGGGCGATAAAGATAATGGTCTTATCTAAGGCCATCAAGCGGTCCACAATTTTCTTCTCCGTCAAGATATCTAGGCTGCTGGTCGCTTCATCCAGAATCAGAATAGGAGCATCCGTTAACAAAGCACGCGCCAAAGCAATCCGCTGCCGTTGTCCACCAGAAATTCCCATACCATCCGTTGTTAATTCCGTTTGGTAATTGAGGGGCATGCGCTCAATATCTTCTCGAATTCCTGCGATTTCAACAGCGCGCAAGATATCTTCCTGACTAGTTCCTTCCCGCGCTCCTAGTAACAAGTTCTCTAATATTGTGCCATTAAAGACATAGGGCTGCTGGGGTAAATAATTGATTTGCTGGCGGAGCAAGGTTTTATCCACTTGCTGGATATCCCTTCCTCCCAGACGAATCGTTCCTTTAGTGGGTTGGTAGAAATTCACCATCATTTTAGCTAGCGTTGTTTTTCCAGAACCTGAAATACCGACAAAACTTACCTTGCTCCCTCTTTTGATTCTTAAGTTAATATCTGTTAGAACATTGGCCCCGAAACCGTACTTGTAATCTACTCCCTCAAATACTAGATCACCATCGAGAGCCTCACGCTCTTGAAGGGGCTTCTTCTCTGCGAACTCAGAGTCTATCAGATAGACTTCATTCAGACGGGTATTAGCTACTCGGGCGGCTTGAAGTTTGGTTTGGAGGTTGATCAAATTCTCTAGAGGCCCTGTGAAATAAACAAGGAGAGTATTGTAAGTAATCAGCTGACCCAAACTCAATTCTTGCTTCATGACCAAATGAGCTCCCATCCACAAGACCAAAACATTCAAAATCAACTGAGCCAAGTGCTTGAGCCCCTTTTGAAGACTTTCCGCCTTGCTCATGGCAAAGGACTTCTTCAGATAATCCACAAATTCTGAGTCAATCTTTTGATAACGACTACGCTCACTGGTAAGAGACTTGATGGTTTCAATCCCATTGATATCTTCGATAATAGAAGAAGACAAGACACTATTGGCTTCCATAGTTTCATTATTTAAGCGCTCAAAAGGCTTCATAAAGGCAAAAATAATGACTGCATAAATCGGCAGCAAGAGAATGGTCAAGAAAAAGAGGTGAGCGTTTTGGCTAAACAGGACTACGGATAAAATCAAAACAATGGACAGATCCAAAAAGATTGAAAGCAGCGTACTAGCCAGAGCATCGATAATGCGGTTGGCATCTGTAAACCGCGACACTACTTCTCCTGTCCGTCGAGTCGCAAAGAAACTCATAGGCAACTGAAAAACATGCTTAATATAGGACAGAATGACATCAATAGACAAGCGTTGGCCTAAAACAAGGAGCAAGTAATCTTGCGCGTAGGTGAGGATTTGCTGTAAGATGTAAACCACAATCAAACCTAGTGAAATCACACTCAGCGTCTGCTTCATCTGATCAGGCACATAGGTATCAATAATCGATTGTAGGTAGTAAGAACCAACAATATTGATGAGGGTTACCAATAATGTTGCAAGAACAATATGCAGAACCAATTGCCGTTGTTTAAACAAAAGAGGGACAAAGTCTAGGAGCCCATTTTTCTTTTCCTTACTAGGTTGATAGGCCGGAGTCGGGGCCAAGGCAATGACAATCCCTGTCCATTCCTTTTCAAACTCTTCGATCGTCAATTTGGTCATCTTTACTTTTGGATCTGGATCTGCTACGTAAAGATGTTTTTTATCTTTCTTATACACTACGTAATAATGAGGGAGACGCCCATCCTTGATCACGTGGACAATCAATGGATAGGTCACTCCTTCCAAGTCAAAAAGTGTGCGGTCTGCTCGGAAGGCGCGTGTCTCAAAGCCCAACTCTTCTGCTACCTTGACCAAACCTAAGGCGGTCGTTCCATCTGCAGTCGTTTTTGCCTTCTCCCGCAGACTAGCTAAAGAATAGTATGATCCATAGTAGCCAAAGACCATGGCTAAAGCTGCAACACCACAGTCTCTCATGTCAACTTGTTGGCGATAATGTTTTTTCTTAAATCCCATAAGAACCCTTTCCAATTGTTTGTTTCATCTTAACAAAAAGGACTATCGGAGAAGAAAAAATCGCTATTTGGTTTATTATTTTAGGTATTTGGTCATAAAAATCTCCAAATCAGGAGAATGATCATTTATTTTGAAAAAGAAAAACCGCCTATTTTTACAGGCGGTCATTTCTTTCTATGAAGCAAGCATAGGGAACAAATATCTAAGCAAACCCAACAATCAACAGTTTAAGACAAAGCAAAAAGCCCACAACCATGGGCTTTTCGTAAGATATATCTTAAAATTAAAGCATTTTGTTGTAGAATTCAACCACAAGTGCTTCGTTGATTTCTGGGTTGATTTCATCGCGTTCTGGCAAGCGAGTCAATGAACCTTCCAATTTTTCAGCATCGAATGATACGAATGCTGGACGTCCAAGAGTTGCTTCAACAGCTTCAAGGATAGCTGGAACTTTAGCTGATTTTTCGCGAACTGAGATCACTTGACCTGGAGTTACACGGTATGAAGGGATATCAACGCGTTTTCCATCAACAAGGATGTGACCATGGTTAACGAATTGACGAGCTTGACGACGAGTAGTCGCAAGTCCAAGACGGTAAACAACGTTATCCAAACGACGTTCCAAAAGAAGCATGAAGTTGAAACCGACAGTTCCTTCTTTGATCTTAGTAGCTTGTACGAACAAGTTACGGAATTGTTTTTCACCAAGTCCGTAAGAGAAACGAAGTTTTTGTTTTTCAGCTAATTGCAAACCGTATTCTGACAATTTTGAACGGTTGTTTGGTCCATGTTGACCTGGTACGTAGTTACGACGTGCCAATTCTTTACCTGTACCTGTAAGTGACAAGCCAAGACGGCGAGATTGTTTCCAAGATGGTCCTGTATAACGTGACATATGAAATGTCCTCCTATAAAAATAATTTTTTGTAGGAAATAACGTTTTAGACAAACCTGATTCGTTCAGAAAGCCTTCGCCCAAACAGCAAAGGTTACTTTTCTAGCTGGCTTCCTGTTGACGAGCTTCATTTTGTCCTGCTGTCATTTCGCACAAATTCTATTATACCACCAATACCAGTCCTTGTAAAGTTGCTTTCTCGTTTTTTTGTATTTCTTTCTATAAGTGAAAAGTAAAATGGGCGCTTCTAGCTAGCGACTTTCTAAATCGCTAATTTCTGACTTCGATTATCATGTATTTCCTTTTCTATCCTCTCATTTTTATTTTGTTTACATGAATCTTTACAACTTTTTTACAACTTGTCAAGCATGATTGTTTTAACAGTCTCCCAAATAACCCTATTGTAGCAAGATTAAGAACAAAAGCCTTTAAAAGATTCCCTGTCTATTATTGACATATTTGATTGTAAAATTGACAGCTTTGTCAATATTTTTACATAACTATAACGATCATATAATTAAAAAAACCATCTCCGAGAAGAGACGGTTGAAATTTGTAGCTCACCCTAACCAAATTAGTCTAAGTAATGAATCAGATTTTTCTCAGTTAAAATATCTGAGTAAGTGTAAGATTCGACATAGGTTGTTGCTGGTTCACCAGGTAAACTATTTTCATTTGTGTATTCAATAATAAACAAAGAAGGATAGACTTCAATTAATCGACCAAACTTATTTTTTTGACGTTTACGGCCATTTTCCAAGGTCATTTCTACAATTTGACCTTCATGAGCCTTGATTTCTTCTTTGATTTTTTTCATTTTTGCTACATCAGTAAATGCATCACTCATCCATTATTCCTCTACTCTCTTTGATATGCTGGAGAATTTATTATATTCCTTTTGGAAGATTAACTCCACTGTTCCACGCGCACCCGAACGGTTTTTTTCAATAATGACTTCAACCTTATTATTCGGCATGCCTTCTTCTTCCTCACCCGCACGTTCATAATAGTCATCTCGATATAGAAAGGCAACAATATCTGCATCCTGCTCGATGGATCCTGACTCACGAATATCGGATAGAACCGGACGTTTATCTTGTCGTTGTTCGACTCCCCGAGATAGCTGACTGAGGGCAATCACAGGAACCTTTAATTCTTTCGCCAAAATTTTTAATTGACGAGAGATTTCTGAGACTTCCTGTTGACGGTTTTCACGTCCAGTCCCAGTAATCAACTGCAAGTAGTCGATGAGGATTAGACCGAGATTACCGGTCTCTTGTGCTAATTTCCTAGAACGAGACCGAATTTCTGTAATCCGAATACCGGGAGTATCATCTATATAAATGCTTGCATTGGCTAGATTTCCTTGTGCAATTGCATATTTTCGCCACTCATCGTCTGTCAGCTGACCAGTACGAATGGAATGGGATTCAATCAAGCCCTCTGCTGCCAACATCCGGTCTACCAAACTTTCAGCACCCATTTCCAGCGAGAAAATAGCAACTGTTTTATCCAACTTGGTTCCGATATTTTGAGCAATGTTTAGAGCAAAGGCAGTTTTACCAACCGCTGGACGAGCTGCAAGAATAATCAACTCTTCTTCATGAAGACCTGTTGTCATATGATCAAGATCTCGATACCCCGTTGCAATCCCAGTAATATCCGTTGTCTGCAAAGACCGAGTTTCAAGACTTCCAAAGTTGATATTTAAGATATCCTTAATATTCTTGAAACCACTCCGATTAGTCTTTTCACTAACATCAATCAGAGCTTTTTCTGCACCTGCAATAATCTCATCCGACGGACTAGCTCCATCATATGCTTGATTTATACTCTCCGTTAAACGAGCAATCAAGCGTCTTAGCACCGCTTTTTCAGAAACAATCTTTGCGTAATATTCCGCATTGGCTGAGGTTGGAACAGAGTTGATGACTTCGGCTAGATACGAGAGACCACCGATATTTTGTAAATCCCCTTGACTATCTAGAATATTGCGAACTGTAGTCGCATCAATAGCATCTCCCCTGTCTGCAAGGTCAATCATCGCCTTAAAAATTAACCGATGGGCATATTTAAAGAAATCTGCTGGCTCAATAAACTCACGAACAAAAACCAGTTTTCCCTCATCGATAAAGATGGCTCCTAAGACAGATTGCTCTGCTTGGATATCTTGAGGCTGGGTTCTTAATTCTTCTATCTCAGCCATAGTCATTCCTTTCTAACGATTTACTTAACCTTCATTTACTCGAATTTGGATAACACCTGTAATATCCTGATAAATTTTAACAGGCACATCAATCAAGCCAACAGAGCGAATTGGAGAAGCCACTTGAATGTGACGCTTATCGATTTTGATTCCAAATTGTTTTTGTAGTTCTTCTGCAATTTTTTTATTGGTAATAGAACCAAATGTACGTCCATCAGGACCAATTTTTTCTGTAAATTGGACAACGGTCGTTTCTTCTGCTAATTTTGCTTGAATTTTTTTCGCTTCTGCGACTAGTTCCGCATGGGCTTTTTCTTCAGATTTTTGCTTACCACGAAGCTCCCCAATCGCTTGGGCGTTGGCTTCCTTGGCTAAATTCTTTTTAATCAAAAAGTTTTGAGCATAACCTGTTGGGACTTCTTTAATTTCCCCTTTTTTTCCTTTTCCTTTTACATCTGCTAAAAAGATAACTTTCATTCTTCTTCCTCCTTATCCTTTTGGACCTCTTCTCGAATACAGTCAATCAACTGGGCACGAACCTGATCTATTGTTACATCTGACAATTGAGAGGCCGCAGAATTAAAGTGGCCTCCGCCTCCCATTTGCTCCATAATCTTTTGCACATTAACCTTGCTTCTGCTTCGAGCTGAAATGGAAATGCTTCCTTGTTCATTCAGAGCAATAACAAAGGTAGCTTCAATTTTGGACATGGCCAACATACTATCCGCTGCTTTACTAATGGTGACTGTCCCATAAGGAACATCTTCTGCTCCCGTTGCCACAATAATATGTGGGAAGACCATTTGACCATTTAGGATCAATTCATTTACTTCGCGGTACTCATCGAAGTTAATAGCTGAAATTTCCTGGATGAGGACACTATCACTGCCTCGGCTTCGCAAATAACTAGCTACATCAAATGTACGACTTGTCACACGAACTGAGAAATTCTTGGTATCCAACATAATACCTGCCATCAGAACACTGGCTTGAATCTTATTCAAGCGGTTCTTCTTAGAATTCTGGAACTGAAGCAATTCAGTAACCAACTCACTCGCACTACTTGCACCACTTTCAATATAAGTGATCATGGCATTTTCAGGGAAGTCTTCATCCCGTCTATGGTGATCAATGACAATGACTTGGGAAAACTTCTCATACAAATCATTTGAAAGCGTAAGAGCTGTCTTCGAATGGTCCACCATAATCAAAAGGGATTGATCGGTTACCATCCTTAAAGCATCTGAAACCGTTAATAGTTTAGTCGCTCCATCAGATTGAATTTTTTCAACCGCTCGTTTGATATCCTGAGCCATGGACGTATCATCATAAACTGCATAAGAGCGTTCGTTGATATTGTATGCAAATAATTGCATCCCAATCGATGCTCCTAAAGCATCCATGTCTAATTTTTTGTGGCCAACAACAAATACCTGATCAACCGATTTAATTTTTTCAGAAATAGCTGTCATCATAGCACGAGTTCGCGTACGAGTGCGCTTGATAGAAGAAGCTGTCCCACCTCCAAAGAAAATAGGATCCTTACCTTCTTCTCTTTCTTTCACAACCGCTTGATCGCCTCCTCGAACTTCAGCTAAGTTTAGATTCGATAAAGCAACTCTACCAATTTGATCATGATTGCCGTCCCCGTATGAGAATCCCATACTTACCGTAATTGGTAATTCACGATTTTTTGCTTCCTCACGGAATTGGTCAATAATAGAAAATTTGGATTCTATTAATTGTTCAAGGACCGTATAGTCGGTAAAGAGATAAAAACGATCCATCCCAACTCTTCGGTAAAACATATGGTATTTTTCAGAGAATTCTTCAACAAAGTTTGCAATAAATCCATTGATGCTACTGATATCTGAATCAGACACAACATCTTCTAAGTCATCATAGTTGTCTACAGACATAATCCCGATAACCGGTCTAGTGGTAACAAGACCGACGTTGGCTTCGTACTCGCTTGAAGCATCAAAAAAATAAACGACACTAGCTTGGGAATCCAGATAAACCGAATATTTTTTATCCCCAATGGTTGCGTAATGGCCTTTCCCCTCAAATGGAATTGCCAAAACTTGTTGCAGGTATTCCACATCAAATTGTCCATCCTCAGTGGAGAAAATCAACTCCGCATAGGGATTAAACCACTCGACTTCATTGGTTTCACCGTTTACCTTAATCACACCAACTGGCATTTTATCTAGTAGCGAGGCCAATCCATTTTCAGCCTGATGATTAACATATTGAATTTGTTCTAACTCATCTAACTCTACTTGCTTTAATTGATGAAGAAAAAGATAGATGACACCGGAAAGGATCAACAGAATCACAAATAAATTTGCAATTGTGCCACCCATTAATCTGGAACTGATGGCTAATATAATAAATGCTAACAAACCTACCATACAATAATGGATAGGAGTCATACGAAATTTTTTCATCATAAACCTCTGTTGGGCCATTATACCATAAAATATAAGAAAAAGCGAGGCCAGTCAAGCCTTTCCGCCAAACAAATGGCTAAGATGGATCATGGATTGATTGATCACTTGTCTAACACTGTAAAGAATCTTTACACCATTGTAAACAAACTATAAAACGAGAAAAGAAGTAGCTCTTCAGCCACTTCCTTCACATATTTACATCCTCATCAAGTTAGGATTCTTTTTCTTGGTTTTTCGAAATACTCCGACTCTTGCCTTCAAGATAAACCATCAAGATAGAAATATCAGCTGGGTTGACACCTGAAATCCGACTAGCTTGACCAATGGTCTCTGGATTAATCAGTTTGAACTTTTGACGAGCTTCTGTTGCGATGGAGTCAATATCATCCCAGTCAATATTGGCAGGAATTCGTTTTTCTTCCATTCGTTTCATCTTTTCAACCTGGTCTAAAGCTTTTGAGATATATCCCTCATACTTAATTTCTGTTTCAATCAGTTCGATGATCTTATCATCTAACTCTTCCGCAGCAGGTCCGATAAAGTTGACAACATCTTGATAGGATACCTCTGGTCGACGTAAAAATTCTTTGGCAGTAACTGCATCTGTTAATGGTTTGAAGCCAAGTGCTGTAACTTTTTCATTGGTTTCCTTTACAGGTTTTAACTTGATACTGTCAAGACGTTTCATCTCATTTTCAAACTGATACTTCTTGGTTTCAAAACGGTTCCAACGTTCATCGTCAACCAAACCAACCTCGCGCCCAATTTCTGTCAAGCGCATATCTGCGTTATCATGACGAAGAATCAAGCGATACTCAGCACGACTAGTTAACAACCGATATGGTTCGACTGTTCCTTTGGTCACCAAGTCATCAATCATGACCCCGATATAGCCATCACTCCGTTTCAAAATGAGTTCTGGTTTCCCTTGAATTTTCAGAGCCGCATTAATCCCTGCTACAATTCCTTGGCCAGCAGCTTCCTCGTAGCCAGATGTTCCATTAGTTTGGCCCGCTGTAAAGAGACCTGATATTTTCTTTGTTTCTAAAGTTGCTCGTAACTGATGTGGAAGAACCATATCGTACTCAATTGCATAACCGGTACGCATCATCTCAGCATTTTCTAGCCCCTTAATTGAATGAACTAGTTCTCTTTGCACGTCTTCTGGTAAACTGGTTGACAAGCCTTGGACATATACTTCTTCTGTATTGCGTCCTTCTGGTTCTAGGAAAAGTTGGTGACGTTCCTTGTCAGCAAAGCGAACAATCTTATCTTCAATAGATGGACAATAACGAGGACCAACACCCTTTACAACACCTGTAAACATAGGGGCCCGGTGTAAATTGCTGTTGATAATCTCATGGCTTTGACTATTGGTATAGGTGAGCCAACAAGGGATTTGATCCTTTAAATAATCCTCGTCACGCGAATTGTAAGAAAAGTGATTTGGATTTTCATCACCAGGTTGAATTTCCGTTTCTTCATAATTGATTGACGATGCCTTGACACGAGGAGGCGTTCCTGTTTTGAAACGACCAATTTCAAGTCCTAGGTCTCTTAAATTATCAGCCAGTTTAATCGAAGCAAGGCTGTGATTTGGTCCTGACGAATACTTGAGATCCCCGATAATAATTTCTCCTCTGAGAGCTGTCCCTGTCGTGACAATAACAGCCTTGGCTCCATAGGCTTGATGAGTCGCTGTTACAACTCCTCTGACCTTCCCGTCTTCGACGATGATCTCATCAATAACTGATTGGCGAAGAGTCAGATTTTCTTGGTTCTCAACCGTCTTACGCATTTCCTTAGAATAAAGTTCCTTATCCGCTTGGGCACGAAGCGCACGGACTGCTGGACCCTTTCCTGTATTCAACATCTTCATTTGAATGTAGGACTTGTCAATATTCTTGGCCATCTCTCCACCGAGGGCATCTACCTCACGGACCACAATCCCTTTTGCAGAACCACCAATCGAAGGATTACAAGGCAAAAACGCCAACATTTCTATATTGATGGTTGCAAGTAGAACTTTACAACCCATCCGGCTCGCAGCAAGTGAGGCTTCTACACCCGCATGTCCTGCTCCGATTACAATAATATCGTATTCTTCTATAAAATTATAAGTCATCTTTTCTCCTATTTCTCCAGCTGTATGTGTTGTAATTGTCCGTTCCAATCTGGTAAGGCCGTTTTTAAAAATGCCGGCTTCAGGTCAACAGTAGATAAGGCCTCTATAGCAAGCCACCGGCAAGGTAAGGACTTTGTATCTTCCTGCATGGTTAAAGGGGCATCTTCCAGCAAGTCCACCAAATAATGAAATTCAATATTATGGTAGTGGATTCCAGCTTGATTAAAGCGATTTTCAACAATGAAAGCTAGCTGACCAGCTCTAGAAGCAACGCCAAGTTCTTCTTTGACTTCCCGAACCACAGCATCTTCTGTAGCTTCATTCACTTGAAGAGCGCCACCGATTGTATAGAAACCATCCTTGTCTTCTATAACTAACAATCGACCATTTTCTACAATTAAAGCAGTTGCTCTCACACCAAAAACCGTCTGATTCAACTTGGTCCGAAAATCCTGTTCTTGCATGTTACTTCCTTTCGAAACGACACAAAAATAGTCAAAACTCTGAGAAGTGCAGGACAAAAAAGCCTGCAACATCCATGAGCTTTGACCATCATTTCTATTGCTTTTCTTATTGTAGCAAATTGAGAAAATTTGTCAATTTAAATATACTGACAAACTTCTCCATCCCGGTAAGCATTGTCAATCAAACCACCTCCGAGACACTCTTCACCATCGTAAAAGACAACAGCCTGACCTGGTGTAATGGCCCGTTGAGGTTCTGCAAAAATAACCTCAGCCTTGTCACCCTTGACATGAACCGTCACTTTGGAATCTGGCTGGCGATAGCGGAACTTGGCTGTACACTCTAGTGTAAACTCTTCTGGCATATCTCGTGTAAAGTGAACTTGACTAGCTTGTAAACTTGTTGACATGAGTGCTTCATGATAGAAGCCTTGACCGACATAAAGAATATTTTGACTCAGATCTTTACCAACTACAAACCATGGGGCATTGTCCCCACCTTGTTGACCACCAATTCCAAGACCACCCCGTTGACCGATTGTGTAATACATCAAACCAGCATGTTCGCCCATATCACGTCCATCTACAGTCATCATTCGGCCTGGCTGGGCAGGGAGGTAGTTACTGAGAAACTCTTTAAAATTCTTTTCACCGATAAAGCAGATCCCAGTGGAATCTTTCTTTTTAGCTGTTGCCAATCCAGCCTCTTCTGCCAAACGGCGAACCTCAGGCTTTTCCAAATGTCCCAATGGGAACATGGTTTTTTGAAGTTGCTCCTGAGACAACTGGCTTAAGAAATAAGTTTGATCCTTCCCATTGTCAACGCCACGTAGCATATGAACAATGCCGTCCTCATCTCGTGCCACGCGCGCATAATGCCCTGTCGCTACATAATCGGCACCGAGAGTCATGGCATAATCTAAGAAGGCCTTAAATTTGATTTCCTTGTTACACATGACATCCGGATTTGGTGTACGGCCTGCACGGTATTCTGCAAGGAAGTATTCAAAGACGCGATCCCAGTATTCTTTCTCAAAGTTGACAGAATAGTAAGGAATGCCAATTTGGTCTGCAACCGCTGCTACATCTTTGTAATCTTCTGTAGCTGTACAAACACCATTTTCGTCTGTGTCATCCCAGTTTTTCATGAAGATGCCAATGACATCGTAACCCTGTTGTTTTAACAACAAAGCCGTAACAGATGAATCGACACCGCCACTCATACCAACAACAACACGTGTTTTCGAGTTATCACTCATAGGTTTCTCCCATCTTTTCGTTTCTCACGATTGAAGGTCGTGGTTTGCTTCAACGATTGAAGGTCGTTTTGAGCATTATCAATTGTAACACGCTTTATAGTAGAAAACAAGCATCATGCCATTCTACTTATTGACTATTGTATCTAGACGTTTACAAGTCTGTAAATCAAAAAGAGTCCAATTGCTGAACTCTTTCATCTACTTTAATACCAACCATTGGCCAGCCAGAAGTTTTTAGCTGCCGACCATGAACCATAGCGGTTGACAACATATTGATTGGCTACTTTTTCCTGATTTTCAGGTGATAAATCTCCATTTAAATACGTGATTGTTAACTGATATCGACCATAATATTGGCCATTTTGTGCTGTATAACTGCCGCTTGATTCTTTCTGAGCAATCCATTCTTTAGCCGCAGCATCCTCTGCACTCAAGCCATTTGATGCAGAACCCGTCGTTGTTGCTTGTGTAGTGTCAACTTTACTGGTGGTAGCTTGCTCAGTTGTCTGTTTAGTTGAGCTAGTTTCTTCAATCTCAAGAACTTGTCCAACTGTAATGAGATTTACATTGCTAATCTTATTTTTCTTAGCAATTTCATCAACAGTGGTGTTCTTTTCCTTAGCGATAGCAGATAAGGTATCCCCTGACTTTACAGTGTAAGATTCTGCACTGGCGAGGACAGGAATAAACATTCCTGATAATAAGCTAAGTTCGATAACACGTTTTACAAACATTTTTTTATTCATGGTTTTACACTCCTTTTCTGTATGCTCTCTATCTTACAGAAGAAATGTTTCGGAAATTTTATGAAATCACGTCAAATGTTTCAACAATGTGTTAGCGAGAATAAATAACACCTCAAATAAAATGGTTTTAAGTATCTTTTAAGTTTAAAACAAAATTTCCCTCTCAAATAGGAGAAAACAAGACCTAGATTTGTTATAATGAAAGAAAAGAAACCCTAAGGAGCAGACTGATGAATTCGCTTAAATTCCAATCCGTATTTGATATTATTGGACCAGTTATGATTGGACCTTCTAGTAGCCATACTGCTGGAGCCGTTCGTATTGGAAAAATTGTCTCTTCTATTTTTGGAGAGGATCCGACAGAAGTTGAATTTCAGTTGTTTAATTCCTTTGCCAAAACCTATCGCGGTCACGGAACAGATTTGGCCCTTGTAGCTGGTATTTTAGGCATGGACACAGATGATCCAAGAATTCCCAATAGTCTTGAAATTGCACATGAAAGAGGAATTCGAATCGTTTGGTCTATTCAAAAGGAGAGTAATGCTCCTCATCCAAATACGACGACCATCACGGTAAAAAATGAGCATAAAACTATCTCCGTCACAGGAATTTCTATTGGTGGGGGGAATATTCAGGTAACTGAGTTAAATGGCTTCGCAATTTCACTGAACATGAACACCCCAACTATTATTATCGTTCACCAAGACGTTCCTGGGATGATTGCCCATGTTACAGAAGCCCTTTCCCGCTATGATATCAATATCGCCCAAATGAACGTAACCCGCGAAAAAGCTGGTGAAAAGGCTATTATGATCATTGAAGTAGATTCTCGAAATTGTGACGAAGCGATTGAATTAATCCGTCAAATTCCCCATTTACACAATGTGAATTTCTTTCAATAAGGAGACCCCATGTTTTATTCAATTACAGAACTAGTTGAGCAAGCGACCCTCCACTATGAAGGAAATGTCGCAGAATTAATGATTGCTACCGAGTTTGAACTAACTGGCCGTGAGCGAGAAGAAGTTCTGACTCTTATGACACGTAATCTTGAGGTGATGAAAGAATCTGTCCACTTAGGCCTCAATGATCAGCTTTCTCGAAGTGGCTTGACAGGAGGAGATGCTGCAAAACTAGATCGCTATATTCAATCTGGAAAAGCCCTCTCTGACTATACTGTCCTAACTGCAGCCAAAAATGCTATCGCTGTCAACGAACACAATGCAAAAATGGGCTTGGTCTGTGCTACTCCAACAGCCGGATCGGCCGGTTGTTTACCCGCTGTTCTCACTTCAGCGATTGAGAAACTCCATTTAGATGAACACCAACAATTGGAATTCTTATTAGCGGCTGGAGCCTTTGGTCTGGTTATTGCCAACAATGCATCGATTTCTGGAGCCGAGGGAGGTTGTCAAGCAGAGGTTGGGTCAGCATCTGCTATGAGCGCAGCAGCTTTAACGCTAGCAGCGGGAGGAAGTCCCTACCAAGCTAGCCAGGCTATTTGTTTCGTCATTAAAAATATGCTAGGCCTGATTTGTGATCCTGTTGCAGGACTAGTTGAGGTTCCTTGTGTCAAACGAAACGCTATGGGAGCGAGTTATGCATATATTGCGGCAGATATGGCCCTGGCAGGAATTGAATCCAAAATACCTGTTGATGAAGTCATCGATGCTATGTATCAGGTCGGATCAAGTCTACCAACTGCCTTTAGAGAAACTGCTGAAGGTGGTCTGGCAACTACTCCAACTGGGAAACGACTACAACAAGAAATTTTCGGAGAGTAATCTATGAAGTATATATTTTTCGACTTGGATGGGACCTTAGTCGATAGTTCCGAAGGTATCGAGACCACCTTTCTACACACTTTTAACCTGCTGGGGGTTCCTGCACCTGATAAAGAGACTATTCGAACCTTTATGGGCCCTCCACTCGAGGTTACATTTACAAACCATGTTCCAAAAGAACTTGTTACAAAAGCTGTAGAAATCTATCGCACCTATTACAAAGAAACCGGCCAACAGCAAACCTACCTCTACCCAGGTATCAAAGAACTCCTTCATCAATTAAAGGAATTGGGTTTCCACTTATTCATCACCACCTCTAAAAATCAGGAAGTGAGTCTTGAAATAGCCCATTTACTAGGAATTAGTGATTATTTTGAAGGGATTTATGGTTCTATCCCTGGATCCATGCACAAAGCTGATATCATTCAGCGTGTACTGTTGGATCATGAAATTCCAAAAGATGAGGCTTGTATCGTTGGGGATACTAAATTTGATATCATTGGAGGAAAAACCATTGGCATTCATACAATTGCAGTCAGTTGGGGTTTTGCTCCTCTAAATCAATTAAAAGAGGAAAGTCCTGATACCATCATAGATTCTCCCCTAGATTTACTCACTCATTTAAGTTGATAAAAGAGGTTTACAAAATTGTAAACCTCTTTTTTGTATAAAATCACGCTTGGGTAAGACTACACATCGGTCATCAAGGTTGACGAATACTATCGTACCTCTTTACAACTCTTTCCCGCACTTGTCAAGATAAGAAACAAAATAAAAAGAGGGTTCCCCCTCTTTTTTAGTATCCCCAAGCTGAAAGTCCTTGGTTTGAATAGGCATTATAAGCTGCTTGGATTTGATCATCAACTGTAGCAGTTGAACCCCAACCTGGCATTGTTTGGAAAAGACCACTAGCCCCAGATGGGTTTGCTGCGTTCACTTGACCATTTGATTCGCGGGCAATAATTGCTTCCCAAGTTGATGCAGGAACCCCTGTCATTTCAGCCATTCGAGCTGCTGCATAAGATCCAGTTTCTCCAGCAGTATTTCCATTTGCAAGTACAATCCCATTTCCAGAATTCGTAACAACTGGTGCCGCATTATAAGTAGCATTAGTTGTTGTTTCTGCTGCAACTTGATTTGTAGAAGCTCCAGCTACTGGTTCCTGACTTGCTTTGGCAGTATTTACTTTGTTGATCAATGAGTTTGAACGTTCACCCAACTTAATAATTTGACCAGCATGGATCAAATCTTGATTGCTGATTTGATTCAATTCAACAAGCTTTTCGATAGTAGTGTTATTCTTAATCGCAATTTCTGATAAAGTATCACCATTTTTTACTTCGTATGTTTCAGCATTCACTACCACACCAGTAACAAAAAGTGAAAGAGCTGAGATAATAGAAGTTAATGTCCATTGGACTTTTTTTGTGTTCATCAATACATTCTCCTTTCGAACATAATACTATCTTACACATTAAATGTTACAGTTAGTTATATTTTATGTTACAAAGGTTACAAAAACATGTATTTTTCATGCAAAAAACGCTATAAATAGCGTTTTTCTTCATCTTTTTAGAAAAAACACCCTATATGTAGTGGTGGTATTCTAATATTTTAACCAAAAAATGATAGCACCAACTGCCACTATAGATAGAATAGCTATACTATCTAAGGCTTGCCATTTTAACTGCCTGTATCGGCTTCTTCCCTCTCCACTTTTATAACCTCTTGCTTCCATGGCAATTGCAAGAGCATCTGCACGTTTAAAACTTGATGCAAACAAGGGAATTAAAATCGGTATAAAAGAGCGGATTTTCTGAAGGAGATTTCCTTCTCCAAAATCAACCCCTCTAGCTCTCTGTGCATTCATAATGCGAATTGTATCATCCATCAGAGTGGGAACAAAACGGAGGCTCATAGACAACATGAGCCCAATTTCATGAGCAGGAACTTTGATCATTTTAAAAGGAGTTAACAATTTTTCTACTGCATCTGCTAAGCTTAAGGGTGTGGTTGTCAGCGTTAAAATCGTTGAAAATACAACAATGAGAATAAAACGACAAAAGATCACACCAGCTTGCGCAAGACCTTTATCCGTTACAGTCAAAAAATAAAATTGAAATAAAGTCTTACCACCAGTCGTCGCAAACAACTGAAAGAGGGTGGTGAATGCGATGATAAAGACCATAGATTTCAAGCCATTAATAAAAAAACGAAAGGGGATTTTAGCAATCAAAATCAAAGCAAGGGCAAATAAAAATAACAGGGCATTTGTCATCACATTATTAGCCCAAAACAAAATAACAATTAATAAGAAAAGTCCCAGTAACTTTGCTCTTGGATCCATACGATGGAGAATGGAATTACCTGGTACATATCGTCCTAAAATCATACTATTCATGTCCAATTAACTCCTTAAACTCCTGTAAAGTGATTGGTAAAATTGGCAAAGATAGTCCTTTTTGACGTAAACGCCAAGCAAATTTCGTCACTTTAGGTACACCTAATTGAATATTTTCTAACCCTTCTACATCCTGAAATACGTCCCTTGGGTGCCCAGACCTCACAATTCGTCCTTTTTCCAAAACATAAACAAGATTTGCGTATTCTGCCACATCTTCCATAGAATGACTAACAAGAACGATGGTCATGCCAGCTTGATGAAGTGACGCAAATAGCTTCATTAATTCCCGTCTGCCTGAGGGATCCAAGCCAGCTGTCGGCTCATCCAGTACCAAGATTTCAGGTTCCATCGCTAAAATGCCTGCAATAGCAACCCGTCTCATTTGTCCTCCAGATAATTCAAAGGGACTCCGTTCAAACAACTCTTCAGAAAGACCGACTAAAGTCAATTTCTCCTTGGCAATGCTTTCAGCTGACTCTTGGTCTACTCCAAAATTTTGAGGACCAAAAGCGACATCTTTTACCACAGTCTCAGCAAAAAGTTGACTTTCTGGAAATTGAAAAACAAGACCAACTTTCTTCCGAAGGTTCTTTAACTCTTTTTGAGAGGACTCAGAATCAATGTGTAAATCATTCATTTGCACTTCCCCTCGACTAGGTAAAAGCAGACCATTTAATAATTGGAGAATGGTTGATTTTCCACTTCCAGTATGCCCAATTAGAGCTGTATAAGAACCGCTTGGGATTTCCATATTCACATCAAAAAGAGCCGCTCCTTCAAATGGAGTTCCTTCTTGATAGGTATAACTAAGCTGTTTTAAAGCAATTCCCATAATAGTTTTTCTAGCTCTCCTTCAGTCTGATAGGTTTCTCCGACTGGAAAACCTTTTTGATGTAAAATGCTTCGCAATCGATTCGCGAAAGGTTCTTCTAGTCCAATTTCATCTAAATCATCTCGAGAAAAGAGTTCTCTTGGAGTCAGATCCAAGGTCGCTTTCCCTTTTTCAAAGAGAATAACCCGATCACTTAGGGAAACTTCCTCTAAATCATGGGTAATAGAAATAACCGTTAAACCGTATCGTTCTTTAACTTCTCGAACCGTACGAATCAGTTCCAAGCGTCCTTCAGGATCCAACATGCTGGTCGCTTCATCCAAAATAATGATTTTAGGTCGTAAAGCAATAATTCCTGCAATCGCCACCCGTTGCTTTTGTCCACCGGATAACCTAGCTGGTTCTCGATCCTTAAACTCATCCATGCGAACCATTTTCAAAGCTTCATCTACTCGTTGAACCATCTCATCTCTTGGAATCCCTTGATTTTCCAATCCAAACGCCACATCATCTTCTACAGTAGCTCCAACAAATTGGTTATCCGGATTCTGAAAAACCATACCAATCTCACTACGTTTATCCCAAACGTTTTCAGGAGTTAGCAAATCTCCAGAGATATAGATTTCACCCGATTCAGGTTCCAACAAACCATCAATCAAACGAACCACTGTTGATTTACCACTTCCGTTATGTCCGATAATGGATAACCATTCACCATGTTTCACGTGAAACGAAATATCATTTAACTGATGGTTCTCATCTGTTTTTTGGTATTTAAATGTAAGATTTCGAACTTCTATAATATTATTCATTTATCTAAAGGTATCTTTAAAGAGGTAGGCACTGCCTTTAAAGTATTCATATCCAGAGTAGACTGTAAAGATTAGCGCAACATAAAGCGTCAATTGGCCCAATAAATCCCAATGAAAGAGAAGGAAAATAATGGAAAACATTTGTGAGAAGGTTTTAATTTTTCCAGGCATAGCTGCTGGCAAAACAACTCCTCCTGTTTCAACCAATAACAGACGGAGGCCAGTAACAGCTAATTCACGGCAAATAATAACTGCCGTAATCCAGGCCGGAACCATCTTTAATTCAATCATCATGATAAAGGCAGACATGACAAGAAGCTTATCAGCCATAGGATCTGCAAATTTTCCAAAGTTACTAACAACGTTCCATTTACGAGCTAGATAACCGTCTAAATAATCGGTGATACTTGCAACAGCAAATACGATAGCTGCTGCTACATGCCAGCCATAACTTTTGCCAAATATTAGCATCAAAATAAAAATGGGAATAAACACAATTCGAATCAGTGTTAAGGCATTAGGAATATTTTCTTTTTTCATTCTAGTCTCCTTACTAGTTTACATAATAGTTTACATCTAATTGACAAAACCGACCTCGATTTAATTCGACAAAATCATCATTCCATTCTTTTCCCATTATTTAGGAAAAATGATAAAGTCCGTCATATCACAAGCGTTGACAAAGTCTCGCCCAACCTTTACAACGTCTTGTAAAGAAATACTTTGTAAAATTTTTGGAAGGTCAAATAGATTTTCACCCGTCTCAATTGGATTAAATTGAGTAGCAATATAATCCAAGGAATTCAAACCATGTAAAAAATCACCAAACATTTCGCTTTTAATCGTATCCAAATGCTCTTGAGTCACATCGGGATCTTTCTCAAAATTCTTTATGGCAGTTCTGAACTGATGTGATATACTGACAGGTTCAGAAGTATCCATCGTTAACATCACAAAGTGAAACGAAGACTCGACTTCAATTTCTAATGTCAAGGAGTTGTCAAGTTTACCAACTTCATAAAGCGACTGAAATCGTTTGGATGTCCACCCAAACATCATTGCAAACAATAATTTGAGGATAATCTTGTAGCGATACTGGTACATAGGAGGAATTTGATTTCTTCCACGAATTCCAATTGCTAATTTTGGTGAAGCAACTTCCATCCGACTTGTCTCATTTTGAACAACTGGATTTAAGTCTACAGGTGAAATGTGAGGAAGAGGATTTGAAGAAGTTTTCATCTCAAATTCAGAAACAAGGTTCACAAGACTGTCAAGATCAAAATTTCCGACAACTACTAGATACATGTTGGATGGTTGGTAGAATAAATCGAAATTATCCTGTAAACTCTCTTCATCAATTTGAGAGAGAGAAGCTGTAGTACCTGCAATATCTTGGGCCAATGGTGTATCTGGATAGAGATTCGCCAGCGCCCTAAAGAATAATTGATAGTCAGGACTATCTTGGTACATTTCGATTTCTTGTTGAATAATCGATTGTTCCTTCTTTAGAGAATCCTTTGAGAGATGAAGAGACTGTGTCATCTCCAGTAACAATTTCAGACTTTCATTGACATACGAGGTAGTCGAAAAGAGATAACTGGTCTGCGTAAAGCTAGTAAAAGCATTACTTTCAGCCCCCAGCCGTACAAAATGTTGTAAATAATCTTGACCGTCTTGATCTTCAAATAATTTATGTTCAAGAAAATGTGCAATCCCTGCTGGAAATTCTTTTACACCTTCTACTCCATCCATTGTAAATCTTGTGTCAACTGAACCGAATTTAGTAGAAATGATTGCATAGCTTTCATTAAAATCCGTTTTTGGAATTAAATATAACCTCAATCCATTTTGGAGAGTTGTCTGATAAACGCATTCTCCAACAGCTGGATACTCTATTTTCTCCAAATCTTTCTTTATCATTCTCTTCCTTCCATAAAATAGACCGCTTGTAATTTGAGTGATTTGGCAACAGCCATAATTTCATCTTTCGTCACCAGTTGAATGGCTTGAATCCAATCATCAATTGACAAGAACTGTTTTCCTAAAGTGGATTTTAGATAAGCTCTTTCAATCAAGGTGCCAGGTCGATCCTGCGACAATTTTGCAGCATTTATTATCATTTCTTTTGTCAAGCGCAACTCTTCACTGGTAAACTTCCCTCTCTTAAAGTCACTCACTTGACGACTCATCAGAGTCATCGTCCGGGTTCTATTTTTTCTATCAATCCCTGCATAGATACGCATAAAATGAGAAAAAATATCAAAATGGCTGGAGATAGTATAAGCCAACCCTTCTTTTTCTCGGATGACTGTAAACAATTTTGAGTGAGAGAAAGTGCCCAGTAAACCATTTAAAACAATTAAAGCAAAATGCTCTTTCTCTCCATACTGAACAGGAAAGTGATAACCTAATTCTAAAATAGATTGATGAGTCTCTCGCTGCTCCAGTCCTTCTCTGACAACATTCGAGAAAGATTGTGTGTAAAAAAGGTTGACATTAGATTTACGAGGTTGTAAACCAAAGTTACTGATCTTTTCAATGACCGCTAGTTCATTGAAATCACCCATAAAGAAAAAGTCAATCAGATTTGTTTGAAGCATTTCTTGAAATGCTTCATAAGCTGACTCTTCATCCTCATTCTGAATCTGCTGGACACTTCCATACTTACTTAGTTTCATGTCAGCTTGATCATAAAACAACCGATTCAATTGTTGGTGAGCATAATAAAAATGATTTTCAATTTCTGCTTCTAGTTCTGTGATAAGATTTTTTTTCTCTACTAAAAAAGTTTCTGAATGAAAGCATCCATTTTCTGCAAGAGGAGCATTAAGAGATACCTTTAATAAATCCAGCATCTGATCTGTCAAGACATTTTTCTTGCTCAAAAAAGCATCACGGACATAGGATAAATTAATATCAACGTAGTGTGTTTGGCCGCGTTTTGAAACAGAAGTAGAAAAATTGGCTCCATACAAGTTCGCCAACTGTTCTCTAAATTGCTGAGAAGTTGGGTAAAGTTGATTGGCTGTTTCGATCATGCGTGAGGCTAAAACACGTCCTGCTATTGTTTCTTCAGAAAGGGGGGCCGAGAATCGCACTTTTATCTCATTGGTCTTAAATTTTTCTGATTTCATAAAATGGATTCGAACACCAGTAACTAATTCCATCGTCATCCTCGTTCTAACAAATATTACTCTTCATTATATCATGAAATCCCAGTAAAATCTTTCCCAGACAGATTAAAAAACGTTTACACTGACTCGCCCTATTTTAGGTTTTTCATCCTTTTGTGGTATAATAACAATCATTGAGGTGAACTATGAACTATAAACTTTTTGATGAATTTATCACATTACAAGCTCTATTTAAAGAACTGGGAATCATCCAAAGCGGTGGAGCTATCAAAGCCTTTTTACTTGAAAATCAAGTAGAGGTCAATGGAGAAGTGGAAACCAGAAGAGGACGTAAATTACGAGTAGGAGATACAATCAAAGTAATTGGTGATAAGGAAATCGTAACGATTACGCAACCTAGTCCAGAAGAAATTGAAGACTACCAAGCGGACAAGCTAGAAAAAGAACGCGTTGCTCAATTAGTGAAGAAATTAAACAAAGAACAGAAACAAAAAAAAGACACAAAACCAAAAAAAGAGGAGAACAAACGGAAACCCGTTCGTTTCCCAGGGACATAATATGTGGCTTAAATCCATACATATTCAAAAATTTCGAAATTATAAAGAAGTAGAACTCCAATTCCACTCCGGTTTGAATATTTTCTTAGGTCAAAATGCTCAAGGCAAAACCAATCTCCTTGAGTCTATCTACTTTTTAGCCTTGACGCGTAGCCATCGGACTCGTTCCGATAAAGATTTAATTCATTTTCAAGAGGAACAATTTACCGTTTCAGGAGTGTTAGAAAAAAAGACAGGCTCTATCCCTCTAGAAATTTCCTTATCCTCAAAAGGAAGAGTCACTAAAGTGAACCACTTAAAACAAAGCAAGTTATCAACATATATCGGTAACATGAATGTGGTTCTCTTTGCTCCAGAGGATTTACAACTCATTAAAGGATCACCCTCTCTTCGTCGCAAGTTTATTGATATTGATTTAGGGCAGATGAAACCCGTTTATCTATCGGATTTAACAGCCTATCATCATGTTCTAAAGCAGCGCAACAGTTACTTAAAAACGGCGAACACAGTAGATCCAACCTTTTTAGATGTTTTAGATGAACAATTAGCAGATTATGGTAGCCGAGTCTGCATCCATCGGAAAGTTTTTCTTAAAAAATTAGAAAACTTTGGCCAGGAAAAACATTTTGAAATTTCCAATCAAGCTGAAAAACTCACCATTCGGTATGACTCCTCTGTTCCTTTTCAAGATGAAGAAACACTTCGCCCAACTTTTATCAAATTACTACGAGAAAATCGGACCAAGGATCTCATCAAAAAAACAACCAGTGTCGGTCCTCACCGAGATGACATTAGTTTTTACATCAATGACATGAATGCGACTTTTGGTAGCCAAGGTCAGCACCGCAGTGTTGTTCTTTCATTAAAACTAGCAGAGATTTCATTGATTGAATCCTTGACGAATGAAAAGCCTATTTTACTCTTAGACGATGTCATGAGTGAACTTGACAACAATCGTCAACTACATTTACTAGAAGTTATCTCTCGTGACATCCAAACATTTATTACAACTACAACTCTAGATCACCTAAAAGACTTGCCTGAAGACTTAAAAATCTTCAATATTCACTCAGGTCAAATTGACGAATAATTAACAGTGTTGTCAATTTAAATTTACATCTTTTTGACACAATAAAAGTGTGAAATCATAGAATTTCACACTTTTTCTTTTTTATTGAACGGAGTAGTTTGGTGCTTCGTTGGTAATTTGAACATCATGTGGATGACTTTCTTTCAAACCTGCCCCGGACATTTCAACAAATTGCGCATTTTCATGCAATTCTTGAAGGTTGGCAGCTCCAACATAGCCCATACCAGAACGAATACCACCAATCATTTGGAAGACGATATCAGCTGCTGATCCTTTATAAGCAACCCGACCTTCGATTCCTTCTGGAACCAATTTGTTGGCTTCATTGACAGAACCTTGGAAGTAGCGGTCACTAGATCCCTTCTTCATAGCTGCAATGGATCCCATACCACGATAGGTCTTAAATTTACGTCCTTGGAAAATTTCAGTTTCACCAGGAGCTTCATCTGTTCCGGCAAACATGGAACCAAGCATAACTGCATGACCACCCGCAGCTAAAGCTTTTACAATATCTCCAGAATACTTGATTCCACCGTCAGCAATGATTGTTTTTCCATATTCACGCGCGACAGCAGCTGCATCATAAATCGCAGTAACTTGAGGAACCCCAACACCAGCAATTACACGAGTTGTACAGATTGAACCAGGTCCAATTCCAACCTTAACAACGTCAACACCTGCATCATAGAGAGCACGCGCTCCTTCAGCTGTAGCAATATTACCTGCAATCAAAGTGCGGTCTGGGAAATGAGCCCGAATTTCAGCAATCTTACGAAGAACCCCTGCAGAATGACCATGGGCCGTATCGATCACAATCGCATCTGCACCAGCTTCAAACAATGCTTCTGCACGCTCAAATGTGTCAGAAGTAACACCCACCGCACCTGCTACTAAAAGACGACCAAATTCATCTTTAGCTGCATTTGGAAACTCAATGACTTTTTCAATATCCTTAATGGTAATCAAACCAGACAAACGACCATTCTCGTCTACCAATGGCAATTTTTCAATTCGGTGTTCTTGGAGAATCCGTTCAGCGGTCTCTAAATCAGTACCGACTGGTGCAGTTACTAGATTCTCGCTCGTCATTTGATTTGAAATTGGTTGATCATAATCAGAAATAAAACGCAAATCGCGGTTGGTCAAAATCCCAACTAGTTTACGATTTTCCATGGTTTCAACAACAGGTACACCACTGATACGGTAGCGTCCCATGAGTTCATCGGCTTCAGCAATGGTATGTTCAGGTGTTAAGAAAAATGGGTCAATGATAACGCCGTTTTCAGAGCGTTTTACCTTACGAACTTCATCTGCTTGTTGGGCAATGGACATATTTTTGTGAATAACGCCAAGTCCTCCAGCACGCGCAATGGCAATAGCCATTTGGCTTTCAGTGACTGTATCCATTGCAGCTGTGATGATTGGGATATTCAGCACAAGGTTATCCGCCAATTTTGTACGAAGATCTGCATCGTTTGGTAATACATGACTTTCAGCTGGAATGAGCAATACATCATCGAAGGTATAACCTTTTTTCAAAAATTTAGTGTCCCAATTTGACATTCCCATTTTCCTCTTTTCTTTCTTTTTGAGCCAAGCTCGTCTTTTTTGATTGATAATATCATACCATTCTAAGATAATTTGTCAATCATTTGTACAATATTTCAAAAAGAGGTGTTGAAACCTCTTTTGAATCATTTATTGTATTAGATCATCTTCATATCAAGAGCTTATTTGAAATAGTTCAAACCCATAGCAGACTTGACTTGATCGAGCGTTTCTGCTGCAACCGAACGAGCCACTTCACTACCCTTTTGAAGCATATCATAGACTTGTCCCATATCTTTAGCAAATTCAATCCGCCGTTCGCGAATAGGACCCAACTCTCTCTCTAGAATCTCTAAAAGATAGCGTTTGGTTTTAACATCACCTAAACCACCCCGTTGGTAATGCTCTTTCATGTCTTGAATAGTCGCCTGATCCTCTTCTTTTCCAAAAACATCCAAATAATGGAAAACCATATTTCCTTCGATTTTTCCTGGATCTTCGACACGAATATGCTCAGGGTCCGTGTACATACTCATCACCTTTTTCTTCAAGGTGTCCATATCATCCGCTAAATAGATGCCATTCCCAAGAGATTTAGACATTTTGGCATTTCCATCCAGACCAGGCAAACGACCCGCTGCCTCATTTTCTGGGAAAATTCCCTCTGGTTCAACCAAGACATCACAATGATAAGCATGATTAAAGGAACGGACGATTTCACGTGTTTGCTCAATCATGGGCTTTTGATCGGTCCCAACAGGTACCAGATTGGCTTTAAAAGCGGTAATATCTGCTGCTTGAGAAACAGGATAAACCAAGAAACCAGATGGAATAGACTCTCCGAACCCTTTTTGAGCAATTTCTGTCTTAACGGTTGGGTTGCGTTCCAAACGTGAAACAGAGACCAAATTCATGTAATACATGGTCAATTCCGCTAACTCAGGGATTTGACTCTGAATAAAAATGGTTGATTTATTTGGATCCAATCCAGCTGCTAAATAGTCTAGAGCAACGTTTCCGATGGATTCGACAATGGTTTGTGGGTCTTTAGCATGATCCGTTAGGGCTTGCTGGTCTGCTAAAAAGACAAACATCTGGTACTTGTCTTCGTTTTGCATAAGAACTCGATTCTTCAATGAACCGACATAGTGTCCAATATGGAGTTTCCCAGTCGGGCGATCTCCAGTTAAAATAATCGGCTTAGTCATTTTTCTTCCTCCCTGAAGTACAAAATAAAAGCCCACGCATAGCAAAAACTATGCGAGGGCGTCTGAGACACGGTGCCACCTCACTTAGAACAACATCTGGTGTTCCCTCTGGCTCATCACAAATGAGCTGCACATAAGGCCTGCTAGCCGAATCTCTATTGGTTCAGATTCTATTTGAATATCAGTCCATTTCATGCTAGTTCATTGCTTATTTTCAGCGACCATAAGCTCTCTAAAAAACGAATCTAGACTACTCTTCTGATTGATTTTCATTATATAATGACATCAAGGGAAAGTCAAGTTCTTCTCTCTTTTATCCTCCATAATCATCTCCCTCAAATGCTTAAGGGTATTCATTGAAAAATCAAGCGTTTTCTAGTAAAATAGGCTTATATAGACAGAAATAGAGGAGAAATATACGTGCTAACAGTAACAGACGTCTCACTACGTTTTAGTGATCGAAAATTGTTTGATGATGTTAACATCAAATTTACAGAAGGAAATACCTATGGTTTGATTGGGGCCAATGGTGCTGGGAAATCAACCTTTTTAAAAATTTTAGCTGGGGATATTGAACCAACAACTGGTCACATCTCTCTTGGTCCAGACGAACGTCTTTCTGTTCTTCGTCAAAATCACTTTGATTACGAAGATGAGCGTGCCATTGACGTCGTTATCATGGGAAATGAAAAACTTTATAGCATCATGAAAGAAAAAGATGCTATCTATATGAAGGAAGATTTTTCAGATGAAGATGGTGTCCGTGCAGCAGAGCTTGAAGGAGAATTCGCTGAACTAGGTGGTTGGGAAGCAGAAAGCGAAGCTTCACAACTCCTCCAAAACCTGAATATTCCAGAAGAGCTCCACTACCAAAATATGAGTGAACTAGCAAATGGGGATAAAGTGAAAGTCCTCCTAGCCAAAGCTCTCTTTGGTAAACCAGATGTCCTTCTTTTGGACGAGCCGACCAACGGTCTTGATATTCAATCCATTACCTGGCTAGAAGATTTCTTGATTGATTTTGAGAATACTGTTATCGTTGTATCCCACGACCGTCACTTCTTGAATAAAGTCTGTACTCACATGGCCGACCTGGACTTTGGAAAAATCAAACTCTATGTCGGTAACTATGATTTCTGGAAAGAATCATCTGAACTGGCTGCCAAGTTGTTAGCAGATCGTAATGCCAAAGCAGAAGAAAAAATCAAACAATTACAAGAATTTGTGGCTCGTTTCTCTGCCAATGCTTCAAAATCTAAACAGGCAACTTCGCGTAAAAAGATGCTTGACAAGATTCAGTTAGAAGAAATTGTCCCATCTAGCCGGAAATACCCATTTATCAGCTTTAAAGCTGAACGAGAAATCGGGAATGATTTGTTGACAGTAGAAAACTTATCTGTAAAGATTGACGGTGAAACTATACTTGACAACATCAGCTTCATCTTGCGTCCAGGTGACAAGACAGCTCTTATCGGACAAAACGACATCCAAACAACTGCCTTGATCCGCGCTATTATGGGTGAAATCGAATATGAAGGAACTGTCAAGTGGGGTGTCACAACTAGTCGCTCTTACTTACCAAAAGACAATTCAGCTGACTTTGCAGGTGGAGAGTCGATCCTTGACTGGCTCCGTCAATTCGCAAGTAAAGAAGAAGATGACAATACCTTCCTTCGTGGATTCCTCGGACGTATGCTCTTTTCTGGAGACGAGGTTAACAAGCCTGTAAACGTCTTGTCAGGGGGAGAAAAGGTACGCGTGATGCTTTCAAAACTCATGCTTTTGAAGTCAAACGTTCTTGTACTTGACGATCCTACAAATCACTTGGATTTGGAATCTATTTCAAGCTTAAACGATGGATTGAAAAACTTCAAAGAATCGATCATCTTTGCCAGTCACGACCATGAGTTTATTCAAACTCTTGCCAACCATATCATTGTTCTTTCAAAAAATGGTGTTATTGACCGGATTGATGAAACCTATGACGAATTCTTAGAAAACCAAGAAGTTCAAGCAAAAGTCAAAGAACTTTGGAAAGACTAAGAAATCACTCAAAATGATCAAAAACCCTGGAACCTTTGTTTCAGGGTCTTTCAATAGAGTATATGAAATTTAAAAAATATTTATCACACCCCATCATATTTTACTTTACAGCTTTTTTACTTCCCTTTACAATCTTATTTTTTGTCTACCTCAGTCAAGGTATTTATTGGGGTAGTGAGACTTCTCCTTTATTAGGCGATGGTTTTCATCAATACGTTATTTTCGACGTTACCTTACGAAATATTTTACACGGAACCGACAGCCTTTTTTACAGCTTTACAAGTGGACTGGGCTTAAATTTTTACGCTCTTTCTAGCTATTATTTGGGCAGTTTTTTATCTCCCTTTGTCTTCTTCTTTGACAGTTTATCCATGGTTGATTCCGTCTATCTCTTTACACTGATAAAAATAGGATTGATAGGGTTGTCAACTTATCACTCCATTAAAGGAATCTATCCTCAACTACAAAAATTCTTGATCCTTTCACTGTCAACTTTGTTTGCGTTAATGAGCTTCTCCATCAGTCAGATTGAAATCAAAACCTGGCTCGATGTCTTCATTTTGGCTCCTCTTATTCTGTTAGGTTTACACCGTTTGATGACTCAAAAGAAGCGGGTTCTCTACTTTACAAGCTTGACTATCCTCTTCATCCAAAATTATTATTTTGGATTTATGATGGCTATCTTCTTGACATTATGGTATTTCACGCAGCTTTCCTGGGACTTTAAAAAAAGAATATCTTCTTTCTTTGACTTTACAATTGTGTCAATTTTAGCAGGGGTCACTAGCTTGATCATGATTTACCCCACCATATTGGATTTACGAACTCATGGAGAAAACTTTACCAAGATTACAAGAACCTTTACAGAAAATAGTTGGTACTTAGACGTTTTTGCAAAGAATTTGATTGGTAGCTTTGATACAACAAAATATGGGGCTATCCCTATGATTTATGTTGGTCTATTTCCATTCTTACTTGCCTTTCTATTTTTCTTTGTCAAATCGATTCGGTTTCACGTGAAACTAGCATATTTGACCTTATTAGTCATTCTTATTGCAAGTTTCTATTTACAAGCTTTGGATTTATTCTGGCAGGGAATGCATGCTCCTAATATGTTTCTTCACCGTTATGCCTGGCTCTTTTCATTGACTATTTTGTTCATGGCAGCAGAGGTCCTCAATCGGATAAAAGAAATCAATTGGCAACGACTCTGCCTAGCTGTTAGTTTGCTTAGTATTGGATTTATCCTCACCTTTCTCTATCGCAAGCACTATCCTTTCTTGACAAGCAGTCATTATGTATTGACACTAGAATTTCTTCTTGTATTCTTTACTGTGACACTTGCCTTTACAGTTCGTAAACTTTCTCATCCCATTTTTTCTGCTGTTATTCTTTTCTTCTGTTTGTTTGAAATTAGTATAAACAGCTATTATCAGATCGATGGAATTGCAAATGAATGGGTATTTGCAGCTCGTTCTTCTTACCAAGGAAAGATTCCATCAATTGATAAATTGACATCAAGTTTACAGGATGATCAAGAATTTTACCGAACAGAGATTCTCCAACCTCAAACAGGTAATGACAGCATGAAATACAATTTTAGAGGGATCTCCCAGTTTTCATCTGTCAGAAATACAGATACCAGTTCGACCCTAGATAAACTCGGTTTTAAATCAGATGGAACCAACTTGAACTTGCGCTATCAAAACAATACTTTACTAATGGACAGTCTGTTCGGGATCAAATACAATATTTCAGATAGGAATCCTCAAAAGTTTGCTTTTCATAAATTGGAAACGCAAGGAAATCAGACCTTGTATCAAAATGAAAAAGCTCTTTCACTAGCATTTTTAACCGCAAGTCCCTACAAGGATATCCAATTTTCTAATCTAACCTTGGATAACCAAAAGAACTTTCTCAATCATCTAACGGGTCAATCGTTGACTTACTATCAGCGATTACATCCACTGAAAACTGGTGCAGATGATCCTTCTCAAGGTCCTCAGAAAGCTAAAGTTGAAGCAGATAGTTTTCTGACCTATGCCAGTATCGAATATGAGCTCTACATTCAAAACGATAGTCAACTTTACGTGAACCTTCCTTCTTTAGAATTTGAAAATGAAGATTATACAGATGTTGAAATCATTACGAATGGCCAAGTCAACCGCTATACAACAGACAATGTATTTCCATTCTTCACCATTGGTCACTTTACAGCAGGAGAAACTGTTAAGGTTCGAATTGCCTTCCCTGAAAATTCTACAGTAACCTTCCAAAATCCAGAATTTTTTGCTTTGAACCTTCAAGCCTACCAGGAAGCCTTTGAATGGTTGCACCAACAAGAAGTTCATGTGCAAACCAAAGGAAATACCGTCACTGCAGATTTTACAGCAGACCACCATACAAGTCTCTTTTTCACCCTTCCTTATGATAAAGGGTGGACAGCGACAATCAATAATCAACCTGTCCCTATTCAAAGGGCTCAAAAAGGATTTATGACTGTTGATGTCCCTAAAGGAAAAGGACAGGTTGTTCTACAGTTCATTCCACATGGGTTAAAAGAAGGAACCATCGCTTTCCTACTCGGAATTCTTTCCTTCGCTTGCTACAATGCTATTCGAAAGAAATCTCAATCCTCAAAAAATCAGTAAATTCGCATCATAAAGAGCCCCATCAGTTTGAAGGGGCTCTTATTTTATACAAAAAAGCATCCCTTAGGATGCTAGTTTAGCTCCGCCAGTAGGACTCGAACCTACGACATCATGATTAACAGTCATGCGCTACTACCAACTGAGCTATGGCGGAATGAGATATAGTCCGTACGGGATTCGAACCCGTGTTACCGCCGTGAAAAGGCGGTGTCTTAACCCCTTGACCAACGGACCATGTCATTAACAGAACATATCCCATTATACCATCGATTCAAAAATTGTCAAGCCTTTTTCTGTATTTTATTTAATAATTCTTCGACCCTTTTCACCTGTGTACGAGAAACAGGGCAAGTTGTCTCCTCTTCTAACATCAAGAGTCTCTTGCGACGATCAAAACTGACAATCATTCTTTGATTCACTAGATAAGACTGATTAGGACTGAAGAAATGATTGTCCACATCTTTTTCAAGTATATCCTTGATAGTCCCTAAAAATTCCTTTTGAAAATTCTTTCCAACAAGTCGCAATTTGTGGGAAACTCCAGTTGTTTCAATGTACAATATATCTCGATATGGCACTCGAATTTCCATATTTTTGAAACTATACTCAAAGAAATCAATGATATTTTTATTTTCAATCACATTCTTCTTCAAGTAGAGAATACATTCTCTAATTTTTTCCTTAAACAAGTTTTCATTCAAGGTTTTTTCAATAAATTCAAGAGCTGATACCTTGTAACGATAGGTAATAGTAGCAAATTCCGATTTCGTCGTGATAAAGGCAATGATCGCAAAAGGATTGACCTCACGAATCATTTGAGCTGCCTTGATACCAGCTTTTTCATCCCCTTTGATATCAATGTCAAGGAAGAAAAGCTGATGAAAATCACCATTGGTTAGATATTCCTTTAGTTCAGTTATTTTACTGGTGGAAACAATATTTAATCGTAGGCCTTCCTCCTCAGCGATAGCTTTCACATGTTTCTCTACTCGAACTTGTTGAGAAATTTCGTCCTCTAGCAATACAATATTCATCTATCTTCCTTTCTCTCCAATAACTAAGCTCTGCGTAAATCTTCCATTGATCAACTCTGTCTCTAGAAAAATAGCAGCATATTCTCCAATAAGCTCTTTTACAATCGCAAGGCCCATTCCTCTACGATCCCCCTTAGTTGAAAATCCCTTTTCATAGAGCTTATTCCAATTAATCGGTTCATCAGAAATAGAGTTCTTTATGATCAGATGCACTCCATTCGGCATATTAAAAACCGCTATTTGAACTTCTTTTTCTTGACTCATTTTAGCAGCTTCAATAGCATTATTGACTAAAATTCCGACAGTTCGTACAAGATCCAATAATCTCATGGGAACCTTTTCAATAATATCTTCTGTTTCAAAGGTTAGTTTGACACCCATTTCCTCCGCATAGATCCATCCCCTACTTAGGATACTTCTCAAAGCAGAATCTCGAATATTTCCTAGGTCAAATCCTGTATATTCTTCTTTTTGGAGTTGACCGTAGCATTCTTCAAGAACATCTCTTTGAATTCGTTTAATATCCTCAATATTTTCTTCCTCAATCGCTAAATTTAAGGAAGTGATAATATTGCCAAAATCATGACGAAAACCTTTTAATTCTAAATAGAGGCCTTGAATTTTATTCATATACTGCTCCATTTGGCGTTGTTCGAACCTCTTTTGCTTCAACTCCATTTTCTTTTCATAACGATCTCGAACCGTCTTCATTTGAACCATGGTTCCGATAAAGATCAAGAAACAAATCGTTGCTACCATGCTACCAAAACTATTGAAATGAGCAATATCACTTATCCAATGAGAAGCATTCAATACTAAGGTTAAAATAAGATAACTAACGATCAATTGCTGGACAAATTTCTTAAAAACCCGCTCTTTAAAATAGAGAAGATTCACTTCGAGAATCGTTAATACCTTCATAATTAAAATAAGTGAGATAATTCGAATAGTTAAAAAGTAATAATCAGAGTATTGGTTAATTATACTATCACCAAAAATAGAAGAAGTAATTACAGATAAAAATGTATCTGTACTTTCAACTGCTAGATAAATGATGAATGAGTAAAGAACCGCTATCTGACGTTGAAGATTACAAATAAAATAGTAATAAAGATAAAGAAATAGTGGCCATAGACATAACATTAGATAATCAATATGTAAATCAAAGTAATCTAAGACCACTGTGATGACAAATACAGCAACAACACCAGATCCTAAAATCAATTGTTTACTATATTTATTAAGTTTTTGATCAATTTTTAAAAAAGATAAAAAAATTGTAAAAATAGTTAAAATTGAGAATAGGGTATTTAGAAACATCAGTTTCCTCCTCTACCAAAAATAAGCCCAATAAGATCAGAAAAATTATTTTTTTTGCGTTTATCCCCTCCACAAATTTGCTGCAATTCTTTTTCTGTAAGAACCTTAAATGCTTTAGAAACTGTCGATGGATTGTTTTTCATAAAAAAATCTCCTTATAATTTATTTGATCATTAAATTATTAAATTTAATATACATAAATTTTAGTAAAAAATCAAAGACTTTTTTTACATTTTCGCTATTTGGTTCATTTTTACAGCTATTTGGAACAAAAAATCAAGTTTTTACAATTTTTTTATCCTATCTGTTTAGAAAAAACTCTAGTTTTTTTTAAAAAAAACAAGTAATAAAAAAACGTGATTTCTGTAAAAATCACGTTTTTTTATTTTGATCCCAGCAGGATTCGAACCTGCGACCGTTCGCTTAGAAGGCGAATGCTCTATCCAGCTGAGCTATGAGACCAGATGTCTTTTTATTCTATCAGAAAATAGGAGGAGCGTCAAGATTCATTTATGGTAAGGACTTCCCTGTTGAATCATAAATGCCCGGTAAATTTGTTCGATTAAAACAAGCTTCATCAATTGATGGGGAAGGGTTAACTTTCCAAAACTCATAAGTAAATTCGCTCGTTTTTTAACTGCTGGAGACAATCCTAGGCTCCCTCCAATCACGAAGGTAATTTCAGAATACCCTCGTACAGTGACCTCTTCTAGGGTTTGACTAAACTTCTCAGATGGAAATTGTTGCCCTTCAATCGCTAAGGCAATCACATACTCACGATCTCCAACTTTAGCTAGTATACGATTTCCTTCTTTTTCAAGGATTTGCTGGTTTTCTAAATCACTTGCTCGATCAGGAGTTTTTTCATCCGGCAATTCTATCATTTCTAGCTTCGTAAACCGCCCCAAGCGTTTCGTATACTCGGCGATTCCATCTTTTAAATACTTTTCTTTTAATTTTCCAACTGTTACAATTTTAATTTTCATATTCATATTCTAACACAAATGAACTTATACACAAGTCTTCAACAAATAAGACAGAATCTATCTTTCAAAAAATGGCTCTATTCTCACGTTTTTCACACTTATACACAGTTTTCCACAACTTGTGGAAAAAATTTCCATTTTAAGTTATAATTAAGAAACTAGGTCTATACTTTTCCATAATTGGAACAATAGGAGAAAACTATGAAACAACCATCAAATTTTCTAAAAAAAATTTTGCAACTTTTACTTGTTCTTGTCATTGGGTTTACTGGAGGAATCTTAGGGACCTTGACCTCTTTCCAGTTTACCAAGGGGAATTCTACAAATCCTAGCCAAGAAATAAAATCTACCAAAGTTAATCATGCTTATAAGAATACAACATCAACTAGTGAAGCTGTTGATAAGGTTAAAAATGCTGTTGTTTCTGTTATTACCTATGCTGAAACCTCTGAAAAAGGCTTCATCAATGGAGAAACAGATTCTGATCCAGAAGTAGCTAGTGAAGGTTCAGGTGTTATCTATAAAAAAGACGGTAAAGACGCTTATTTAGTAACAAATGCCCACGTATTAATGGGAGCAACAAAAGCCGATATTCTCTTTGCAGATGGAAATAAAGTTTCTGGAGAAGTTGTTGGTTCTGATACTTTCTCAGATATTGCGGTTGTTAAAATCAGTTCAGATAATGTTACGACCGTGGCTGAATTTGGGGATTCATCTAAGTTGACTGTTGGAGAGACCGCAATCGCTATTGGTAGTCCTTTAGGAACAAAATTTGCCAATTCCGTTACCCAAGGGATTGTCTCTAGTCTCGGACGTACTGTGAAGCTCAAATCAGAAGACGGCCAAAATGTATCTACAAAAGCGTTGCAAACGGACGCTGCAATCAACCCAGGGAATTCTGGTGGTCCCCTTATCAATATTCAGGGACAAGTCATCGGAATTACCTCAAGTAAAATCTCTTCAAATGGCCAAACTGCGGTTGAAGGAATGGGATTTGCAATTCCTGTAAATGATGTACAAAATATTATTGAACATTTAGAAAAAGATGGTAAAGTCATTCGTCCAGCTCTTGGAATTACCATGATGGACCTGGCTAACCTATCCTCTTCTGATCTTAGCCAATTAGACATTCCAAGCAAACTCAAAGGTGGGGTTCTTGTCCGCTCAGTTGAAAATGATATGCCGGCATCCAAATATTTGCGTCGATTAGATATCATTACAAAAATCGATGACACAAACATTGAATCAACTGCAGATTTACAATCTGCCCTCTATTCTCATCAAATTGGTGATAAAATTAAAATCATTTTCTATAGAGATGGTAAGCAAAAAACAGCTACCATTGAGCTGACAAAATCTACAGAAAATCTTGGAAATTAAGTAAATTTACAACAGTGTCAACACACCTTTACGAAATTGTAAAGGTGTGTTATGCTATATACATCATGGAAAAAATTGATATTATTGACGTAAAGCAAATACGAACCAATCCTTTTCAACCTCGTCAAACCTTTGTACAAGAAAAATTAGAAGAACTCGCAGCTTCAATCAAAGAAAATGGATTAATCCAGCCCATTATTGTTCGAAAATCTCCGATTGTTGGTTATGAACTACTTGCTGGAGAAAGACGCTACCGAGCAGCTCAAATGGCTGGTTTCAAAGAAATCCCTGCGATTATAAGAGAATTATCAGATGATGACATGATCAAACAAGCCATTATCGAAAATTTACAAAGGGAAGATTTGAATCCAATTGAAGAGGCCGAATCCTACCAACATCTTATTGATAAAGGGGCTACCCATGAAGAAATTGCACAATTTATGGGAAAATCTCGTCCTTACATCAGCAACATGGTCCGTTTGCTTCATCTCTCACCAGCTGTCAAAGAAGCCATCAAAAATGATCAAATTTCACAAGGACATGCCCGCATTTTAGTTCCTTTAAAAGAAGATCAACAAATCTATTGGTTGGAACGAACTCTGAAAGAAGGGCTAAGCGTTCGTAGTTTGGAAGAAAAGGTTGGTCAAAAAAAGAAAAGGCCAAGTAAAAAAGAGAAAGAACTCTTTTTAGCACAGGAAGAAAACAGATTAAAAAAGATGCTGGGAACCGAAGTAGAAATCCGTCTGACAAAACAAGAAAAAGGTAGTATTCATATTTCATTTAACAACCTTGATGAATACCAGCGAATTATTAACAGTCTCAAATGAGGCTGTTATTTTTTATAGAACAATTAACAGAATTATCCACTTCTTCAAAAATCCTCCTTACTTGATATTCCTACTTTCTTCTCTCTTTTCCCCAACTTGTGGAAAACTTCTACACACATTGGGGATAACTATTCACATATTGTGGAAAAAACTCTTTTTTATTCCCTCAGAACAAGTTGTGGAAAACTCCCTCCTTTTATGATAAAATAAGAAAAACATAGCAAGTAAAAATGAATAGGAGGGCGATAAGTGTCAAGAGAAGAAACATTCTGGAATCGTGTGATTGAATTAAGTAAAAAGACATTTAAAAAAGAAATCTTTGACTATTTTGTCCTTACTTCAAGACTCATCAAAGTCGATCAACAAGAAGCCGTTATTTATTTAGATGCGGAAGTGAAAAAATTATTCTGGGAAGAGAATATGACAAAGGTGATTTTGACTGCTGGATTTGAAATTTATGCAGTAGAATTAACCATTTCCTATCAATTCAATCTTGAAGAAGAGGAAGAAGAAAAAGAGTTTATTCCCCTTTCAGAAATGAATAGAGACTATGCAGTGAGCCATGCTCCGATAGTAGATTTGCCTCCTATCCAAACAGGATTAAGAAAGAAATACACCTTTGATAATTTTGTAAGTGGAGATGGAAATCAATGGGCTTTGGCTGCCGCTTTAGCAGTTTCTGAAAACCTTGCTACCACTTATAATCCTTTATTTATCTATGGAGGACCCGGTTTAGGTAAAACGCATTTGCTCAACGCGATTGGGAATCAGATTATGGAAAACTACCCAAATGCTCGAGTAAAATACATCCCAGCAGAATCCTTTATCAATGAATTTTTAGAGCGTCTTCGCCTCAATGATATGGATACCTTTAAAAAAACCTATCGAAACTTGGATTTGCTCTTAATTGATGATATTCAATCGCTTGGAGGAAAAAAGGTTACAACTCAAGAAGAGTTCTTTAATACCTTTAATGCTCTTTATGGGGATAATAAGCAGATTGTCCTAACCAGCGATCGTAGTCCTGATCATTTAGATAGCTTAGAAGAACGTCTAGTCACGCGCTTTAAGTGGGGCTTGACTCAAAATATTACACCACCAGATTTTGAAACGCGAATTGCTATTTTGAGAAATAAAATCGAAGACCTAGACTTTACTTTCCCAGATGATACTCTTGAATACCTAGCAGGTCAATTTGATTCGAACGTCCGAGACTTAGAAGGTGCTTTGAATGATATTTCTCTCGTGGCAAGAGTTAAAAAAATCAAAGATATTACAATTGATGTCGCAGCCGAAGCCATTCGAGCTCGTAAGAATGAATCTTTACAAATCACTGTAATTCCTATTGAAAAGATTCAAGCTGAGGTTGGAAAATTTTACAATGTCAGTGTCAATGAAATGAAAGGCACTCGACGGGTTCAAAATATTGTCCTAGCTCGACAAGTAGCTATGTACCTCGCCCGCGAAATGACTGATAATAGTCTTCCCCGTATTGGTCGTGAATTTGGAGGAAAAGACCACACAACAGTCATGCATGCTTATGAAAAAATCAAAGGGATGATCGAAATTGATGACAATCTCAGACTCGAGATTCAAACTATCAAGAAAAAATTAAAGTAATCTCATGTGGACAATCATAGAAAAACTTGCTTCTTTTTCCACATGTTGTAAACAAGGAACTTTTCAATTCCTGTCTGGCTTTAGAAGACTTTTCCACATGTTCCACACACTCTACTATTACTATTAACTTACTAATACTAAAATAATAAAAGGAGATCTCATGATCAATTTTTCTATTAACAAGGCTTATTTCCTACAAGCTTTAAATACGACAAAAAGAGCCATTAGTTCAAAAAATGCAATTCCTATCTTATCTACTATTAAGATTGACGTAACTTCTGAAGGAATTACTCTCATTGGATCAAATGGACAAATTTCAATTGAATACTTTATTTCTGTTAAAGATAAAAATGCAGGCCTTCTAGTAACAACACCAGGCGCTATTCTCTTAGAAGCAACTTTCTTTATCAATGTTGTCTCAAGTCTACCAGATGTCGTTTTAGATGTGAAAGAAATCGAACAAAAACAAATTGTATTAGTTAGTGGGAAATCAGAAATTACCCTTAAAGGGAAAGATGCAGAACAATATCCTCGCATTCAAGAAATTTCTGCTAGCAACCCTCTAACGCTCCCAATTCAAACCTTGAAGAAAATCATTTCTGAAACAGCTTTTGCAGCAAGTACCCAAGAAAGTCGTCCGATTTTGACAGGAGTCCATTTTGTTCTTTCTGATCACAAGGAATTAAAAACGGTGGCAACAGATTCTCATCGAATGAGTCAAAAAAATATTACTCTTGAAAAAAATGGGGATAACTTTGATGTTGTGATTCCAAGCCGTTCTTTACGCGAGTTAACGTCTGTCTTTTCAGATGAAATTGAACAGGTTGAAGTCTTCTTTGCCAATAACCAGATTTTATTTAGAAGTGACAATATCAGTTTCTATACACGCTTACTAGAAGGAAACTATCCAGATACAGATCGCTTGATTCCAACAGAGTTTAGTTCTGAAGTAACCTTTAAAGTTGCTCATCTTCGCCAAGCAATGGAACGGGCCCGCCTTTTGTCTAACGCTACTCAAAATGGTACTGTTAAATTAGAAATCGCTAGTGGAGTCGTTTCTGCTCACGTAAATTCTCCTGAGGTAGGGCGTGTGAATGAAGAAATTGATACAGAAGCAGTTTCGGGAGATGATTTGAACATCAGCTTTAATCCAACTTATTTGATTGACGCTTTGAAAGCTATTGAAAGTGAAAAAGTCGTCATTCGCTTCATCTCTGCAGTTCGTCCCTTTACATTGGTACCAGCAGAGGAATCTGAACGCTTCATTCAATTAATTACACCAGTTCGGACCAATTAAGGGCCAAAAGCTAGCATCAAAAAGGCTAGCTTTTCGTCTTCTATGTTGATGAAAGGAAAATCCATGTATCAGGTCGGTGATTTTGTAGAAATGAAAAAACCCCATGCTTGTATCATCAAAGCAACAGGGAAAAAAGCCAATCGTTGGGAAATTCGGCGAGTAGGGGCAGATATCAAAATTCGTTGTAGCAATTGTGATCATATGGTCATGATGAGCCGTCATGATTTCGATCAAAAATTAAAAAAAGTATTGTAAAAGAGGCTGGGACAAAAGTCCTAGCCTCTCAATTATTTTTGGATTGTTGAGCAAGACGCAGTGGTTGAGTGGGCTCTACTACGCTGATTTCATCAGCTTTTACAGCCCTACTCAACTGTGCGGAGGTGGGACGACGAAATCGAATTCTAACGAATTACCGATTTCTGTCCCACTCTC
>NZ_JADNGY010000011.1 GCF_015553625.1 Streptococcus australis | reverse complement strand
ATTCGTTAGAATTCGATTTCGTCGTCCCACCTCCGCACAGTTGAGTAGGGCTGTAAAAGCTGATGAAATCAGCGTAGTAGAGCCCACTCAACCACTGCGTCTTGCTCGACAATCCAAAAATAATTGAGAGGCTAGGACTTTTGTCCTAGCCTCTTTTTATTCTTGAGGAGCTTTGGGCAGTTCCATACGGAAGCGTAAGCCCATAGCCGTTTTATCAAATTGGTAGGCCAGTTCTTCATGGTCTAGCAAGTGTTGGACCACGAAGAGTCCCAAGCCGCCTTCCTTCTTCTGACGGCTAGCAGTCATTGGCATTTCAGCGGTCTCTACCATTTCCTGGCTGGTATTTTCAACCGCCAAGTGCGTCCCTTCCTCTTCGAGCCGGAGCTGGATCTCTCCACCGGCATCCGAATGCTTAACGGCATTACTAATGACATTTGAGAGGACCAATTTCAGAATGGCTGGGTCCATATAAACTCCTTTGTCAGGGATTTGATTGTCAATCGTGAGCGCGCGAGATTGAGCCAAGACCTTGTACTGGTCGAGGATCTGCTCTAAGACCTGATTCAGCTGGATCCACTCCTTGTCTCCAGCCAATTCTTGGACAGAGGACAGGGACAGGATTTCTAGGACGATCTGGTTCATCTCATCGACGATATCGAGGGAGACCGACAGGTAGCGGTCCCGATCCTTGTAGCGGCCGATCTTATCCCGCATATTTTCTAGGATAATCTTCAAGCTGGCTAGAGGCGTCTTGAGCTCATGCGAGGCTCCCCGTAGGAATTCCACCTTCATCTGCTCCAACTTCAGATTTTCCTGTTTCTGCTGCTCTAGATTGTCGATCACTTCTAGGAGATGGTGATAAAGGTCGTTGATCTGTTGCTTAAGAACGCCAATCTCATCCTGCGAATGAATGGGAAGACTGGCTGTCCGATCCAAGCGCTTCATCCGCTTGGTCATCTGCTTGATCTCAAGGATCGGAGCAGAAATCAGGCGGGCATAGAGATAGGAGGCAAGGAGTGACAGAACAAAGGAAGCCAGAAGACTATAGGGAAGAAAGCCCAGACTGATGTCCCGCGCTTCCTTTTGGGAATCGACAGTTGCTAAGAATTGCAAGGTCAAGTCCTTCCCCTCTTTTGTCTGGATTTTTCGCTCTTCAATGACTAGGGAATTATTCTGGCTGTCAGGGTTCACGAGCAAGTCATCCTTGACCTCTAGGGCATTTTGTTTTTCCTTGTCCTTGATCGAGACCTTGATATCATTGGTCTTGGAATATAGGTCGATGACCGACTCAATGGTTCCTTCTTCTTGACCTTGGAAACTCTTGGACAGGGCCTGTGATTTCTTCAAAATCGTCTGGCGCTGGGACTCGATATAGGTCGACGGGAAAATAAAGTAAACCGAAGCGTGTAGAAGGATGACTAAGCCACTAAAAAGGGCAAAGGTGATCAGAAAAATCTTTGCAAAGATACTCCGTTTGGTCATGGTCTCTCCAATTTATAGCCGACATTGCGCACCGTAACGATACAGTCCAGCTCTAGTTTTTTTCGTAGTTCCTTGATATAGACATCAATCACCCGGTCAAAAGGAATCTCCTCCGTCTCCTTCCAGACGGCATCGAGGATCTGAGAGCGGGTCCGGGCCTTGCCTTCATGCTGGAGCAAGTATTCCAAGATTTCCAACTCCTTGGCATTCATGGAGATGGCTTGCCCAGCTAGGCTGGCTGTATAGCTCTCAAAATCCACCCGTGCCTCTCCATAGGTGAAGACCCGGGAAGGCTGGAGCTTTTTAAAAATAGCTTCGATGCGGACCTTCAAGAGGGACAAGGAGAAGGGTTTTTCCAGATAGCCATCCGCCAACTCTCCAAAAGCCGTCAACTTATAGTCCTCGTCATGGAAGGCCGTCAGCATGAGGACAGGGACTGAGCTGGTCTTCCGGATGGTCTTGAGCACTTCCAAGCCATTGAGGATAGGGAGCTGGATATCCAGCAAGACCAGATCTGGCGCTTCTCTGTGAAAGAGGTCCAGGGCCTCCTGCCCATCGCCTGCTTCAAAGACCTCATAGCCACATTCCATGAGATAGTCGCTCATCCCTTCGCGAATCAGGACTTCATCTTCTACGATTAGTATCTTCATACACTTTCCTTTATCTAAGAACTTCTTCTACCTCCTATTATACCCTATTTCTATTTTAGGAAACAATCTCTTATTCGACATCCACCAAGAGTTCCTTTGGTTTCTTATGCAAGAGCCATTGTGAAGAAAGGATGGATACCAGGATCAAGAGCAACCCACCGACCAAGACAATCACCAACAATTGGCTCGGTTGGATATCCATATGGATATCAGTCAGGGTCTTACTGAAGCTTTCTGCCTCAGCTCCTCCACCAAGGTTGGCTGCAGAGGATTCTTGAGCCATTTGTTTAGCAATGCCACTGGTTACGTTCTTAAGCACCGTATCTCCGACTCCTTTGGCAAGAAGACCTGCGACTCCATAGGAGAGGAGGAAGGCTGGGATGGAAATCATGATTAATTCTGCCACGAATTGCCCCGCAATCTGCACCTTGGAGAGTCCTAGAGCCAGCAAGATACCAACTTCTCTGCGACGGGCATTGAGCCACAAGACGAGGAGAAGGGTGAGAAGCAAGCTAGCAAAGATGAGGCTACCGATAAACAAGTAGTTCGCCACTTGGAACATACTGCTGATCGATTTTTGCAAGGCTGGGTAGTTAGAAGAGCTCTTGACTAGGTCATAGTAATTCCATGGGATATCCAAGGCTTTGATTTTTTCGATTAATTTATCGAGGTCTTGATCCCCTTTGGCAAAGAAGGTCGCATCCTCATAAGTAGCTGTTTGAACAGTATTGCCATAGAGCTTGGCAGCTGTATCTAGGTCAGAAATGAGGGTATCTTCATACAATTCTTGGGCGTAAGTTAGAGGAGCTTGGTTCTTCCCTGAGAACAGACCTTTAATGGTTACTTCGACAGTTTCATTAGCCCCTTTTTCATTGTCAGCATCATAGAGATTGGACTTGAGGCGCACCTTATCGCCCACCTTGAGACCATTCTTTTTCGCCAAATCTTCGTGCATGAGGATTTGGTTTTTGTCCTTGTCTGTCAGGTGCTCTCCTTGGACCAGCTTGTAGGCTCCAGAGACAAACTTATCTTCTTTAGAAGAGTCATTGACCCCTGTCACCATCAAGGTATTCTTAAAGTGCTTGGCCCGCTCTGGAGATTGATTTTGCAGGGTTTCTTCAGTCTCAATAATCTCGTGGTCTAGGATATCTGCGATGGCATTGATCCGCTTGATGGAGGAGGTGATCCCCTCTACCTGGCTGATTTTTTCGATATCTTCTCCTCTGATATTCCCAGCTCCCCGAGGGGTTCCTGGATTGGTCCTGCGGTTGATCTGCATGGAGAAGCTATTGGTGATGGATCCCAGGCTTTCCGATGAAGCTTGTTGGGTCGCTCCTTTCATAGAGAGTCCGATCAAGCTCAAGGTCCCCATGAGGAGAATGATGGCAAAGAGCAAGAGAGACTTGGGCCATTTACGTGTGATATAAGCAAAAGCATTTCGCAACATAGCATTCCCTCCTTACTTGCTCTTCTCAACGAGGCTACGGCGACTCAATTCCAAGACCACATCGGAGGCCTCTGCCACTTCCTTACTGTGGGTGACGACAATGACACATTTTTGGCGTTCCTTGGCCAACTTCTTCAAAATGGCAATAATGTCACCGGCTGTCTGTTCATCTAAGTTTCCTGTCGGCTCATCTGCCAAGATGACAGGTGCTTCTGAAACGAGCGCACGCGCAATGGCCACCCGCTGTTGTTGTCCTCCAGATAATTGCAGGACATTGCGTTTGATTTGCGTTTCGTCCAATCCCAATTCCAAGAGAATCTCTTTCCCAGCCTGTTTGTTAACCAGACGGACATTTTCCAGTGGCGTCAAATAATCGATTAGATTGTAATTCTGGAAGACCAGGGAGACATGGTGCTTGCGGTGGTAGCTAGACCCTTTGGTCTGGATGTCCTCCCCATCAAAGAGAACCTGACCCTTCTTGGGGTTGTCCAGACCAGCCAAGAGGGAGAGGAGGGTTGATTTCCCAGTTCCTGACTGACCAATAATACTGTAAAATGTCCCATTTTCGAACTGATAGTTCACATTTGAGAGGATATCTTCACTATAGCTTTGGTAACTATAGGCTACATTCTTGAGTTCTAACATATGTGTCATTTCTCCTTAACTCATTTTTGTTAATATTTCTTTTGGGGTCTTGCGCCAGATCATGCTAGTCGTTACACCGAGCGACAGAAGGATCAAGCACAAGAGGCTAGCATAGGCGATTCCTAAGGAAAGGCCTTGAGGGACTTGGTTGAGCAAGTCTAGGGTCTGCTGTTGACCCGTCTGTCCGACAAACTGCTCTAAGAAACGATGGCTGACCATCCGCCCGATGAGAAAGGCTGGGATCACTGCTAGTAAGGATACCAGCACCACTTCCAAAAGGAACTGTCTAAAGATCCGGCCCTTGCTCTTCCCAATGGATAAAAGCACCCCGATTTCATGGATCCGCTCCCGTGTCCAGAGACTGAGTAAGAGCGATAGGGCACCGGCTCCCGTCACCAGGAGGACGATCATCATGATCCGCACCAGGCCTTCTAGGGTCTGAGAGGATTCCTTCATCTGGTCAAAGGCCTTGCGATCTTCGACCAAACGTAGAGACTGCCAATCCAGATCCAAGCTTTTAACTTGCTTCAAGAGGGCATCGATTTTCTCAGGATCTTTGACGCCAAAGGTGACCTGGGTCACTTCTTGCTGACTGAGACCTAGGAGCTTGGTCGCATCCTCATAAGGGAGGTAGACTTGGTTTTCACTCAGATCTGAGGTCATCCCTGTGAATTTTTCCTGTTTCTTACCCGAAAAGATGCCAACGATTTTAAAGGTTTGCTCTTTGGCAGGAGTCTCTCCCATCTGAAAGCTGGATAAGGTCAAGGAATCTCCGACCTTTAGCTTGTTCTTCTTAGCCAACTCTTGGTGGATCAAGATCTGGCCGCGAGCCTTGTCGGATAAGTGCTTGCCTTGCACCAGTTGGAAACTACCACTGCGGAAATCCAGGTGCTGGTCTGTCTTCTGGGTAAAGACAGCACCTAGCGCTTGCTTGGCTTCCTGACCCAAATCGTCTCGCTCCACCGACTGCTGCCCCGTCACCGCTTCTTTACCAAGAATGCGAACGGGACTTTCATATTGAGGAACCATGCCTCCCACCCCAGCTAGTCGCTGCACCTTTTCAGCCTCTTTCAGCGCAAAGGGAGTATTCCCCTGCTTACTGGTCAGGGCAAAACTGGTCCCAGCCGACTGTTTGATATGTTCCTCCAGCCTTCCTCCTACTTGCATCAGTGAAAAACAGAAATATAAGCAAGAGAGGATCAAGAGGAGAATCAGAAAGAGAACCAGATTCCTCGTTCTTTTTCGAGTAATATAGGCAATTGCCTGTTGTAAGAGCATGAACTCACCCTCCATTTCAAAGCCCATAGCAATGCAAAATGGGCGCTTTCATCATTTGTTATAGTTATTATAGAAAAGAAATGTGAAATGTTTATGAAATAGAAAAAAAACTCCCCCAGAAAAATCTGGAAGAGCCTTAGCAAGGGGTGGATGAAAAAGTTTAATATGAAAAAGGTCGATAAAAATTAAGAATCAAAAAGTTTTAATTTATTCGATCAAGTTTTTGTCTTTAGACATGTATGTGGGAAGTATTCCCCCCTTGCTCTAGTGTAGAACATTTATCTACTTCCTATATTTTAACGCATCTTTGTTACAAAATAAAGGAATTTGTATTGCATTTTTGTTCCAAATATCGAACAGGCAGGTTACTTCAAAATACCAACTATCTATCCACCTACTTCAAAGGTTATTCTTCCCGTGATTTCACTATATGTGAACAAAAACCCACACCTCAAATAACTGCTATAATCCCCATCGGATTGATCTTAGTTTCTTCAATAAAGGAAACCGACCTGTAGAAAAGACCGGCTTCAGCCAAATTTATTTCACAAACTTTCGTAATATATATAAATATGCATCCTTCTGCCACAAAGAAAAGATTAGAATAATCAGTTCATCCAATGATCGATTGAGGATTGGAGACTTGCCAACCTCTTTGAGCTAGTAAGACGTTTAGCCAAACCGCCTGATAGCGGTTGGCGTCAAATGATTAGAAGCATAGCCTCAATCAAGCACACAGATTACGACAGAAAATAAAGAAGGCCGATAATGCCTTCTTTGTTTTCTTAGTAAGATGATTAGGTAGGCCGCAACAAAGCGGCTACCGTCCAATGATTCGGTGCTTTAGCACCAATCATTGGTATCAGATTACATCATCCCACCCATCATGCTTGGATCCATAGCCGGTGCTGCTGGAGCTGGTTCTGGTTTGTTGGCTACCACTGCTTCGGTCGTCAAGATAAGGCTCGCTACGGAAGCCGCATTTTGAAGGGCTGAACGGCTCACCTTCACTGGGTCGATAATTCCTGCTTCAATCATGTTGACCCATTCACCTGTTGCAGCATTGAAGCCTGTTCCGACTTCTGCATGTTTCAAGCGATCGATGACGATTGACCCTTCATATCCTGCATTGTGGGCGATTTGGCGTACAGGCTCTTCCAAGGCGCGAAGCACGATGTTGCGTCCTGTCGCTTCGTCCCCTTCCAATTCAAGGGTTTCAACTGCAGAAATAACATTGGCAAGGGCCGTACCACCACCGGCAACAATTCCTTCTTCAACCGCTGCGCGTGTCGCATTGAGGGCGTCTTCGATGCGGAGTTTCATTTCTTTCAACTCCGTTTCAGTTGCAGCTCCGACCTTGATGACTGCAACGCCACCAGACAATTTGGCCAAGCGTTCTTGGAGTTTTTCACGGTCAAATTCTGACGTTGTGGTTTCAATTTGTGATTTGATCACGGCCACACGGTTAGCGATAGCTTCAGGATTTCCTGCACCTTCTACAATGACTGTGCTATCTTTGTCCACTGTCACTTTACTTGCTTGACCGAGCGCCTCGATGGTCGCATCTTTCAACTCAAGACCGAGATCTTCTGTGATAACAGTACCACCTGTCAAGATCGCGATGTCTTCTAGCATAGCTTTGCGACGGTCTCCAAATCCAGGAGCCTTAACAGCTACGACATTGAAGGTTCCACGAATCTTGTTCAAGACAAGCGTTGGGAGAGCTTCTCCATCCACATCATCCGCAATAATCAAGAGCGGACGGTTGCTTTGAAGGATACTTTCAAGCAATGGCAGGATTTCCTGGATGTTTGACACCTTCTTGTCGGTGATCAAGATATAAGGATTTTCAAGGTCTGCCACCATTTTTTCATTATCAGTGACCATGTATTGAGAGAGGTAACCACGGTCAAACTGCATTCCTTCAACGACTTCCAACTCTGTTTCCATTCCACGAGATTCTTCAATCGTGATCACTCCGTCGTTGCCCACTTTTTCCATGGCTTCTGAGATGTATTCACCGACTTTTTCAGAGCGAGAAGAGACAGCCGCAACCTGGGCGATAGCTTCTTTATTAGCAACTGGAATGGCATTGTTTTTCAAGGCTTCAACAGCTGTTGCAACCGCTGCTTCAATCCCACGACGGATACCGATTGGATTCGCACCTGCTGTAACGTTCTTGATCCCTTCACGGACGATGGCTTGGGTCAAGACAGTCGCAGTGGTTGTTCCGTCTCCAGCGATATCATTGGTCTTCGAAGCAACTTCTGATACCAATTTGGCACCCATATTTTCGAAGTGGTCTTCCAATTCGATTTCTTTGGCGATGGTCACCCCATCATTGGTGATCAATGGTGACCCAAATGATTTTTCAAGGACCACATTGCGACCTTTTGGTCCCAAGGTCACTTTCACAGTATCTGCTAGGATATCCACCCCACGGACCATGGCTGCACGAGCATCTGATGAAAATTTAATTTCTTTTGACATACATCTTTCTCCTTTCTGATTCTTTAGGCTTCAACAATGGCAAGAATACTTGCAGTCCCAACAATCGTGTACTTCTCATCGCCGTCTTTCACATCAACGCCTGCATGATTTTCCACCAAGACCGTATCACCGACTTTGACACTTGGTGCTACCAACTCGCCACTGAGGGTCCGAACTCCCTCACCTACAGCGATGACTTCTGCTGTTTTGGTTTCAGCTTGACTTGCTCCTGCGATGACAAAGCCACCGACTGTTTGCTCTTTTTCTTCTACTTTCAAGACCACGCGGTCTCCTAATGGTTTTAACATGTCATTCCTCCGTTCTTGTATTTTAGCACTCTTCAACATCGAGTGCTAACTCATGTTTCTATTGTATCACTTGGTCAAAAATAGTCAAGAAAAAAACACCTCAATCTCTTCGAAGTGTTTTCGATTTCTAGCCAACCAAATTTAGTTTTTGTTGGTAAGCTTGGATGACTTTTTGTAAGTTGGCTCGACCACGATACATCCCATACCCCACTAGCAACATCCCTGCTATTCCAATCAGGGCGACCAAGCTACCTAAGATCAAAAATAGGAGGGAAGTCTTGTGAAAGAAATAAATCAGCAGTCCACCAATACTGGCCATGAGAAAGAGCACACTAAACCAGCGACCCAAGTTTTCCAACATATGGCGTTGGTAGCGAATTTCCGTCTCATACCCTTTTATTAATTCTTGTCTGGTGTGCATAGATGCCTCCTTCAATAAAAATTGAGAATGAAGTATTCGTAAAGGAGGTCACGTACTTCATTCTCAATGCTCCGGTTGCAATAAACTGTTTCCAGTTTTCTCTTAGTATTTGAGACCTGGATCAAAGATTCCAAGAGCTACCCCAGCTAAGGCGATGATGACTAAGAGAAGCATGACCTTGTTTGGTGAGACTTTCTTCTTCGCCATGAGCCACCAGCAAAGCGTGATAAAGGCAGCAGTCAAGAGACCTGGATAGACGCCATCAATCTTTTCTTGGATTTTAAGGAAGGCTTCTCCGTCAGCATTTTTGAATTCGAGGGCTGTTGTAACAGAGACCCAAGTCGCTGCTACGGCACCGATGACCATACCACCGACCACACTAATCGCTTTACGAAGGGCTTGTCCTTTTGGTCCTACAAGGAATTCAACAGCCTTGTCCCCTAAGTGATACCCTTTGAAGAAGGCGAAACGCATGCCTAAGTAGACCAAGAGGTTCCAAACGACGATATAGAAGAGAGCCCCTGCAATGTTTCCGCCTTTAGAAAGACCAAGGGCAATCCCGAGAAGTACAGGGATTAAGGTCCCAACAACCAAGGAGTCCCCAATCCCAGCGATTGGACCCATCAAACCAGCACGCATCCCGTTGATGGTTTCGCCATCTACTGCTTCTCCATTGGCACGCGCTTCTTCCAAACCAGCTGTAATCCCTACAACAAGAGATCCTAGTTGGGGCTCAGTGTTGAAGAAGGCTGTATAGGTTTGCATGGCTTCTTTTTGTTCTTCTTTGGAATCATACATTTCTTCCACGATTGGAAGCATCGAAGTCAAATACCCAAAGGTTTGCATGTGTTCTTGAGAGAAACAGGTCAAGTGACCATAATACCAATGATGGAATGCTTTGGTTAGCGTTTTCTTTGAAATTTTCTTTTTATCAGCCATCTTAGATATCCTCCTCATCATCGTCAAAGTCATTTGCTCCAGCAGGGACGACTTTCATTGTTTTAATCACTTCAAGTTCATAGTAGATCACTGCAAAAATCAATGAAACTACCGCACTCGCTACCAAGTTCAAGCCAAGAGATTTTGCCAAGGTAAATCCAACAAAGAATGGAATGAAGTCTCTCACTTCTGTAACGATTTGCTTCAAGAGGATGGCAATACCGACACATGGAAGAAGGGCACCGACTGTAAAGAGGGCTTTCATCCAGTAACCATCCATTGGAAGGTATTGTTTCATCAAATCCACCATGTTTTCACCGTATTTGGTGATAATCATCGTTGGAAGGAAGGAGAAGAGGAAGTGAGAAATCCATGGGTAAACCCAGTCAACTTCGTAGAGTTTTTTGAAGTTTCCTTCTTCAACGGCTTTCCAACCGATATGTTGCCAAAGCAAGTTCATGGTTGCAGTACCGTAGAAAAGAACGGTACCGATAGTCCCAACGGCTGCACCGATTGGGGCTGCTGCCGCTGCAATTGCTGCCTCACCAGTAATATTGTTGGCATGAACAAATAAGATGGAAAGAGGAATTCCGATATAAGAAATAGCCCGTACATCGGCAGATACAGTTCCACCAGGTGTTACCAAAGCGATATAAACGACCTGAAGGGCAACCCCGACCATGATACCGGTTGTCACATCTCCAAGGATTAACCCTGAGATCAACCCACCAACTAGGGGACGACCAAGTGTATAGTTCCCGATACTGGAACCACCCATACCAGGCATTGAAGACAAGCTGGCGAAAATACCAAGCAAGATTGCTTGAATCCATGAAATTGTCATAACAAACGCTCCTTTTGTTTGTAAGTATAGTTTAGTGACGAAGAGCTAGGATACTCCCCTCTCTAGAATCCGAATTTTGATTTAAAATCATCCCAGTAACCGATGGATACATCTGGAAGCAACTGGAATTTCACCTTGTAGCCTGCAGCCTGAATGGCTTCGATGGCTTCTGCTTCTTCCTGGGTGATGGATTGGTTATTTCCCAATTTCACAGCACCCGGACGGTCATTTGCAGGACCGACAATGATTTCTTTGACATCGCCTGGGACAAACCCTTGGTCTACCAAAATTTCTTTCATATCGATGGGGTTCTTAGTAATCAAGAAATAGCGAGTTTCTGATTCCGTTACTTTTGCAGATTTTTCTTTGAAAGCTTCCTTGGTCCAGACAAAGGTTTTTTTATCTGAAGCCCCTTTATAGGCTTGGATCAAGACCTTATTAGAAGCTGCTGCGTCGTTGACAGCGATCAAGCCATCACAAGGCTTTTCTTTAGCCCATCGAGTTACTGTTTGACCGTGGATCATACGGTCGTCAATCCGTACAAATGATACTACCATTTTCTAACCTCCCTTAGTTAAATATCATCATCTTCTTCATCGTCACCCTCTACCGGGGCAAGGGCAAATTCTTGCAAGGCAGTGGAAGCTTCGGATAAAATCACCTGGGCTAAATCAGCCCCCTCCATCATGTCCTTCATCACAACTGCTGTCAACGCCATGGTCAAGTTCATTCCACCTAAGATCAAGGCTGTACTCAGCTTTCCTTGCTCCTCTAGCACTGTCGCTGCCGTTGTCAAAGGACTGCCACCTACAATGTCTGCTAGAACTAAGACAGAGTCCTCATCTGTTAAATGGGAAATCGCCTGACGAAAATCATGAGCAAAATCATCTACCGATTTGCCTTCTTTCAGTCCGACCGCAATCACCTGATCTATCTTATCCCCAGCAAACATTGCCAGCGAACTTTTCAGACCTTCTGCCAGTCCACCATGACTGACCAATACCAGATACTTCATCCTTTCTCCTCCTTTATGATGACCTTATTGTATTGTTTTTGAAAGCGTTTTACTATTGTCATTTGTCACAAAGAAAAGTTGACATCTGTCAATAAAAAAATGACATCTGTCACTTGACAGATGCCTAGTTGCTCTTAACGAAACTTCTCCCGAAGCATTTCCTCAATAATCTTTTGAATTTGAGGCAATTGATTATCAATATCCTTTGCTTTTAGAGCATTATAAATCAAATAATCCAATCGATCCCAGATATCATCGGGTAGGTTGCCAGGAGTACTTAGGACAGCCTTTTTCATAATCTGGTCCAGGGTCCGATTCGTCAAGGAATCAACCCCGAAATCATCCGCTTTAAGAAGGTCCCGACTTTCCGAACTATTGACCACCGAAGGGAGGACAGAGGTCCCCTGCGACTGCCGGAAGAGGTCCTGCTGGACCTGCTGGTCCTGGGTCAAAAATTCCATGAATTCCTTGGCCTCCTTGCTAGCACTGGCCCGAGAAGACAGAGCAAACAAGGACGTATCCACTAAGGTTGACGGAGTTGATCCAGAAGCCCCGGGCATAGGGATACAGGTCCAAGTGAAATTTGAATATTTGGCAACATGATAGGGATAAGGTTTATAAGTTCGGTACTGGGCCAAGGTCATCGGATAAAAAGCGACCTTGCCTTCATCAAAATCCTTAGAAGTAACATTGAAATTCCCATGAAGGGCTTCGAGTTTTTCGACAAAATAGAGCGAGCGCTTCATTTCTTTACTCGTCAGATTAATGTTATCCTGACGGAAAAGCTGGCCACCATGAGCTGCCAAGGCCTCCCTCCAGGTATAATCTGTACTTCCAAACTGATCTAGCTCACCATCTCCATCTGTATCCCGCGTCACTTTTTGACAAATCGTATAAAATTCCTCCAAAGTCCACCCCTCTTTCGGAATAGCAATCCCTTCCTTTTCCAATAAATCTTTATTGACACACATCAAAACAGGATTGCTCTCAAATGGGAGGGCATACTGACGGTTCTTGTATTTACCTGCTTCTAGGGCAACTGGATAAAAATGAGAAGGATCGACCTGTTTGTCCATCAAGGGTGTCAAATCTTCTACCGCCCCACGCGCAGCTAACACCGGGAGCTCAGTACTGGATACCATATATAGATCTGGCTCCTGTCCATGGAGGATCTGATTGGCTAACCAGCTCGCATACTGATTCTTCGGAATCCCGCTTTCGTAGACAATCTTTACCCCTGGATGCGTTTTTTCGAAACGAGCAATCGCTTGGTCCAAGACTTTTTCTTCCGTTTGGGTGGGCACATCCCAGCTAGATCCAGCGTAGACCCCCAAGCGGACAAGCTTAGGCTGACGCTGCCACCAAATCCCTCCAGCAAGTAGAAAAAGCAAAAGCAAGCCTAGAAACAATCTGGAGCCTCGAATCTTACGTTTTTTCTTCATCGGCTATCACTTTCTGTTCCAAAGTCCTTAGTGGTCACACCTTTTTGAACAGACCAAATAGCCAACTGGGTCCGATCCCGCAAGTTCAACTTAGACAAAATGGTTGATAGGTAATTCCGAATCGTTCCCTCAGATAGGAACAATTTGGCTGCGATTTCCTTATTAGACTCCCCAAAACCAACCTGCTGGATGATCCGCCATTCGGTCAGGGATAAGTCGCTCACATATTCTTCAGAAACGGAGATTGTATAATTGCTCTGAGCCATCTGAGAAAAAATCTGAAAAACCTTACTGGCAATATTGGGGTTAATCATGGCTCCCCCATGATAGACAATTTGAATGGCTTGGTAGAGTTCCTCTGTGGAAGCCCCTTTGAGCAAATACCCTGAAGCTCCATATTTCAGAGCCCGAAAGATGAAATCATCATCGTCGAAGGTGGTTAGAATGATGATTTTTACCTCAGGGAAGCGTTCCTTGACTTCTTTTGTCGCCATCACACCATCCATCTTAGGCATACGAATATCCATCAATACAACATCTGGTCGATCTTGGGGGATTCGCTCTAGCACCTCATGACCATCTGCCACTGCAGAAGTCACCTGAATATCTTGATGAGCAGACAAAATAATTTGGAGCGATTCGCGAATCAGCGCTTGATCATCCGCAATCATTACTTTGATCATAAAAGATTTCCTCCTTTTTCTTTGGGCAATTCAATTCGTGTATAAAATCCATTTCGATTGGCAAATTCGATCCTTCCTCCCAAGATAGAAACCCGCTCTCGCATTTGTTTCAAACCATAGCCAACCTGCAGGTGGTCAAAACCAACCCCATTATCTTGGAGAATCATGATATAGGCATCTTCCACCAAAAAGGAAATCTGCATATGGCTAGCATGACCGTGGCGGACAGAATTGGTCATGGATTCCTGAATCACGCGAAAGACGGTATCCTCCACCATGACATCCAGATCAACCTCATCCCAGTCATAGGTGAGATCGACTTGCAGGTGGGAGATGACTTGGTATTCGTGAACCAATTTCAAAACCGCATCCCTCAAGGTATGATCCTCTAGGGCACCTGGCCGAAGCTTGTTCAAAGAGCCCCGGACGTCCTTGATTCCATCCCGTACCACCGTAGAGACCGATTGCAGCTGGGTCTTGGCACGACCAGGGTCAATATCAATCAGAACCCCAACTGCATCAATCCCAGCAGAAATGCCTGTCAAGGCATGGCCTAGAGTATCATGAATTTCCCGTGCTATCCGCTTGCGCTCCCGGTCCTCCGCAATCTTTTCCGAAAGGGCCATGTAGCTATTTAATTCCGTATTAACTTGCGATACCATTTCTAACTCTTTTTCGATTCGATGGTGCTCTGCTACTACCGATAAAATGTAAAAGAGAAGAGAAATAATAAAGACAACCATATTTAAGGAAGCTAGCGCATTTTTAGCAAATAGAATAAGCATCCGAATCGATGAAGGATAAAAGGCGATATAGGTATCCAGCGAAGGCAACTGTACAACGAGAGAGAGAATGTCATAATTGGTCACAAGGAGGACTATGAAACTCAGAAGGATAAAGGCAAACCAGTAGCGCCTGTCCTTGGAACTACTAAACTCTTTAGAACCATAAAAGATATCAGCAAATACCAAGAGGATGATCCCATTGTAGGAGAAGCTGAGGGACATCATGACACCTAACATCAGCAATATTTCTAGGATATTCCACTTGTCAAAAACCGACCACTCCTGTGTCCCTGGGCGCATCCGATAAAAGGTAATGAGAAGAATCCCTCCAAAGAGAAGGATGGAGATCCAAAAATTCTGAGCTGGGGAACTCGGTATTTCTCTCAATTGCTCCAACAATTGATAGCCTTGCCCCTTGGCGATGATGTAATTGGTCGCATGTAAGTAGAGCGAACTACTAAATAAAATGGCGATGAAATTAATAATTTTCAATAAAATCAAACTATAACGAATGCCACGAAGCTTGGTCATTACTGCCACCCGTTGACATCGTATCGGTCAACATTATCCTTATCAATCATCTCAACTGGAATCTTATATTGCTCCTTGTAGGATTTACCTGTCCTCATGCACTCAATCACTTGCATCACCTGTCTCCCCATTTTAAGAGGAGATTGGGCAACCGTCCCTTCGATATCATCCGTCGTTGAGAGCAATACCTTCATATCTGGAGAGCCATCGATTCCATAGATAGAAATCGGCATGGCTAGTTGGTTTTCCTTGATTGCCGCAAGGGCTCCGATGGCCGCTCGATCATTTAAGGCTACGACGGTATCAAATACCAGACCATCCTGAATGACCTGGGAAACAGCTGGCAAGGCCAATTCTGTTTGACCACGAGTCTCTTCTCTCCCAACAACCTGATAGGCAGGCTCCGACTGAATCGTATCTAAGAACCCTTGAATACGTTGCTCAGCCGACACTGTCCCCTTATGCTCTAAGAGTAGGATTTTCGCCCCATTTTTCTGCTTCATCAGGCGCTGGGCGACCAAGACCCCTGCCTGGTAATTATCCGACACCACACTGGCATCCACCGTGAAATGGCTGAGCTGACTATCCACTGCAATGATTTTAATCCCTGCTTGTTGGGCTCTCTTCAGGGAAGCAATGATTTTAGGACTATCTCCTTTTACAGGATTAATCACAATCACATTGACCTTTTGTTTACGAAAATAATCAATCTGTTGACTTTGTTTTTCTTCGTCTAACTCTGGATTACGAACTAGAAGCAAGTCCCCTTTTTCGTCAGCCACTCGTTCAATCTCTGCATTAAGCGTTTGATAGAATTCATTGTTCATGGTCATGTAAGTCACGCCAATCCGCATTTGACCAGGAACAGGCTTTAGTTGACTAGCATTCAAGTAGATGACCACTACCACAAAAATCAGGCTCCAAAATATCGCATAAATCATCGCTCGATTCCGTTTCTTTTGAACGATTTCCTCTTCTAATTCCATCTCTTCTCCTCTTAAAAACGGATTATTTTGCTACATCAAACATTTTCGTTCGCATTTAATACCTTTTATTATAGCATTTTTTACCAAGAGCTTGAAGGTCTCTCGGAAATGAATGCGTTTTACGTCTCTATCTAGATAATAACTTCTCCCTACAACTTCAGTAAGAAGTTTCGAAAAAGAAAAAACGACACAGCTGACCAGCTGCACCGTTTTCTTCTGTTAAAATGGAAGCTCTTCCTCTTCGAGGATCAGATCCGCTAAATCTCCTCCTGCTCCATTAGCCCGCATCGCTCGTTGAGCGCGACTTTCTAAGAGCTGGAATCCTTGACAGAGCACTTCTGTCACATATTGGGTCGTCCCATTCTTCTCATAACGTCTGGTTCGAAGCTCGCCATCTACTGAGAGCAAGCTCCCCTTGTTGGCATAGGATACAAGGGTCTCTGCTAATTTCCCCCAGACCACTAGGGTGATAAAGTCCGCCTCACGCTCGCCATTTTGATCCTTGTAACGCCGATTGACAGCCAGGGTCGCACGCGCAACGGACTTATCCGTACTGGTCTTATGAAGCTCCGGGTCAGCCACAAGGCGCCCGATTAAAATTACTTTATTGTACATATTTCTTCCTCCTACTTATATAATTCGTAGTTTTCTAGCTATTTGAGGAAAAAATAAAAAAAAGAGAGTGGGACAGAAATCGGTAATTCGTTAGAATTCGATTTCGTCGTCCCACCTCCGCACAGTTGAGTAGGGCTGTAAAAACTGATGAAATCAGCGTAGTAGAGCCCACTCAACCACTGCGTCTTGCTCGACAATCCAAAGACAATTGAGGGGCCGGATTTCTGTCCCACTCTCTTATCCTTGCCAGTGACGAGCGGGGTCAAATGGAGTTCCCACCTCTTCTGTATCCTGCAATTCAATAATACCACGTTTTTGTGGTGCATTTGGCAAGTGCAATTCGCGTGGGCTACACATCATGCCAAAGCTCTTTTCTCCACGAAGGGCTCCTGGGAAAATCAAGCTGCCATCTGGCATCATCGCACCTGGTAGAGCCACGATTGTCTTGAGGCCTTCACGCGCATTTGGTGCACCTGCTACGATCTGAACCGTCTTGTCTAGTCCAACAGCCACTTGGCAGATGTTGAGGTGGTCACTATCTGGATGAGCAACCATTTCAACGATTTGCCCCACGACAAACTTAGGCTCCTTGTCATTAACCAAGACCTCTGCAAATCCTTCAGCTTGTAATTCTTGATTGAGGCGTGCAACTTGCTCATCACTCAAGAAAAGTTGCCCCTTGCCGTCAAGGGCAAAGAAAGTCGAAGCCTCAAAAATATTCCAGGCCACTGTTTCTTGCTTGTCTTCACGGTAGACACGGGCTACTTTGCCTTTGCGCTCGACTGCTAACTTGGCATCCCCACTATTTTTCAAGGTGAGCATTAAGACATCACCGACTTGTTCTTTATTATAGGTTACAATCATTCTTTCTCTTTCTCCTACTTCAATCCTGCTAAAAATTCTGAAATCTGAGCCTTGGTTTTGCGATCACGATTGACGAAACGCCCCAGTTCCCGATCCTTGTCTAGGACCACTAAACTCGGAATGCCATAGATATCCCAAAGCTTAGCCAGGTCTAGATACTGGTCTCGGTCAACCAAAATGAAGGTAAATTCAGGGTTTTCTGCTTCAATCTCTGGCAAAAAGGGCTGGATATACCGGCAATCGCCACACCAATCCGCTGAAAAGAAGAAAACCTTCTTTCCTTCTTGCTCGACGTAGCGGGCTAATTCCTCTAAGGACTGTGGAATGATCATAGTTTTTCCTCTTCATACTGAAGGAGACCCTCTTCATAGACAAAGCGATAGTGGCGCTCATCCTCAAATACGATCCCTCCTACCAAACGCTCTTCGCTTGATTCATAGAGTTCCACATAAAGGGTCGCAATCTTCCCCATATTCTCCATTTGCTCACGGACTTCTGCGACTAACTCTTCTTGCGTCCGTAGACGTTTTTGATCTTTGGCAATTTTATAGGCCCCAAGGGCAAGAGCACTTGCACTAGCTGCTGCAAGGCTGGATAAAATGATTTTTTTAGCTTTCATACCTCATATTGTAACACAAAATACAAGCTGGGACAACGAAGGAGAATAGTTCTCCCCATCATGACGATCTGCTTTCATTCCCGTCAACTGCCACTACCATCTCAACTAAAAAAGTGATAAAATAACAATCAGAAAGAAGGTAACTTATGACTGATTTATTTTCTAAAATCAAAGAAGTAACAGAACTTCCTGCCATCTCTGGCCACGAAGCGCCTGTTCGCGATTATCTACGCAAACAGATCACTCCACATGTGGATGAAGTGGTCACAGACGGCTTGGGAAGTATTTTTGGGGTATGCCACTCAGAAGTGGCTGATGCTCCTCGCATCATGGTCGCAGGCCATATGGATGAAGTTGGCTTTATGGTCAGTGAGATCAAGGCAGACGGCACCTTCCGCGTGGTGGAAATCGGTGGTTGGAACCCTATGGTGGTCAGCAGCCAACGTTTCACCCTTTTGACCCGCGATGGCCATTCCTACCCTGTCATTTCTGGATCTGTTCCTCCGCATTTGACACGGGGCGCAAACGGTCCTGCCCTTCCCGCAATCGGAGATATTGTCTTTGATGGTGGCTTTGCCAACAAAGAAGAAGCTGAGAGCTTTGGGATCCGTCCAGGTGACACCTTGGTCCCTGAAAGCACTGCAATCTTAACAGCCAATCAGAAAAACATCATTTCCAAAGCTTGGGACAACCGTTATGGGGTCTTGATGGTCAGCGAATTGGCACAAGCCCTCTCTGGACAAGCCCTAGCAAACGAGCTCTATGTCGGAGCAACTGTCCAAGAAGAAGTCGGACTGCGCGGTGCAGGGACTTCTGTGACCAAGTTTGATCCGGAAATCTTCCTAGCTGTTGACTGTTCTCCCGCTGCAGATGTCTACGGAGGCCAAGGAGCCATCGGCGAGGGAACCCTCCTTCGCATCTTTGACCCAGGTCACCTCATGTTGCCAAATATGAAGGACTTCCTCCTCACCACCGCTGAAGAAGCCGGCATCAAGTACCAATACTACTGTGGAAAAGGCGGAACGGATGCTGGAGTAGCCCACTTACGAAGCGGTGGAGTGCCATCTACTACCATCGGAGTCTGCGCACGCTACATCCACTCCCACCAGACCCTTTACGCTATGGATGACTTCCTTCAAGCCCAAGCCTTCCTTCAAGCCTTGGTCAAAAAATTGGATCGTTCAACCGTTGATTTAATTAAGAATTATTAATATTTTTCCAAAATAATTCTTTTAAACCCCCATTTTGGGGTTTTTTTGATATAATACTGAATGAATATTGCAACGGGTGTTCTTTTGCACTCCCCTTTCCCTATGTGAAAGGCGGAGCACCGCTAAAGATCACCCTCGCTTCTTTATTGGAGGTTTAAATGAAGAAACAAGCTTTTAGTTCCGAAAAGTATTTGAATTTGCAACGCGATCACATCCTCGAACGCATCAACCAATTTGATGGCAAGCTCTACCTAGAGTTTGGAGGAAAAATGTTGGAAGATTTCCATGCAGCTCGTGTCCTTCCTGGTTATGAACCAGATAACAAAATTAAGCTTCTCCAAGAACTTCGTGACCAAGTGGAGATTGTGATTGCTATTAATGCCAATAACATTGAGCATTCAAAAGCGCGTGGTGACCTAGGAATCTCTTATGACCAAGAGGTCTTCCGCTTGATTGATAAATTCAATGAATTGGGCATCTATGTCGGCTCTGTCGTCATCACTCAATATGCTGGTCAACCAGCTGCAGACCTTTTCCGCAAACAGTTGGAAAAGAACGGTATCGCCTCTTACCTCCACTACCCAATCAAGGGCTACCCAACGGATATGGACCACATCATTTCTCCTGAGGGAATGGGGAAAAACGACTACATTCAAACTAGCCGTAATCTCGTTGTCGTGACAGCTCCTGGTCCTGGTTCTGGTAAATTGGCGACTTGTATGTCCAACATGTACCATGACCAATTAAATGGCATCAAATCTGGTTATGCTAAATTTGAAACCTTCCCAGTTTGGAACCTGCCTTTGCATCACCCAGTGAATTTGGCCTATGAAGCTGCTACTGCAGACCTTGACGATGTCAATATGATTGACCCATTCCACCTCCAAACCTATGGCGAAACAACGGTCAACTACAACCGGGATATCGAAATCTTCCCTGTCTTGAAGCGGATGTTGGAACGCATCCTTGGAGAATCTCCTTACGCTTCCCCAACAGATATGGGTGTGAACATGGTCGGCTTTGCCATCGTGGACAATGACGCAGCGATTGAAGCCTCTAAGCAAGAAATTATCCGCCGTTACTACCAAACCATTCTAGATGTGAAGGCAGAGCGTGTCGGAAACGGAGCTATTAAGAAAATTGAACTCTTGATGAATGACTTAGGCATTTCACCAAAAGACCGCCAAGTCACCGTCCTTGCCCGTCAAAAAGAGGAAGAAACCGGTGAACCTGCCTTGGCACTGGAATTGCCGAACGGAGAAACCGTGACAGGTAAGACTTCTGACTTATTTGGTCCAACGGCAGCTGTTCTCATCAACGCCATCAAGAAATTGGCCCATATTGATAAAGAAACCAAGTTGATTGAGCCAGAATATGTGAAACCAATCCAAGGCTTGAAGATCAACCACTTGGGCAGTCGCAACCCTCGCCTCCACTCAAATGAAATCCTCATCGCCCTCGCCATTACCGCCATGAACCATCCAGAGGCAAATCTTGCCATGCAAGAATTAGGTCGATTGAAAGGGAGCGAAGCCCATTCAACAGTCATGTTGACAGACGAAGATAAGAACGTTCTTCGCAAACTGGGCATTCATGTGACCATGGATCCAGTTTACCAATACGATCGCTTGTACCGCAAATAAAGAAAGGCAAGGCTAGACCGTTGGTCCTAGCTCCATATACAAAAAATCCCCTGAGTGCCTGAACCAGTTGGCACCCAGGGGATTTTTCATAGTTTAATTGGATGGAGAGTTACCTCTCCTTAAAAAGATAGAGGCCCACAATCAGTATCGGGACAAGGAGAAGGGGATACGCTTCTTTTGGCAGTAAGTCCGTTTCCAAACTCAACCAAAGGAAAAAAACAGCCAAGACAATCGCGATCAACCATTTTACAAGATAAGATTTCATGACGCCCACCTACCCCTAATCTATTTATGCATAGTATACTCCTGCTCAGTCAACCTGTCAAGGTAAAAAAGGTAGTTGACCTAAGGGTCAACTACCTTATGTTTCTTTCACAGCCTCCCACAGTTGTCGGATCTGTTTTCTTTGGACAGGATCCACAAAGTAAGGAGCAATTTCATTCAAGGATTCTAGGACAAATGCCCGTTCTGCCACATACGGATGAGGGAGAATCAAATCTGGACTATAGAGGATCAAATCCTCCATATAAAGGAGATCCAAATCGATGACCCGTGGTCCCCATTTGATCTCACGAATCCGGCCCATTTCTAGTTCGATTCCTAGCAAGGTCTCAATCAAGTCTTGGGGCGTAAACCAAGTTTCGACCTCTACGACTTGGTTGAGGAAGCTATCCTGCTCGACCCCTCCCCAAGGTGCTGTCTCAATCTGAGAAGAGGTTTGGAGAATCGTAAGCCCCTTTTCTTCTAGTCTAGATACAGCCGTCTCCAACTGTTGTCCCTTATCGCCCATATTGGTTCCCAGACCAATAAAGGCTCGTCTTTTTTCTCGTTCAATCGTGACCGAACAAGTATCCAAAGGTAGAGGAACTGGCGCCCAAGGTTTTTTCAGCTCCAGTCGAGCCTTTTTGACAAAGTCATAGGTTGCAAAAATCTTCTCCACAAGCTGAAAAGCTACTGTCTCAATCAAATCAATTTTCTCAGCTTGAACCCAATTTGTCAGTTGCTCTGCTAAGATTCCATAATGGATTGAAGCCGTCAAATCGCCCGTCCGAGCAGACTTTGTCATCTCATAATCGACACAGACATCCAGGACAAAGCGTTGCCCCAATTCCTTTTCAGCGGAAAACACACCATGATAAGCATAAATTTCCAAATCTTTGATCCGTAATTGATCCACCATCGTCACCTCAGTTTATCTAGGGATTAGTGTCCCATTAGTTTATAGGCTTCGTTTTTCAGGTCTTTATCTGTCTCTAACAAGCCACGCGCTGCTGTCGTTACAGTAGCTGTCCCTGGTTTGCGTACCCCACGCATGTTCATGCACATGTGCTCTGCTTCCACCCAGACAAGGGCTCCCTGCGCTCCCAGATACTCCATCAAGGCATCCGCGATTTCCACTGTCAAGCGCTCCTGGATTTGAGGCTTTTTGGCGTACACTTCCACTGTCCGAGCTAGCTTAGAGAGGCCCGCTACGCGCCCATTTGGGATATAGGCAATGTGGACCTTGCCATAGAAGGGCAAGAAATGGTGTTCACACATCGAGTGGAAGAAGATATCCTTTTCTACCACCATATTGTTGTCCACAATCTCAAAAGATTTTGATAGGTGGACTTCCGCAGTTTGGTTGAGACCTGCAAAAATCTCTTGGTACATCTTGGCAATGCGTTCTGGTGTTTCTTGCAAGCCCTCACGGCTTCCGTCTTCACCGACTGCGTCGATAATCATCTTCACGGCTTCTTGAATTTTCTTTGTATCCATGTTATCTCCTACTGATTTCTTCGATTAGAAAGGCTCTCACCTGAGCCAAAAAGTACAAGGATCCCGTCACTAAGAGGAGATCAGATTGTTGCAATTTTCTTTCTAGATATTGGGTTAAAAACACCTTCCATTCTTGATAAGGCAGGCCTTTTTGATGGGCTATTTCCTGCATGTCTCTCACGGAATAGGCGCGTGAATCCTCAAAGGTCGTCAAGGTTAATTGACTCTTTTCCAATCCGCTCCATAGTTCTAGCATCTCCTCAATCGCCTTAGTCTGGATACAGGTAAACAAGACTTGTTTGTCCAACTGTCCATACCGTTCTTTTATGGTGGCTACAAGAGGGGCTACTGCATGCGGATTATGGGCGCCATCTAGAATGATGAGGGGCTGGGTCGAAATAACCTCTAGGCGTCCCGGCCACTGGACCCCTTCCCAAGCTTGGAGGATTTCTTCTCGGCTTAAGAAAGAGAGCCCCTTTTCTTGACAGAAGGTATCGCAGAGAGCCAGGGCCAGTCCAGCATTGTCGACTTGATGAAGTCCCAAGAGCCCTGTCTTTAGTTGCATTTCTTCCCGATACTGGCTCTGATAGCCAAAAACTTCCCCGTCTGCCAGTGACTCTTGGTAGCTAACTAAAAAGTCCTGACCTAACAGCTCTACTGGTGCCGATAAGCAGTTCGCCCGCTGCACAATGACTTCTTGGGCTTCCAGTTCCATCCGGCCTAGCAAGACCGGAATCTTTTCCTTGATGATTCCCGCCTTCTCTTGAGCAATGGAGGCCAAATCCGGCCCTAAGAGAGCCACATGGTCCAAGCCAATCGTCGTGATGGCTGTCAAAATAGGCTGACAAACATTGGTACTATCGAGACGACCACCCATGCCCACTTCCAAAATGACCACATCCGGCTTTTCTGCTGCAAAATAATCAAAAGCCAGGACGGTCAGCAACTCGAACTCGGTCAAGCCCAGCAAGGTCTGATCAGAACTGTTTTTTGCAAGTAAGTCCTGATAGAGGGACAGATAAGTTTCTAAATCCTGATCTGAGATGGGAAGCCCATTAATACTGATTTGCTCATGAAAGGAAACTAGATAGGGGGAGGAGAAAACACCAACCCGCAACCCTTTCGCCTCTAGTAAAGACCGTAAATGGGCTAGGGTCGATCCTTTTCCATTGGTCCCAGCTAGATGGATTACAGGACAGGCTAAGTGTGGGTTTCCCCTCAAGGCCAGCAGGGCTTCCATTCGCTCCAAGCCAAAATGGGGCTCGGAAGAACGATAAGTAGCTAACCAACTGAGATCTACTGTCATATCTCTTCTCTTTTCTTTAGCGATATTGTTTCAAATGAAGGTCCTGCGCTTGATCGGCTTGGTAGATCGCACTACCGATAGCTACCGCCATCTTATGGAGGGGGATATCATGCACACGCACAATTTCTACCCCTTGGCTGGCAGCCACACTCGTCAAATGACTGGATGCCAAATCCCGATTGTAGAATCCTTCTTTCGTTTCAGGGTCAGTCTCAAATCCCTCTTCTTCCAGAATATTAACCACAAAGCGCTTCCGAGAGACTCCTAAAAAGATTGGATACCCCTTAGCATGAATGGTTTTTAAGTCCTGCAAAAGTTGGAGGTTTTCCCGCTTGGTCAAGCCAAAACCAATCCCAGGATCTAAGAAGAGTTGATCCGGACTCAATCCCGCCTCCTCTGCTAGCTCAAGGCTCTTAGCAAAGAAGGTCCACATGCAGTCTTGGATAGAGAGACCTTCAAACTGCGCCAACTCCTCTGATGAAAAGGCCGGCTCAAAACCAAAGGTCGGAAAAATGACGGAACTTGGATGATGAGGACGAGCCATGACTGGATTAAACATAAGAATGGCTCCAGCCTGAGCTTCTGCAATCACCCCAGCCATTTGCGGATCTCCTAGCAGGCCTGTGATATCATTGACCAAGTCTGCGCCAGCTGCTAGGGCTGCACGAGCGACCTCTGACTTCCAAGTATCAACCGAAATCAAGATATCACTCTCTGCTCGAATCGCTTCAATGACGGGCACGACTCGCTGGATTTCTTCCTGAATTTCCACAAAATGACTCCCTGGACGTGTGGACTCCCCACCAATATCCAGTATGCTTGCCCCTTCTGCTATTAACTTTCGAGCTTGCTCGAGAGCTCTATCTACCGTTTGGTAACGCCCCCCATCTGAAAAGGAGTCGGGGGTGACATTGAGGATGCCACATAGAAGTGTCCTATCCTTGCCTAGTTGTCTCCATTCACTCTTTGACATATCTTCCTTCATCTTTCTACAGAAATGCCAACCAAGCATAGAAAAGAGGTTAGAATCTTTCCAACCTCCGAGTTTGTCTCTATCTGCGCCTAGATGCTTCTTTGGTAGCTTACCAAAGCTTCTGAATAAAACCCATTGGTCCTATCATTCTACCATATTTTAAGCAGGAAGAAAAGAAACCAGAACAGTTATCAGAAAAGCAAAAGCATTCATGGTAAAGTGCAATAAAATCGAATATTCTACTCGTTTGTAGCGGTAGGCGACCCAAGTCAAGATGAGGGACATGCCACCATAGATGATCCAGGAACCAAGATTACTTGGTGTGTGTAAATAGGCAAATACAAGAGCCCCAACCAAATAACCAATTTTTTCGTGCCCCTTAAAGATCAAGCGAGGAATCACAGCTCGACAGATAATTTCTTCTCCTAAAGGCGCCACTACGACAATGAGCAAACCCATTGCCAGCTGAGGGGCCAAGGAAGCCACCCCTTGGATGGTCTCTTGGTTAGCTGTCGTCGCCTCTCCCAACTGTCGAAGAAGGTTAACCCCAAGAGCATTATTTGCCAGCAACAGGAGAAAATAAAGGAAATTTCGCCCAATATCTCTGCCTTTGATTCGTGAAAAATCTAGTGGATCAAGTGGACTCCATTTCATAAACCACCAAAGCAAATAGACGAGAAGCATGGTAACCCCAAGGACCAGGCTATTGATCGTCCAATTTGACCAAGCATTTTCAATCCCCAAGATCAAAGCGACCATCGGTAGTTGAGTTGCAAACAATAGCGGTATTCCAATTAGTAACCATAGACCATTTGAAATCCATTTTTTCTCCATCCAATTTTCCATTATTTTACCTCGATTATCAAACTATTTTTCTAGTATAGCATAGATGAGCTACTGGGGCAAGCCCAAGCAGAAGTCACACAACAGAAAAAAGAGGCGTTTCGAATCAGCCTCTTCTTTCTTGTTTTTTTAGAATAAAAGTCTTATCCCTTGTTTTTAAAGCGTTCAACATCACGGGCAATGACTAATTCTTCGTCCGTTGGGATGACCAAGACTCTCACTTTAGCATCCGCTGTTGAAATATCGCCTTCTGCACCAAAGACATTCTTTTCTGGATCAAGCTCACAACCAAACCAAGTTAAGCCGTCAATGACTTGTCCACGGATCGTTTTAGAATTTTCCCCGATACCAGCTGTAAAGATGATGGCGTCTGCTCCATTCAAGACAGCAAAGTATTGACCGATGTATTTCTTAATACGGTCGACAAAAATGTCGTTGGCCAAAAGTGCCTTGTCGTTTCCACTGCGCATGGCTTCGTGGATATCGCGCATATCACTAGAAAGCTCAGACACCCCTAGAAGACCAGATTCACGGTTCAAGATACGACTAATATCTTCTGGACTGTTGAAGTCCTCTGTGTGCTCCATCAAGTAAGGAATAATAGCAGGGTCAATATCCCCTGTACGTGTTCCCATCATGATGCCACCAAGTGGTGTGAAGCCCATAGACGTATCGACAGAAATCCCTTTGTCTACCGCTGTAATAGAAGCTCCATTCCCAATGTGGCAGGTGATTAATTTCAACTCTTCGATTGGTTTTCCAAGAAGCTTCGCAGCTTCGTGGGCTACATACTCATGGCTGGTCCCGTGAGCCCCATATTTACGAACCTTGTTTTCTGTATAGTACTTAGTTGGAAGAGGATAACGATAAGCTTTTTCAGGCATTGTTGTATGGAAAGAGGTATCAAATACAACAACGCTGGTAATATCTGGTAACAATTCTTTAAAGGCACGGATCCCAGCAGCGTTGGCAGGGTTGTGCAATGGGGCCAACAAAGAAAGTTCCTCAACCTTTTGAATGACTTCTTCATCTACAAGAGCAGACTCTTTGAAGTACTCGCCACCTGCAACGACACGGTGCCCTACTCCAGTGATTTCATCGTAGGAAGAAATAATATCGAAACGAATCAAATCATCGAGAAGGATTTTAACCGCTTGTGTGTGGTTCTCGATATCTAAAACCTGTTTTTCCGCTCGACCGTCAAATTTTACTGTCGAAATGGAATCTTTAAGTCCAATTCTCTCGATGAGCCCTTTTGCCAAAACTGTTTCTTCTGGCATTTGGTATAATTGCCATTTCAAACTTGAACTACCTGCATTAATTGCAATTGTTTTCGTCATTTTTTTACCTCTTTAAGCGTTTTCACTCCTATTATAGCAAAATTTTGTTTAAATTTCACTTTCTTTATTCCAGTTTTGAAAACTTTCACGGAATTTCATGAGGTCTTCCTGGTCTTGCAAATCAGTCAAAGGATAGACAAATGGTTGGACCACCGCTTCTTCTTGCTTGCGGAAAACAAAGATGGTTTTTGCTAGATTGGCTGATCGAAAGAGGTTCTCTGGCAAGGTCACCATGGCCAAGACCTGAGCATGATCCTGCATCCATTGTTTCAGCAGAGGACTCTGCTCGCTCGTCAAGAGATCATTCGGAGCTAGAAAAATAGCGACGCCACCTGGTTTTAAGTATTTTAGCGATTGTTCAATCAATAAATGATGGGCATAGGTGTGGCCCTGAGGGGAAGCGACCTGGTAACGACTCGCAATGGCATCATCTGGATAATAACCGACAGGTAAATCGCTGATAATCACATCGCTCTCTTTCAAAACTTGTGGACGAATGGCATCACCTTGGGCAAAATTCACATCCGCCTTCATCACTTCTGCCATACTAGCCGCAAGGTCAATCAAGAGATCATCAATTTCCAAGCCCAAATAATCTAAGGAACGCTGACAGTTGTTCATCAAGGTTTGGGCCAAGTTCCCTGTTCCACTCCCCATTTCTAGCACATCTACTTGATCGGAACTCGCCAACTGATCCACTAGGAAGACCAGAAGAAATCCAATCCCATCTGGCGTAAATTGGTGATTGGCCTGTAGGGGCTCTGTTTGGGCAGCCTTCATCAAAAGATACTGGAAGGAACGACGCCACTCTTCCTTGTTTAAGTTCAAGTCCTTCAGGCGCTGGTTGTTTTCCTTCACTAGAGTCAACTCTGTTTGCCCATCCAGATAGATGGCATTCTGCTCAACTAGAGCATCATAAAAGTTGGTCTGCAAATCATTTTGGATAGTTTGGGTATTCTCTAATAGGTAGCCGTAGGCTTTCTCAATTTTTTCGAAATTCATGCTTTCCTCCATCTCTTAATCATATCAAATTTTAAGAGTTTTCGCTATGCTTTTCGAAGGCCTGAGGCTTCTCTTCCTCAGTCGTGGTCGGGTGGTCTGTGGCCGAATCTGGAGCCTGCTTCTCCTTTTCCTTCTTGTCGGTTTTTTTCTTTTCACGAGGAGGTAGAGCAAAGGTGAAATGATAGCTTCCCCCATCTTGTAAGTGACTCGTTACGTTGGCAAAGCCCGATTTTTCTTCCAAATCGACTCGACCAGTTGAGAAGGTTATGGTTTTTTCTTCCCGATCCCAAGTATCAATCGCCAATTGAGCTTGCGCATAAGCCTGGATCCGGTGCTGACTAGCAAGGAGGATCCGTCTCTCTGCCACTTGTCTGTTCAGGTAAAACTGAAGCAAGAGACTAAAAACCGCCGACATAAAAAGGGCATAAAGAAGGATCCCGGCCTCAATCTGCTTCTTTTTTATCCTTTTCCACCACACGGTAGACCACCTCCCTTTCTAACCCTTCTTCAAAGCGCAGTTGAATAGACACCAGATCTCCTCTTTTTTCAATCCTGGCGGATTCAACTCCATCTATCATCGGTTGATAGCCACGGCCAGTCGCATCTGTCTTTCGGATATCTCCCCCCTTAGCCAGTCCAATGGCTATGGGTTTTTGATCCTGAACAAGATAGAATTTGTTATCTCTGACCTCTTCAAATTGGCTACGAGACAATTCAATGTCCAGCTGGTCCTGAAAGAGCAACCATTCCTCTTGCTTGATGTGACTTTGGTACTGGAGTTCTTGACGCAAAAGGCTTGTCAATCCTTGAAACACCAATAAACCACCGCTGATGACGAGCAGGGCAACCAAGGCCTCCAGTAAAGTAAAGGCTGGCAGTTTAGTTCTTTTCAACAGCAATCACAACCTTTCCTTCATGATAGACCTTTAAGGACTTGGCAGACCTCTCCACCTGGACACTGACCTGATTGATGCTCAATTGATCCTGCCTGGTCTGGATCGCCATTTTTGCGACTCGCAAGACTTCTCCTTGTCTCAACTCTTCTAAGCGCTGCTGTCGCGAGTCCCCTAGCTCTCCCAGCACAAGGGTCGTGAGGACACCAAACATCGCTAAGGCAATCAGTCCTTCTAACAAAAGACTAGCGGGGAGCCGTCGATTTTTTAATTTTTCCATTCCCAATTGCCAACTGATAAGTCACCACCTCTTTCTCTGTCTGAAATTGAATCTTGGTCAGGCTTGAATTGCCTCCTGCTGGATCAAAGGTCAGTTGCTTCTCTCTGACCACTTCCACCCCTTTTGGAAGCGGTAATTCTTGATAGGGACTATGAACCCCACCGTGGTCGATGGAAAGAAGAGCTCTCTCCTCTTTTGCAATACTCATCTTTTGTGTCTCCTGATAGACCCGTTCAAATTCCGAGAAAAACAATGTTTCTTCCACCTGCCCAAAGGCTTGATGGACTGACCCAGCTAGCAGCCAACATAGAAGACTGACGATACCTAGAGTTAGTAAGCTCTCTAGAAGGGTGAAAGCTTTAATCTGCAACCGCACGGTGATCACCTGCATTCTTCACATAGTGAGCACGGTAAGCTTCTGCTTGTTTTTGAGTGATTTGTCCTTCTGCGACAAGCTTAGAAAGACTAGCTTTTTCATTCTGATGATTGAGTTCATAGAGCTCAGCCTGGCTCTCCACGACTTTGACGACTGCTCGATTTCCTGTATCTGTTACCGAATCTTTCTGCTTGGTCAAGTTCGGAACAAAGAGCAAGAGAAGAACGCTGATAATGAGCAAAACAACTAACATTTCAATCAGAGTAAAAGCTTTTACCTTGAGTGTGCGCAATGATTTCATAAAGGAACCTCCAAATTTTCATAAATTGGCAGCAACATGGCTGCATAGAGCAAAACAATCATAAGAGCAACAAAGACAAAGACCAGTGGTTGGACGACATTCATGGCCTTGTTCAAACGATGGAAAAAGCCTGCCCAGGTCTTGTCTGCATAGATTTCCAGCTCACTACCGAGCTTGGACTTGGCCTCCCCATATTCAATCATGAGGGCCAGCTCTCGTTTAAAGAAAGGATAAGTCTGAATATGGTCAGAAAAAGACCTGCCACGAGCCAATGCCCGTTCTAAATCCTGTCCAATCTCTCGAAAGAGACGGGAACGTTGCCCCTGCATCACAGGAAAAATTTGATTCAGCTCCAACCCTTGGGCAATCATACTTCCCCATTCTCGAGCATAAAAAGCGGTCAGATAATCCTGTAAGAAGGGGCGAAGAAAAGGAAATCTAGCCAAACATGAAACCAGGGCCAGCCGTTTGGCACGACGGCCTAGGAAAAGGAGCATCAAAACTCCAATCGTCAGCAACACACTCCCTAACAAAACATACTGGGGAAAGATACTAATCAGTCGTGTCGCCCCATTTTGATTCTCCAACTGGGGCAAGAGATAATTTTTCAGCCCCAGCATAATCAAGATCAAAAATCCCAACAAGAGCACGGGATAGGTCGCCACCTCAACTAGTTTCTTTCGAACCTGGGTCAGATTTTCCAAGTAGCTACGGATTTTTTCCAAACTTAAGGTAACATTTCCATGCTGCTCCGCCAGTGCCAATTGAGTCGTTACCTGATCGGAGAAACCTAGATCAGAGAGAATGGCTGACAGGGGCTTCCCGTTGGCAAGTCCGACCTGCATCCTCTCGACAAAATCTGCCTCTACCAATTGACTGCGCCGAAGAAAGTCGATGACCTCTGATAGATGAAAGCCACTGCTGTAGAGATTGTGAAAGAGTTCAATGACATGTTCTTGCTTAGCAATCGATAATTTTTTCGGCTTGCGCCTGATCCAGCTCAATATGTCCCGCTTCATAAAGCGCATCCATTTGCTGGTTCCACTGCTGACTGGAGTGGTTTTGGTAATCTTGGATGGCAAAGTCAGTGACACCTCCTCCCTTTATCAAACGCTGGTAACAGATCCCTTGAAGGACAATCCGTAACTCCTCCTCACTCACCCCCAACTCCAGTAGGCGTTCATAGACCCCAGGAATGCTCTTGGCATGGATGGTAGAAAAGACCGTCACACCTGTCAGACTAGCCCGAATAACTGCACGAGCTGTCTCCGTGTCACGAATTTCTCCGATGAGGAGGAGATCCGGGCGATGACGCAGAGACAGTTTAATCAAGCTATCATAGGTCATGCCAATCGCTTCATTGAGCTGCAGTTGTAGCATCTCTTCTTGCTTAATTTCTACGGGATCTTCAATCGACATGACTTGTTGCCCCGAAAATTTTTTCTTGGCCAGGACATGCATCAGTGTCGTCTTCCCCGATCCGACTGGACCCGCAAATAAGTAGAGCCCCCGCTTACTCACCTTCTCTTCTAGCTCTTGAAGTTGGTCAAACCAGAAACGGAGCTCTCGGTCCTCATTATGGAGCAGGCGAATGACCAAACTCTCATACCCCCTATAGTCTCCCACAGTAGACAAGCGTAAGGACAAGACCTTATCCCCTAGAGAATAGTCACAAGATCCCAATTGACTCCGGCGCCTTTCCCCCACATTCATCCCTGCCATAAACTTAAAATGGCTGATGACCGCTACCATTTGTTCTTGCGAATAGGTCTCGACAAAGCGTCGCTCATCCCCAACCCTTAGAAAGAGCTGATAGTCTGATGCTCGAGGAACAAAATAAATATCCTGAGCTTCGGCATTCGATGCCATTCGAATTATGGATTGTGCAATTTCTTGAACCATATTTCCTCCTTTCACTATATAATTCGCAATAAATTGGCCAACTAGCGTTGGATTTAGAAAAAAGAGCAAAAAAAAGAAACTCAACTGCATATTGAATTTCTCTTCCTATAGATTATTGCTCTCGTAGTCTAGCTTACAAGAGCGATGAGCCGTGTGGGCATTCTCTTTTTCGTAGCCTGGACGGCGCTTGCTTCTCGGTATCTTCTGATCGTTTTCTAACAAGGCGACTGAATGATATTGTTGCACGTATTCCGCACACTCTTCACACCAGCGCTGATCCTCAGGATCCCAAAAAATTGTCATTAAATCACTTCTACTTTTAAATAATGGGGATTGCTCTCTTAAAAGTAACCATTGGCGTTTGTAGTATTTTAGGGCTTCATAATAGTCATCAAAACTCTGACTAGTGACAATGTCCTTCTCCCAATCTTCTAAAAACCACCAGGGTTCGTAATCCCCATACATTTCAATTACTTGATACATATTTCTCTCCGTCCTTTGTATCCAATATTATATATAAAATCCTTTGATAACAAAAGAATTCTGCTTATGAAAGAAAAATGCAGTAAATTTTCCGAACATTTTCACTGTTTTCTTTCAAAATCTCCCCTTATGGAGGAGAGAAAGGCTATTTTTTGACAAGAAAAAACTGAGAAGCCTAAAGTTCTCAGTTTTTCAAATGATGATCCATTAGAACAATTGAAGGGCAATCATGGTTGTCATGGTTGCATCGTAATAATTTTCTGTTGATAGATCTTGCATAAAGATAAACTTGTTCTGCTGCACCAATTTGAGATAGCCATCTCCATTTTCAGCCGCATAAGATACCGGAGCAATGAAGCTAGCTGCTTGGTACTGATGAAGGGCATTGCCTTTCAGATCATAGCCGGCATAGATATTCCGTTGCTTCATAAAGAAGTCCAGCATCTTCTTAGCCAATTTTTGACTGGTCTTGTCCTGGCTTTGAGCCAAGTTGTATGGCAGACGACAAGCATTGTAAGAATAAGCACCATCGTACTTGGATTCGATGGTAACTGGATCCGCTACACGCGCCCCTTGTTCATCTACCCACATAAAGTCTGGCAGAAGTCCTGTTTTAGTTTGCGAACTGATGGCGTCAAGCTGGGCCAACATCTTCTCTTTAATACTTAACCATTGTTCATTTCCAGTCAACTCATAGAAGGATTGGAAAAAGGATGGAAGGATATCAGAGGTTCTCATCAAGTGATAGAATTCGGAATCTTGATTGGCCCAATTCCCAACGGTCAAGACACCCGTTGTCTCATTGTAGTTGTACTTGAGGATGTCGTCCAAGATAGCCTTGGCTTGCTGTTGATAGCCTTTACCTTTTTCAGGCCACTGTTTTGCTGCCTCCATCAAGGCATAGGCTATATATAGATCACCATCCGTCGCATTTTGATGCTCAGATGAAAGCTCCCCTTTTTTGATGATTTGTTTCCAGGCCATCAATTGGGTGTCATCAAAGCGATTGTTTTGATAATAACGATACAGACGGTCAAAATCCTCTTGATTGGCTAAGTCTTTCTTAGCAGCCTCTACTGTGATCAGCATGCCATAACCTTGTGCTTCTGATAAGACAACCGTTTCTTGGTCGCTGTTTGTTGTACGAACATAGGACTGTTTTCCATCCGTCACGAGGTAGTGTTCCGTCCATTGCCGATAGAGGCGATTCCGCATCTCCACCTTACTTCTTGACCGAGCCAAAAAGAGAGTCAAACAAAAGACTGCCAGGATGACCACAAACCATAAATATTTCATTTTTTTTGTTCTCATAAGTCCTCCTAACCAGCAAACCGTTTCGTTTTCACCCACTTGGTTCCCTCGCGGTGAAGCAATTTATCCATGATAATCGATGAAATCGAATCAATCGAAACAATGATAAAGAGTTGGGAATAGCTAAAGTAGGCTGCTAGGGCCAACCAAATCTGTTTCACTGTCGCCTGACCAAATTGAGAAGCCATGGCAATATTGATTTGCAACAAATACAAACCAATCATCAGCACCCAGTTAAAGAGCATCAATTGGGCAATGTAGATATTTTCCGAGTCAAAAGCAAACGGAATCTGTACTCCAGGAGCAAAAAGATGGATAAACATGGCAGCGACATTGGCAAAGAAAATCAAGTCTGATAAGACAATCGCTGCATTAAACCAGAAGAAAATACATGAATAGTTGAAGACCTCTAATTTTACCCGCCAGTTTGCTTTTCCGAATAAGTGTTTAAAGTTAGAAAGTACAACCTCATAGTTTCCTTTTGCCCAACGTTTCCGTTGCATATAGTAAGTTTTTAAGGTCTCTGGTTCTTGTTGGAAGGCTTCCGAGTTGTAGGCTAAAGCGATCAACTTTCCGCTTTGCATGATTTTGAAGGAAATATCCGTATCTTCCGTCAAGGCACCATTCTTCCAACCACCAATACTTTTGACAAATTCTGTTTGAATAATAAAGTTGGTTCCTGGAATCCGTCCAATTTTGAAAAGATTCCACATACCGACGTGATGAACCCGCTGGGTCACGACGATTTCTTGGTTGATACAACGCGTCAAAAAGTTCTGGTTAGCATTTCTCGTCTTGTTGCGTCCAAATGAAGCCACATGGCGTTCTGGATCTTTAAGAACTTCCTTAACCAAGAAATAAAGAGCATTTTTCTCAGGCATAGCATCCGCATCATAGACGCAGATATAATCTCCTGTCGCCATCTTCAAGGCATCATTCAAGACCCCAGCTTTTCCACCTGTACCAGTACGATCAATAATGGTCACATCCCGTCCAGCGTATTCAGGAAGGGCTTTGACAGCCAGACACTCCTCATAGGTACGATCTGAGCAGTTATCGGCAAAGAGAAGCAATTCCACACGATCATGAGGGTAATTCATATCCAAAATAGCCTTAGCAGTTTGAGCAATGACCACATCTTCGTTATGAGCGGGTACCACAATGGTTACTTTTGGATAATAGAGAAGCGGGCTCGTATCCACACGGAAATCACTGTGTTTCAACCAGAATTGAACTGCTGAAATCAGGATCACCAAGCCCCAGGCTAGAGATAACCAGATAGAAATCAAGGTGAAAATCATTAAAATTTGACTAATCATGGTCCACCGCCTTAAAGTTTTTGTTTACCCGATGGTAGATGACCAAATAGGCAATAAATAATGCACAAAAGCATACAGCAAAGAATAGACTAATCCCTAGGGCCAGCCCAAAAAATAGATTTGTAAGAGTCATCGGTCCCTCCTAATATTCCACAATAATATCCGTTTCAAGTTGACGTTTCAAGTTACTAATGGCTTCCTGGTAGCTATGGAATTTCGTCCGATTGGTCGAATCCACCACCAAGTAGCCTTTTTGGAATTGAATGGCTTGATTACCATCTTCTCCCTTAAAGACCAGAGATTCTAATTGATTTTTTAAATACAACTGATAATATTCTTGCAAATTTCGTTGCTGGCTATTAGTAAGCACTAGGAAATTGCCGTCTGAAACATAATAAAGTCTCTCATCTTGTATCAGATGGTGGCCAATCAGATAATGAATTTGGTTCAGCGTCCGATTATACTCACGAGGATGGATTTGATAGAAGAGTTCCTCATGAGACCAATGAATTAAGAGGGCTTGTAATTTCTGCTCCTGTTGAAAGCCAGAACTTTCAAGTAAAGATCTGTAGGCGACTTCCGCTTCCTCTTCTTGGTTTTGAACCTTAGCAACCTCTTTAAACAGGTAGTAGCGAATTTTCGACAGAATTCCAACAAGAATCGGGAAAGAGAAAAGCAATAACAGTGCTTGGTTCGCAGGGATATACACGACCCCTGCTACCAGAAAGACAATTCCTAAACCGACTGAAATTAAAATCGTCCAGGTAAGCAGCAAATTGGATAAGACCAGTGAAGCAAACAAGGCTAACACGAGAAAGAGAGCTTCCTCAATGATAATTTCACGTGCAAAGAATAGACAGTACAGCAGGACGGCCAATTCAAAACCGACCAAAATAAGCATCCAGTCTCCTAAATGATTCCTTCTTTTCATTCCTAATTCTCTCCCTCTATAAATTCAGACACCACGTCAACGAGTCCATAATAGTGCTGAATGGCTTGAACAATCCGCTCAGATGCCTTCCCATCTCCATATGGATTTCGGGCCGAAGACATTTTTTGATACAGATCTGGATCCGTCAACAGAGCAGTCATTTCTTCCTTGACGCGCTCAGGATCCGTTCCGACCAATTTTAAAGTTCCAGCTTTGACACCTTCTGGACGTTCGGTCGTATCCCGAAGGACTAAGACAGGCTTGCCTAAGGAAGGGGCCTCCTCCTGAACTCCTCCCGAATCAGACATAATAAAGTAACTTCTCGATGCTAGGTTATGAAAGTCAAAGACGTCCAAAGGAGCAATCAAATGAATACGGTTGTGATCTCCTAAGATCTCCTTAGCCGCCTCTTGAACAGCCGGACTGAGGTGGACTGGATAAACAACCTCCAACTCCGGATGAGCATCTACCATTTCTCTCAAGGCAGCAAAGACAGCTCGCATCGGTTGGCCTTGGTTTTCCCGACGGTGCATGGTCACTAGGACCAGTTTCTTCTGTGGATCTAACTGATCAAGCACCTGGTGGTGATAATTCTCTTGCACGGTTAATCGCAGGGCATCAATCGCCGTATTCCCCGTAATGAAAATGGACGACTCTGGATGATGTTCCATGAGAAGATTGGCCTTGCTTTCACTGGTTGGAGCAAAATAGAGATCTGCTAGGTTATCCGTCATTTGACGGTTCATTTCCTCAGGGAAAGGCGAATACTTATCGAAGGTTCTGAGACCCGCCTCTACATGACCAATACGGACTTGATTATAAAAAGCAACAAGACTGGCTGCAAAAGTCGTCGTTGTGTCCCCATGGACCAAAATCATATCTGGTTGCACTTCTTTCACGACTGGGTCAAATTTTTCAAGGATTTTAGCCGTAATATCTAGAAGAGATTGGTTTTTCCCCATAATATCTAGATCATAATCCGGTTGAATACGGAAGGTCTCTAGCACTTGATCTAACATTTGACGATGCTGAGCAGTCACCACTGTAATCGTTTCAATGGTCTCACTTTGCTTTTGAAGCTCTAAAACCAGGGGAGCCATTTTAATAGCTTCTGGGCGCGTTCCAAAAACAACCATCACTTTAATCTTTTTCATCATCTCACCTTTTTAACCTTGTGAATTTTTTAACAAAATCGACGACACTTTTCCCATCCATTCTACCTTCAATAGCTTCAAAAGTCAAACTATCTCAATGCTTTCGTAATACATTTAATCGAATTTTAATAATCTGTAATTTATATGTAACATTCGAATCTTTCGAACCCTTAAAACCCTTGAAATAGCTGGTTTTTATACTATTTTTTTTTAACATTCAAACCTTTATGAAGTTTCATTTTCATTACTAAAATATTCATTATTTTAAATATATATTTTTTTTGCGCATATTTTTAAACTGATATTATAGGAAAAAGCGGTGACCATATGGTTATTTTTAGGCATAAAAAGAAGCCCTACTGAAGATCAGTAAAGCTTCTTTTAGGATTAATTTTCTTCCACTACAATTGATTCAACAGTTTCAGTTGCTTCTTCTGTAACAGGAACTTCTTCGATAATTTCGACTTCATTGACTGCTTGTGGTTCCAAGTTACGGTAACGAGCCATACCTGTACCAGCAGGAATAATCTTACCAATGATAACATTTTCCTTGAGTCCAAGGAGATGGTCTTTCTTACCGCGAATCGCTGCGTCAGTGAGGACACGAGTTGTTTCCTGGAAGGAAGCCGCTGACAAGAAACTATTAGTTTCAAGAGAGGCCTTGGTGATTCCCATAAGGACTGGACGAGCCGTTGCAGGAACCCCACCAGAAATGACCACATCACGGTTAGCATCTGTAAAGTCTGTAATATCCATGAGGGTACCCATGAGAAGGTCTGTATCTCCTGGATCCATAACACGAACCTTACGGATCATTTGACGCACCATTACCTCGATGTGTTTGTCGCCGATTTCTACCCCTTGGCTACGGTATACTTTTTGTACTTCCGCAAGGAGGTAAGTTTCAACAGACAAGACATCACGAACGGCAAGGAGACGTTTTGGTTGGATAGAACCTTCTGTCAATGCTGCACCACGAGAGACTTGATCTCCCACTTCGACTTTCATGCGGGCTGTGTAAGGGACAACGTATTCTCCCTCACCAGTCGCACCACGAACAAAGACTTTCTTGGTACGTGTAGAAGCATCTTCTTCAATGGCTGTGACTTCCCCTTTAACCTCAGTGATGACCGCTTCCCCTTTCGGATTGCGGGCTTCAAAGATTTCTTGGACACGAGGAAGACCTTGCGTGATATCGGTATTTGAGGCAACCCCACCCGTGTGGAAGGTACGCATTGTAAGCTGTGTACCAGGTTCCCCGATAGATTGGGCTGCGATGGTTCCGACTGCTTCACCAACTTCAACTGCATCACCAGTCGCCAAGTTGATACCGTAACAGTGACGGCAGACACCATGGCGGGTGTTACATGTAAAGACAGAACGGATAGTAACTTCTTCGACACCAGCATTGACAATTTCACGTGCTAGGTCTTCTGAAATCAAGGTATCTGGACCAACAATGACTGCACCTGTTTCAGGATGTTTGACAGATTTCTTCGTATAACGACCTGTTAAACGCTCTTCCAATGGTTCAATCATTTCTTTGCCATCGGTAATCGCACGGATCACGAGTCCACGGTCAGTTCCACAGTCATCCTCACGGATAATGACGTCTTGGGCAACGTCAACCAAACGACGTGTCAAGTAACCTGAGTCGGCTGTCTTGAGGGCCGTATCGGTCATCCCTTTACGAGCACCGTGAGTAGAGAAGAACATTTCGAGTACTGACAAACCTTCGCGGAAGTTTGAAAGGATCGGCAATTCCATAATCCGTCCGTTTGGAGCAGCCATCAAACCACGCATACCGGCAAGCTGTGAGAAGTTTGAGATGTTACCACGAGCTCCAGAGTCCATCATCATAACGATTGGGTTCTTCGGATCTTGGTTATCTACCAAGCGTTTTTCCAATTTCTCACGGGCTGCACGCCATTCAGCTGTAACGGCATTGTAACGCTCATCATCTGTAATCATCCCTTTACGGAACTGTTTGGTGATTTGTTCTACACGTTTGTGAGATTCTTCAATGATTTCAGCCTTATCTTCAACAACTGGAATATCGGCAATACCCACTGTCAATCCTGCAAGAGTTGAGTGGTGGTAACCTAAATCTTTCAAACGGTCCAAGAAAGCAGATGTTTCTGTTGTACGGAAGCGTTTGAAGATTTCTGCGATGATATTTCCAAGATTTTTCTTCTTGAATGGAACGTTTAATTCCAATTGCTCAATCGCCACTTTGACATCTTGACCAGGCTCCAAGAAGTACTTAGCTGGAACACCTTCTGTCAAGTTGGCATTATTTGGCTCTTGGAGGTATGGAAGTTCTGCAGGCATGATATCGTTAAAGAGAATCTTACCAACAGTTGTCAAGAGAATCTTGTGTTGTTGAGCTTCTGTCCATGGTTTGTTCAAGCTATCCGTCGCAATTCCGACACGTGTATGCAAGTGAACATAACCATTGCGAAGGGCCATGACCGCTTCATCACGGTCTTTGAAGACCATTCCTTCGCCTTCACGACCAGCTTCTTCCATAGTAAGGTAGTAGTTCCCCAAGACCATATCCTGAGATGGGGTAACAACTGGTTTTCCATCTTTCGGGTTCAAGATGTGCTCAGCAGCCAGCATCAAGATACGGGCTTCTGCTTGAGCTTCTTCCGAAAGCGGTACGTGGATGGCCATTTGGTCACCGTCAAAGTCGGCGTTGTAGGCTTCACAGACAAGCGGGTGCAAGCGAAGAGCTTTCCCGTCAATCAAGACTGGCTCGAAGGCTTGGATCCCCAAGCGGTGGAGGGTCGGTGCGCGGTTCAAGAGAACTGGGTGTTCTTTGATCACTTCTTCTAGGATATCCCAGATACGCTCATCTCCACGTTCCACCAAGCGTTTAGCGGCTTTGACGTTTTGCACGATATCACGTGCAACGATTTCACGCATGACAAATGGTTTGAAGAGCTCGATAGCCATTTCACGTGGCACACCACATTGGTACATCTTAAGGGTTGGACCAACGGCGATAACGGAACGTCCTGAGAAGTCTACCCGTTTCCCGAGCAAGTTTTGACGGAAGCGTCCTTGTTTCCCTTTGAGCATGTGGCTCAATGATTTAAGCGGACGGCTACCTGGTCCTGTGATTGGACGACCACGACGACCGTTGTCGATCAAAGCATCAACCGCTTCTTGGAGCATCCGTTTTTCGTTTTGCACGATGATACCAGGAGCATTCAACTCAAGCAAACGAGCCAAACGGTTGTTCCGGTTGATCACACGACGGTAAAGGTCGTTCAAGTCAGAGGCAGCAAAACGGCCACCATCCAATTGGACCATTGGACGAAGATCTGGTGGAATAACAGGAAGGATGTTGAGAACCATCCATTCTGGTTTGTTTCCAGATTTGTAGAAGGCATCTAAGACATCCAAACGGCGAACAGCCTTCACACGTTTTTGACCAGTTGCAGTCTTCAATTCTTCTTTCAAGACAGCAATTTCAGCTTCCAAATCCACTTGTTTCAAGAGGTCTTGGATCGCTTCTGCCCCCATCTTGGCAACAAAGGAACCTGGTCCGTATTCACGCAAGCGTTCACGGTATTCGCGTTCTGTCATGATGGATTTGTGCTCAAGCGGTGTATCTTTTGGATCGATAACCACGTAAGCTGCGAAGTAGATGACTTCTTCAAGGGCACGAGGACTCATGTCCAAGGTCAATCCCATACGAGAAGGGATTCCTTTGAAGTACCAGATGTGTGATACAGGAGCTTTCAACTCGATATGCCCCATTCGTTCACGACGAACCTTGGCACGTGTTACTTCCACACCACAGCGGTCACAAACAATCCCTTTGTAACGGATTCGTTTGTATTTTCCACACGCACATTCCCAGTCTTTTGTAGGACCAAAGATGACTTCATCAAAGAGACCTTCACGTTCTGGTTTCAATGTACGGTAGTTGATTGTTTCAGGTTTCTTGACCTCTCCATAAGACCATGAACGGACCTTGCTTGGAGAAGCTAGGGTGATTTGCATACTTTTAAAACGATTTACATCAACCACTATTTCTTACCTTTCTTTATGTTCATTATCGATTGTATGTTCTTTTGCTTTTTGTGAAGGAGAGAAGGAATTTTCTTCACACCTTCAACTCTAAAGCTTCGAGATAGACAACCTTCTCAGGTTTTCTACTCTCTTGAACTACATATTTTATTAATCTTCTTTCCCTTCAGCTTCGAAAGCTGCGCGAGCTTCCTTAGCTGCTTTTTCACGTGCTTTTTCTAGATCATCTACGTGGATAACATCGTCGTCTTCCCCTTCGTCAAGGTCGCGAAGTTCAACTTCTTTGTCATCTTCATCTAGAACACGCATATCCAATCCAAGTGATTGCAATTCTTTCACGAGTACTCGGAAGGACTCTGGCACACCTGGTTTTGGAATTGGTTTTCCTTTGGTAATCGCTTCATAAGCTTTCAAACGTCCGTTGACATCATCTGACTTGTAGGTCAAGATTTCTTGAAGGACATTAGACGCACCATAAGCCTCAAGGGCCCAAACTTCCATTTCCCCGAAACGTTGTCCACCAAACTGAGCTTTACCTCCGAGTGGTTGTTGGGTAACCATTGAGTATGGTCCGACAGAACGAGCGTGGAGTTTATCATCAACCATGTGGTGAAGCTTGATCATGTACATGACACCGACAGAAACACGGTTGTCAAATGGCTCACCTGTACGGCCATCGTAAAGAATGGTCTTAGCATCGCTATCCATACCTGCTTCACGAACAGTATCCCAGAGGTCTTCTGAGCTTGCTCCGTCAAAGACTGGTGTTGCGATGTGGATACCCAAGTTACGAGCTGCCATACCGAGGTGAAGTTCCATAACCTGACCGATATTCATACGTGATGGCACCCCAAGTGGGTTCAACATGATATCAACCGGTGTGCCATCTGGAAGGTATGGCATGTCTTCAACAGGAACAATACGAGAAACAACCCCTTTGTTTCCGTGACGACCGGCCATCTTATCTCCGACGCGGATCTTACGTTTTTGTGCGATGTAAACACGAACCAACATGTTCACACCCGATTGCAATTCATCTCCGTTTGCACGCGTAAAGATCTTGACATCGCGAACAACACCATCTCCACCGTGAGGTACACGAAGAGAAGTATCACGCACTTCACGAGATTTATCTCCAAAGATAGCGTGGAGGAGACGTTCTTCAGCAGAAAGATCTTTTTCACCCTTCGGTGTTACCTTACCAACTAAGATATCGCCTTCTTTTACTTCCGCACCGATACGGATAATACCCATTTCGTCAAGGTTTCTGAGAGCATCTTCCCCAACGTTTGGAATTTCACGAGTGATTTCTTCAGGGCCTAACTTAGTGTCGCGCGTTTCTGATTCGAATTCTTCCAAGTGAACAGATGTATAGACATCTTCTTTCACCAAGCGTTCGCTCATGATAACGGCATCCTCGAAGTTGTAACCTTCCCATGTCATGTAGGCAACAATTGGGTTTTGACCAAGGGCCATTTCCCCTTTTTCCATCGATGGACCGTCTGCGATAAAGTCGCCTTTTTCAACGACATCGCCAACTTTTACAAGGGTACGTTGGTTGTAAGCCGTACCTGAGTTTGAACGACGGAATTTTTGGATATGGTAAACATCAAGAGATCCATCTTCCCGACGAACTTCTACCTTGTCAGCATCGGCATAAGTAACCTTCCCATCATGTTGCGCAATGACTGCAGCTCCTGAGTCATGGGCTGCTTGGTATTCCATACCAGTACCCACGTAAGGCGCTTTTGGATCGATCAATGGCACAGCCTGACGTTGCATGTTGGCACCCATGAGGGCACGGTTGGAGTCATCGTTTTCCAAGAAAGGAATACATGCTGTCGCAACGGCAACTACCTGTTTTGGAGATACGTCCATGTAGTCGACTTGATCAGATGGGAACTCTTGGTTGTTACCACGGTGACGTCCCATAACGATCGGCTCAGCAAAACCACCTTTTTCGTTCAACTTAGAGTTGGACTGGGCTACGATGTACTCATCTTCTTCATCAGCTGTCAACCAAACGATTTCGTTAGTGACCACACCTTTTTCACGGTCTACTTTACGGTATGGCGTTTGGATGAATCCATACTTGTTCAAGTGTCCGTAGGATGACAAGTTGTTAATCAAACCGATGTTTGGTCCTTCAGGTGTTTCGATTGGACACATACGTCCATAGTGAGTGTAGTGCACGTCACGGACTTCGTATCCAGCACGGTCACGTGTCAAACCACCAGGCCCTAAAGCTGATAAACGACGTTTGTGAGACAACTCAGAAAGTGGGTTGTGTTGGTCCATGAACTGGGACAATTGGGAAGAACCAAAGAATTCTTTGATTGCTGCAGTTACTGGACGGATGTTAATGATTTGTTGTGGTGTTAATACTTCGTTATCTTGAACAGACATACGTTCACGAACGTTACGTTCCATCCGTGAAAGTCCAAGACGAACTTGGTTGGCAAGCAATTCACCAACGGCACGAATACGACGGTTTCCAAGGTGGTCGATATCATCCACGCGTCCAAGACCTTCAGCCAAGTTAAGGAAGTAGCTCATCTCAGCGAGGATATCGGCTGGAGTGATGGTACGAACCTTATCATCTGGATTAGCATTGCCGATGATAGTGACAACGCGGTCTGGATCCGTTGGTGCCACAACCTTGAATTTTTGAAGAACGACTGGTTCTGTCAATACTGCTGAATCATTTGGAGTGTAGACAATCTTGTTCAAATCACCGTCCAAATGTTCTGAGATGCTGTCGATGACTTCGCGTGTCATCACGGTACCAGCTTCTACAAGGATTTCTCCTGTTTCAGCATCTACCAATGGTTCTGCGATCGTTTGGTTCAACAAACGGTTCTTGATATTGAGTTTCTTGTTGATCTTGTAGCGACCAACTGGGGCCAAGTCATAACGACGTGGATCAAAGAAACGGGCTACCAACAAGCTACGTGAGCTTTCCGCTGTTTTTGGCTCACCTGGACGAAGACGCTCATAAATTTCTTTGAGGGCTTCATCTGTACGAGAATCCATTGGGTTTTTGTGGATATCTTTTTCAACTGTGTTGCGAACCAATTCGCTATCCCCAAAGATATCAAAAATCTCGTCATCCCCAGAGAAACCAAGGGCACGAACCAAAGTCGTAAATGGAATCTTACGCGTACGGTCGATACGAGTATAAGCAATATCTTTTGAGTCTGTTTCAAGCTCTAGCCAAGCTCCACGGTTCGGAATAACCGTTGATCCATAGCCAACCTTACCGTTCTTGTCCACCTTATCATTGAAGTAGACACCTGGTGAACGCACGAGCTGAGATACGATGATCCGCTCTCCACCATTGATGATAAAGGTTCCCATCTCGGTCATGATTGGGAAATCACCAAAGAAGACTTCTTGAGTTTTGATTTCGCCTGTTTCCTTGTTGACCAAGCGGAAGGTTACAAAGATTGGGGCAGAATAGCTCGCATCATGGATACGTGCTTCTTCCAAGGTATACTTTGGTTCTCTGATTTCATAGCCGACGAATTCCAACTCCATTGTGTCTGTGAAGTTCGAAATTGGCAATACATCTTCGAAAACTTCTTTCAAACCATGATCCAGAAAATCTTTAAATGAATCCGTTTGGATTTCAATCAAATTTGGTAAATCAAGAACTTCTTTGATTCTTGAAAAACTACGACGGGTCCGATGTTTCCCGTATTGAACGTCATGTCCTGCCAAAGTTTTAACTCCTTTTCTATACTAGGATACCAGCTAGGGGAAGGTCCTCTCTGAAAATCCGGTTTCTAGATCGCTTCTGACCACATCAGAATGGTTCTGATCCAGTCGAAACGATGTTATGAAGGGGGTGTGATCTACATCACGTGAGAAGAAATCTCCTCCGTATCATTCATCCTTTTTGGAATTTTTAGAAAGATTAAGTTTGTGTGACAAGCTCCGTTTTTTCTAAAAATAGGCACAAAAAGAGCAGCTAAATCGACTTTTATAAAGTTTGATTTAACTGCTGTAAGCTTCTATTTGGACAATATTTCAAATAAAGCGCACGACAAATTACTTGTCCTTATTATATCGTATTTTCATAAAAAACACAAGGTTTTCTCTAGACATGAAAACGATTTTATGGTATTGCAACTCGTTATTTTTATCTGTTTTGTCCACTAGATGATGAACTAGCTGTCGTGTTCGAACTACTTGGCGTGTTCGAATTGCTTGTCCGGTTGCTATTGCGATTTCCATTGGAAGTATTAGCTGAACCGCCTAGAATTCCAGCCCAGGCACTAGCATAATCACTATCCGATCCACCAATTGCGAAGCGGTAGGTCGTTTGTGGAGCGCCATTTTTAGCCCAATAGCTGGTAACCGTCGCACCCGACACATCGATATCACGACCATTGACATTGACACGACCAGGTCGTTGTCCTGTCGATTTGAGAACAGTCGATGAAATAACACTGCTATCTAAGGTAAAGCGATCTTGCACGCCCCAAGCAGCTGGATCCGCCTGGTAGATGGCATTCGCTAAATAGGCCATGTAACTTGCGTTATTATTGTAGCCTGTCAACGGAGCCATGGAAGCATTGTTGTCATGTCCAATCCAGCCACCTAAGGTAAGATTTGGAGTAGACAGCATGAGCCACATATCTCCATTCACATTGGTGGTTCCGGTTTTCCCAATCCAATCGGCATTAGCAAGAGTTGGATTGACCTGGCTGATTCGGCTCTTAAAGGTCGTTGTCGCACCAGAGCTGATGACACCTCTTAACAGGTCCTGCATGATAGTCGCAGTTGCTGCTGAGTAGACGCGGGTCGCCTTGCTCTCATGTTGGTAGACCACTTCCCCATTGCGATCCATGATTTTTTCAATCATGTAGCGTTTTTGGTAATTTCCATTATTTGCAATGGTTTGATAACCATTTGTATGTTGGGCGACGCTTACTTCGATCCCGCCTCCCATTGGCAGACTTTCAATGCCGTACTCAGCGATATCGTAGCCCATTTTTTCCATATAGCCTGGGACATCGACACCCTTTTCACGGAGAGTACGATAGGTCCAATAAGCTGGGATATTCCATGAGGTATTAAGGGCCTCTCGGAGGTCCATCATCCCAGTCCCCCGGTTATCCACGTGCATAATTGGCTCTCCACTAGAAAAGTTAGTTGGGTAATTGGAGACGATGCTATTGCTTCCCATCAAGCCTTGGTCAATGGCGATTCCATAAGCTAGCAAGGGTTTAATAGTAGAACCTGGAGAACGCTCTGTATCAAAAGCGTGGTTATTCTGATTCCCGTCAAAATTCCGTCCCCCAACAAAGCCGAGAATCGCTCCTGTTCGGTTGTCCATGAGGACATTTCCGACTTCTACCGTACCCGTTCCATCGTCCAAGATACCGCCATAATTGGCAACTGCTTCTTGCATGGCATTGTAGATAGCTTTGTTGATAGTGGTTTGGACCGTATAGCCACCCTCTCTCAATTCTTTCTTCGCTAACTCTTGATAAGACTTAACCGTTGAATTGTTTTTTAGGTCGTGACTAGAAACGTTGTCTCTCTTGATTAGATACTCATACATAGCATCTTCCGCTTCACTAACAGCTTGGAAATACAAGTAGTCGTGTGGTGTCTTCTCGATGCCATTTGAAGGAAGGAAATCCTTGCTTAGATCATATTGACTATATTGGTCGTACTCTTCCTTGCTGATAGCACCTGTCCGATACATATTGTACAAGACATCCTTGGCACGATCCAATCCTAAAGCTTGATTTTCCTGAGTCTTGAGGCTGCCATCAGAAGCGTATGGTGAGTAGACAATTGGACTCTGTGGCAAACCAGCAATAAAGGCTGCCTGTGGAACAGTCAAATCTTTGGCAGAAACACCAAAAATCCCTTGAGCTGCAGCTTCCACTCCTGCAATATTTTGTCCCCGGTTGTTTCGACCAAATGGAGAGACATTGAGGTAGGTCGTTAAAATTTCGTCCTTATCCATTACCCGCTCAAGAGCAAGGGCATCGATAATCTCAGCAGCCTTCCGTGAGAAGGTCGGTGCATCTCCCACAACTTGTTGTTTAATCAACTGTTGGGTCAGAGTTGAACCACCACTAGAGGACCCTACTCCAGCAACTGAACCCAAGGTAGCCCGGATCACCGCTTTCGGAACGACCCCGTTATGACTATTAAAATTCTCATCTTCTGTGGCAATGACAGCCTTTTTGACATTGTCCGAAATCGCATCCTTTTGAACAGGGATCCGAATCAAGTCACTGTCAATATCAGAAATGATGCTTCCATCTGAGTAGGAAATCTTTGAAACGCTCGAAATATTTCGCACTTGTTGAACCAATTGGGTCGGATCCGGCGTCTCTGTCTCATTAAAGAGGCTAGCTGCATAGCCAATCGCAATCCCTGCACCAAACAAGAGACCACCCAAAGCAAACACCAGTAGCACATCCCAAAGGAGTTTCATCGTCCGTAGAACCGTCGCTAGGAGATCTCCTAGTGACCAGCCCTCCTTGTCTTCTTTCTCATTGACTTCAACCGTCATTTTGGCAAAGAAGTCTTTTATTTTCTTCCCGCACTTTGTAAAAAATTCTCTCATTTGACTCACTCTATTTCTCCTTGTCCTTCCCATTATACCAAATGGACCTCTTTCTTTTCAATTCCTAAAGTTGAGAACACTGCTTCCGATTGGATTTTTTTCGTCCATTCATTGCTATTTCAAGTCATTATGGTAAAATAGAGAGAAACCATACAGATACTGGACTGTTTTCATCGATCTGGCCAGTAGCTTAGAAAAGGAGAGAACGATGCACATTTTTGATGAGCTAAAAGAACGTGGTTTGATTTTCCAAACGACTGACGAAGATGCTTTGCGTAAAGCCCTAGAAGAAGGACAAGTATCGTATTATACTGGCTACGATCCAACTGCTGATAGCTTGCACCTTGGGCACCTTGTTGCAATCTTGACCAGTCGTCGCTTACAATTGGCAGGCCACAAACCTTATGCGCTTGTCGGTGGTGCGACCGGACTCATTGGAGACCCTTCTTTCAAAGATGCCGAGCGCAGTTTACAAACTAAGGAGACTGTAGACGGTTGGGTCACTTCTATCCAAGGGCAATTGTCTCGTTTCTTAGATTTTGAAAATGGGGAAAATAAGGCTGTCATGGTCAATAACTACGACTGGTTTGGCAGCATCAGCTTCATTGACTTCCTTCGCGACATCGGAAAATACTTTACTGTCAACTACATGATGAGCAAGGAATCTGTGAAGAAGCGGATTGAAACAGGGATTTCTTACACTGAATTTGCCTACCAAATCATGCAAGGCTACGACTTCTTTGTTCTGAACCAAGACCACAATGTTACCCTGCAAATCGGTGGTTCTGACCAGTGGGGAAATATGACAGCTGGTACCGAATTGTTGCGTCGAAAGGCTGACAAGACTGGTCACGTCATCACTGTTCCACTCATTACAGATGCGACTGGTAAGAAATTTGGTAAATCTGAAGGGAATGCGGTTTGGCTCAACCCTGAAAAGACTTCTCCATACGAAATGTACCAATTCTGGATGAATGTCATGGACGCTGACGCTGTTCGCTTCTTGAAAATCTTTACCTTCTTGTCTCTTGATGAGATTGAAGAGATCCGCAAACAGTTTGAAGCTGCGCCACATGAACGCTTGGCTCAAAAAGTCTTGGCGCGTGAGGTGGTCACCCTCGTTCACGGTGAAGAAGCCTACAAAGAAGCCCTCAACATCACAGAACAACTCTTTGCAGGAAATATCAAAAACCTTTCTGTCAAAGAACTCAAACAAGGCCTTCGTGGTGTGCCAAACTACCAAGTCCAAGCAGACGAAAACCTCAACATCGTAGAATTGCTTGTATCTTCTGGCGTGGTCAACTCCAAACGCCAAGCTCGTGAAGATGTACAAAATGGTGCCATCTACATCAATGGCGACCGCATCCAAGACCTTGACTATGTCTTGAGCGATAGCGATAAATTGGAAAACGAATTGACCGTTATCCGTCGCGGTAAGAAAAAATACTTTGTTTTGACTTATTAAAAAGAAGACCTCTGAAGCTATGACTTTCAGAGGTTTTTTGGTACACTAGAAGTATCATGACGATCAAACCAAAATTACAACGATTTCAGACTGCATCGGCTTTTGCCTGTCCCATCTGTCAAGAAGCCCTCGACCTGGTCCAACAAAGCTTGGCTTGCCCCAACCGCCACTCCTTTGACCTTGCTAAGTTTGGCTATGTGAACTTGGCGCCACAAGTGAAGGCCTCCAAGGACTATGACAAGGAAAATTTCCAAAACCGGCAACTCGTTCTAGAGAATGGTTTCTACAACCATATCCTTAATGCCCTGTCAGAATGCTTGTCTCCACTGGCCCATCCAGCCAACATTTTAGATATTGGTTGCGGGGAAGGCTACTATTCGCGCAGCTTACAAGAACGCCATCCAGACCATTCCTTTTACGCCTTTGATTTGTCGAAGGAATCGATCCAGCTGGCTGCCAAAAGCGACCAGGAATGGAAGGTCAAGTGGTTTGTCGGAGACCTGGCTCATCTCCCTCTTTTAGACCAGAGCATGGACCTCCTCCTAGATATCTTTTCGCCAGCAAATTATCAGGAATTTAAACGGGTCCTGGCCCCAGATGGTCGCCTCATCAAGGTCATCCCAACTGCCACCCATCTGCAAGAGATTCGTCAAAAGGTGAAGGACCACCTAGACCAGGTAGATTACTCCAATGAGCAGATTATTCAACATTTTTCTGATCATTTTACGATTGAAAATACCATCCATTGCCAGGAAAGGTTCGAACTGACTCCAGCATTGCGGGAGGCTCTTCTGAGCATGACGCCTCTCCTCTTTCATGTCGATCCAGCTCAAATTGACTGGACCGATCTGACTCAAGTCACGATTTCTGCTACGATTTTGATTGGAAGAAGCAACTAAAAAATACCCTCCATTTTTAATCAATGGAGGGTATTTTTCATGTTTACAGATTAATCACTTTCCTCTACGCCGATTTGTTGACGGTAGGCTTTAGGAGACTTGCCACACAACTTGCGGAATACCTTGTAAAAGTAACCAACATTGCTGTAGCCGACCTCATAGCAAATATCTTCAATACTTTCCGTTGTGGATAAAAGCAACTGTTGGGCAGCTTTGATCCGTTGTTTATTCAAGAGTTCTGCAAAGGTGGAATTGGTCTCACGTTTGATCAATTGCCCTAAATAAACGGGATTGATATAGAGATCTTTGCTGATATCCTTGAGCGACAGTTCCTTCCGATAGTCGCGTCCAATTACTTCTAGGACGGTCGCCACATTATTGTTCATCCGATATTGAGAAAAGAAACTCTCCAATTGGTTCCGAACGCAGGTAACAAGATCCTCGAAAGTCGGTGTATCATGAACGGCTTTCACAATTTCTGTCAGGTCATCACCGTGCAGGTGTTCAAATAAATGAAAGACATCCATAATGAACTGAATAAAGAGTTGCTTGGCTATCGCCACTTTTGGAGTATGGCTTTTCACAGTTTCTTCTAACCAGTTTAACTCCTCCAAAATTTGCTGGATATTCCCCTGAATGATGACACGGTAGATGGGTTCATAGTAATTAAAGACACCATCTTCTTCCTCCAATGGGATATCCCCATAAAACAGACTTCGTTCAACAAGCTCTTTAAATTGTTGAAAATGTTCCTTATAAGGTGCTTGGAAACGGCGCTGTAGGAAAGCCCCTTCATCCTCATCGGAAAGATAGAGTTGAAGATTTTTTCCTAAGACCTGATAAGATGAACTGGCAAAGCCCTTCCTTTCCTTATCCACTCCAATCCAGAGTTGTTTTCTTCCTCGGATGGCTTGTTCGAACTCTTCTTCTGACCAATCTTCATGAAGGAGCCGATTGGCCGTCGCTTGATCTGGGTTTTTCAGAGTTTGGGATAATTTTTCTAGGATATTCCCCAGCTCCACCTTATTGACAGGCTTTAACAGATAGTCTGCTACTCGGAGGTTTAAGGCTTTTTTTACATAAGCAAAATCTTGGTAACCTGACATAATGATATAAGCTGCATGGGGAAGCATGGACTGCATTTGATCAATCATTTCCAGACCAGTTTTTCCTGGCATATTGACATCTGTAATCACGATATCCACTGGATAATCCGCAACATAGGCCAAGGCTTGATCTGCATCCTCTGCTGTGTAAACAACCTCCATGTCCCATTTTTCAAAGGGAATCAGTTTTTTCAACCCCTCAGTAATCATATATTCATCGTCAACCAATAAGACTTTATACACGATTTTTTCCTCTTAAGTGTCCTCGATGGTAATCGTATAGAGAACACCTTTTCCTTTTTCTGATGTAATTTGAATGTGGTAACGATCCCCAAAGTAGAGAAGGAAACGCTCGTGGACATTGACAATCCCAATCGATTGTCGCCCCTTACTCTCTTCTACTTCTTCTCGTGGATCCCTATGACTCAATATTTGTTGAATTCGTTGCAGTTGGCTCGGTTCCAGTCCTCTCCCATTGTCTTGAACCCGAATTTCCACAGCTCCTCCAACATGACGGACTTTGATACTAATGACATTGTCCTTGCGCTTGTGATCAACTCCATGAACAAAGTAATTTTCCACTAGTGGCTGAAGAGTAAACTTCGGAATAATCATCTCTTCTAGACCCGGTTCAATTTTAAAGCCATAAGCAATCGATTTTGGATAACGCACCATACAGAGATAGCTGTATTTTCTACAAAATTCCAACTCATTTTCTATGGTCGTTTCTTTCTCCTCTGAAATATTGTTTCGAAGGAGACTACTAAATTCGTAAATAATATCAGCTAATTCTTCTTGATCCTGCATAACTGCATACATGCGAATAAACTCCATGGTATTATACATAAAATGCGGATTAATCTGCGCTTGCAAGGCCTTCAAATTGGCATCTTTTTGGCTCAGTTGTAGCTGATAGATATCACGGATAGACTTGTCCATATTGTCTAACATGGCATTGGTCGTTTCTGCAACTAAAAGGAGCTCCTGCTCTTTGGTATCCACATTGATCCGTCGCTCAGAATCCCCCTGGCTGATGGCTTCCATGGTATCTACCAAATCCAAAACTTGTTTTTGGTAATTACGGAAAATTCGTTGAAGCAAGAGATACAAGACCAAGAATAGGATTAAGGCGACCGAAATCATCCAGGTAAAACTAAATAAGGCCGTTCGAACCGTGTAAGAAGTCGGAATTCCAACCCAGATTTGATAGCCGTAAGCAGTATCTCGCACAATCCACTGGCTATGATCTTTAGGGTTGATATCCCCTCTGTGGTAAAAAACCTTGCCCAAGGGATTATAAATTTGGACAGCAACTGGAATCGTGTCTTGAATATTGTCGACAACAGAATCCAAAAGTGCTGGATTAATTTTAATGTAAGCCAGTCCAATATCCTGGCCAGTCGTCACATCTGTCAAGGAAACTGGGATGGCTTGCGAGCTAGCTATGTATTGATCCGCTGGAACTTGTTCTCCCCCTTTTTTATTCTTACTGGAAACAAAGACTGTTGTATAATCGTTTAACACCAAATCGATTTGGTCGAGTGCATCGTGTTCCAAATAAAGAGTCTCAACATTGCGGTGTAGGGAGACTTGAATATAGTTGGAAAAATAATTGTCCAGACGCCAACTTTCGTATTCCGAAGGCGACATTGAAAAGTACTTGTAAACTCCTTCGAGCTTGGCAGGGTTTTCTACCAGACTCTTTCCCCATTGTGTCGATCTTTTGTAGATATCCTCTACCTCAGCAGTCAAGCGAGAGGAAATCAACTGAGCGATCCGATCGGTTTCTGCTCGCTGATTATGCCAATAGACCAAGGATACCGTCACGCCTAAGGTCGTGATGATCCCCACCATGATATAGGCATAGAATTTCAAAAGAGTCGCTAACCATATTTTTTTCATAATTAAGAAACCACTTTAGAGCGAATTGTTTCATAGACTGGTTGAAAAATATCATTGACAAAGAAATGCCACAAGCCCAGTAAAACAAAGAAAAACAAAGCCGGAACGAAATGGGTAACAACCCCTAACAGAAAGGTCCCCAAGAGAAACTTGGTCACTGCACGAATATCCAGAAAAGCACCGATGAAACTCAACTTCAAGCTGTTGAGATAGGACAAGTCAAAATGGACTTGAAGCTTGAGATAGACTGCAAAAGTCAGGGGAGCCACCAATAAGAAAATCAAATTGACCAATAAGATAAAAATCTGAAACAGGGACAAGTGGGGCAATTGAACCATCAGATACATTCCATAAATAAGAATGGCTTCTATTAAAAAAAATGTATAGAAAACCTGGTTGGCTCGACGGAAATTTTCTTTATAGAGCGCCCAAGCCTCAGACCAACCATATTGCTTGTAATCAGATCCATGTTCGGCATATAGACTCATAATCGTTGCACTAGCTGGCCCAAACCCGAATAGGATGCCTCCACAGAAGGTTAAAGCCCAAAAGATCCCTGTTGCCAACATGGCTAAATAGACCCTTGTAAAAATTAATTCAATCATTCTTCCCATAATTTGTCTCCATGTTCATTTGCTGTAGAGGGGAACTTACGACTTAGTATAGTTTCCCTAGTACAACTGATGATTATACCCTATATTATAGCACATTTCCCCTGATGCTTTCGATTTCAAAATCCTCAACAGAAAAGACTTTGAAGTGCGAAGACCTCAAAGTCTTTTGATAGACTTAAGCAAGTAATGTTAGCTTATTTCTTAGAAGCAAGGTACTCATCGTATTGTTTTTGGATTTCATCCAATACTTTTTGGTAAGCACCTTCTGATTTCAATTTTTCAAGCATCTTAGGAATTTCAACTTCAGGATCTACTGTACCTGTATTGATGGCACTTGTGAATTGGTTCAAAGTGTTTGTAAGGGCAGTGATTTCTGATTTCACGTTTTCAGTGTTGAAGATGAATCCAAGTGCTGGAGATTCTTTTGCAGTTTCCAAGTCTTTCTTAGATTGTGCAATTTGCTCATCCGTTACGTTTTCGTTGATGTAAAGAATCCAGTTGTTACCAGTGTTCCATCCAGACATGTGAGTGTTTCCGTTGTATCCATCCAAGACTTTCACACGGTTTTCTTTACCTTCAACTTTTTCCCAGTTCTTGCCTTCTGGACCATAAACAAGACCGTTCAAGAGTTCTGGGTTTGTGTTCAAGAGGTTCAATACTTCCATTGCTTTTTCTTTGTTCTTAGAGTTGTTTGAGATGACAAAGTTTGCAACTTGAGTAGTGTTGTTTTTCTTGTAAAGTTGAGTGAATGGTTTGATCTCGATCTTACGGTTTGCTACACGAGTAAGCAAGCTGTTACCGTAGTCAGCAGGTCCTACTGTTTCTTCACGTACCAACCAAGTATCTTGAGAAAGGTCATATCCAGTGTCGCTTGTAGCTACGTCTTTTGGAATGTAGCCAGCTTCATAGTATTTATGAAGAGTCTTCAAGTTTTCAACATAACGTGGAATAGTGTAACGGTCAACGATTTTAGTTGTGTCACCTTGCAAATCGACAACGAATGGAAGTCCATCTACTGCAATGTAATCGAAGTCATCAGAAGGTCCACCGTAGCTCTTGTTCATTGCGAATGGAACAACGTTTGGATCTTTTTCTTTGATCGCTTTCAAGACTGGTTCAAGAGAAGCATAGTCAGTGACGTTTGAGATGTCGATACCATATTTTTCAAGAAGTGGTCCGTTGAAGGCAAAGTTTTGTGAAGATGCAACGTTGGCTGCAACTGGAACAGAGTAGATCTTGCCGTTTACAGTATTCCCTTTGATGTAAGCTGGGTCAAGTGCTTCATAGAGCTCTTTCCCTTCTTTCTTGTACAAGTCTGTCAAGTCAGCGTAAGCACCTTTTTGAGCGTTGATGACATAGTTGTTTGCGAAAGCAATATCGTAGCTTTCACCAGATGAGATGATAACGTTCATCTTCTTGTCGTAGTCACCCCAACCAAGGTATTGGATGTCCAATTTAACGCCAGCTTTTTCTTCGATGATCTTGTTCGCATTTTCTAACAAGGTATCCAAGTTATCCGGTTTGTCACCGATTTGGTACATTTTGATAACTGTTTTGCCGTCTTCACTCTTAGATGATTTTTGGTTATCACCTGTCAAGTTACCACAAGCAGCAAGAGTTGCTCCAAGTGCGAGAACGCTAGCAGAAGCTAAAGCATATTTTTTCCAATTTTTCATGAGAAAAACTCCTTTTTTATTTTTCTTTATTAACATTATGAAGGGTGGGTGAGAAAGGTTCGCTTACTCTTTCACACCACCGATAGTCAATCCTTTTACAAAGTAACGTTGGAAGAATGGATAGAGGATAGCGATTGGAACTGTTGCCACCACCACCATGGCCATCCGTCCAGTTTCCTTAGGAAGGGATTGGACTGCACCAGCGATTTGGCTAGATGCACCGACTGATTTAGAGATGTAATCCATATTATTTTGGATTTGCATCAGCAAGTATTGAAGAGGATAGAGGTTTTCACTCTTGATATAGAGGAGAGCGTTGAACCAGTCATTCCAGAAGCCGAGGGCTGTAAAGAGACTGATGGTTGCAATCCCTGGGAGAGAAAGTGGTAAACAGATCTGGAAGAAGATCCGTGTTTCACTGGCTCCATCTATCCGAGCAGACTCAAGAATAGCTTCTGGGATCGTCCGTTTGAAGAAGGTCCGCATCAAGATGATGTTAAAAGGACTCAATAACATCGGAATGATGAGGGCTCCAACCGTATCTCCTAAATGAAGCAACTGAGTGGTAACGATATATCCTGGTACCATCCCTGCACTAAAGAGCATACTCAAGAGGGCAAAGACAGTAAAGAAGTTTCTGTACTTAAAGGTTCTACGAGAGATGGCATAGGCGTAGGTCGTTGTAATAAAGACATTACATGCTGTCCCTACAATCGTTACAAACAAGGTAATGAAGAGGGCTTGAAGAATCTTATCCTTAAATTGAACAAGGAAAAGATAGCCATCTGCACCAAACTTAGCAGGCCAAAATTGGAAGCCGTGAATTGCCAAACTTTGTTCATCTGTCAAGGAAATCATGACAACGAAGATGAAGGGCAAGATACAGGATAGAGCAACCAAGCCGACGATGCTACTAAAGAAGATGTCTGCTTTCTTACTGAAGGAGTGGATTCCAACATTATCAACTTTTTCTTTTTTAATTTTTGATTTTGCCATGGTATCCTCCTTTCTAGAAGAGCGCTGCATTCTTATCAATCCGACGTGCTACAATATTAGAAAGTAAAACGAGAATCAATCCGACAACTGATTGGTAAAGACCAGCCGCTGCGGCCATCGCAATATCTCCTGATTTAGCAAGTCCGTTGTAGACATAGACATCAATTACGTTTGTCACACTATAAAGAGCACCTGAGTTATGTGGGATTTGGTAGAACAATCCAAAGTCAGCACGGAAGATATTTCCGATGGCAAGGATGGTCAAGACCGTAATCAAGGAAGACAACTGAGGAATGGTAATGTGGCGGATTCGCTGCCACTTAGATGCTCCATCCACTGTTGCGGCTTCGTAGAAGGTTGGGTCAATCCCCATGATGGTTGCATAGTACATAACACTGCTATAACCAAAGCCTTTCCAGATTCCTAAGAAGAGGAGAAGCGCTGGCCAAATGGCAACCTCTGTATAGAAGTTGATTCCTTTCATCCCAAGTGATGTTAAGATGTGGTTAATCAAGCCTTTATCGACGTTTAAGAAGGCATCTGTAAAGAAGCTGATGATAACCCATGACAAGAAATAGGGGAACAACATTGATGTTTGAAACACTTTAACCAACCGTTTGGAACGCATCTCACTAAAGATAATGGCAATCCCAACAGAAACAATCAAGCCCAAGAAAATAAAGGCTAGGTTGTAAAGGACGGTATTTCTTGTAATGATATAAGCATCTTTAGAACTAAAGAGGAATTTGAAGTTATCAAATCCTACCCACTTACTCTTCATTACACTATCAATAAATCCCTCTCCGGTGATATGATAGTCTTTAAATGCGACAACGTTTCCCAAAACAGGTATGTAGAAGAATAAAATCAACCACGCTGCACCTGGTAAAACCATCAAGAAGAAAATGAGATTTTCTCTCAAGGTCTTAACAAACTTTTTCATCTGACTCCCCCCTTTGTCATTTTATTTTTTTGGTAACGTTTACATTTTTTATTATAAAACTCTATGAAAACTTTTTCAAACTCCTAATTATAGAAAAAATTCTACAAATTTATGACATAGCCTTAAAAATGGAGAAAAAAGGAGAAGAAATTCCTCTTTTCATTGGAAATCCTTCTCCTCCTTAAAATTCATTTTCTTTAAAGACAGCCTTTTTGAATTAGGTCGTATAAATGGTCGAAGCTGTCGCAATGGTATGCCACTGGTTGGCTGTTGTAGCTGCGAAGTCCTTGTCTCCGTAGAAATCATTAAATGGCAGGATGTCTACTTCTAGTTCGTCGATACGAGAGATTTCGCCTGCTAGGTAGTTTTCAATACGGCTTTCTGCGCGCTTGATCCGTTGCAAGAGTCCTCCCATACGAATATCCACAGTATCCAAGCCAAAGACCTTGTTTTCTTTCAACCATTGGTGGCTAAAGAGGGCATGGAAGGTTTCAATCTGGCTTCTGAGTTTTGGCAATTCTTCCTGAGCGATTTGTTGCAAGCTCTCTTTATCGCCTGCTTGATAGGCTTGACGGATGCGTCGACCTACATCCACCTTACTACTTAAAATAGCATTCAACTGAGCTTGAGTTTCGAAAAGATAAGCATAGTTGCCTGCTTTTTCTTTAATAGCAGCAAGAGTCTCAGCTGCTTGGGCAAAGTGTGGTTTGTCCTGATCAGGAGTCATGTGCTTATCAAGGATTGGACAGAGAACATCCTGATAAAAGACATAGCGATTAGGGTTGATCCCACTGAGATTGTCTGGTAGGTCTGGCAAGAGGTTGGCCAGATCCAGCTGCATAAAGTCCTCAACTGAGAGGCCAGTATTGGTCTTGAAATGGGCAGACAGACGCTCTAAGTTATTGCGGTAGCTGAGCTCTGCCCAGATTTGCAAGCTTGGCAGAATAGAGAACTGGGCTGTTTCCCCACCATTGTCCCCCCAACCCGTCACGATGACTTCCTTGATCTGGTTTGCGCGGCATGCTTTATTGGCTTCGACTGCAATGAGACGGCTGAAATGGTTGTGGGGTGTAAAACCAATCCACTTCCAAGCACCACCAGCAAAGGCGATATCCTGGCTAATCTTGTGGTGATTACGGAAGTTTCGGTTGTATTTTTCTTCGCTATCCTGATAATAATCCCAGTAACCCAAGGTGACACGGTCTTTGAGACGATCTAGGTAAACACGAGTTTCTTCTGGAATTTCCACCTCACGGTCGTACTGGCCATCTGCTGACATGAGCTTGAAGAACATATCGCTCCACATCTGGCAGTGGAAACCATACTTGTCTGCAATATCCAGCACACGCTCCAAGTGTTGGCACATGAGAAGACTACGGTCCACCACACCGTTTAGGATAAGGTAACGTCCCAAACCAACCAAGTGAGCTTCGTCCATCCCGATATTGACCTTGCGAGTTTGTAGTTTAGACAAAGTAGCAAACATACCGTCAATCAGGTCGTAGACTTTTTCTTCACCGATGAGGAGAATATCCTCTACATCGCGGAGTTCTTGCACTTCTTTGACACCCCATTTGACAAAGGCTGATAAGTGAGCCAAAGTTTGGATGCATGGGACAAAGGTCATGTCAAACTGCTGGGCGTAGGCTTCAATTTCCTGTAACTCTTCAGCAGCATAAGCTCCACGGAAATAACCAAAGTAAGGGTGCCCCTCAATCTGATAGGTGTCCTCCATATAGAGCTCAAAGGTTGAGTAGCCCATGAGAGCCAAGACCTCAATCATCAGCTTGGCAGATGCGACATTGAGCACGGCATTGCGCGAACAGTCTGCCATGTAGGCTAGATCTTCATAGGCAGCTTTTTCCTCAATCTCTACCTTGTCCCCTTCTGCTAAAGCTGTTGCGAGCACAGACAAGGCACGGTAGAGTTGATGAGGTTTGCGGTAGGTCAGTTGATACTGCCCATTCTCACCCTCGATAGAGATAGAAGCTTGGTCAGACTGAGCGACCGCTACTTCTACATCTGGTAGAGAAATGTGATTTTTTAATACTTCGATAGCTTGGGCTTGTTTGGGACTAAGTCCTGTAAATCTTACCATTGGTTTTCCTCCTGTAACCAGTTGACAAGGGCACCGTAGAGATTGGCATCTGCCTGGTAGGTGCAGGTTTGAATGACTGGAGCGATGGTATATTCTTCATATCTTTCCACAAAAGCGTCTACTGCTTTTTGAACCCCTTTGATAAAATCTGGGTTCTGACTGATAGAACCACCTAGGCTAATCACATCTGGATCAATCAGGTACTGGATATTGAGCAGTCCTTGAGCAAGATTACGATTCATACGCTCAATGGCTTCTTGGCAGAGGGTGTTTCCTGCTGCAGCCTCATGGTAAATCTTTCGTCCGTCCCAATCAGACTGACCAGATTTTTCAATGACGTAGCGCACCATACTTCCCGTGGAAGCGAGTTGTGACCAGTTGTTGAGTTTTTCTGCAGGCTCGATGGTGGTCATGTAGCCAAACTCTCCACCTAAACCATGACGACCTCGATGAAGTTTTCCATTGATAATCATAGCACCACCGATTCCTGTACCAATCACGACACAGGCTGCATTTTCAATTTCAGGATGAGCTAACAGTTCACTCAGTCCAACACAGTTGGCATCATTTTCTAGATGAACAGGGAGTTGGTGATGAGCAAGGGCCTCATACCAAGAAAAACCATGGATGTAAGGGATGGCACTAATTCCTTCAATCACTCCTGTTTCTTGATTAACGGCTCCTGGCACACTCATAGCAATCCCACGATAGTCCTGTTCTGACAAGCGTTGGTCCAACCAAGCCAGCAACTCTTCTAGAGTCTCTGGAGTCGGGGTGCTGGCCTTATCTAAAATCTTTCCATCAGGAGTGAGACTGGCAAACTTAATCCCAGTCCCTCCGATATCAATGGTTGCAAGGGTCATGGATTTCACCTGTAAAAAGGAGCGAGTCAGTAGTTTGTTCTTACTTTTTCGCTCCTCCTTTCTGTTTATGTTTTCTTGTTGAAATTAAATTTCTTCTTTTTTGATCAATTCTGTACGAATTTCTTGTGGCGCCAATAGTCCTGAATGAACTGGATATGGGCGTTCTAGCAAGTCAAGAATCGTTTGTTGTTTGTCAGACACACGAACATTTTCTTGGCTCATGTTGTAGTAACGAAGAACATAACCTTCTTCATTTTCAGCTACCTTAAAGGCTGTTGGACAAACTTGTGGCAAACTGAGTGCTGGATGGTTGAAGAGACTACCTGTTGCTGCAACGCTACCTTCTTGTTTGGCTACCTGAAGAGCTGTAAATGGCACTTGGAAGGCTTTGGCACGACGGAAGGCTGAAAAACGATCCTGAGCCTGATGGCATTCTACTGCAAACTCAACTTCGATATCGCGCAAGCATTGTGCTTCTGGTGTTGGGAAGTAGCCCCAGTCACCGAGTTCCCCTGAAGCACGGAGAAGGGTTACAGCTATGGTGTCGTCTCCAAGGATTTCGTATTCATGCAATCCTTTATTGGCCACTGTTACCCCTTTGACATCATCATACAAGCTGACAAAGGCTTGTTGGTGCTGAGGATTTTCAGGATTTTCCCAAGAAGCTGCTGGTTTATTCGGCCGTGTCACCACCTCATAAATGCTTTCCGAGTCATTGCTTGGACGTGTGTTATGAGTTTTGACCAAGAGACGGATACGGTGGTCTTTGGCTGTATTGGTGAAGCGCGTCTTGAAGCGAATTTGTGGGTCATCCACAAAGACCGTCATCTCAGTCTCAAGAGGAATGGTTGTCAGCTCTTCTGAACGCCCTGCTTCTCGGTTCATAAACTCGATAATACCTCTTTGCTCCGCATCCAATTGTTCATCTGCGCTGACCGGAATGGTCAAGTCATGTTTGAGCAAGATTTTGGCATAGCGAGCATTATTTTCCAAGACCTCATGAGCTTTCAGCTCCGCGTAGATTGGTTCGGTTCCTTTTGGTTGGAAGTAAATATATTCATTTCCAATATCACCGCGGTCTTCGAAGCCAAGGAAGTCCTCATAAGCCTCATTGGTCGTCTTGTCGTAAAGGGTCAAGCCATCATCAATACTGAGGGTTACAAATGGTGTATCGAGAACCCCATTTTGGTAAATACCATCATGATGGGAAGCTTTTCCTTCCAGAAGCTGGAAGGTAGTCCAAGAAAGAGGTGCTAGGTGAACTGGCACCGTCACGCGCACTTGACGCGCAATATAGGGTTGACGGAATTTATCCTTAGGCAAGGTATAGCCAAAGCTTGCCCCCAAGTCTTCAATCTCCGCTTCTACAAGATGCCCCTCTAAATCCTCTACATGGTAATCTGGCAAGGTCAAAGCCGCCATCTTCTTGAAACCTTCTGTCGGGTGCAATTCCTTAAATGGACAAACCGCTACGTCGACAATCGTGCTGACAGTGTCCACCTTGCTATGCAAGCCCGTGTTAATAACCGTAAAGAGGTGCTCCCCCTGAGCTTTCTGAGTCGCAAGTTTAGCTTTCCATTCATTCAGAAGGTTGGTCTTGACAAAGTTTCCAACTTGGTTGACCTTGGCAAAACGAACTTCCATTTCCCGGTGAACTTCGTCAATACTACAACCACAGATACTATCGTGTGGCGCATTTTGTAAGAGTGTCTTCCAGGCATAGGTCAATTGATCCTTGTGATTGTGGCCACCTGTAATGATAGTCAAAGGTTCCACTACTTGCTCTAGCAAGATGCTGTTTTCTTGGAAGGCTTGTTTAAGGTAAACGCGTGAAGAAGAGGTATTGGCAAGGGTGTACCAGCCATCGGTTTCCTGACTGGTCAATTCCCCCGTAACCGTTGATAATTGTTCAGGAAGTGCACTTTCGACAGCTTGAACGTATTCATCAAAGGAACTATGAATAAAGGTCACATCAGGGAACAGTTCGTTGGCCACGCGAATAGCTTCACTCAAGTTTCGTTGAACCGGTTGGTGGTCGCAACCGTTCATCATCAACCATTGGTTGGTTGAGGCATAGTCACGAACATCTGCCAATTTTTGTTTCCAAAAAGCTAAAGCCTCATCTTTATCTACTGGAATTTCGTTCCCGTTACTGTACCAGTTGGCAAAGAGAATACCTAGCACACGGCTACCATCAGCACCCTGCCAGTACATCTCAGAAAATTGAGAGGTAAACTGCTCATCTTCGAGGACTTGGTTGTCAAATCCGATTGGTTTGACCCCACGCCCAAAGGCTGCTACGTGAATCCCTGATTTTTGAAGGATTTGAGGAGCTTGTCCCATATTTCCAAAGGTATCAGGGAAGTAACCAATTTGAGTTGATTTGCCCCATTTGGCACATTCAGCTTGACCAATCAAGGTATTGCGGACGTTGGCTTCACTGGAGATTAGGTAATCATCCTGCAAGATATAAAAGGGACCAATCTTAAGCTTGCCTTCGTCGATATAACGTTGCACCTTGTCGCGGTTTTCAGGGCGAATTTCTAAATAGTCATCGAGGACGATGGTTTGGCCATCCAAGTGGAAACTTTTGAATTCAGGGTCATTTTCAAAAAGATCAAAGAGATTGTCAAAGAGTTCCACCAATTGCATGCGGTGACTTTCAAAAGGTAAATACCACTCACGATCCCAGTGGCTGTGAGAGATGATATGTACAACAACATTTTCCATGAGTAAAACCTCATTCTAACTTAAATTTAAAGATATATGTGTGATTTTTGACAAGAATCTGTCGAGCGACAGCTCATTAGCGAATATCCAAGTAATCCAAGACCAATTCGCAGAACATCATGTTGGCCCAAGAGAACCATTCGCGCGAGTATTTAGTAGGATCATCTACGTGGAAGCTTTCGTGCATGACACCCGTACCACCATCACAAGCAACCAACTGGTCAAGCAAGAATTTCTTCTCGGCTTTATCTGTAGCTGTTAAACCTTGGATCGACAGGGCAATCGGCCAGATATAGCGGTAGAAAGTATGAGAGCTTCCGAGACCGCTAGCGTATTCTCCTTGGTAGAAGTAGGGATTTTCAGGGCTGAGAATGGTGCGACGAGTGGCTTGATAGACCTCATCGTTCACATCGCAGTAACCAAGATATGGAGCAGCTAACAAACTTGGTACGTTAGGGTCATCCATGATGCTAGCATTTCCTAGACCATCCACTTCAAAGGCATAAATCTTTTCACCCTTACTGTTAGTGGTGTAGGCATAATTTTCGATCCCTTCTTGAATCTCAGCCTGCAGACGTTTGGCATCAGCAATCATGCTTTCACTATCAGCTAGATTCAATGTAGTAAAGATTTCTTGGACATAACCTAAGACAACGACCGCAAACATATTGGACGGAATCAAGTAGCTATATTGACAACAATCATCACTTGGACGAAAGGCTGACCAGGTCATGCCTGTCACAGCAAAGTCAGGGCCAAAGCCGTCATTTACCAAAGTATCTTCCTTACGGTCAGTATCCCGAACAAAGCGATATGGTGAGTTCTTGTGGTCTTGCTCCACCGTCCAGAGATGGAGAATCTCCTTAGTCGCTGTAACAAAAGTCTCATCAAACTGGCTAGTCTCACCAGTTTCCTTCCAAAGAAGGTAAGCCAATTGCAAGGGGTAGCAAAGCGAATCCACTTCATACTTACGTTCCCAAATCCAGCCATTGAGGTCTGTATGGTCTGTCTCGTGATGACCCTTCCAGTTCTCCTCAATATTGAAAGAGTTGGCATAGGGGTCCTTGAGAATCAAAGTCATCTGGCGTTTAACCAGACCTGCAATGGTTTGACGCAAGAGAGGATCTCTTTTAGCCACATGAAGATAAGGTCTCAATTGAGCCGTTGAGTCACGCAACCACATAGCTGGGATGTCCCCTGTCAACACAAAAGTTGAGCCATCTTCTAAGATTTCAACTGTATTGTCTAAAGTGTCTGTATAGCAACGCTCAAAGACATCCACCCATTCAGGGTAATCCTTAGCACGTTCTGCTACTTGATCCAACCATTCTCTAACGATTTCTTTTGAATAGGTCATTTGTTTTCCTCACACTTGTCGATTCTTTCCTATTCAGTATAAAAGATTTCAAAGGGGAAATACATACGCAAATTATAGCCCTTTTTCTACAAACTTTTCTAGTTTTGAAAAAGACTTTCCGATTTGAGTAGCTTCTGCTAAAATAAAGAAAGAAAAGGGCTTGAAGACTCTAGTATGAAACAGGAGGTCCCGCATGAAGACCGATATTACTCGCATTGATACCCGCTTAGGAACAGACAATCACTCAGCTTATTCCAACGGCAACACCCTCCCTTATACAGGAGTTCCTTTTGGGATGAATTATTTTCTCCCACAGACGACACATGAACAGGGTGCTTGGTTTTTCAACCCCAACCTTCCAATCTTTCAAGGCATCCGCTTGACCCATCAGCCTAGCCCTTGGATTGGGGATTTTTCTTGGTGTCTCCTTACCCCACTAACAGACATTCCGAGTCAAGAAGACCTCTATTTTAGACAGAGCAGTTACCGGATCCAAGAAGCTATCTTTCAGCCCCATTATTTAGCCCTCACCTCAGAGCGCTATCAAATCCACTCAGAGGTGACGCCAAGCCTTTATGGAGCCTTCCTTCGCTTTAAAGGGCCGTCTACACTAGCGCTTGCCTTGCACTGTCCCAATGGACTAACTGAGGTGAAATTCGGAGAAACGGATCTTCACTTCCACATCTTAGACCAAAATCACACAGACCAACAAGACTTTCCTTTCTATCTTCATTTCGAATTCGACCAAGCTATCACCCGAACTCACTGGCTGGGTCAAGATTTGATCCTAGAGTTTGACAGCCCCACGCTGGAAGCTCGATTAGGCACTTCCTTTATTAACTCTGAGTTGGCCAAATCTCACCTCCCTAAAGCAAGCTTTGAAGAGATAAAAGAAGAAGCCAGCCACCAGTGGCAAGAGCTAATGGACCGATTTGAAATTTTAGATACAGGTGGAGAGGATCGAACCTTTTTCGATCACTGTCTCTACCGTAGTCTGCTCTTTCCTCAGACTTGTTATGAAGTGACCCCTGAGGAGAAAGCAGTCCATCGCGACTTCGCTCACAACCGCATTCAAGAAGGAAAATACTTCACTAGTTTGGGCTTCTGGGACCTCTTTCGGACCACCTTTCCTCTCTATAGCCTAGTCTATCCCGAGCTCTACCAAGATTTTCTCGAAGGATTCCTCAGCCATTACCGGGATACCGGTTTCCTTCCTAAATGGCTAGCGCCGGACGAAAGAGGCATGATGCCTGGAACCCTCATTGACGGAGTCATTGCAGATGCTATTCAGAAAAGCCTAGCCCCCGACCTCCACACGGAGCTTTTTGAAGCCATGTTGGATACAGCTAGGAAAGAGGATCCAAATGGTCATTACGGTCGACGAGGAGCTAAAGAATATCAGGAGTTAGGCTATCTATCCACCGACTATCACGAAAGCGTGAGTCACACCATTGACTTCTCCTATAGCGACTTTTGTATTGCCCAAACAGCCCAGCTACTTGGCAAGGAAGAGTTGGCCAAAGAATATGCCCAGTCTAGTCTTTCCTATCGAACCCTCTTTGATCCAGAAACAGGTTATATTCGGGCCAAAGATAAGAAAGGTCATTTTAGACCAGACTTCTCGCCCATCAGTTGGGGACGCGACTATGCAGAGTGCTCTGCCATTCAGGCAACCTTAGGCGCCCTTCACGACATCGAGGGCCTCAAGCAACTTTTTGGTGGAGAAGAAGGCTTCACCCACTATTTAACTCGACTAGCCACTCAAGCACCGCATTATGAGGTGACGGGCTATGGCTACGAAATTCATGAAATGAGTGAGATGGCCCAAGCTCCTTTTGGGCAAATTGCCATTTCAAACCAACCGAGTTTTCACATCCCCTATCTCTTTCGCTATAGCCAACACCCGGAATACACTAGCGTCCTGATCCAAGCCCTTCGCAAGGAAGCCTTCCAGCCAAGCTTCCAAGCCTATCCAGGAGATGAAGATAATGGCAGTCTATCTTCTTGGTATATCTGGTCGGTTTTGGGACTCTATCCGACTTGTCCAGGCAAGCCAGTCTATGACCTAGGAATCCCCCTCTTCAAACACCTGCGTCTCTATCTCCCTCAAGAGAAAAAATGGCTGCATATCCATCGTACAGCCCACACAGCCCAGGCACACTTCCTTCAAGATGTTTCCCTTGATGGGAACAGAATCGATAGAGTGAGCCACCAAGACCTCTTGAAAGCAGAGAAGCTGGATTTCCACCTTTCTTGGCTCCCTAAGATCTAAAAAACGAAAAAGAATGAAGAGTTGGACACTCCTCATTCTTTTCTATTTCATTTATACGACCTAATCCCCAACCTTATAGAGGAAAGACCCTTGTTCGGTAAAACTGTACATCCCAGTTCCAGTCCAGAGACGATCCTTGCTGGCATCAGAGTTATCATGGAAGACGACTTCTCCATTTTCATCCGTTTGATCATCAATCGTAAGCCCAGCAGGGATGAATTCCATTAAAAATCCACCTGTGATTCCTCCGTAAACTCCTCCCGAAACAGTCCCATAATCCGTCAAGGAGAGACCGTAAGATTCATATTCGTTAGAGACCAAACCATTTTGATCAAAGACCAATTTATTCCCCTTGTCATCTTGCCAGACACCAGCTACGCTACTATAATCCCCTTGAGCAATTGCTTCAATATCCATCTTTGTTTTCTCTTTCTTATCACTCGAACTCTCAGCTTTCTTTGCTTCACTAGTAGCTGAGCTGTCCTTCGATTGACGAACCGTACTTTCTTTACTTTCAGACCCTGTCTCCTGCTTTTTCTGACCGCAGGCTCCAAGGAAAAACAATAGAGCAGAAAGCAATAATAGCAAACGATACTTTTTCATCATGAATCTCCCTCAATTCAATGTATTCTCTAAGCCTAATTTTATCCTTTTTCTAGCAAATTGACAAGTTTCTGTTACTATCAAAAAAGGAACCAGCTGGTTCCTTCTTGAATGCAGACAAACTATTGTTTTACATAAAACAGCTAGATGATTTTCAAAAAATGATTATATTTTTTAATAATTTAAGAAGATGAAAAACTTTCCGCTGTGAGAAAAGTGCCTGAAACAGAGTTGTTTCAGGCACTCGGGAGTTTTGGAACCTTAGATCCAAAACTAAGTCATGGAACTTCTTCGAAGTTCGCTGACGTCCGTACTCACCTAAGGAAAGTTTCTAAAATTACTTTGTCTTCAATCTGAAAGGAACCAACTGGTTCCTTCTCTATTTGATTAGTGGGCCAACATTTCCTGCGCAATTTCGAATCCGGATAAGTCACTTGGGTAGTAAGTAGGCCAATTTTCCAATTCCTCATAAAGTGCCTCTTGGCTTTCCCCACCGAAGAAAATATGGAAGTGAGCTGCCTTATTAGGAGCAATTTGGTGGTCACTGAATTGAACATACTTGAATTCACCCGCATTCGGATCAGTTGCTTCGAAGAGATACCGCACTCCACGATTCCCTTTTGTATAGGTTAGCGTATGCTTCCCAGCATAGCGGTATTCGAACTTCTTCTCTTCGCCATTCTTATAGAAGGTCATGGTTTTGTCTGTAATAACAATCCGGTCGACATCTGTTTTATAACCGGTGGTGTAGTAGGCTTTATATTCTTCAGCTGTTTTGGACTTGGTTAATTTGGCTTTGTAGTCAAAGACTTGATCCAAGGTTCCATCTTTTAGATAAGGATACACAGACTGCCAATCACCTACATAGTCTGAAAGAGTTCGATCCTTAATAGCACTGTCTTCAAAGTAGCCATTGGCTACTGTTTTGGTGTCTTCTTCCTCTTCTGGAGCGATTTCTTTTCCGGCTTGAGTCGTTGTTAATTCCAAAGATTTGAGGTTGGCTCCCATGATAGAGATGTAGTCTTCACCATCTTTCATCTGCTCATCTGTCAAGCTCTCTAATGGATTCAAAACAGCTAGATCCACACCGGTTTCAGCAGACAAGGTTTTCGATAAGGATTTAGAAGCATTTTCTTCAAAGTAGATAACCTTGATGTCGTTCTTCTTGATGTACTCTGTCAATTCACTCAAGCGAGTTGCAGACGGTTCACTATCTGGTGACAAACCTGAGATAGAGACTTGATTCAAACCATAGTCCAGGGCCAAATAACGGAAAGCTGCGTGTTGAGTAACAAAGTTTTTCTGTTTCGCTGCAGACAAGCTCTTCGTATAGCTATCATCCAATTTTTTCAACTTGGCAATATAGGCATCCGCATTAGCGGTAAAGCTAGCCTTTTTATCTGGGTACTGTTTCACCAGTTGATCACGAATCGTTTCCACCATTTTAATAGCTCTCTGTGGAGAAAGCCAGACATGGGGATCATAGTCATGATGGTGTTCTTCCCCTCCCTCATGGTCATGCTCTTCTTCACCACCTGGTAAAAGCAGCATATTTTCCGTCGCTTTGACAACCTTAGTTTTCTTGCCATCCATTGATTTCAACAACTGAGGCACCCAAGTTTCCATGTTCTCGTTCTCATAGACAAAGACATCTGACTCTTGGATTTTTGCGCGACCCTTGGCAGACAATTCAAAATCATGGGGTTCCGAACCAGAGCCAATCAAGAGCTCCACATCTCCCTCGTCTCCAACGACTTGCTTAGTAAATTCATAGACAGGATAGAAAGTCGTCATGACTTTCAATTTCCCTGACTGATTTTGACCACCACTACAAGCTACTAAAAGAAGACTACAAAAGGCTAATACCAGCCATGCAAGTTTTTTCATAAGATCACCTATTTTCTAAATTTAACAAAAAGATTTGAGAGCAAAAAGAAGGATACAAATAAGAGGGTAATGGTCGCACTAACCGGTGTATCCGGGTAATAAGAAAGAATGAGACCACTGACCATCCCTACAAAACCAATGACCACTGCCAAAAGCATGACTGAACGGAAGGTTTTTCCTAGCTTTAAAGCAATACTAGCTGGCAAGACCATGATGGTAGATACCAACAAGGAACCCGCAGCCGGAATCATCAAGGCAATAGCCACCCCTGTCACAATATTAAACAAGATAGACATGAGACGCACGGGTAAACCATCTACATAAGCTGTATCCTCATCAAATGTAAGGATATACATGGGACGAATAAAGAGAATCGTTAAAACTAAAACAATGGCTGCAATGATAAACAAAGCAAGCACTTGCTCATCCGTAATGGTCAAGGTAGAGCCAAATAGGTACTGGTCCAAACTCATGGAACTTTTACCGCCACCCTTCATGATCACCAAAGCCAAGGCCAAGCCGGTCGACATGAGAATCGCTGTCCCAATTTCCATAAAATCTTTATAGACTGTTCGTAAGTACTCTAGAAATACAGCAGCTATGATGACCACAATGACTGTAGAAATAGTTGGAGAGAAACCAAGGAAGAGGCCAAAAGCAACCCCTGATAGAGAGACGTGGCTCAGTGTATCACTCATTAAGCTCTGACGACGCAAAATCAAAAATACACCTAAGATAGGGGAGAAGAGACTCATGGCAACCATCGCTAACAAGGCCCGTTGCATAAAGTCATATTGAAATAAACTAAGCATGCTCCTCACCTCCATCTTTCTCATGGACATTAAAGCAACGCCATGGAGAATTTTGTTTTCTCACCAAATGGATATTGCGATCGGCAAAATGACTCACTTCTTCAGGATCATGCGTGATCATTAAAACAGCCTTTCCGTGGTGATGGGCACTGTGGTGCATCAATTCATAAAACTCATCCTTGCTACCAGCATCCATCCCAGTAGTCGGTTCATCCAACACAAAAATATCTGGATCAGACGCAAACATTCGTGCAATGACAGCCCGTTGTTTCTGGCCACCGGATAGAGCCCCTAAAGGTTTATCACGATGCTCTAACATCCCAACAGCAGATAAACTAGCTAAAATGTGCTCCTCATCGTGATGATTTAACCGACGAAACCAACCCTTACGAGGATACCGTCCCGATTTCACAAACTCATAAACAGAACTGGGAAATCCAGCATTAAAGCTTGCAATTTGTTGGGGAAGATAGGCAATGCGTAATTTTTTACCAGCTATATTTTCCTTAGCAATTTCAACCGTCCCTACTTTTGGTTTTAAGATGCCAAGACTTGCCTTGATCAAAGTAGATTTGGCGGCACCATTCTCACCAGTCAGCGTCACAAACTCCCCACTATCCAAGTAGTAATTCACACCTTCAAGCACAGGCTCTCGATCATAATAAAACGAAAGATCTTTAACAGTAATATAACGCATTAACGAAGATCCTCCAATAAGCGAGATAAAAACTTAGAAATAACCTTTTGTTCTTCTTGAGAGAATTCACTCAAAACTTGATTATACACAGCCAAAGTATGATCATGATGATGAGAATGCTCTTCAGCAACCGGACGTCCTAAATCTGTTAACCGGTACAAAACGATCCGAGCGTCTTTATCATCTTTCAAAGCTTCAAGCATCCCAAAAGAAAGTAATTGTTTAACAGCCTTAGTAACAGCGGCTTGACTAACATTCAGCAATTTAGCAAGCTCAGAATTAGAATAATTATTCTTTGATAATAACATTAAAATGTGTTCTTGCGTATTGGTTAACGAAAAACCACTAGTACAAGAACCTATCAATACTTCATGCTGATTCTCAGAAATAAGTAAGATAGAATTCAAAAACTCATCTATCTGATTAGCAACCTTCATAGGAACTTCCTTTCTATTAACCAGTAAATACTTTACCGGTTAATTATAACACAGTAAAGGAAAATAGTCAAAGTGTTTTCAGAAAACAATAAAAACAATTTTTAGTAACTAATAGGTAACTCAACGTTAAAAAATTAAAAGAATAAAAGAAAAAGACAAGGTCCGAAAACCTTGTCTTTAATACTATACCGGCGGCCGGGGTCGAACCGGCACGTCCTTGCGGACACTGGATTTTGAGTCCAGCGCGTCTGCCAATTCCGCCACGCCGGCAAAGTATAACTGGGGTAGCTGGATTCGAACCAACGCATGAGGGAGTCAAAGTCCCTTGCCTTACCGCTTGGCTATACCCCAATAATATAAAATAGGCGAGTGATGGGGATCGAACCCACGCATGCCAGAGCCACAATCTGGTGTGTTAACCACTTCACCACACCCGCCATATTCTTATACACGGGCAGTAGGAATTGAACCCACACTGAAGGTTTTGGAGACCTTAGTTCTACCTTTAAACTATGCCCGTAAAGGATGGAAGGGGAGGGATTCGAACCCCCGAACCCGAAGGAGCGGATTTACAGTCCGCCGCGTTTAGCCTCTTCGCTACCCTTCCGAATAATATTAAATTATGGCGCGAGACGGAATCGAACCGCCGACACATGGAGCTTCAATCCATTGCTCTACCAACTGAGCTACCGAGCCAAA
>NZ_JADNGY010000010.1:25581-80741 GCF_015553625.1 Streptococcus australis | reverse complement strand
TTCGGGAAGTAGCTCAGCTTGGTAGAGTACTTGGTTTGGGACCAAGGTGTCGCAGGTTCGAATCCTGTCTTCCCGATATTATTGAAAGGTCATATGACCTTTTTTGTTTTGTAAAGAAAAAAGGCCATTAGGCCTTTTATTTTATAAGAGTTGGTATTCATCAATCAGCATGATGGTTTCTCGTCCTTTGTTATCAACGATTCTGACTTGTCTTGGGTAGTAAGGGTCGAAAGGGATAAGGAAATCTACAGCGATTTCTAAGGGGAAGTCTTTTTGACTGAAGCGCAGGGTTGTTTTCCCTTTTCGATTGATGAGTTCAAATTTTAAAACGGGATTTAAGGGATAGACATGTTTAAGGTAGTTGTCAATGACAAACCAGAAACTATCGATGATATCATCCGGTAAGCTGGTTACGACCCCAAAACTTGCATAGCGGCCTCTTGTATTTGTAAACGCCATAGTGTCTCCCTTCCTGTTTTTATTAAGTACATAGTACTTGTTTTACTTGGATATTGCAAGTATTAAGTTCGAAAAAAAGAGCTTTCGCTCTTTTCAACTTTATTTATTTCGCAGTTCAACATAACGGTTGTACCAAATTTTAATGTATTCCTCAGAGAATGGACCTAACTGGTTGTTAATCCAGTCTACAAGGATTTTGACATTTTCTTTTAGGATAAAGTCAATGTCATCTGAATAGTTCATTTTGCGTTTGTGCTGTTCGTATTCTTCTACGTCCAGCAGTTTCTTATCACCATCTGGAAAGACTTTGACATCAAGATCATAATCAATATACTTTAGTGCCTCTTGGTCCATATAATAAGGACTGGCAAGATTACAATAATAGGATACTTCATTATCTCGGATCATAGCAATGATATTAAACCAGTACTTCTTATGAAAGTAGACGATTGCTGGCTCTCGTGTAATCCATCTTCTACCATCGCTCTCTGTAACGAGAGTATGATCATTGACGCCGATAAGTGCGTTTTCCGTAGTTTTTAGTACCATGGTGTCCCGCCAGGTTCGGTGGAGACTTCCATCATGTTTATAACTTTGAATTGTAATAAAGTCGCCTTCTTTAGGTAGTTTCATAACTTACCAACTTTCTACAATCTAAGTACATCCTCTATATTGTATCATATTTTCATGAAAATAAGGGATTTTCATGTGATTTTTTATTTAAAGGAATTCGCGAAGTGCTGTAGAAATGTCTGAGTAGTCGTATCCCTTGCGCGCAAGGGCTTGAGTGAGGCGTTGTTTAAGCTCGTAGCCCTCGTATTTTCGGGAGTATTTCCGGTGCTGTTTTTCTAGTTCCTTCATAATCAGGTCAAGAGTTTGTTCCTCGTCTTGTTCGATATCTAATTGGTGATAGGCTTGCTTGGCAACTTCATAACTAAAGCCTTTATTGATAAGAGTTTGTGTGATTTTATCTTTTAAGGCTCTTGGTGGAAGTTTCTTAACGTATTGCTTAGCCAGTTTCTGGGCAGTTCGTTTAGCCACCTCGGAAAAATCAAATTCTGAGGTGATTTGGTCGATATAGTGGGAAGAGACACCTTTTTGAATGAGCTTTTGCTTGAGGAGATAGGGGCCCTTGTCTCCTGAGAGGTGATTGGATTGAAAGATAGCGCGAGTATAGGCAAGGTCATCGATCCATTTGTCTTCTTTTAGGGTGTTAATGACGGTTTCGATGGTAGATTCGTCGATTTCGTGCTTGATTAAATAGTCTCGAACCTCGCGAGCTGTTCGTGCCTTAAAGGAAAGGTGATAGAGGGCCAAGTTTTTAGCATGGGAGAGCTGGGCAAAGGTTTGAATTTCCTTGAGTTCTTCCTGGCTAATTTCCTTGTCTCGTGAGAGCATGAAGCGGACGATGGTGTCTTCTGTAATGTAGAGGGATTCGGCTTGATCCAGCTCTAGAAGGTAGAGACGTTTTTTCTTTTCTAATTTGGTAATTTTCATAGGTTTCCTGTTTCGTTTGAGTTTTATTGCGGTAAATGATCAGTCTTTCTCTTTATATTATTCGTGGTCCTTTTGAGAAATGGTCCCTGATTCCTTGTTTTTCTTTTCAATTCTATCATATTCTAAACGAATGAGAAACTACATGGTATAATAGACATATGGATTTAAAAGTTAAACAAAGAATTCCTTTGAAAATCAAGCGAATGGGAATTAATGGAGAAGGGATTGGCTTTTACAAGAAGACCTTGGTCTTTGTACCTGGAGCCTTAAAGGGCGAAGATGTCTTCTGTCAAATTACGGCGATTCGGAAGAATTTTGCAGAAGCCAAGCTCTTGTCCGTCAACAAGGCTTCCAAGTATCGGGTAACGCCAACCTGTGATATTTATGAGACCTGTGGGGGCTGCCAAATCATGCATCTGAAGTACAGCAAGCAGTTGGAGTTCAAAACAGACTTATTGCAGCAGGCCTTGAAAAAATATGCTCCTAAAGGCTATGAAAATTATTTGATTCATTCGACGCTTGGGATGAAAAAACCTCAGTATTATCGGGCTAAGCTCCAATTTCAGACGCGTAAATTTAAGGGGCAGGTAAAGGCTGGTTTATACGCTCAAAATTCCCATTATTTGGTGGAATTAAGGGACTGTCTGGTCCAGGATCCGGTCATTCAGGAAATTGCTAATCACGTAGCTGAGCTATTGACCTACTACCAGATTCCGATTTCAGATGATCGGAAGCAATTGGGAGTTCGAACCATCATGGTGCGTCGGGCTCGTAAGACTGGACAGGTCCAAATGATCGTGGTGACGAGTCGACAAATTAATTTAACAGACTTGGTCGCAGACCTAGTAGAAAAATACCCTGAAATTGTAACGGTGGCAGTCAATCTGAACACTTCTAAATCAAGCGAGATTTATGGGGAGAAGACGCAGATTATTTGGGGACAGGAGACCATTCGTGAAGGGGTCTTGGATTATGAATTTTCCTTGTCTCCTCGGGCCTTTTACCAGTTAAATCCTGAGCAAACTGAAGTCCTCTATAGTGAGGCTGTCAAGGCCTTAGATGTATCACCAGAGGATCATTTGATTGATGCATACTGCGGGGTTGGAACTATTGGTTTTGCCTTTGCGGACAAGGTCAAGAGTGTACGGGGGATGGACATTATCCCTGAAGCGATTGAGGATGCTAAATACAATGCTAAGCAGATGGGATTTGATAACACCCACTACGAAGCTGGGACGGCTGAGGAAATCATCCCTCGCTGGTACAAAGAAGGCTATCGGGCGGATGCAGTCATTGTGGATCCACCACGGACAGGACTGGGTGTTCAATTGATTGATACCTTGTTGCGCTATGCTCCTCAAAAGATGGTCTATGTCTCTTGTAATGTTTCGACCTTGGCGCGAGACCTTGTAGACTTGACCAAGGTGTATGATGTTGTCTACATCCAGTCAGTAGATATGTTTCCCCATACAGCTCGGACAGAGGCTGTGGTGAAGTTAGTCAAGAAAGCTTAATAGAACAGGAATCAACAATGGATATTTGGGAAATCATGTATGAAAAGGCCAAGGCCCTCTATCGTCCCCATGAAGTATCTGATTTTGTCTATGCGCAACACGTGGTTGCAGCTATTGAGGCAGAGGACGGGCAAATCTATACAGGCTTTTGTATGGAAGGGACCTGTGGAGTCTTCCATTTGTGTGCGGAACGAGCGGCTCTCTTTAATATGTACCAAGCATCTGGTCAAACCAAGGTAAAACGAATTTTAGCCTTCCGAGATCGACCACCTTATGGCGGCGGCTCTGGAATGCCTTGTGGGGCTTGTCGAGAGTTCTTAATGGAACTTGATCCAGCCAATAGCCAGTTGGAGTTTATGGTCGATTATGAGAGTCGAAAGACTATTACTCTGGGAGAATTGATGCCCTTTTGGTGGGGAGAAGAACGGGCCAATCAGAGGGCTGAGGAGCTTCCCCAGGAGGAGTCTTAGTTTCCCAGGAGCTAAGATGAGAGAAGAAATGTGAGAGTGAGAGATGGACAATAAAATTGATGTATCGATTCCAGTGGCTCAAGTCATTGACCAACATCCAGAAGTATTGGATTTGTTGGTGGAATTGGGCTTTAAACCCTTAGCCAATCCGATCATGCGCAATACAGTTGGGCGCAAGGTTTCTTTGAAACAAGGATCAAAATTAGAGGGAACTCCCATGGAAAAGATTGTGCGAACATTAGAGGCCAATGGCTATGAAGTAGTGGGGCTAGACTAATGAGCGATGAACGAATTCATGTCTTGAGAGACATCTTATTAGACCTTCATCATGGAGCCTCTCCTGAGTCGGTCCAAGAGCGCTTTGATGCGACCTTTAGCGGGGTATCTGCGATTGAGATTTCCCTCATGGAGCATGAACTGATGAACTCCGATACAGGTATCACCTTTGAGGATGTCATGGAGCTATGCGATGTCCATGCTAATCTCTTTAAGAACGCTGTACAAGGGGTCGAAGTGGCAGATACCGACCATCCAGGCCATCCAGTTCAGATCTTTAAACAGGAGAACTTAGCCCTTCGGGCTGCTATGATGCGGGTTCGTCGCTTGCTGGATAATTATGAGACGACAGAGGATCCTGAGATGATCCAGGAGATTCAGAAAGGACTCTTGCGTCAGTTAGGCTTGGTGGGTCAATTTGATCGACATTACCGTCGTAAGGAAGAGTTGATGTTTCCTATTATGGAGCGCTATGGGCATGATTCCCCCCCTAAAGTCATGTGGGGAGTGGATGACCAGATTCGAGAACTCTTTGCGAAAGCGATGGACGCAGCCAATAAACTACCAGATTCGGGTATTTCTGAAGTCAAAGAGAGTTTTGAAGCCTTTGCGCAAGAGTTTGAGGCTATGATCTTCAAGGAAGAATCGATCCTCTTGATGATTTTACTGGAGGCCTTTAGCCAGGATGATTGGCTCTCCATTGCGGAAGAAAGTGATGCCTATGGTTATGCCATCATCATTCCGAGTGAGAAATGGGTGCCGAAACGCGTGGACTTCAAGGAAGAAGGAGCAAGAGAGACAGAAGATTCAACTGAACCACTTCCTTCTTCAGAAGGAGGCGAGGAGCACCGTCAGGTCATTGAGACTCCTGAGGGACAGTTTACGATCATCTTCACACCTAAGAAAAAAGAAGAGAGCTTCGACCGTCAGCAACCACAAGCTTTTGGCCATGGATTCTTATCTGTGGAGCAGGCGAATTTGATCTTGAACCATCTACCGATGGAAATCACTTTTGTCAATAAGGATGATATCTTCCAATATTACAATGATGCAGCGCCCTTTGAGGAGATGATTTTCAAAAGGACGCCGTCACAGGTAGGACGCAATGTTGAGCTGTGTCACCCGCCAAAATACTTGGAGAAGGTCAAAGCCATCATGCAGGGGCTTCGAGAAGGGAAAAAAGACAAGTACGAAATGTGGTTCAAATCCGAATCGCGTGGGAAATTTGTCCATGTCACTTATGCGGCAGTGCGTGATGAAGCGGGAGAATTTCAAGGTGTCTTGGAATATGTCCAGGATATCCAACCTTATCGGGAGATCGATAGTGAATTTTATAGAGGATTGGAGTAAGAATGAGCTACGAAAAAGAATTTATGAAAGAATTTGAGGCCTGGATCAAGACCCAGGTCATGATCAATGAGATGGCCCTGACAGAAAGCAAGAAGGTCTATGAAGAAGATCAGGACGAGCGGGCAAAGGAAGCTATGATCCGCTACGAGAGTCGCTTGGATGCCTATCAATTCCTTCAAGGGAAGTTTGCTAACTACCATGAGGGGAAAGGGTTCCACGATCTTCCAGATGGCTTGTTTGGAGAGAGAACCTATTAAAAGCTCTTTGTGAAGGCCTTTTACTGGCTGGATTTGGCTGAAAATAGTGCAATGACTTGATTTTTCGAGGGATTGTGTTACAATAAAAAAGTTGAACAGACGTCAACGAATTATCGAAAGTAATATTGGTGATGAAACCTTGTTGCCTTAGGGATTGATCACTGGATACGTAGGAGGAAAAATGGCAAAGAAGAACGTTAACCGTGCGAAACAATACAAACATCAAAATAGACATCTTTTGAAAAAAGCTGTCGCAACTGTAGGAGCAGCTGTTAAAGAGGCGCCTAAGAAGGTTGAGAAAGCAGCAAAAGCAGTAGCGAAAGAAGTGAAACAAGCAGCTTCTTCAGTAGAAGAATTCGCTGCAAGCTTGGAAGGTGTAGCACTTGATCGTGCGCAAACATTCTATGATGAAGGTATTCGCTCTGTTGCGGACTTCGCAAATTGGACAGAGAAAGAGTTGTTGGCCCTTAAAGGAATCGGTCCAGCAACCATCAAAAAATTGCAAGAACTTGGAGTCAAGTTCAAATAATTGCTTTTGTGATTTCTTGCTATTTCCAGGAAAACTTGATAAAATGAAGCTGTTAGAGGTGTTTTGAGTCCCACATTATACAGAAAGTGGCGGTGCTGAGAAGTCCACAAATGTGTCAAAACTGGTTGCTAATGGATGAAAATGAAATATTGAAATAGTCTTTTTGCTTCCTTTTAGGACTAGGCAGCGAGTTGCAGGCTGTACTCAAGTACACCAAAGCGAGCTAATGACGTCAAAAAAGAGAAACAAGAAGACGAGAGTTGCGGGCCTCTGCCCGAAATTGGGTGGTACCGCGGATAAACACATTCGTCCCTGTCAGATTAATGACAGGGGCGATTTTTCTTTTACCCCCCTATCCCTAGCTGAAGGAGCTTGTCATGAAACAATCTTTTAAAACCAGCAAACTCTACTATGGTTTTCCGATTTTCATCTTGGGGTATCAGGACCAGAACTTTGGGCACAATATCACGACCTGCAGTTCCTCTTATAGCCTTGGAGATTGGCTCGTCATCGGAGTTGGTGCTGAGGAAAATGCGGCTGACCAGATTAAGCATTATCAACAGTTCACCGTGAACATTCCTGCTGAAAACTTCATGCTTGAGATGGAGCAGGCTGGCTTTATCAGCCATCGGGAGAAATTGAAACACCTGGGGCTTGACTATGAGATTTCTGAACTGACCCAGGCACCGATTTTGGAGGCCTGTCCAGTCGTATTGGATTGCCAGGTAGATCGGATTATCGAGGAAGATGGCATCTGCCATATCTTCGCCAAGATTCTTGAGCGACTAGCTGATCCAGAGCTCTTAGATGACAAGGGACATTTTAAAAATGACCGCTTTGCGCCGACTTACTTTATGGGGGACGGTCATCATCGCGTTTACCGTTATCTAGATGACCGAGTCGATCCCATGGGAAGCTTTATTAAGAAAGCGAGGAAGAAGAATGACAAGAGCTGAACTGCCAGAACGAATCGAAACCGAGCGTCTAGTCTTACGAGTCCGTACAGTGGCGGATGCCGAGGATATCCATGCCTACGCTAGTCTCCCAGAGGTTTCTTACCCAGCAGGCTTCCCACCCGTCAAGACCTTAGAAGATGAGATTTATTATCTAGAGCATATCCTTCCTGAGCGCAATGAAAAGGACAATCTCCCAGAAGGCTATGGAATTGTGGTCAAAGGGACAGATAAAGTTATTGGCTCTGTTGACTTCAACCATCGCCACGAAGACGATGTGCTTGAGATTGGCTATACCTTGCACCCAGACTATTGGGGGCGAGGCTATGTGCCTGAAGCGGCGCGTGTTTTGATTGATTTGGCTTTTAAAGAACTGGGACTTCACAAGATTGAATTGTCTTGCTTTGGGTACAACCTTCAAAGTCAACGAGTCGCTGAGAAGCTTGGCTTTACTCTTGAATCTCGCATAAGGGATCGCAAAGATACCCAAGGCCATCGCTGTGATGATTTGAGATACGGCTTGCTGAAGAGTGAGTGGGAGGTGGATTGATGCATGTTTTCATCATTGGAGCTCCAGCTGCAGGGAAAATGACCATTGGTCAGGAACTTTCGAAACTCACCGGTGCGACTCTCTTTTTCAACCATCAACCAATTGATTTCGCACTCGAAATCTATCAGGATTTTACGGAAGAAATGTGGGAATTTGTTCGTAGCGTTAACTTTTCTTTTCTTGGAACAAGCGCCAGGCATCATCGGTCGGTGATTTTAACAGGTGTAACTGATTTTTCAAATCAATACCATCTGATGTATTTGAAGAATATTCAAGATTTATTAAATGAGTATCATCAAGAGATTCTCTTTGTTGAATTAGAAACGTCTCTTGAGGAGCGCTTACGTCGCAATCGGACGGAGAATCGGTTGAAATACAAACCCTTGAAACGGAATTTTGAGGTATCTGAAAGAGAAATTTTAGAGACTGATAAAACAGATCAACTTAATTCTCAAAAGCAACCGAGTGGTCTTCACCACTACCTGAAAATTGATAATACGAATCTGTCTGCAGAAGAAGTCGCAAAGCAGATTCAAGAAAAAATGAAAACAATAGAGAAAGGACAAACACATGTCTAAAGAACTTTCACCTAAATACAATCCAGCCGAGGTTGAGGCTGGTCGTTACCAAAAATGGCTTGACGAGGATGTTTTCAAGCCTTCTGGCGATAAAAAAGCTAAGCCATACTCTATCGTCATTCCACCACCAAACGTAACTGGGAAACTCCACCTCGGTCACGCTTGGGATACTACTTTGCAAGATATCATCATCCGTCAAAAACGCATGCAAGGTTTTGATACACTTTGGCTTCCTGGTATGGACCATGCTGGGATTGCGACTCAGGCTAAGGTTGAGGAGCGCTTGCGTGGCGAGGGCATCAGCCGTTATGATCTCGGTCGTGAAAAATTCCTTGACAAAGTCTGGGAATGGAAAGACGAGTATGCCACTACTATCAAGGAACAATGGGGCAAGATGGGGCTCTCTGTTGACTACTCTCGCGAGCGTTTTACGCTTGACGAAGGCTTGTCAAAAGCTGTTCGTAAGGTCTTTGTGGACCTTTACAAGAAAGGCTGGATCTATCGTGGTGAGTTTATCATCAACTGGGACCCAGCAGCTCGCACAGCCCTTTCTGATATCGAGGTGATCCATAAGGATGTTGAAGGTGCCTTCTACCACATGAACTACATGCTGGAAGACGGCTCATGCGCCCTTGAAGTGGCAACCACTCGTCCTGAGACTATGTTTGGGGACGTTGCGGTTGCGGTCAATCCAGAAGACCCACGCTACAAGGACTTGATTGGTAAAAATGTTATCCTTCCAATCGCTAATAAATTGATTCCAATCGTTGGGGATGAGCATGCTGATCCTGAGTTTGGTACTGGTGTCGTGAAAATCACGCCTGCCCACGATCCAAACGACTTCTTGGTTGGTCAACGCCATAACTTGCCACAAGTTAACGTCATGAACGATGACGGAACTATGAATGACTTGGCCTTTGAATTTGCAGGTATGGACCGTTTTGAAGCTCGTAAGGCAGTCGTTGCTAAGCTAGAAGAAATCGGTGCCCTCGTTAAAATCGAAAAACGTGTCCACAGTGTTGGTCACTCAGAGCGTACAGGTGTTGTGGTTGAGCCACGCTTGTCTACGCAATGGTTCGTGAAGATGGACCAATTGGCTAAAAATGCTATTGCCAACCAAGACACAGAAGACAAGGTAGAATTCTACCCACCTCGTTTCAACGATACCTTCCTTCAATGGATGGAAAATGTCCACGACTGGGTCATCTCACGTCAGCTCTGGTGGGGTCACCAAATCCCTGCTTGGTACAATGCTGAGGGTGAAATGTACGTTGGCGAAGAAGCCCCAGAAGGTGACGGATGGACTCAGGACGAAGACGTCTTGGATACTTGGTTCAGTTCTGCCCTTTGGCCATTCTCAACCATGGGTTGGCCGGATGTCGACTCAGAAGACTTCAAACGTTACTTCCCAACTTCAACCTTGGTAACTGGTTATGACATCATCTTCTTCTGGGTGTCTCGTATGATCTTCCAATCATTGGAATTCACTGGCCGTCAGCCGTTCCAAAACGTTCTGATTCACGGTCTTATTCGTGATGAGCAAGGACGCAAGATGTCTAAATCTCTGGGTAACGGAATTGACCCAATGGATGTCATCGAGAAATACGGTGCCGATGCCCTTCGTTGGTTCCTTTCAAACGGTTCTGCACCAGGGCAAGACGTGCGCTTCTCTTACGAGAAAATGGATGCTTCATGGAACTTCATTAACAAGATCTGGAACATCTCTCGCTACATCCTCATGAACAATGAAGGCTTGACCCTTGAGCAAGCAACTGCCAATGTGGAAAAAGTGGTTAACAAGGAAGCTGGAAATGTCACAGACCGCTGGATCCTCCACAACCTCAATGAAACGATCGGAAAAGTCACTGAAAACTTTGATAAGTTTGAGTTTGGTGTTGCTGGACACATCCTCTATAACTTCATCTGGGACGAGTTTGCGGACTGGTATGTTGAGTTGACCAAGGAAGTCCTTTATAGCGATAACGAAGAAGAGAAAGTCATCACACGTTCTGTTCTCCTTTACACTTTGGACAAGATCCTTCGTCTCCTTCACCCAATCATGCCATTTGTGACAGAGGAAATCTTCGGACAAATCTCAGAAGGCTCTATCGTGACAGCAGAATACCCAACTGTTAACCCAGCCTTTGAAGACTTTGCAGCTCACACTGGTGTCGAAAGCCTCAAAGACTTGATCCGTGCTGTTCGTAATGCGCGTGCGGAAGTAAACGTTGCTCCAAGTAAGCCTATCACCATCCTTGTGAAGACAAGTGATAGCGATTTGGAAGCCTTCTTTAACAGCAATGTTAACTACATCAAACGCTTCACAAATCCAGAACACTTGGAGATCGCATCAAACATCCCTGCACCTGAACTCGCGATGTCAAGCGTCATCACAGGAGCAGAAATCTACTTGCCGCTGGCAGACCTCCTCAATGTCAAAGAAGAATTGGCTCGTCTCGACAAGGAACTAGCTAAATGGCAAAAAGAACTGGATATGGTCGGTAAGAAGCTCTCTAACGAACGCTTCGTAGCCAATGCAAAACCAGAAGTCGTCCAAAAAGAACGCGACAAACAAGCCGACTACCAAGCTAAATACGACGCGACCGTAGCTCGTATTGATGAGATGAAGAAGTTGGTGAAATAAACACAGAAACACGGCGGAATGCCGTGTTTTTTTGGTATAATGGTGAAGAGAAACTTTCACTATATTGAAAGATATTATTACACAATAATAAATAAGTGAAAATCATATATTATTAACTATAAATTAGGTGGAATTATAGTTTTAAACTATGAAGAAAATAATATTTTGTTATAAAGGTAGGACAATATTATGTACAAGCTTGAAGATTACACAGACGTTCAATCGTATATTGAATTGTTGATTAATAATAAAAACAAAGAATATTCAAAAAATGATATCCTAGATCTCCCTATTGAACGTTATAAAGATTTTTTAAAAGAAGGGGATTGCCCCCAAGAAGCATGGAAAGAATTAGTAGAAGAGTTTTTTAAGCTATATGAAGATATAGATATTGTTAAATTAGGGAGAAATCGATCTGAAATAAGAATACCTACAAATAGAGGTTCTAGTTGGAAAAATTATGAATCTAGACTGAAAAAGCAAGGATGGAATTTGAATAGTATCGAGACTCTTAAAAAATCTACTGTAGAAATACTTAGCTACTTAAGCAATTCGAAAGAGAATAGTGGAATTTCGAAAGGTTTGGTTCTAGGAAATGTACAGTCTGGAAAAACTGCAAATATGTCCGGGGTTATTTCTATGGCTGCAGATTTGGGATATAATTTCTTTATTATCTTATCTGGAACTATTGAGAACTTGAGGAACCAGACTGCAAATCGCTTGTATAATGACGTTAAAGATACAAGAAATTTGAATTGGAGATTAGTAGATAGACCAAACTTAAAAAACAACATCGCTGATCATAAAATATCAACATTTTCATTGGAAGAAAATGCTAGAGATAGGTATTTAACCGTATGTCTAAAAAATAAAAGTCGCCTTGAAAATCTAATACGTTGGCTTTACTCAGATGAAAACAAGTCTAGACAATTAAAGATTTTAGTGATTGATGATGAAGCTGACCAAGCAAGTATTAATACTAATAATATCGAAGAACAAGATCCAACAACAATAAACAAACTAATTAGAAAATTGGTTAACAAAGATAATGTAAAAGCAATGAACTATATTGCTTATACAGCAACTCCATATGCAAATATATTAAATGAAACTACTGGAAATTCCCTCTATCCAAAAGATTTTATTGTTGTATTGCCTCAATCAAGTGACTACATTGGTCCTGAAGAAATGTTTGGAACATCAGAACCGGAACAAGTACAAAAAATTGATATCGTTAGAGAAATTAGTGATGATGATGTTCAAATCATTAGAAGACTAGGAAAAGGTGAAGAGATTCAAATACCAAAATCTTTAGAATTAGCTATTAATTGGTTTATCATTTCAACCGGTGCAATGCGTCATCTAGGATATAGAAAACCGATTAGTATGCTAATACACACCTCTTTTAAAGTTAGTGAGCATGAATTGATTGCTAATGTAGTTGCCTACTATATTAGAAAAGTTCGAAAGAATCCTTGTAAATTTTTCAAAAATCTAAAGAATCTCTATAATAATGAAAAAATAGACTTTAGTAAAGAGAAATTTTTAGAGAATATGAATAATTATAGTTCCCCAGGAGATGTACCGTCTTATCCTGAGTGGAAAGACATCAGAGAACAGATTGAGAGAATTTTCCGTTTGGATGATGATGAGTATCTAAGTCATGTTCAATTAACCGATGAAGGCGTTCCTAAATATCACGAAGGTTTTCATATTGCAATTGATAATAGCAAAATGACATCTGCTGATGAAATGATTAGATTAGTTTATCCAAATTCTATAAATGCTACTAAACTAGCTCCTGCTTTCATTGTGATAGGAGGAAATACTCTATCTAGAGGATTAACTATCGAAGGGTTAGTATCTACGTTCTTTTTAAGAAAAACTAATCAAGCAGATACTTTAATGCAAATGGGACGGTGGTTTGGCTATAGAAAAGGGTATGAAATATTCCCTAGAGTATGGATGGAGTACGACGCGTATGAACGGTTTCAATTCCTATCTCAACTAGACTATGAATTGAGGTCGAATTTAGTAGAGTATTCTAAAAGAAATCTTACTCCAATAGAAGTTGCTCCAAAAATAAAAAATTCTCCAGACTATCAGTTAGTCAGGATTACTTCAGTTAATAAAATGCAATCTGCTATTTCAGCTGAATTTAATTTTTCTGGCTTTAATTCTCAAACTGTTTTTTTTAAAGACGATATGGAACAATTAGCTCATAACTTCCGTTTAACTGAAACATTTCTAAATTCACTTGGAACACCTCAAAAGTCTACAGCTTCAGATTCTAAACTAGTTTGGAAAGATATTGACTCAGTCCAAGTTGAAAATTTTTTACAAGAATATCAGGTTATTTCCGAAGATAAACGGATGGCAACAATAAATAATCTAATTGAATGGTTGAAAGAAAATAATCATACAATTAATGACTGGAATATTGTATTATCAAGTAAAGGTAAAATTGAATTGGCAGATGTTGATAGCGATTGGAATATTCATGGTTATAATCCTAAGGGAGTAACACGGACGAAATTAGTTCCCGGTAGCAAAGGAGAGATTGTTTCAATTGGTGTATTGCGTCAACCTGATGATTTGATTGCTGATATTGATGAACTTAATCCTAATGAGAAGAAAGTTGTGAAAATGGATGATATTCGCGAGTTGAGAAATTCTAAAGGACTTGAGAAAACTCCTTTACTAGTAATTTATAGAATTGATAAGGATAGTGAACCAGCAAATAAACTATCCAAACGAAGAGAGAAACTAAACTTCAGTCATGATATAATTGGGATAAATATTTTGATACCAAGTTTTATTGATGTTTCAACAAAAAATATTACAACTCAATTGATGCCGTTGATTAAATCTATTGATGATTAAGGGAGACAAAATATTGAAAATAAAAATTGCTACAGATGATCCTCAAAGCATGGCTCAGGATGGCGCCTCGATATTGCGATCACTTCAAAACAAATCCATACCATTGCTTGATTTAATAGTGCGCGAATCAATTCAGAACAGTTTAGATGCTGGAATTGACGGTGTAGGAAATACAAGAGTTGATTTTCATTTTGGAGATTTTGATGCGGATAATTTAGCTAGACATCTTGAAGGAGTATCTGATGAACTTTTATCAAACTACTGCAATAGAACAAAATTTTTAGCGATATCTGATAAAAATACTTTTGGATTGACGGGAGCTATATCAGGAGACTATCATGATGATTTGGTAAATTCTAACTTTCACAAACTGGTTTTTGGAATAGGTAAGAATCAGGAGAAAGAAGGTGCAGGAGGAAGTTGGGGATTAGGAAAGACTAGTTTTTTTAGAATAGGAAATGGAATAGTTATTTATTATACCAGAATTAAAACAGCAAATTCTTACGAAGAAAGATTAATAGGTTCTTTAATAGAGAATAGTAAATTGGAAGAAAGATTACTACCGAAGTCAAACAGAGGAATTGCTTGGTGGGGTGAAGAGGGGGTTAATAATCAGATTCTTCCTGTTACAGATCCGGATAAAATAAAGGAGATTTTAAATCTATTTAATCTTAAACCTTATCAAACCAATGAGACGGGAACTACAATTCTTATACCTTATCTTAGAGAAGAAATTTATAATATGCAAGATCACGGCTCGTTACATTATTGGATGAGTGATTTGAAATCATCAATAAAAATGTCTGTTTTAAGATGGTATTTTCCTAGATTAATGAATATAACTTATAAAAGTCATTTTAAGTCCAATATGCTTGTGTGTTCAGTTAATGAAGAAATTATAAATGTCGAATCTGAAGCTATATTTAATATTTTTCAAAAGTTATATAATTCAGCATTATTAGGATATTCTGTGACTGATAAAGTTGTTGTTCATCCCATTAAACTTAGCAGAAAAGCTTGCGAAGATAACAGCAAACCTCTAGGTTTCATAGCTTATATAGAAGCTTCTGAAGAAGACTTAGAAATGGGTCCTCCAAATAATTGTCCTTCTCCTTTAGCATATATAGGCAAAAGTCCGTCGACAGAAGCTTCAACTGAAACTAAGATTTTCTCGTATTGTAGACAACCTGGAATGATTGTAGAATACGACTCAGATAATTCTTGGTTACCTAGTTCCAAAATTCTTGAAGATAGACATATGTTAATTTCAATTTTTGTTCCAGTCTCCAAAGAAAAACTTTCTCCTAGATTTTATCCCAACTTTCCTACTTTAGAGTCTTATTTACGAAGTATAGAAAATGCTGACCATGCTAATTGGCTTGATGAAAATGGGTTTACTCTTATTAAGAGATTAAAAGATGGAATTCGTAATTCTATTCTTACTGATTTTGAAGAAAATGAATTTTCAGAAACAGGAACTGAGACAAGTAGACTATCAAAAGTGTTAGGAAAATTTCTTCTCCCTCCAACAGGATATGGTAAAAATTCAAGTTTAGATATTAATAGCGGAAATCGACAAAGTAGGAATGCTGGACTCAAATGTAGTTTATCCATCGATTCTGTTAATATTGTCGATGGAATGAAAGTGATTTTGAAAGTTAAGGTTAGGGTGCCTAGAAATCATAAAGCAAAGGTCAAGCTTCTCCTTGAAACTCAAGACGGTCATATCGATTATAATAAATGGCATGATGACTTTGAGGATATTCCATATCCATTTAGTATTATATCAGTTAAAGACTTGAATAATTCTTATTTTAAAAATTTAAATGATTTTACAAATCAAGGAGAAGTTATACTTCCGCTTGTTGATCAAGATATTAGGACCGATCTAGAAATTATTGTCCTTAAAAATTCAAATCAGTATAGACCGACGATAATTATCACTCAGTAAAAGGGAGAAACAATATGAATACTTTTAACTTATTTAAACAAATTGATGAAGAGTTAGAAGAAAAAATTGGCCTTAATATCAGTGATTATTTTCTAAATTATGATACTGATGTAGAAAAAAAAGAAATTCTTAACTCTGTTGAGCCAAATACCATTCAAATAATGTCTGACCTTGATAGCAGTTGGACAGCAGATTATGACAACTTAACAATTAAGCAAACAATAAAAATTGAGAATCCTTCATACTTATTCGGGCCCGACGGAGTTACTTTGGAGAAAAACAAGCTTGGAATTGGGGTGCATGTTCATTCCAGAACTTCAATGTTTCAGGAAACTATTGCAATGGCTGAAGTTTGTAAAAATGATATACCTCTGTCATTTGATTTAGTTTATTCATTTCCAAAAGGGAAATTAAGAGGAAAAGTACATATAGAAACATTTTTTTATGTTAAAGAATTAAATGAGACTTATCCTACACATGCAGATTTACAAGGTATGCGAGTTTCTCAAAAGAATATTTCAGAACTCATCTTGATTATCGATGGCGCGGGTTCTATGTTCCCTATTGGAGAATTTGAAGAAAAGAATGGTCCTCTATGGAAATTAAAAATTAACAATTTCAATCCCGCTGAAGATTTATTTTCTACTGACAATATAAATTTGTTACTTAACAAATCCCATAGCCTATTTAAGCAATTTAAAGAACGCAAGACGGCTCTTAGTAGAGGACTTATGTCAGAAATTGTTTCTCAAGCCATGTCTCTCATTATCGACAAGGTCATAAAAGAGATTGAAGATGATGAGATTATTTCGGATTCAGCTGATGGAACTATTCTTTCAATTGTTAATTACTGGATTTCTGTTTTTGAAGTTGAAACTAGTGATAGTGTGCGTATTTCAAACTCATTAAAACTAGCCTTAGAACAAATTTTATCAGAGGAGTAATGAATGATAAATTGGGAACAAATTAATTATGATATTACCAAAGCTACTGTCGAATTTAATTCATTAAATAACATAAATCCAATTGCTATTACAACTAATTTGAGTTCAGAATTTAAATATATTAGGAAACTCTTAATACAAGCTCGAGATGACATTTTTGATGAGTATCATTTAGATGCTGCTGAAAAGTTGGGATATAATTTTGATTTATTGTTTGCAATTAAATTATATGAAATACTAGGGACAAATAATAATTTTTGTAATAGAGTAGCGTCAGATGATGACGTTTGGAGATTTTTATCAATCAGAGTTATTCCAGACATAGTTCATAGCCGATGGGGAATGAATGAAACAAGATATATAACTTCTAGAAGAATTTGGCTAAAAAATATATGGTGGTACATACACTTATCTTGGAATGGCAGTTCGAAAAGAACATATGAGATATTAAAAAATAATACTACAGATACGATTCAGCAATTAGTTGAACGGCCAGGTGTTGGTTACTACGTTTCCTTATATAGAGAAATTATGTTTCAATATTCTACAATCAATGATCCTAGTAGATTTTTGTTTCGAAAGGTTCTTAAGTTAAATACAGCACTTTTACCAGTAACATATCCTGAACTTATTCCAGGCGGTATTAAAAAATATGTAGGATATCTTTTTAGAAAGGTTCAATAGTTTTGCTAATTTTAAATAATATCTTTGAACATATTTTTTTGAAGAACGTTAATCAAATTAAACGAATACGTATTTTAACAGGATATACTTCAGGAATTTTTTTAAAGTTTTTTGTTAAAGAATTTCCCAATATACCTATAGATGTCTATATAGGTATGGCACAACAAGGGATTAAAAAGAATGATCATGATATATACTTAAAACTCTCTAAAGAAAGTAGTTTTAATTTGTACTATCAAGTTGCTGGAAAAGATACTCATATGAAACTATTTGAAATTGAATATTTTAATCATAAAGAGACATATGTTGGTTCAGCAAACTTTTCTTTCTCTGGGATGTTTGAGCAGAATGAGCTAATGACACTAGTAGATTCAGTTTGTGATTCATTATTTTTGGATCAATTTAATAGATCAATAGAAGTAAGTGATCCTAAGGTAGTTGGATTACTCTTAGATTGTGATGAAGATTATACTGGAACAGATGACATTTCAATAACTGATGAAAATCAAGTTAGGTACAGTCGTATCTGCAAACCTTATACTATATCATTTCGTCGTAATTCTGTCTTTTTAAGTAAGTTTCAAGTCCCCCTTGTTACAGATACACTTAACTGTAAAATTTATAATAAAGATGGTAAAACAATTATTTGTTTTCCAAGTAGCTTTAGAGTACGTACGAAGTTTCCAATCAATAAGAGAATTAGCTTATTCTATGAGAATATTGAATTACAATGTCTGGTTTATGGTAAATTCAATGGAAAGTTGCAATTCGAAAATCGAAAATTAGAAGAAATATTAATGGAAAAATTCCAATGTAGTTTGGATATGTTAGAACAAAGATTACTTACTTTAGGTGCTTCGAATTTACTATTTGAGAGGATCAATGAAACAGAGTATATTATCTCTTTTTAAATCAAAAATATAGTAAAAATTATAGGAGGTTTGTGAATTTTGTTAAAAATGATTGAGACATTCAGTGGTATAGGAAGCCAAACGCAAGCTTTAAAAAATTTAGGAATTGAACATAAAGTAGTTGCAATTGCTGAATGGGATATTAATGCAATGTATGCATATGATATATTACATAATGGAAAACAAGATATAAAAAGCTTAAGACACCATACGAAAGAATCGTTAATAAGTATCCTTTCAAAATATAACTTATCTAGCAATGGTAAAAATCCTATAACATTAAAGGCTTTGAAATCAATGTCTGTAGCTCAATTAAAAGCCATATATATTTCTATAAAAAGAAATAATAATTTAGTTGATATATCGGAAATACATGCTCAAGACTTACCAGATGCAGATATTTTGACTTATTCTTTTCCTTGCCAGGATCTATCTGTTAGTGGACATTGGCATAATAATACAAGTGGTATAGATAGAGATGCTGAAAATCGTTCAACGTTATTATGGGAAATCGAAAGAATCTTGAAAGAATATGTTGCATCTCAAAAGAAACTACCACGGTTTCTACTAATGGAGAATGTTAGTAATATTTTGTCAAAAAGGCATATTGATAATTTTAATGAGTGGAAAGAGTTTCTATGCAATATTGGGTATATAAATAAGGTCTACACTTTAGATGCTAGAAATTTTGGAGTTCCACAATCAAGAGAAAGAACGTTTATGGTTAGTATCTTATCCGAAAATTCTAAAGAGAATGAAGTCATAACGGATTATTTAAGTAAGAATGACTTACAAACATATAAAATTGATAAGTGTAGAAATTTACGTGATTTTTTAAGATTGGATTATTCTTTAACAAAATATAAACAAGAAGCAATTGAGAGTACTCCTAGGTTTACTGAATCAAGAAAAAAAATTTACAATGAAAATATTGTACTTGCCATTGGAACTGAAATCATAGAGTCAAATGCCAAAACGGTGACTACAAAGCAAGATAGAAACCCCAACTCCGGTATTATAAAATATGATAAAAATAATTATTTGGTGGAATGGAATACTTATTATAGAAACTTAACTCCTAGGGAGTGTTTTATGTTAATGGGATTTAAAGAAGAACAATTTGATTTGTTGATGTCTAATAATTTTGAGAATAAGAAAGGAACGATGTTTTTAACTATGAGTAAATTGAATAAGATGGCTGGAAATAGTATTGTCGTTCCGATTCTTGAAAAAATTTTTGAGCAACTAGATGATCTTCGGAAAGAAGTATTGTTTTTGAAAAATTATGAAAGTAGGGAAAAAGTATAATTTTAAAAATAAACCCTATTTCAGATACGCATATAGTTTTATTATATATAAATAAGAATTTGGTTTAATATTATGTTCATTTTTATTTGATTGTAATTTTATAGTTGGATGATCAATAGCTACTCAGTTAAGTTATTTAAATTCATGTATTGTTACTTTAAATGGGTAATTAAAGAATTAATCCAAATTCAAAAACGGTGAAATCGGCATTGATTTTATCTGGATTGATGTGGATAATCCTCCTGCAGATGCGATTGGTTGGGTTGCGAAAGCTTCTTCATCCACAGAATACAAAAGAACCTCCTAGTTTATCTAGGAGGTTCTTTTGTATTCTGTGGTGGTACTGTGGCCTAGGTAGGTATAAATCCGTGTCAGTGGAGATTGGGGATGGGTGGAGACGCGAAAGTGAAAGTAGTGGTCACGATGATCGCGACTCTGGGTGTGGTGGAGTCTGAAATAGTTGCGCTGGCCTGTCGACATGGATCTCAGCAGGTCATCTTCTAAAAAGACCAAGGGGGTAGCAGTCGTTGCCAATCGGTAAAAATCGTGCTCGAACTGCTGGTAATTGTCTGAAAAATAATCAAATTGGAGTTCGTGTTTATTCAGGGCTGGTTTCATAGCTAGAATCTCCTGGTTCAATAGAAAAAATAGTCGAAAGAAGGAGAGAGTGGTAGTGGTGGCCATTTTTTATGAGGACCTCGGAAGGGCTTAAGGTATAGACCTGGCCGTAGTAGACGGCGACTTGATTGTCCTGGAGGGTAGAGAGGGAGAGGGGAGTCTCTTGCTGATAAGCCTGCTCGAGGAGGTGACGGATTTCTTGGTTTGAGAGGAGGCGAAGCTCTTCCAGGGAGAGGTGGTTTGTTTGTAAGGCCGTCGAATGCTCAGAGAGGAAGAAGCCGGCCCACTTGGCCATACCTCGGTCTTGGAAGTCGCGTGCCGACTGATAGGGGAGATAAGAACGATCAATCATGCTAAGCCATCTAAACCTCCTGCAGAGTGGCCTCCGGTCAGCTTGCTTCGAGCCAGAGCGCGCGAATTTTCTAATAGGGCAGATCCCTTCTGTAGAGAAGCAAAGCCAAATCGGTCACGGATGTGGTCAATGGTCTCTTGGAGGGCCTCTTCTTTTTGGGTTTGTCCAGGGTCATCAAATAGGGAGATCAGCTGGAAACTCTCCTCTACGAGCTTTCCATAAAAGACTCCGATCTGCCGGATGGCTCCTCCCTGGTAGTGGGAACGAAAGAGTTGGATGACCTCCTTGGTTAATTGAGTGGTAGAGTTGGTCGGTTCAATCTTTCGCTGGCAGTGGATGGAGGGGAGCTGTTCCTGTTTGGAGTAGCTGGCGTGGATGGAGACCAATTGGGTCTTTTTCTTTTCCCGACGCAAGCGGATAGCGACCTGCTCAGCCATCTCCCGAAAGACCAATTCAATATCGCTTTGGCGGTGGTAGTCATGGGGAAGGATTTGCGAATTTCCTAGACCGTGAGACTTTGGCCGATAGGGGCGATGGACATTGCTTTCATCGATCCCATGGGCATGAAACCAGAGCTGGACGCCCATGACTCCAAATTCTTTTTTGAGCTGGTCTGGATTGGCCTGGGCCAGCTCATAGATGGAGTGAATGCCTAGTTTGTTCAGGCGCTTTTCTGTTCGATGGCCAACCCCCCAGAAATCGGTCAGTTTTTTTATCTGCCAGACACGACTGGAGACGTCTTCGTAAGACCAGTTAGCCCGCATGGTTTTCTGGTGCTTGGCTTCGTTGTCCAGAGCCAGTTTGGCCAGGAGCGGATTGGCATTGCTCATCCCGACAGTAGCATAGATCCCAGTTTGCTGCCAAATACGCTTTTGGATCCGAGCAGAAAGAAGATCCAGCTTGGAGCGTCGGTCTAGCTGAGGATCAGGAATAAAGTAGTTGAGAGAGCTGGTCAAATCGATAAAACCCTCATCGATGGAATAGGGGTAGATGTCATCTGGAGCAGCAAATTCTTGAAAGACTTGCTGGATTTCCATGTTGACCTGGATATAGGCATTCATGTGAGGAGGAACGATAAAGGTGCTCTTGGCCCAATTTTCGATATAGTGGACAAAGGCTGGATCTGTAGGTAGACCTTGCTTACGGGCCAGGTAGTAATTGAATTTCCTAGTCTTGAGATCAAAGGGCAGATCATAGCTACGTCCGACATTTTTCTTTCCAAAGACTTGCTTAAAGACGGGGGAACTGGCTAAGATGAGGCCAGCAGAATTGTCGCTCCGACTCATGACACAAAGAGAAGTCGTCAAGGGATTGAGACCGAGGCGGACGCATTCACAACTGGCATAGAAACTTTTCATATCCACAAAAGCAATGTCAGACCGAGGCTCACGTGAATAATCAAAAAGCATGTCTAGACCTCCAGAGGGAGGAAGTGGCCGACCACGATGCCGACGATTTTTGGTTCATCTTCGTAGGGTGCAAAAAGGTCATCATAGGCGGGGTTGATGGACTCTAGGCGGAGGCCCTCCTCTTCCCGATAGACTTTTTTGATATAGGTCTTTCCATTCCACATGAGGGCGTAGACCGCTCCATCATAGTCAAATCCAGTCTGTTTCATCAAGGCAACGGAACCGTTTGGATAGCTTGGTTCCATAGAATCTCCAGAGACCCAAGAGGCAAAGTCGTGTTGGATCTCTTGGTCAAAATAAACGGTCTCGTAGTCGGTCTCATTGTCATAAAAGGTATGACCATGTCCAGCCGCCAAGTCGATAGAGAGGACACGGTAAGGGATCAAAGAGACCACCTTTTCTTGCTCTGCTAAGAGTTGGCTGGCAAAGAAATCAACCTTCTTCTGATGGGGTGGGGTTAGTAAAGGGTAGGTGAAAAGCGCTGAGCTCTTGTCGACAAAGTAGTCCTCTTTAACGGAGAGGCGCTTGGCCAACCTCCTGAGGTTTTTATCGTGTGGCTCTGCTAAGCCATTCTCCCAACTAGAGTAGGTCTTGCGACTAATCTCTAAGGATTCATAGACCTGGGCTTGGGTTAGGCCGAGCTCCAGTCGCCGGTCTTTTAATTTTTTTGCATCAAACATCTGCATTCTCCTATGTAACGTTTTAAAAGTTACGTATAGTATAACAAAAATAAATTCGGACTTCAAGAGAAAAGTGAGAGGATTTTTCTTTAGCAGTGAAAGGGATTTGGTTCAGCAGATCTCAGATTGGAGAGGGTGGGTGTTTTTGTATCTTTTATCCAAATTTTGATATAATAATCTCTATGAAGATTGTATCAGGTACCTATGGAGGGCGTCCTCTTAAGACGCTCGAAGGAAAGACAACGAGGCCCACTTCAGATAAGGTGAGAGGGGCTATGTTTAATATGATCGGTCCTTATTTTGATGGGGGGCGGGTCTTGGATTTATATGCTGGCTCAGGTGGCTTGTCCATCGAAGCGGTATCGCGTGGGATGGAGCAGGCTGTCTTGGTCGAGAAAGACCGCAGAGCCCAAGGGATCATTGCCAGCAATATCCAAATGACCAAGGAAAGCCACAAGTTTCAATTGTTGAAGATGGAGGCTCACCAAGCTCTCGGCCAATTGCAGGGGACCTTTGACCTTGTCTTCTTAGATCCTCCCTATGCCAAGGAGCAGATCGTAGCCGATATTGAAACCTTGGCTGAACGAGACTTGCTGGGAGAAGAGGTCATGGTCGTCTGTGAGACAGACAAGGCAGTGGACTTGCCTGAGGAGATTGCTTGTCTAGGAATCTGGAAAGAAAAAATCTACGGAATTAGTAAGGTGACGGTTTATGTTAGATAAAATCGGATTATTTACAGGTTCATTTGACCCAATGACCTTGGGACACTTGGATTTGATAGAGCGGGCTAGTCGCTTGTTTGATTGCTTGTATGTAGGCATCTTCTTTAATCATGAGAAGAAGGGCTATTTTACCGTTGAGCAAAGAGAGGCCATGGTGACAGAAGCAGTGGCTCATTTGTCCAATGTAAAAGTCATTACTTCGGAGGCAGAGTTGGCTGTAGAAGTGGCTAGACGGTATGGGGTGACCAGCTTGGTTCGAGGCTTGCGCAATAGCCAAGACTTCCTCTATGAAAGCAACATGGACTACTTCAATCACCAGCTGGCTCCAGAGCTTGAGACCATCTATCTCTGTGCCCAGCCCCAGTACCAGGCCTTGAGCTCGACGAGAATTCGCGAGTTGCTGACCTTCCAGCAAGATGTCAGTGCCTATGTCCCAGAGAGTGTTATAAAGGAGATGAAATAAAAGGAATGAATGAATTTGAGAAACAAAGGGCTCAGTTACCAGAAAGCCCATTTGAACCTGTACGCAAAAAAGATAGTGTATGGAGAACCTATCGTTGGCCGATTATTGGGACCTTGCTTCTGATTCTGGCCTTGTTAGCTTTCTTTGTTCCCCTGCCCTATTATTTGGAAATGCCCGGGAGTTCAGAAGATATTCGCCAAGTGATGCGCGTCAACCAGAAAAATGATGAAGCATCTGGTTCGTATGATTTTGTCACTGTTGCCGTCAAGCAAGCGACCTTCTCGGATATAGTCTATGCCTGGGTGACTCCTTTTACAGATATCCACTCTGAACAAGAAATGACTGGTGGCAGTTCCAGTGAGGAATTTTTCCGGATTAATCAATTTTATATGGAAACCTCTCAAAATACTGCCAAATACCAAGGATTAAAAACTGCTGGTAAAGAGACAGAGATGGAATTCTTAGGTGTTTATGTCATGCAAGTAGCAGAAGACTCTACTTTCAAGGGCGTTCTAAATATTGCGGACACGGTTACGGCTGTGAATGACAAAACCTTTAAGAGCTCAAAAGAGCTCATCGAGTATGTTGGTTCCCAAAAAATTGGGGACAAGGTCACAGTGACCTACACAGAAGATGGCCAGACCAAGACAGCTGAAGGAAAGATTATTAAGTTGGTCAATGGCAAGAATGGGATTGGGATTAGCTTGATTGACCGGACAGAAGTGAAGAGTGACGTGCCAATTGAGTTTGCGACAGCTGGCATCGGTGGCCCAAGTGCCGGGATGATGTTTAGTTTGTCCATCTATACCCAGGTAGCGGATCCAGACCTTCGTCAGGGACGCCACATCGCGGGGACAGGGACCATTAACCATGATGGAACTGTCGGAGATATTGGAGGAGTGGATAAGAAAGTCGTGGCGGCAGATCGCGCTGGTGCTGAAATCTTCTTTGCTCCTGATAATCCGGTGACAGAGGAAGTTAAAAAGAACAATCCTAATGCCAAGAGCAACTACGATGAAGCGGTAGAAACAGCTAAAAAAATTAAGACCAAGATGAAAATTGTCCCTGTCAAAACCTTGCAGGATGCTATTGATTATTTGAAAAAGAATTAAGGTAGCTTGCTCGAAAAGAGAGTGGGACAGAAATCGGTCATTCGTTAGAATTCGATTTCGTCGTCCCACCTCCGCACAGTTGAGTAGGGCTGTAAAAGCTGATGAAATCAGCGTAGTAGAGCCCACTCAACCACTGCGTCTTGCTCGACAATCCAAAGAAAACATCGAGGCTAGGACTTTTGTACCAGCCTCGATCTTGGTAGATAGGGATATTCATCTCCCAATTAAATTCAAGTTTTTGCATATCAATCTCTCTATTTTTAGAGAGATTTTTTCTTTATACTAGTGTCAGAAAGTAAGGGAGGTAGTTGAAATGATTGAAAATAGCTTGTTTTCCATTTCAGTATTTTTAGCGGGAGTCTTATCATTTTTCTCCCCATGTATTTTGCCACTGATGCCAGTCTATGTAGGGATCTTATTAGATTCTGAGCATAAAAAAACGGTGCGTATTTTTGGAAGAGATATTTCTTGGTATGGTTTGGTCAAGACCCTCTGTTTTATTGCTGGTCTATCAACCGTATTTCTCATCCTAGGTTATGGTGCGGGTGCCCTGGGTCAGGTACTCTATGCTCCCTGGTTCCGTTACCTACTAGGAGGGATCGTTATTGTACTTGGGATCCATCAGATGGGAATCATCAATCTTCATCAACTGCAAAAGCAAAAGAGTATCCAACTGAAGAAGGACGAAAAACGCAACGAATTCTTCAATGCCTTTCTAATTGGAGTGACCTTTAGTTTTGGGTGGACTCCTTGTGTCGGACCTGTATTGAGCTCCGTTTTAGCGATTGCGGCTTCTGGAGGAAATGGTGCTCTACAAGGAGCGCTCTTAATGCTGGTTTACACCTTGGGCTTAGCTCTTCCCTTCCTACTCTTGGCCCTGGCTTCAGGCTGGGTCTTGCAACGCTTTGCCAAACTCAAGCCTCATATGGGGACCTTGAAAAAAATCGGTGGTGCTCTCATCGTCTTGATGGGCATCTTGCTCATGCTGGGTAATCTCAACAGCCTAGCATCCCTGTTTCACTAATCTTGAATGATTAAAGGAGAAAAATCATGAAAAAAATTCTTGCACTTACTATTGCTACCCTTAGCATCGTCACTTTAGCAGCTTGTTCTGGAAAAAAATCTGATTCAGATATGAAAAAAACGGACGATAGTAGTATGATGAAGAAGGACGATATGAAGGATTCGTCCATGTCCGATGATAAAATGAAAAAAGACGATATGAAAGATTCATCTATGATGTCTGACAGCAGTTCTGAAATGAAAGACGACATGAAAGAAGATAAGATGAAATCGAGCGATTCAGAGATGAAGGACGACATGAGTGACTCATCTGACATGAAATCAGACCAATAAAGGACAATAGGAAGAGGAGGTCGTCTGCTTGGGCGACTTTCTCCCAATTTAGAGAGGAGGAAGACATGAAAAAAATAGCCTTAATAGCGACAGGACTTTTCTGTGTTGGATTGTTAGGGGCCTGCTCCGCCCAGGGGATGGAGTCATCCAATAAAAGCGAGACTAAGCAGACAGCCAAAACGGGAGATTCAGAGCAAGCTGGCAAGAAGGTTCTGGATTTTAGCCTGCAAGGAGTAGACGGCAAGACCTACCGCTTATCAGATTACAAAGGGAAGAAAGTCTATCTCAAGTTTTGGGCTTCCTGGTGCTCAATCTGTCTTTCAACATTAGGTGACACAAATGATTTAGCAAAGGCAGAGGAGGGGAAAGATTATGTAGTTCTAACTGTTGTCGCTCCGACATTTAATGGGGAAAAATCAGCCGATGACTTTAAAAATTGGTACCAGGCTTTGGACTACAAAGATTTCCCAGTCTTGATGGATAGTAAGGGCGACTTGCTCAAAGAGTACGGGATTCGCTCTTATCCATCTGCTCTCTTTATTGCGAGCGATGGAACTATCGCCAAGACCCATATCGGCTATATGAGTAAGGAAGACATCGTCCAGACTCTAAAAGAAATGAAGTAAGGAGGACATAAAATGGAAACAAAATGGAAACTCATTTCCGTTCTTTTAGTGGGCCTGCTTTGTTTTGGACTCTTTTTCCTTATCAAAGGATCCATGGCCTTGGATACATCAGATGCGACGACTGAGCAGATCAAAAAAGCGTCCATGAGTCAGACACCAGTAGCAAACAAAAAGAAGGAAGAAAAAGTCAATCCAGAAGACCAACGAGAAATCTATCTAGCTGGTGGCTGCTTCTGGGGTGTGGAAGAGTATTTTTCCCGTGTTCCAGGCGTCATTGATGCCGAATCAGGTTATGCCAATGGAAAAGGGGATACTACCAAGTATGAACTGGTCAACCAAACAGGGCATGCCGAAACGGTACACATCACCTATAATGTCAAGAAGGTTTCCTTGAAAGAACTGCTTCTACACTATTTCCGGATTATTGATCCAACATCAAAAAACCGTCAGGGAAATGATCAGGGAAGTCAATATCGGACAGGAGTTTATTACACCGATCAAGCAGATTTGCCAACCATAAACCAAGTATTTGAAGAAGTGGCAAAGAAATATGATAAGCCTTTGGCTGTAGAAAAAGAAGAACTTGCTAATTATATCAAGGCGGAAGACTACCATCAGGACTATCTACAGAAATATCCGAATGGCTATTGTCACATTGATGTGAATCAAGCTTCTTATCCGGTTATTGACGCTAGTCGTTATCCAAAACCAAATGATGAAGAGATCAAGAAGAAGTTATCGCCCGAAGAATATGCAGTGACGCAAGAGAATGATACAGAGCGTGCTTTTTCTAACCGCTATTGGGATAAGTTTGAAGCGGGCATCTATGTGGATGTCGTAACAGGAGAGCCCCTCTTTTCCTCAAAAGATAAATTTGATTCTGGTTGTGGTTGGCCAAGCTTTAGCCGGCCGATCAGTCCCGATGTGGCAACCTACAAGGAAGATAAGAGTTTCAATATGACTCGGACAGAGGTTCGGAGTCGAGTAGGAAATTCCCATCTAGGCCACGTCTTTACGGATGGACCTAAGGAAAAAGGTGGCCTTCGCTACTGCATCAATAGTTTGTCAATTAAATTCATTCCTAAAGCAGAGATGGCAGAAAAGGGCTACGGCTATTTGTTGGACTATGTCTGAGACTTTTTGCGACCTACTTTGATATAATGAGTATAACAAGGATAAGTAGGTGAAACACATGTATTCAATCATGATTGTAGAAGACGAAGAGCTGGTTCGGCAGGGACTTACTTCTCTAGTGAATTATGAACAGTTTGGGATGAAGGTCATTGACCAAGCGGAAAATGGGCGAATAGCTTGGGAAAAATTTCAAGCACAACCGGCTGATCTTCTCTTAACTGATATTAATATGCCACAGTTGAATGGCTTAGATTTGGCCCAACTAGTCCGAGAGAAAGCTCCGTCCTGCCATATCATCTTTCTAACAGGCTATGATGATTTTGAGTTTGCTCAGAAAGCCATTCGACTCGGAGCAGATGACTATCTCCTCAAGCCCTTTTCAAAAACAGATATTGAAGAGATGCTGGGGAAAGTTAAGAATAAGCTAGACGAGGAAGGAAAGAAAGCCCAGGTTGAAACCTTGGTGGATCAGGGGCATTCGACAGAATTGGAAGAGGCTATTCATTCCCGCTTAGCGGATTCCCAATTAACCCTCAAGGACTTGGCTCTTCAACTGGGTTTTAGTCCCTCTTATCTGAGCGTCCTAATCAAGAAAAAATTGGGCCTCCCTTTTCAAGAATACTTGATCCAAGAACGGATGAAGAAGGCCAAACTTTTACTCTTGACGACTGATCTCAAGATTTATGAAATTGCAGCCCAGGTTGGCTTTGAAGATATGAACTATTTTTCTCAACGCTTTAAACAAGTAGTCGGTGTAACCCCAAGACAATACAAAAAAGGAGAGTATGAATGAAACGATACCCTTTGCTGATTCAGCTGATTGTCTATGTATTTGTCTTCATTCTCTTGCTCTTGGGTTTAGTCGGTAGTCTATACTATCAAACTAGCTCAGCAACCATTGGCCAACTGACAGAGCGAACAACCCGCAATAGTATCGACCAGAGTAGTCAGTTTATCACCTCCTATCTGAAAAAATTGAAGCAGACCACCTCGATCCTCAGTAAAGAAGAGACCGTTCGTCAGTTTGCTCAAGACAAGGAGGAGAGCCCAGAAGCCGTTCAAAGTCTGATGCGAACCATTATTGAGACAGACCCAGATCTGGTTTCGGCTGTCTTAGTAACTAAGGATGGACGCCTTGTTGCTACGGATTCTCAAATTAGCATGCAGACCTCATCGGATATGATGAACGAAAGCTGGTATCAGGAGGCTATCAAGAAGAGGGCCATTCCTGTCTTGACGCCAGCCCGGAAGGAATCTTTGTCTTCAGAGAAGGACAAGTGGGTGATTTCTATCACCCAGGAAGTGGTGGATGCTTCTGGTCAAAATCTAGGAGTTTTGCGCCTAGATATTGGCTATCAGAGCCTAGAAGCTTATCTGGATCATCTCCAACTGGGCAAAAAAGGCTTTAGTTTCATCATCAATCAGAAGCATGAATTTGTCTACCATCCTAAAAAGACAGTCTATTCTTCTAGTCAGGAAATGCAGGCCATGCAACCCTATATTGCTGTCAAGGATGGCTATGCCCAAAAGGGACAGAACTTTGTCTATCAAATTGCTATACCAGAGAGTGATTGGACCTTAATTGGAGTGGCTTCTCTGGAAGGTCTCCAGATGCTTCAGTCGCAAATGCTCTATTCCTTTATAGGTTTAGGAGCTCTCGTCCTCATCATGTGCTGGCTGGGAATCTGGTTCATTCTGCGCTTGTGGATTAAACCCCTACAAGATTTGCAGGCCGTTATTCTGAAAATAGGAGCTGGTGATTCCCACTTGCGGGCGACTACCAAGGGATCGCCTGAATTGGTAGATCTTGCTCAAGCTTTCAACCGTATGTTGGATCAAATTGAAAACCTTATGCAATTGGTTAAAGAAGAGGAACAAAATGCACGACGCTATGAACTGCGAGCTCTTGCAGCCCAAATTAATCCTCATTTCCTCTATAACACCTTGGATACCATTGTCTGGATGGCTGAGTTTAATGATGGTCAGCGGGTGGTTGACCTGACCAAGTCCCTAGCCAAATATTTTCGCCTTGCTCTCAATCAAGGACAAGAACAAATTAGGCTTCAGGATGAAATAGACCATGTGCGCCAGTATCTCTTCATTCAGAAACAACGCTATGGGGATAAGTTGAATTATGAAATTTTAGAAGAGGGGACGTTGGGAGATTATCAGCTTCCTAAACTGGTCCTACAACCCTTAGTGGAAAATGCCATCTATCACGGCATCAAGGAGATGGATCGGCCGGGCGTGATACGAGTCACTTCGGAAATCAGAGAAGAACAAGTGGTCCTGACGATTTACGATAATGGACGAGGCTTTGCTTTGTCTGAGTCGACAGACCAAACTCTTCTTCGACTAGGAGGAGTTGGTTTGAAAAATGTGGATCAACGCTTGCGGTTACAGTTTGGGGCTAGCTATCATATGGAGATTGATTCTAAGGCTAATAGCTATACGAAAATCACTCTTTATTTACCCCTCACATCACGTGATGAACATTCATAGGAGAGTGGGACAGAAATCGGTCATTCGTTAGAATTCGATTTCGTCGTCCCACCTCCGCACAGTTGAGTAGGGGTGTAAAAGCTAATGAAATCAGCGTAGTAGACCCCACTCAACCACTGCGTCTTGCTCGACAATCCAAAGATAATTGAGAGGCTAGGACTTTTGTCCCAGCCTCCTTTTTATTTTCCGTCTGAGTAAACTTTGAAAAAGACTGCTTTTTTTGATGAGACAGGAAGAAGAGGTAAATTAAATCGTCAGACTTTTTACAGATTTTCTCTTTTCCGTTGAAATTCTATCTAAAGCTAGGGATTTATGATAAAATAAAGTGTTACAACTAAAGGTATGAATAAAGGAAGGCTATGCGCAAAGAAATATCCCCTGAATTATTTAATTATAATAAATATCCTGGACCGGAATTTCGTCTGGTCGGCAATCAAGTGCTAGCAGAACAATTGACATTTGAGCTGGTTGAGAACCAAAATGATGCCTTTGATGCGACGGTCTTTGGTCAGCGTTTTTCAGAGATTTTAACCAAATTTGATTATATTGTCGGTGATTGGAGCAATGAACAGTTGCGTCTACGTGGTTTCTATAAGGACGATCGTCCGGTCACAGATGCAGAGAAAATCAGCCGCCTGGAAGATTATTTATTAGAATACTGTAGCTATGGCTGTGCTTATTTTGTCCTAGAAAATGCAGAACCCCGTCGAGCATCCTTTGACAAGAAATCTTCTCCAAAACAACAGGAAGAGGGCAACCGTTCTGCTAAGCGTGGCAGTCGTCAAAATCGCCGAAATCGCTCCAAAAATCAGCCACGAGAACGTGAACAAGAGCAAAAACAAAAGACTTCTCAACCAAAGAAAAAGAACCGTCAGCGGTCTAGAAAAAAAGATGCACAGGGTGGGCAAGAACGCCACTTTGTCATCCGTCAAAAGTAAAGAGAGAAAAGAGATAAGATGAAACCTTCAATTTATGGCCTGACTCGACAAGAACTGATCGAGTGGGCAGAAGAACATGGTGAAAAGAAATTCCGAGCAACCCAAATCTGGGAATGGCTCTATCGGAAACGTGTCCAGTCATTTGAAGAAATGACCAACCTATCTAAGAGCTTGATCGAAACATTGAATGATCAGTTCGTGATCAATCCTTTGAAACAACGGATTGTGCAAGAATCAGCAGATGGAACTGTCAAATACCTTTTTGAATTGCCAGATGGCATGTTGATCGAGACAGTTTTGATGCGCCAACATTATGGCTTGTCAGTCTGTGTCACCACTCAGGTAGGATGCAACATCGGCTGTACCTTCTGTGCATCTGGTTTGATCAAGAAGCAACGCGACTTGAACAGTGGGGAAATCGTTGCCCAAATCATGCTAGTTCAAAAGTACTTTGACGAGCGTGGTCAAGATGAACGCGTCAGCCACATCGTTGTGATGGGAATTGGTGAGCCGTTTGATAACTACAAGAATGTCTTGAGCTTTGTCCGTACGGTCAATGATGACAAGGGACTGGCTATCGGTGCCCGCCACATTACCGTTTCAACTTCTGGCTTGGCTCATAAGATTCGTGATTTTGCTAATGAAGGGGTTCAGGTCAACTTGGCGGTATCACTTCATGCTCCAAATAATGACTTGCGTTCCAGCATCATGAAAATCAACCGCGCTTTCCCAATCGAGAAATTATTTGCGGCTATTGAGTACTATATTGAAACGACCAACCGCCGGGTAACCTTCGAGTACATCATGCTTAATGAAGTCAATGATGGTGTCGAACAAGCCTTAGAATTGGCAGAACTCCTTAAAAAGATCAAGAAGTTATCTTATGTAAACTTGATTCCTTACAACCCAGTTAGTGAGCATGATCAGTATAGCCGGAGTCCAAGAGAGCGCGTGATGGCCTTTTATGACACCTTGAAGAAAAACGGAGTCAACTGCGTGGTTCGTCAAGAGCATGGTACGGATATTGATGCTGCTTGTGGCCAATTGCGTTCCAATACGATGAAGAGAGACCGGGAGAAAGCCATTGTTGAACAAGTTCAACCGTAACAAGGGGCTGATAGAACAAGGTCAATTAACAAATAAAGGAAGACAACTGCTACTAGGTGGCAGTTTCTTCTATTTTGTCTTGCTCTGTCTCATGTGTTTTCTCCCCCAACGGCCTGAACCAGGAATGGAAACACCTGGTATCCAACATTTTGGGCGAGTAGTCGTATTGCTGGTTCCCTTTAATTCCCTCATCAACCTAGCTCAAGTGACCAGCCTGGTCCAGCTGATCAAGGTGTTTGTACAAAATATAGCCAACATCTTTCTCTTATTCCCTTTGGTCTTTCAGCTGCTTTGGCTCTGGCCTTGGCTAGGCACTCGGAAACGCGTCCTTTGCTTTAGTCTAGGGATGAGTTTATGGATTGAGCTCAGTCAGATTGTCCTAGACCTCTTGTTTGATTTCAATCGGGTATTTGAGATAGATGATCTGTGGACCAATACCCTGGGAGGCTACCTAGCCTATCTGTGTTTTAAATGGCTACAAGCTTCTATGAGTAAGGACAAGCCACCTTAGTTTGGTCCAAAATCCGAACGATTGAAGACGATTTCAAATTTTGGGTTGACAAACGATAGGTAGGAAGCTATAATAGCTTCAAGACATCAGAAAAGTAGAGATTTTTCTCACTTCCAGGGAGCTTGTGGTCATTGTGAACAAGCAGTGGTGGATCTTGAAATGGGCTGATGCGTTTATGATGATGAATTTGAAACAATAAAAATTCGGTGAGCACACCTTATCGTGCAGCCTGTTGCTAGACAGGTCAGAGATGTAGGAGAAAGTATGTTTTCCTACAATTGAGGTGGCACCGCGGTATCGAATCGTCCTCACACAGATTTTTCTGTGTGAGGTTTTTTGTATCTCAAAAGGACCCTGTGAGACTGCAGCTCAAAGGACCAGAGAGAGAAAAAGATCATAAACAGAATTGAAGATATAGAAAAGAGGACACAATCATGACAGAAACAAAAGGCTATTTCGGACAATTTGGTGGGTCTTTCGTACCAGAACCTATTCAAAACTTGCTCGATCAATTAGAGGCAACCTTTGAACAGTACAAAAATGACCCAGAATTTATCGCAGAATACAAGCATTATCTGAAAGATTATTCTGGACGGGAAACACCGCTCTACTTTGCGGAAAGTTTGACAGAGCATTTAGGTGGGGCGAAAATTTATTTGAAGCGCGAAGACTTGAATCACCTAGGTTCGCATAAATTGAATAACGTCTTGGGGCAAATCCTCTTGGCTAAGCGTATGGGCAAAACCCGCGTGATTGCTGAAACAGGAGCCGGTCAACATGGTGTGGCTACAGCAGCTGCGGCAGCTAAGTTTGGCATGGCCTGTGATGTCTACATGGGGGCAGAAGATGTTGAGCGCCAACGTCTCAATGTCTTCCGCATGGAAATGATGGGGGCAACCGTTCATGCCGTTGAAACAGGTACGAAGACCTTGAAAGATGCTGTTGATGCTGCTTTTGGAGCATGGATGGCGGATCTAGATGCTTTTTATGTCTTAGGTTCTGCTGTTGGCCCTCACCCTTATCCAACCATTGTGCATGAATTCCAAAAAGTCATCAGTGAAGAATCGAAACGTCAAATCTTGGAAAAAGAAGGTCGTTTACCGGACTATGTCATTGCCTGTGTCGGTGGTGGATCCAATGCCATTGGTGCCTTCTCCCAATATGTGGGCGATGAGGAAGTCAAATTGGTCGGTGTTGAAGCTGCTGGACATGGCTTGGATACAGACCAGCACGCAGCAACCATGACCAAGGGGACTGTTGGTGTTGTCGATGGGATGAAGACCTATGCTGTTTTTGGTGAAGATGGAAAAGTAGCACCAGTGTACTCGATCTCTGCCGGTTTGGACTACCCAGGGGTTGGACCGGAACATGCCTTCTTTAAAGATTCTGGTCGTGTCGAATATGTGGCAGCGACAGATGATGAAGCCGTTCAAGCCCTTCTTCTTCTCAGTAAGACAGAAGGAATCCTCCCAGCTATTGAGAGTTCACATGCCATTGCAGAAGCCGTTAAACGTGCTCCACAATTGGACAAAGATAAGATTATCATCATCAATGTTTCTGGACGTGGGGATAAGGACGTGGCTGCGATTGCCGATTATCTAGAAGCCAAAGCTACAAAATAAGAAATCTTATCTGCTAAAAATTGTAAAAAACAGTAAAGCCTGATAACTCAGAAAAAGACAGGGAACAAAAGGAATCCGGTCTTTTTCTTTTTTTAAGAGGAAGACCAGGAGACCAATGAGGGAAGCCCCTTGCATGACGAGGAGGACTTGGACAGCTGAGAGGGTCAAAGAAAAAGTAGCTAGTAAGAGAAAGTCCCCTGCTCCAATGCCGATGGAGTAAACAGCTGACAGGACTCCTAAGAAGAGAAAGACTCCCATCAAGAGGGTAGGGCTGGTGAAAAACAGGCAAAGAGCGTGGAGCACCAGCCAGAGGAGAAGCGGATACTCCATGGAGCGCAAATCGTAGATGGCCAAAACACAACTACCAAGCAGAACGAAAAGATGAGAAATAGGAAGAAGGCCCTGATAGCACAGCAAAAAAAGGAGGCCAGACCAGGCTTCAAAGAGAGCATACCAATAAGGAAGCGGGCTCTGGCAATAGCGACAACGGAATCGAAAGAGGACTTGTGAGAGGATAGGAATCAGGTCCAGAGGTCTCAAGGTCTGTTGGCAATGGTCGCAATGGCTTCTTGGACGAATGATGGAGCTTTCTGGAAAGCGGTCGATGACGAGTCCTAAAAAGGAGGCAATACAGGAACCGACTGTAAAAAAATAAAAGTTGATCATACTTATAGTATTCGTAAAAAAGATGACTAATAACGATTAGAAATGAAACAATTTTCTAACTTTTCTTATTTAAGCATTTTCTCTTGCATTTCTTAATTAGAAGGATTATAATATAACTAAATTAGAATAATTCTAAAAAGGAGAATTTATTTATGACAACAATCAAAAAAGAAGCAGCAAAAGATGTAGCAACATTTGCAACCATCAGTGAAGTAAGCAAGAGTTTAACCGATACAAAAGCGGTTTTGAATCAAGTGGTGGCAGACCTTTATGTCGCTCATATTGCCTTGCACCAAGTACATTGGTATATGCGTGGTCGTGGCTTCCTCGTATGGCATCCAAAAATGGATGAATACATGGAAAGCTTGGATGCGACTCTTGATGAAGTGAGTGAACGCTTGATTACCTTGGGTGGTGCCCCATATGCTAGCATGGTTGAGTTCTTGGAACACAGCAATATCCAAGAAGAAAAAGGTTCATTTGAACGCTCTATGGAAGAAAATTTGGGACGTGTCCTTTCTATCTTCCGCTATTTGGTAAGTCTTTATCAAAAAGCCTTGGATATCACAGACGCTGAAGGAGATGATGTGACCAACGATATCTTTGTCGGTGCAAAAGCTGAATTGGAAAAACATATCTGGATGATTGCCGCTGAATTAGGTCAAGCACCAGGTTTGTAATCTGAAAAGAAACAAACGAGCCTTCCTTGATGGGGAGGCTCGTTTTTGCTCGACAGTGATTTTTCCTGTAAATAAAACAGGGACCATCTTGAAAATACTTGAAAGATTTGATAGAATAAGCACATGAAAACCCTGTACGATGTTCAACAATTTCTGAAAAAATTTGGAATCATCATTTATGTCGGAAAACGGCTTTACGACATCGAATTGATGAAGATTGAATTGAAAAGAATCTATGACGCTGGGCTGATGGAAAAGCTAGATTATCTAGAAGCAGAAGCTGTCTTACGCAGAGAACACGCACAGGAATTACGTTATTTAGAAGAGGATAAAGAAAAGTGAGTTTAGTAAATATTTTAGTATGGTTGATTGTTTTAGCAATGTTCGGCTGGATGGGTTACAATTACTTCCGTATCCGTCGTGCTGCAAAAATTGTGGACAATGTAGAGTTTGAAGAATTGATCCGCAAAGGCCAATTAGTAGACCTACGTGATCCAAATGAGTTCCACGCTAAGCATATTTTGGGAGCTCGGAACATTCCATCCAATCAATTAAAAGTGAGCTTGGCAGCTCTTCGAAAAGATAAACCAGTCTTGCTCTATGAAAACAGTCGTGGTTCCCGTGTGACCAATGCAGCCCTCTTCTTGAAAAAACAAGGCTATAAAGATATCTATATCTTGTCCTACGGTTTGGATTCATGGGATGGAAAGGTAAAGACTAGTTAAGATCAAGGAAAATGTTGCTAAAGATGCTTGATGTATCATAATAAAATGATATTAATTTTAAGGAGTTTCTAGAAATTGCAAGAAAAGAACAATGCCTCATTTGTTTTGGGTATCATATCTATCATAGTTGCCTTTATATTTCCATTGATAAGTATTATTTTTGGTGTTTTTGGTTTGGGCTCGGCTATTTTAAATCAAAAAGAGTCTGGACTAGACTATACGACAGAAATAATGCTCTCTATTGTAGGGATTGTGCTTTCTGTAATTTTCTGTTTCGTGTTTATCTCACAACTTTCGGGGATTAATTAAAAAAAAAAAGAGAGTGGAACAGAAATCGGTCATTCGTTAGAATTCGATTTTGTCGTCCCACCTCCGCACAGTTGAGTAGGACTGTAAAAGCTGATGAAATCAGCGTAGTAGAGCTCACTCAACCATTGTGTCTTGCTCGACAATCCAAAGACAATTGAGAGGCTAGGACTTTTGTCCCAGCCTCTTTTTTGTTTTGTCAACTGTTTTCTAAATAGTTTTTAATAATCTGTAATTCATCTTGGTTCAAAGGGCGGTATTGACCCTCTGCTAGCTCTGAATCTAATGTAAAATCCCCGAACTGAACTCGTTTTAGAGCAGTGACCTTAACACCGACTGAGAGGAACATTTTTTTCACCTGATGGAATTTCCCTTCAGATAGGGTGACCAGTGCTCGGCTTTCTTTGGGACTGGAGGTAAGGATTTTTAGTTTGGCAGGCTTACACCTGGTCCCATCTAAAAAAGTGATTCCTTCTTGAAAACGATCGATATGAGCGGGTTCGAGAGGGCCGTTGACTGTTACCGCGTATTCTTTTTCAATATGGTATCGAGGGTGAAGGAGTTGGAAACCGAGAGGTCCATTATCTGTGAGTAAGAGCAGACCGGTAGTATCCCGATCTAGCCGGCCGATAGGATAAGTATTGGGAGTCCGGTCTTCTGCTCGAAGGAGGTCCAGAACTGTAGGATGCTGAGCATCCTTGGTAGCTGTCACCAACCCTTGGGGCTTGTGGAGAAGAAAATAATGATGGGAACAGTCGGTAAGGACCCGATTTTTCCAGCGAACCTCTTGGAGGCCCGTATCTACATTTTGGGATAATTTTGTTGCAGCAAGCCCGTCGACTAGAATCTGCCTTTTAGCCATGCTCTGTTTGATTTCCTTACGAGGAATTTGGTAGTGGGCCAGTAATTGATCTAATCTCATAAAAAACAGGATAGCATGAAATGAAGAGAATCACAAGTATTCGGAAAAAGGGTGAAGAAAAGAGATTGAAGACTTGAAAGATTTTCATGAATAGAGTGGTTAGGAGTGGGAATGAGAAAGAAGATTTTCGAAAGAAAGCATGAAAACATTTACACTTGTCTGAGTTATGCCATTTGCTTAAAATTGTGGTATAATTGCTCAGTTAGAAAATAAATTTTTGAATACTATAGAGGAAATCATGACAAAATTAAGAGAAGATATCCGTAATATCGCGATTATCGCCCACGTCGACCACGGAAAAACAACCCTTGTTGACGAATTATTGAAACAATCTGAAACTCTTGACGCGCGTACAGAGTTGGCAGAGCGTGCTATGGACTCAAACGATATCGAAAAAGAGCGTGGAATCACTATCCTTGCGAAGAATACAGCAGTTGCCTACAACGGAACTCGTATTAATATCATGGACACGCCAGGACACGCGGACTTCGGTGGAGAAGTTGAGCGGATCATGAAAATGGTTGACGGTGTTGTTTTGGTCGTAGATGCTTACGAAGGGACTATGCCACAGACTCGTTTCGTATTGAAAAAAGCCTTGGAACAAGACCTTGTGCCGATCGTTGTCGTTAACAAAATCGATAAGCCATCAGCTCGTCCTGCAGAAGTAGTAGATGAAGTCTTGGAACTTTTCATCGAGCTTGGTGCGGATGATGACCAGCTTGACTTCCCAGTTGTTTATGCATCAGCTATCAACGGAACATCTTCATTGTCAGATGATCCAGCAGACCAAGAAAAGACGATGGCGCCAATCTTTGATACCATTATTGACCACATCCCAGCTCCGGTTGATAACTCAGATGAGCCTCTTCAATTCCAAGTGTCACTCTTGGACTATAATGACTTCGTTGGTCGTATCGGTATCGGTCGTGTCTTCCGTGGGACAGTAAAAGTTGGTGACCAAGTTACTCTTTCTAAATTGGACGGTACAACCAAGAACTTCCGTGTGACCAAACTCTTTGGTTTCTTTGGTTTGGAACGTCGTGAAATCCAAGAAGCAAAAGCTGGTGACTTGATTGCCGTATCTGGTATGGAAGATATCTTCGTTGGGGAAACCATCACTCCAACAGACGCAGTTGAGGCATTGCCAGTTCTTCACATCGACGAACCGACTCTTCAAATGACCTTCTTGGTCAACAACTCACCATTTGCTGGTCGCGAAGGGAAATGGGTGACCTCTCGTAAGGTTGAAGAACGTTTGCAAGCTGAGTTGCAAACAGACGTTTCACTCCGTGTAGACCCAACGGATTCACCAGATAAATGGACAGTTTCAGGACGTGGTGAATTGCACTTGTCTATCTTGATTGAAACCATGCGCCGTGAAGGTTATGAACTTCAAGTATCTCGTCCAGAAGTGATCATCAAAGAAATTGATGGTGTCAAGTGTGAGCCGTTTGAACGCGTACAAATCGATACACCTGAAGAATACCAAGGATCTGTTATCCAAAGCCTTTCTGAACGTAAAGGTGAGATGTTGGATATGGTGGCTACTGGAAACGGGCAAACTCGTTTGGTCTTCCTTGTTCCTGCGCGTGGTTTGATTGGCTACTCAACTGAGTTCTTGTCAATGACTCGTGGTTACGGAATCATGAACCATACTTTTGATCAATACTTGCCATTGATTCCAGGTGAAATCGGTGGACGTCACCGTGGTGCCCTCGTTTCTATTGATGCTGGTAAAGCAACAACCTACGCAATCATGTCTATCGAAGAACGCGGTACGATCTTTGTTAACCCAGGTACTGAGGTTTACGAAGGAATGATCATCGGTGAAAACTCTCGTGAAAATGACTTGACCGTTAACATCACGAAAGCAAAACAAATGACCAACGTTCGTTCAGCTACCAAGGACCAAACAGCGGTTATCAAGACTCCTCGTATCCTGACTCTTGAAGAATCACTTGAGTTCTTGAATGACGATGAATACATGGAAGTAACGCCTGAATCTATTCGTTTGCGTAAGCAAATCTTGAACAAGGCAGAGCGCGAAAAAGCAAACAAAAAGAAAAAATCAGCTGCAGCTGAATAAGAAATAAGAAAGGAGTGACAAAATGGTTTATTTAATTATAGGTATTTTGATCCTCCTTTTTTATCTTTTTGCAGCTCCAAAGAGTATTAGAGGAACTCTGAATGTAGTAACCCTGGTCGTATTGTTGGTCTCTTTGGTGATTCTGCTTTGCTTAGCAATTTTCCAAATCTTCCAATTACCTTCAGAATTTTTTGTTGGTGCCTTCCTTGCTTTTGTAGGCTACCTGGCCCTCGTTGATATCTCGCGGTTGCCAACCAAGTCTTCTAAACGCTTGGATAAATCAGAATAAACTGGAGATTTTCACTCCAGAAATAGAGTCGTTGTGATGTAAAATCATGGCGACTTTTTTATGAAAGAAGGGGAAGAGGTCATTTTTGTAAGGTGTTGCTTCTTTTGCTGTCTTAAGGCTTTTTAAATTGTCTAAAAAAGGGTAAAATAGAAGATGAACAAATTGGAGTAAAAAAGCTATGAACATCATTGAAACATTTAAAAATAAAAAAGTCCTTGTTTTAGGATTGGCGAAATCCGGAGAATCTGCAGCACGTTTACTAGATCGCCTAGGAGCTATCGTAACGGTGAATGATGGAAAAGCCTTTGAAGAAAATCCTGCAGCCCAGAGTTTGCTGGAAGAAGGAATCAAAGTCGTGACAGGAGGACATCCTCTGGAACTCTTGGATGAAGACTTTGCGGTGATGGTGAAGAATCCTGGAATTCCATACACGAATCCCATGGTCCAACGGGCCCTTGAAAAAGGCATCCCTGTTTTGACTGAGGTTGAATTGGCTTACCTCATTTCAGAAGCGCCGATCATCGGCATCACTGGTTCAAATGGAAAGACAACCACCACTACCATGATTGGGGAAGTGTTAACTGCCGCTGGACAAAATGGTCTTTTGTCTGGGAATATTGGTTTTCCAGCTAGTCAAGTCGCTCAAACAGCGACAGCTAAAGACACATTGGTGATGGAATTATCTTCTTTCCAATTGATGGGAATTGAAGCCTTCCATCCAGAAATCGCAGTGATTACTAATCTCATGCCAACCCACTTGGATTATCATGGATCCTTCGAAGGTTATGTAGCTGCAAAATGGGCTATTCAAAAGAATATGACTGCCAAGGATTTTGTGGTACTGAACTTTAACCAAGATCTCGCTAAAGATTTGGCTAAGCAAACGCAGGCTACTGTGGTGCCATTTTCAACTCAAGAAAAGGTGGACGGAGCTTATTTAGAGGATGGTGTCCTTTACTTCCGAGGTGAAGCCGTTATGCGAGCAGATCAAATCGGAGTACCAGGTAGTCACAATGTAGAAAATGCTTTAGCTACCATTGCAGTGGCCAAACTTCGTGGCATTGACAATCAAACGATCCAAGAAACCTTATCAGCCTTTGGCGGGGTGAAGCACCGCTTGCAGTATGTGGCTGAGATTGAAGGGGTGAAATTCTACAATGATAGTAAGTCTACCAATATCTTAGCAACCCAAAAAGCCTTGTCTGGATTTGATAACGCTCATGTCATCTTAATCGCTGGTGGCTTGGACCGAGGCAATGAATTTGATGAATTGGTGCCAGATATTACCGGTCTTAAAAAAATGGTCATCCTTGGAGAGTCTGCTGAACGGGTGAAACGGGCAGCGGATCAAGCAGGTGTGGCCTATCTAGATGCGACGGATGTGGCAGACGCAACGCGCAAAGCCTTTGAATTCGCTGATGCAGGCGATATTGTCTTGCTTAGTCCAGCCAATGCCAGCTGGGACATGTATGCGAATTTTGAAGTGCGGGGCGATGAATTCCTTAAAACAGTAGAAGAGTTGAAAAAATAATATGAAAAAAATAGTATTCACAGGGGGAGGTACAGTTGGCCACGTCACCTTGAACCTTCTCCTTATCCCTCGCTTTATCGAGGACGGTTGGGAAGTTCATTATATTGGAGACAAGAAAGGGATTGAACACCAAGAGATTTTGAAATCTGGCTTGGACATTCAATTCCACTCGATTGCGACGGGTAAGCTACGCCGTTATTTCTCTTGGCAAAACATGTTGGATATCTTCAAGGTCTTCTGGGGCATTCTCCAATCGATTTGGATCATGCTGTGTGTACGGCCACAGGTCTTGTTTTCTAAAGGAGGCTTCGTTTCTGTTCCTCCGGTAGTGGCTGCACGACTTTGTTTCGTTCCTGTATTGGTACACGAATCAGACCGTTCCATGGGCTTGGCCAATAAAATTGCTTATAAGTTTGCGACGAAAATGTTCACGACCTTTGAGCAACCGAAAAGCCTAGTCAAAGCCCAACATGTAGGAGCTGTGACCAAGGTTCATCAGGGGCAAGTTCCAACCCCAGTAGAATTAGAAGCAGTATTTGCTCAATTTGATCCACAGTTGCCAACCCTTCTCTTTGTGGGGGGCTCTGCTGGTGCACGAGTGTTCAATGAGTTTGTTACAAATAATCGAGAAGCCTTGTTGGCAAGCTACAATGTCATTAATTTGACAGGGGACTCCTCTTTAAATGAGCAAGCTCCTCATCTTTACCGCGTGGATTACGTGACGGATCACTATCTTCCATTGCTCCAAAAGGCAGACCTAGTGGTGACTCGTGGCGGTGCCAATACGATTTTTGAACTCTTAGCCATGAATAAGCTACATATCATCGTTCCTCTAGGAAAAGAAGCTAGTCGGGGAGATCAGATCGAAAACGCTCAATATTTCGTTGAGAAAGGTTATGCAGAAACCATCGCTGAACCAGAATTGAGCATGGATCGTTTGCAAAATACGATGGATAAAATGTTCCAAGGGGCAGAAAGCTATCATCAAGCGATGAAGTCTTCGAATGAGCTGCTTTCCTTGGATGAATTTTACAGTCTGGTCCATCAAGAAATTAATAAAAGGAAAAAATGACGGATAAGAAGAACCAAAAAACTCCTAAGGAAGTCACTAAGCTCTCTGAGTGGCAGAGACGAAACCAGGAGTATCAAAAGAAAAAACAATTAGAAGAGCAAGAAGAAAAAGAAAAGAAAGCACAAGAAGAGAAGGAAAGACAGGAACTTCTGAATCAAAAAACTCCCTCTGAAGATCTAGATGCCGTAGAGCAAGATGCCGAGACTATAGATGAAGAGGAAGATGAGAATGTGGCCAATGTAGCTGAGGAGGAATTGCAAGAAACTCTTCCTGAAGAAATAGAAGAAGAGTCTGAAGAAGAAAAAATCATCTACCTAACAGAAGCTTCAGAAGCTATGTTCGAAGAAGAGGTATTAGCGAAGGAGGCTAAAAAGGAAGGCCAAATTGCGAGACGTCACATCTACAGAGCTATTCCAGTTTTGGTTATCAGTACCCTGATTGCTCTCTTTTCTACCTATCTTTTAACGCCCCTAGCGAAGCAAAAAGTGATCGAATTTTCAGGGAATAAAAATGCGGATCAGACCCTGTTGTTCGAAAAAAGTCGTATCCAAGATCGGGATTATACCTTGACAACTTTCTTAAATCGGGATCGTTATCTTGCTAATATGAAGGCGGCGAGTCCCTGGGTCAAGGATATATCAATGACCTATGCTTTCCCTACGACTTTTAAGGTTCAGGTTGAGGAATACCAGGTTTTTGGTTACTATGTGACGGAGGAAGACCACTATCCCATTTTAGAGAATGGAGAAGTCGTGGAGACACCGGTTGCTACGGATCAGCTTCCCAAGTCTTACCTAAGCGTTCGTTTTTCTGATCGAGAATTGGTCCGACAATTTGTCAAACAACTGGGGAAAATACCATCTACTGTACGAGATAAAATTGAGTCAGTGGACTTGACACCGAGCAAGGTGACTAAGGATTTGGTGACGCTAACCATGAAGGATGGCACCAAGGTTTTAGTGCCTGTATCTCAGATCAAGCGTAAATTGCCTTATTACGATAAGATTCGTAAACTGATTGAAGATGACAGTGTCATTGACATGGAAGCGGGTATATACAGTTATAATGCAGAAACAATGGCTACTTTAGCTCAGGAAAAGAAAGAAGAAGAGCAAGGGGAAGGGAACAAAACGGAGGAAGCGGACGCCAACTCGACAGATTCTGATGAGAGTGCAGTCGTAACCGAGCAACACGAAGAAGTTCCCGCTGAGTAAGCCCTCATAAATTATCTGAAATAAATGAAGAAAATATGCCCACTATGGGCATATTTGTGTTATAATAAAATTTGGATAGTTCTAACTAAATGGAGCTATTAACTGACGTATAGGAAAACAAAAGAGAGAGGACTGGTGTAATGGCTAGAAACGGCTTTTTTACAGGTTTAGATATCGGTACTAGTTCAATAAAAGTATTGGTGGCAGAACATGTCAATGGAGAAATGAATGTAATTGGAGTCAGCAATGCGAAAAGTGCTGGCGTCAAAGATGGAATTATTGTTGATATTGAGGCTGCTTCGAATGCGATTAAAAATGCAGTAAGTCAGGCAGAAGAAAAAGCAGGAATTTCAATCAATCTTGTCAACGTTGGATTGCCAGCGAACCTTCTTCAAATTGAAGCAACTCAAGGAATGATTCCTGTAACCAGTGATTCAAAAGAAATTACGGATGCAGACGTAGAAAATGTTGTACGGTCTGCTTTGACGAAGAGTATGACGCCTGACCGTGAAGTCATTACCTTTATTCCAGAAGAATTCACAGTCGATGGTTTCCAAGGAATTCGTGACCCACGTGGTATGATGGGGATTCGTTTGGAAATGCGTGGACTCTTGTATACTGGTCCAAGAACTGTCCTTCATAATTTACGGAAAACAGTTGAACGTGCTGGTTTACAAGTTGAAAACATCATTATTTCACCGCTTGCAATGATTAAGTCTGTATTAAACGAAGGAGAACGTGAGTTTGGTGCGACTGTCATTGATTTAGGTGGAGGACAAACGACAGTAGCTTCTGTTCGTAATCAAGAACTTCAATTTACAAATATCTATCAAGAAGGTGGCGACTACGTTACTAAGGATATTTCTAAAGTATTGAAAACTTCTCAAAAATTAGCAGAAGGTTTGAAGTTCAACTATGGAGCAGCTTATGTTCCTGCAGTTGGTGATGAAGTCTTCCATGTTGAAGTGATTGGTGAAGTAGAACCTGTTCAAGTATCTGAAAAATATTTGGCAGAAATTATTTCAGCTCGGATTAAACACATCTTCGACCAAATCAAACAAGATCTTGAAAGAAGACATTTGCTTGATTTGCCTGGAGGAATTGTCATCATCGGTGGTGGCGCTATTCTCCCTGGTATTGAAGAGTTGGCACAAGAAGTCTTTGGTGTAAATGTGAAATTGTACGTTCCAAATCAAATTGGTATCCGCAATCCAGCTTTTGCTCACGTGATTAGCTTGTCTGAATATGCAGGAAATCTAACAGATGTAGATATTCTTGCTCAGGCTGCTGTACATGGGGACCAACGTCTTCGTCAGCAACCAATTCAGTTCGAACGCCCAACACAGCAACCAGTAGTTCCAGCTTATGTACCGGACGAAATTGAACCTGTAGTAAACGTCGAGCAACAACATCCAGTTGAAGAACAAAAACAAGAAGAAAAAACTACCTTTACAGACCGAATGAAGAATTTAATCGGTAATATGTTTGATTAAGGAGTGTAAGTATTTATGACATTTTCATTTGACACAGCAGCGGCACAAGGTGCAGTTATTAAAGTAATCGGTGTCGGTGGCGGTGGCGGTAATGCCATCAACCGTATGATTGACGAAGGAGTTGCTGGTGTAGAATTCATCGCAGCAAACACAGACGTACAAGCACTTTCAAGTGCAAAAGCAGAAACAGTTATCCAATTGGGTCCTAAGTTGACTCGTGGTTTGGGTGCTGGAGGTCAACCTGAGGTTGGTCGTAAAGCCGCAGAAGAAAGTGAAGAAGTATTGACGGAAGCTTTGCAAGGTGCAGACATGGTCTTCATCACAGCGGGAATGGGTGGAGGATCTGGTACAGGTGCTGCACCAGTTATCGCTCGTATTGCTAAAGCTGTTGGTGCTTTGACAGTAGCCGTTGTGACTCGTCCTTTCGGATTTGAAGGAACCAAACGTAGCAACTATGCGATCGAAGGAATCAATGAGCTTCGCGAGCATGTGGATACTTTGTTGATTATTTCTAACAACAACTTGTTAGAAATTGTAGATAAGAAAACACCACTTCTTGAAGCATTGAGTGAAGCAGATAATGTCCTTCGCCAAGGGGTTCAAGGGATCACTGACTTGATTACAAGCCCAGGATTGATTAACCTTGACTTCGCTGACGTGAAGACTGTTATGGAAAACAAAGGAAATGCCTTGATGGGTATCGGTGTTGGTAATGGTGAAGAGCGTGTGATTGAAGCAGCTCGTAAAGCCATCTACTCACCACTCCTTGAAACAACTATTGACGGTGCGGAAGATGTGATCGTCAACGTTACTGGTGGTTTGGATATGACCTTGATTGAAGCAGAAGAAGCTTCTGAAATTGTTAACCAAGCAGCTGGTCATGGCGTAAACATTTGGCTCGGTACATCTATTGATGAATCAATGAAAGATGAGATTCGCGTAACGGTTGTCGCAACTGGTGTTCGTCAGGACAAAGTTGAAAGAGTTAGTGGAATTGCATCTCATGCACCAAGTTCAGCACGTTATTATCAAACTGGACCACGTGAACAACGTCCACAAACTCCACAATTTGATCGCGAATTCGATTTGAAGGAAGAAATCGACATGCCTACTCCTCAATCACGTGCTAAACAAGAAAAACCTCGTGGATCTGCGTTTGGAGATTGGGACATTCGTCGTGAAAACATTGTACGTCAGTCTGATACTAGCACTGGTCGTCAAGTTGAGCGCTATGTGGATTCTTCTTCAGAAGATGATGAGTTGGAAACACCACCATTTTTCCGTAATCGTTAAGAATGAATCTGATTGAAAATAAAGAGCGTATATTCTCGCAGGTTGCACAAGCAATGGAAACAGCAAACCGCACTGATCAGGTGAATGTAATTGCTGTTACTAAGTATGTCGGTATCGACCAAGCTAAGGCTCTGGTAGATACAGGAGTCCGTCATATCGGTGAAAACCGTGTTGATAAATTTCTAGAAAAATACCAAGCTCTAAAAGGTGAGGGACTTACCTGGCATTTGATCGGTAGTCTCCAACGTCGTAAAGTAAAAGAAGTTATCAATTATGTAGATTACTTCCATGCTTTAGATTCTATGAAGCTTGCCCAAGAAATTCAAAAAAGGGCGAGTCACCCAATTAAATGTTTTATACAAGTTAATATTTCTGGAGAAGAAAGCAAGCATGGATTTGCTCCGGAAGAGCTCGATGCTCTTCTTCCAGAAATGGAAAACTTGGATAACTTACAAATTGTTGGCTTAATGACGATGGCTCCTTTTGAGGCAAGTCAGGACGAGTTGCAAGCCATATTTGCAGCAACTCACCAACTTCAAAAAGAATTACAAAAGAAACAGTTGAAAAATATGCCCTTTACAGAGTTAAGCATGGGAATGAGTCGTGATTATGATGTAGCAATTGCTAACGGTGCGACTTTTGTGCGAATTGGGACCTCATTTTTCAAATAGGAAAGAATTATGTCATTTAAAGATAGATTTGATCGATTGATTGATTATTTTACTGAAGATGGAGATGAGTACGATGTGCAAGAAGCGCCTGCTCAAGCAGTCGGTGCTAGCCAACCTGTATCATCCCCTAAACCAGTACAACCATCATCAAAACCACGTCCAAAAGCTGTGGTAGCTGCCAAGGAGCAGAAACCTACTCCTGTTGCAGCAAGTCGTCCACAAGTAGCTTCTACAGCAGTGGTTGAATCAGCTTCATCTCAAAAATCATCTTCTGAAAATATTACTCGACTTCATCAACGTCAACAAGAGTTGGCAAGAAATCGTTCTGCTGCAGATGAAAAGATTACAATTGATGTCCGCTATCCTCGTAAATACGAAGAAGCAACTGAAATTGTTGACTTGTTGTTGGCAAACGAAAGTATTCTCATTGACTTCCAATACATGACTGAAGTTCAGGCGAGAAGATGTTTGGATTATTTGGATGGTGCTCGCTATGTATTAGCCGGGAATCTGCGTCGTGTTGCAAGTACTATGTACTTACTAACACCAATCAATGTCGTTGTGAATATTGAAGATATTCGCCTTCCAAATGATGTCGAAATTGCTGAATATGACTTTGATATGAAACGAAATCGTTAATATGTTTGTCCTACAATTAGTTAGAAATTTCTTTCAGGTTTTTGAGCTAGTATTAATCATCTATGCGTTGCTTAGTTGGTTTCCAAATGCATCAGAATCGGCTTTAGCTAAAATGGTTCAACGGATCGTCGAACCATTTTTGAGCCTATTTAGAAAGATTCCTTTGCAATTTGGTGGGTTAGACTTTACGGTCATGTTTGCCTTGCTCGCTCTGTCCGTAGTGGAACGATTTGTCCTTCAATTTTTGGTACAATTTATATGACCAAGGGATTTTATCAACACTATAGTCAAGAAGATCACGTATTTATAGATCGAGTCCTAGAATTAGTGGCTCGGGTGGAGCAACAGTATAGTTTTGAACTGACCTCTTTTTTAAATCCACATCAGGTTGATATTTTACAACAAATTGGTGCCCACCACGGTTTGCAGGTATTCTCAAGTTCAGAAATTTATCCAACAGAATATGCACGGGTGATTCTTGCTCCTAGCTACTATGTGTTGGATGCATCTGATTTTGAGATTGCCTTATTAGAAGTTCTCTATCCGGATAAATTCTATCGATTAAGTCATTCTCAAGTTTTGGGCTCGCTTCTCCATCAGCTAGGCTTGGAAAGAAAGTCTTTTGGAGATATCGTGGTTGGGCAGGGGAAAATTCATATTTATGTGGATGCACGTTTCTCTTCCTACTTCAAAGAGAATCTTAGAAAAATTGCAAAAGCCACTGTGAAGATTCGTGAGATCGACTGTAGAGACAGGATTTTTGTAGAAGAACCATCCAAGATCAAAGACCTATTGGTTACTAGTGTACGACTTGATAAGCTAGTAGCTTCGACTTTTAAGCTTGCTCGGTCTGTTGCTGTTCAATTGATTCAGTCTGGCCAAGTAAAGGTAAACTATGCGCCAATTGATAATCCTAGTCGGATGATTCAAGTAGCAGATTTAATTAGTGTTCGAAAATATGGCCGCTTTAAATTTCTATCAGAAAACGGCCAATCAAAAAGCGGGAAATACAAAATAACAGTTGAAGTATTTTCCAGTAGAAAATAAGGAGTAACTATGGCACTTACAGCTTTAGAAATCAAAGATAAACGCTTTTATGTAAAATTTAGAGGCTACGATGCTAAAGAAGTTGAAGAGTTTCAAGACATGGTCTACCGAGACTATGAAAAATTAGTTCGTGAAAAACATGAATTGGAAACAAAAATTAGTGCGTTGGAAGAACGCTTGAATTACTTTGATGAAATGAAAGACTCTTTGAGTCAATCAGTATTGATCGCTCAAGATACTGCGGAACGTGTGAAGCACGCGGCAAATGAGCGTTCAGAAACGATTATTCGTCAAGCTGAGCAAGATGCTCACCACTTAGTCGAAGAAGCAAAAGCGAAAGCGAATGAGATTCTCCGTCATGCTACAGACAATGCCAAGAAAGTTGCTGTAGAAACGGAAGAATTGAAGAATAAAACACGTGTCTTCCACCAACGTTTGAAATCAACTATTGAAAGTCAATTGAGCATCATTGATACACCAGAATGGGATGAAATTCTTCGCCCAACTGCTATGTATATTCAAACAAGTGATGAGGCTTTCCGTGAAGTAGTCGAAAAAGCTTTGGAAGAAACGGTTCATCATAACTACGATGATGAAGCAATTGATTTAACTCGTCAATTCTCACGTGCTGAAATTGAAGAATTGCAAAAACATATTGAAGCTGTAAACCGTGAATTGTCTGCGACTCAAGCTTTTGAAGGATTGAATGAAAAGGTTCAAGAAGCTTTGGAAGAAGCAGAAAAAAATCAAGTAGATCAAGATTCTATTGAAGAAATTGTTGTAGAAACTCCTGAAGTTGATGATATCGACGCTCCAGAAGGGGAAGAACAACGGGAAACTGTTTCAATTTTATAATCTGTAAAAACAGTGACCTTATCAAATAGTTTTAGCGAGCAGGTGATGGTGGAAGACCTGTACTCCCTTTGTTAAGGTAGATCCTTTTACAAATCTTAGTGGCGAAATGAGTAACCACTAACGCTGGTCAGCGTTAGCGACAAAAGAGGAGAAAGAGACTACTCTCTTTCTTGAATGAAGGTGGTACCACGACTTGTCGTCCTTTTTGGCGAGGTCGTGGTCTTTTATTTTGTATCATAATTTTTTATAGGAGACTCCATGAAACTCAAAGAGACACTAAATTTAGGTAAGACAGAGTTCCCGATGCGGGCAGGTCTTCCCACAAAAGAACCAGTATGGCAAAAAGAATGGGATGAGGCAAAGCTTTATCAACGCCGTCAAGAATTGAACCAAGGGAAACCTCATTTCACCTTGCATGATGGCCCTCCGTATGCTAACGGGAATATCCACGTAGGACATGCCATGAACAAGATTTCAAAAGATATCATTGTTCGTTCGAAATCTATGTCAGGATTCTACGCACCATACATCCCAGGTTGGGATACACACGGATTGCCAATCGAGCAAGTTTTGGCAAAACAAGGTGTCAAACGCAAAGAGATGGACTTGGTTGAGTACTTGAAGCTTTGCCGTGAATATGCTCTTTCTCAAGTAGATAAACAACGTGAAGATTTCAAGCGTTTGGGTGTTTCAGGTGACTGGGAAAATCCGTATGTAACATTGACACCTGACTATGAAGCAGCGCAAATCCGTGTCTTCGGTGAAATGGCTAATAAAGGCTATATCTACCGTGGAGCGAAGCCTGTTTACTGGTCTTGGTCATCTGAGTCAGCTCTTGCTGAAGCGGAAATTGAATACCATGACTTGGTTTCAACTTCCCTTTACTATGCAAACAAGGTTAAAGATGGCAAAGGTGTTCTTGATACAGATACTTATATCGTTGTTTGGACAACAACACCATTCACCATCACAGCTTCTCGTGGTTTGACTGTTGGTGCGGATATTGATTACGTCTTGGTGCAACCAGCTGGCGAAACTCGTAAGTTTGTGGTAGCTGCAGAATTGTTGAACAGTTTGTCTGAGAAGTTTGGTTGGGCTGATGTTCAAGTTTTGGCAACTTACCGTGGACAAGACCTCAACCACATCGTGACAGAACACCCATGGGATACAGCAGTAGATGAACTCGTGATCCTTGGTGATCACGTTACAACAGACTCTGGTACAGGTATTGTCCATACAGCCCCTGGTTTTGGTGAGGATGACTACAATGTCGGTGTTGCCAATGGTCTAGAAGTTGCCGTAACGGTTAACGAACGCGGTATCATGATGGCGAATGCTGGCCCTGAGTTTGAAGGTCAATTCTATGATAAGGTTGTCCCAACGGTCATTGAAAAGCTTGGTGATTTGCTTCTTGCTCAAGAAGAAATCTCTCACTCCTACCCATTTGACTGGCGTACAAAAAAACCAATTATCTGGCGTGCGGTACCACAATGGTTTGCCTCAGTTTCAAAATTCCGTCAAGAAATCTTGGACGAAATTGAAAAAGTGAAGTTCCATTCAGAATGGGGGAAAGTTCGTCTTTACAATATGATTCGTGACCGTGGTGACTGGGTCATCTCTCGTCAGCGTGCTTGGGGGGTACCACTTCCAATCTTCTACGCTGAAGATGGAACACCAATCATGACAGCTGAAACCATCGAGCATGTGGCTCAACTCTTTGAAGAGCATGGTTCCATCATCTGGTGGGAACGTGATGCCAAAGACCTCTTGCCAGAAGGATTTACGCATCCAGGTTCTCCAAATGGAGAGTTCAAGAAAGAAACAGATATCATGGACGTATGGTTCGACTCCGGTTCATCATGGAATGGAGTAGTTGTCAACCGTCCAGAACTCAAATACCCAGCTGATCTTTACCTAGAAGGTTCTGACCAGTACCGTGGTTGGTTCAACTCCTCGCTCATTACATCTGTGGCAAACCATGGCGTAGCACCTTACAAACAAATCTTGTCACAAGGTTTTGCCTTGGATGGTAAAGGTGAAAAGATGTCCAAATCTCTTGGGAACACCATTGCTCCAAGTGATGTTGAAAAACAATTTGGTGCTGAAATCTTGCGTCTCTGGGTAACCAGTGTGGATTCAAGCAACGACGTACGTATCTCTATGGATATCTTGAGCCAAGTTTCTGAGACTTACCGTAAGATCCGTAACACCCTTCGTTTCTTGATTGCGAACACATCTGACTTTAACCCAGCTGAGGATGCAGTAGCTTATGAAGAGCTTCGTTCCGTTGATAAGTACATGACTATCCGCTTTAACCAACTTGTCAAGACCATTCGTGATGCCTACGCAAACTTCGAATTCTTGACCATCTACAAGGCTTTGGTGAACTTTATCAATGTTGATTTGTCTGCCTTCTACCTAGATTTTGCCAAAGATGTTGTCTACATCGAAGGTGCGAAATCACTTGAACGCCGTCAAATGCAAACAGTCTTCTATGACATTCTTGTGAAAATCACCAAACTTTTGACACCAATTCTTCCTCACACTGCAGAGGAAATCTGGTCTTATCTTGAGTTTGAAGCGGAAGACTTCGTTCAATTGTCAGAATTACCAGAAGCTCAAACATTTGCTAACCAAGAGGAAATCTTGGATGCCTGGTCAGCCTTCATGGACTTCCGTGGCCAAGCTCAAAAAGCTTTAGAAGAAGCACGGAACGAAAAAGTGATCGGTAAATCTCTTGAAGCTCACTTGACGGTGTATCCAAACGAAGTAGTGAAGACTCTTCTTGGGGCAGTAGATAGCAATGTTGCACAACTCTTGATTGTTTCAGAGTTGACCATTGCAGAAGGTCCAGCTCCAGAAGGCGCAGTGGCCTTCGAGGATGTTGCTTTCACTGTTGAACGTGCAGCTGGCGAGGTTTGTGACCGCTGCCGCCGCATCGATCCAAGTACAGCAGAACGTAGCTACAACGCAACCATCTGTGACCACTGTGCAAGCATCGTAGAAGAAAACTTTGCAGACGCAGTAGCAGAAGGATTTGAAGCCAAATAATAAGAAGTGAAAAAATCGAGAGTGGGACAGAAATCGGTCATTCGTTAGAATTCGATTTCGTCGTCCCACCTCCGCACAGTTGAGTAGGGCTATAAAAGCTGATGTAATCAGCGTAGTAGAGCCCACTCAACCACTGCGTCTTGCTCGACAATCCAAAGACAAAAAAGAGGCTAGGACTTTTGTCCCAGCCTCGACTTTTTCAATAAAGAGGAACTGATGTGGTACCGGAAAGAATTTAAAGAACTAGAACTAAAAGAGTTTTACGAGATCGTTCAATTGCGTTTGGAAACCTTTGTCGTGGAACAAACAAGAATCTACAATGATCTTGATGCTATTGATCTTAGAGCTATTCACCTTTTTCATCAAGATGCGAAAGGACGCGTAGATGCCTATGCAAGGATCTTTGAGACGGGGACTACGATTCATTTTGGCCGAGTTGCTGTAGCCAAAGACAGTCGTGGCCAAGGACTGGGGAGGGCTATGGTGGAGCAGATTTTGGATCTGTGTGAACAGAGCTTTCCTGGGCGGACCATTAAAATTGAGGCCCAAGAACAGGTAGTTGGCTTGTATGAAAAGCTAGGTTTTCAAAGGGTGAGCGAGCCTTTTATCTTGGCTTCTACCCCTCACGTAAAAATGATCTATCAGAAATAAAACATCCGTTCATCTCATTATCGAGGTGAACGGATGTTTTTTTGAAAAAGATAGCAAAGAAAAAAGTAAGGTAGAAGAACCTTACTTAGCAATTGGGAAAGAAATTTCGATCAGTTTATCAGAGTAGAGGGTCTTTATAGCAGATTGGTCAATGATTTGAAGATCAATCTTGCGTTTTAAAAAGAACTCACGAATTTTTTCAACTTCTGTTTCACGAATGGCACGGTGTTTGTTACTAATCAGCAATTCGTAATGTGTAGGAGCTTTGGTAAAGATAACGTCGGTGTTACCAGCTGAATAGACCTCAACAAGGGTAGCATCGGTACTTTCTAATTGACTTTTGACCAGAGTAGCATGACTATTTGTTGTATTCATAAGCTTCATGTGAGATCCTCCTAAGCTCTTTCTCCATTTATTATAGCACTTTTTTTTATTTTGTGAAAGAAGTCGCTTACAATTTTTGGGCAGATTTCCACATTTTGATGCCCCACTTATGACTTCCTCTTTTTAATCTGTCAATGGCTTCGTCGATTGGGAACCAAGCAATGTTATTGAAATCCTCTAGCGGTTTTTGAGCTTCTACAAAGTCAGTTACTTCATAGATATAGGCAGGATTATAGTAGTGGGTGTCGCGGTGACTAGAATAGAAGTACTCGTCTGCTTGGCCATAATACTCGCCGATGGTCGCAGTGAAGCCCAATTCTTCGATCAGTTCGCGCTCGAGTGCCAAGAAATGATCTTCTCCTTCCTCGATTTCACCACCTGGTAGGAACCAAGCTCCATTTGGTGCTTGGACTAGGATGATTTTATCCTTGGTTGGATTTGGAATTACCGCATAGACTCCATAACGATTGACATAGTCAACATTTTCTTCTTTTGTCCCAAAAGTTGCAACAGTCATATTAAAACTCGCTTCTTATTTTTTTATCATTATAACATAGATAGACATAAAAAGCAGTAGGAGATAAAAATAAGAGAGAGGGACAGAAATCGGTCATTCGTTAGAATTCGATTTCGTCGTCCCACCTCCGCACAGTTGAGTAGGGCTATAAAAGCTGA
>NZ_JADNGY010000010.1:0-25482 GCF_015553625.1 Streptococcus australis | reverse complement strand
TGACAGAAATCGGTCATTCGTTAGAATTCGATTTCGTCGTCCCACCTCCGCACAGTTGAGTAGGGCTATAAAAGCTGACGAAATCAGCGTAGTAGAGCCCACTCAACCACTGCGTCTTGCTCGACAATCCAAAGACAATTGAGAGGCTAGGACTTTTGTCCTAGCCTCTTTTAAATGCAATTATTCAGTTACTTTTTCTGCCTCGTTTGCAGGTTTGGTCTTTCCTTTAATGCTAATATTTCCATTGCTGGTCATGACTGCCTTGAGTTGTTTTTCATTTGGATTTTCAAGGTAGTAATCGGTAATCGCATCTTCAATATAGTCTTGAATGGTACGACGGAGTGGGCGGGCCCCCATTTTTGGATCGTATCCCAGATCGACCAATTTTTCTTTCACCTTCTCTGTCACATCCAGATGAATCTCATTTTGTGCGAGACGTTGATTGACTTCATCCAGCATGAGAGTAACGATTTGAAGCAGGTTTTCTTTTGAGAGAGGTTGGAATTCAATGATGCCATCAAAACGGTTCATGAATTCAGGGCTAAAGAAGTTCCCGAGTTCTCCAAGTACAGAGTTGGTGCGACCTTCACGAGCTGCCCCAAATCCGACGTTAGCCTCGGCTTTTCCAGTTCCCGCATTGGAAGTCATGATGATAATGGTATCCTTGAAGCTCACTGTTCGTCCTTGACCATCTGTCAAGCGACCATCATCTAAGACTTGGAGGAACATATGCATGACATCAGGATGGGCCTTTTCTACCTCATCTAAGAGAATGAGAGAGTAAGGGTTGCGACGTACTTTTTCAGTCAGCTGACCAGCTTCTTCATAACCGACATAACCTGGAGGGGCACCGACCAGTTTGGCGACGGCATGTTTTTCCATGTATTCACTCATGTCAAAGCGAATCATACTGTCAGCAGAACCGAAGAGTTCGATGGCCAATTGCTTGGACAACTCGGTCTTCCCGACACCAGTTGGTCCAACAAAGAGGAAGCTACCGATTGGACGGTTGGGCGTACCAAGTCCTACCCGATTACGACGGATAGCCTTAGCAATTTTTTCAACAGCCTCATCTTGGCCGATGACATGAGCTTTTAAATCAGCAGCCAAATTAATCAATTGAGACTGTTCTTTTTCTTTCAAATCTCCAACTGGAATATTGGTCTTTTGTTCAACGATGTGCTCGATGGTCTTTTCGCTAATGACGGGGGTATCTTGGTCGGTGACCTGTTGCCCTTGCATTTCTTTGTACTTAGCGATTTGGTCACGGAAGTAGGCGGCTTTTTCGAAGTCTTCATCCCGCGTCGCTTGGGCCTTGAGATTTTCGGCTTCAATTAAGCGCTGGTCAATGACTTTGGGATCGACAAAATTGAGGGTCAAATTCATCTTAGATCCTGCTTCGTCCAAGAGGTCAATGGCCTTGTCTGGCAAGAAGCGGTCTTGGATATAGCGATTGGAAAGGAGTGCTGCAGCTTCTATTGCACCATCTGTGTAGTGGACGTGGTGGTAGTCTTCGTATTTCTTTTGAATGCCTTTAAGGATGGTAATGGTTTCTTCAACCGTTGGTTCATCCACCTTGACTGGTTGCATCCGGCGTTCAAGAGCGGCATCTTTTTCGATAATTCGGTATTCATTGAGGGTTGTCGCACCGACTAATTGCAATTCACCACGAGCGAGAGCCGGTTTGAGGATATTTCCTGCATCCATGTTGCCATCACCTGCAGATCCTGCTCCTACAATTTCATGGATTTCATCGATAAACAAAATGACATCTTCACGGCGACGGATTTCTTCCATTAATTGTTGCATCCGTTCTTCAAATTGTCCACGAATCCCAGTCCCTTGAACCAGGCTAACAACGTCTAACCGAATAACTTCCTTGTCTTGTAATTTATAAGGGACATCGCCATCGACAATCTTCTGGGCCAGGCCCTCTACGACAGCTGTTTTTCCGACACCGGGTTCCCCAATCAGGACAGGGTTGTTCTTGGTTCGACGGTTGAGGATTTCAATGACGCGAAGAATTTCATCGTCACGGCCAATGACCGGATCGATATCCCCACGGCGAGCAATTTCAGTAACATTAATTCCAAACTCTTCTAAGAGGCCTTTTGGTTGTTGTTTGGCTTGGGCTCTATTCGGTCCTGAAGAACGACCGTTCCCATTTGAACCGTAGCCATTTCCGCCACCATAGCCCCCTCCAGATTGAGTTGGTGGCGTTTGAGGTTCTTGGGGGGCTTGGAAGTTGCCTAGTTGATTGAAGAAATCTTCAAAAGGATCCCGCCCTCCGCGATTTTGTTGGTTTAATCCTGCCAAGAGACTATTGTTAGGATCGGTTTTCATAATTTGATAGCAGTTCTGGCAAAGGTCTACTTGTTGTTGGTGACCATTCACATTTGTATAAAGATGAATGGTTGAATCGTTGATTTTACAGTTTTGACAAAGCATTCTCTTACCTCTTTCTCTAGGGTAAAAAGTGTAGAAACTATTGGTCAGAAATAGTCAAACTTTTATAGTTTCATTATAACAGTATTCTAAAAGTTTGCAAGAATTTAGTATGGAGTTCGGTTTTAGGCATGGAATAAAGAGGAAAAAAGCGGAAAAGTTGATTTTTATTGGAATTTCCTCCTTCTTTTATGATAAAATAGGAGAGTAGAAAGTAAATAGGAGAATCAAAATGGAATCACATTTGGTACGAATTATCAGCCGTTTGGAAGCGATGACGAAAGACGGTGGAAACTTAAAACGTAATTTTGAACGTGAAGGGGTTGTAGTTGCTGAAGTAGCTTACAACTATGATGAAGAAAATGGATCAGTATTTACTCTTCGTGATGTAGAAGCTCGTGAGACCTATACATTCGATAGCATTGACTTAATCGCAATGGAAATCTACGAATTGTTGTACTAAGAAGTATCAATCAAGAGTCTAGACCATCTAGTCTCTTTTTTGTTGGAAGAAAACTATTATAGTTTCTTCCTATAACCTTATCTAATCAAGAAGTGTTAGGAGCAGGTTCACAAATCTGATATAATAGAGAAGATATTGAATAGAAAAGAGATTGAGATGACACATGTGATTGATGGGAAGGCCTTGGCAGTAAAATTACAGGGAGAATTAGCTGAAAAGACAGCACGTTTAAAAGAGGAAACAGGGGAGGTACCTGGTTTAGTGGTGATTTTAGTGGGAGAAAACCCAGCTAGTCAGGTCTACGTACGAAATAAAGAACGCTCGGCTCTTGCTGCGGGTTTTCGTAGCGAGGTGGTCCGCTTACCAGAGGCTACTACACAAGAGGAACTCTTGGCACTTATTGACCGCTACAATCAGGATCCGCTCTGGCATGGGATTTTGGTCCAGTTGCCTCTACCAGCACATATCGACGATGAGGCTGTCTTACTAGCCATTGATCCCAATAAGGATGTCGACGGCTTCCACCCTCTCAATATGGGGCATCTTTGGGCAGGCAATCCAGTCATGGTTCCCTCAACTCCTGCGGGGATCATGGAAATGTTCCGGGAATACGATATCGATGTTGAGGGGAAAAGTGCAGTCGTTATTGGTCGCTCCAATATCGTTGGAAAACCCATGGCCCAGCTTCTATTAGCTAAGAATGCTACGGTAACCTTGACCCATTCGCGGACTCATCATCTAGCAAAGATTGCAAGAAAGGCAGATATCCTGGTGGTGGCTATCGGCCGTGCCAAATTTGTCACAGCTGACTTTGTCAAAGAGGGAGCTGTCGTCATCGATGTCGGGATGAATCGCGATGAAAATGGGAAGCTCTGTGGAGATGTCGACTACGATACAGTGGCACCACTTGCTAGTCATATTACCCCTGTTCCTGGTGGAGTGGGGCCTATGACCATTACTATGCTGATGACTCAGACCTATGAAGCAGCTGTTCGGGCTTTGAAAAAATAAACCAGCTTGCATGAAGTCGGGACAGTGTTTGGAGCGATAGACAGATTAGAAAAATTTTGAAGGTTGGAACTTGCTTTCCTGCCTTTTTTTAGTCTAAACGTGATAAAATAAAGAGAGAAAGAAGGAAAGCTTATGTTAAGAGTTGACAAAAAATTGCTACAACAAGTTATTGTTAGTCGTCAGTCAGACTCCTACAAGGGTGACTATGGTCGTCTTCTCTTGATTGGGGGAACTTATCCCTATGGGGGAGCGATTATGATGGCTGCTCTAGCGGCCGTTCAAAGTGGAGCGGGTCTAGTCACGGTTGCGACAAATCAGGAGAACATCTCTGCCCTTCATAGTCAGCTACCCGAAGCCATGGCATTTGCTGTGACTGACCAAGATTTATTAGCTGAGCAAATTGCAAAAGCAGGCGTTATTTTATTGGGGACAGGCCTCAAGGACAATGATCTAGGGACACACCTTGTAGAGCTAGTTTTTGATAGGGCTCAGTCTCACCAAGTGTTGATTCTAGATGGCGGAGCAATTAGTATCTATACTCGCTTAGCGTTGCCTCTTCCCCAAGCTCAGCTCGTCTTTACCCCTCATCAAAAAGAATGGGAGACCATGTCAGGTCTAGCGATTGGAGACCAAGGAGAAGAAGCAACAAGGCAGTCTCTGTCCCAACTTCCTCCAGCAAGTATTCTAGTCCAAAAGGGACCCCAGACTAAGATTTGGCAACAAGGGCAAGCAGATTATTACCAACTAACAGTTGGTGGTCCTTACCAGGCAACTGGAGGTATGGGCGATACCTTGGCAGGCATGATTGCAGGATTTGCAGGTCAATTTCCACAGGTTGGACTCTATGAGCGCGTGGTGGTGGCTACTCACCTTCATTCGGCTATTGCTGAAGACTTGAGCAAGGAAGTCTACGTGGTTTTGCCGACAGCGATTAGTAAAGAAATTCCCAAATGGATGAAAAAAATTAGCCCATAGGAAAAGTCGATAGAATAGGAGCTTCAGATCATGAAATCTGGGGCTTTTTCCGTAGGTAGAATCAGCTTTTTCCGCTTATTTTTGGTATAATTTATACTAGAATTTTCCGTATGAAAGGGGAACCATGTCAGAGTATTTATCGGTATCCAGTCTGACCAAATACCTCAAGTTAAAATTTGATAAGGACCCCTATTTGGAGCGGGTCTATTTGACGGGTCAGGTCTCGAATTTCCGGAAGCGTCCCAACCATCAGTATTTCTCTCTAAAGGATGAAAAAGCCGTGATTCAGGCGACTGTTTGGGCGGGGATATATAAGAGTTTTGGCTTTGAGCTAGAAGAAGGCATGAAGATCAATGTCATCGGTCGGATCCAACTCTATGAGCCAAGTGGAAGTTATTCCATTGTCATCGAAAAGGCGGAGCCAGATGGCGTCGGTGCTTTAGCTATTCAGTTTGAGCAGTTGAAAAAGAAACTCCAGGAAGAAGGGCTCTTTCAAGAGAAGTTCAAACAGGCCATTCCCCAGTTTTCCAATAAAATCGGGGTTATTACCAGTCAGAGTGGGGCAGTTATTCGGGATATCATCACCACTGTCACTCGGCGTTTTCCTGGTGTGGAGATTCTCCTTTTTCCAACCAAGGTACAAGGAGAAGGAGCTGCCCAAGAAATTGTCGCCAATATCCAAAAGGCCAATGCTCGGACGGACTTAGATGTCTTGATTATCGGTCGTGGTGGTGGGTCTATCGAGGACCTGTGGGCTTTTAATGAAGAGCCGGTTGTGCGGGCTATTTTTGAGTCCAGAATTCCCATCATTTCCAGTGTGGGCCATGAGACAGACACCACTCTGGCAGACTTTGTAGCAGATCGCCGGGCAGCCACTCCTACAGCTGCGGCTGAGCTGGCAACGCCTGTGACCAAGTTGGACCTGCTTAATCATTTGCAGAAACAGGAGGGGCGGATGGCAACCGCTATGCGCAACCGCCTAGTATATAATCGGGAGCGCCTGCAAAAACTGAGCCAATCGGTCATCTTCCGTCAACCAGAGCGGCTGTATGACTCTTATCTGCAAAAATTAGATCAGATTCAATTGCGACTGAAACAGGCTGTGTCAGAGTCAATTACCAGAAATAGCCGTCAGTTACAAGAACTCTGCCATCGATTGGCCTCCCAAGCACCACAGCATCAGCTGGAGCGCTATCGAGACCAGATTCTCCAAATGGAGCGACTGATGACCTTGAAAATCAAGGAGGTCTACCAAACAAAAGCAACAGACGCCAAGCGCCTATCAGAAGCTCTCTTGATGTTGGATACCAGTCGCATTGTGGCTAGAGGCTACGCCTTGGTACAGGCTGGAGATCAGGTTTTGGATAGTGTGGATACAATCAAAGAAAAGGATGCCTTGACGCTAGTCATGCGAGATGGGCAAGTAGAAGTAGAGGTAAAGCATGTCGAAAGAAAAGAAATTTGAAGAAAATTTAGCTGATTTGGAAGCTATTGTCCAAAAATTGGAAAGTGGGCAAGTGCCTCTCGAAGAGGCCATTTCAGAGTTTCAGAAAGGAATGAAGCTATCAAAAGACTTGCAAGAAACGCTGGATCAGGCTGAAAAGACCTTGGTCAAGGTGATGCAAGCAGATGGCTCAGAAACGGAACTGGTATGATCTTAGAAGAAAAACTGCAAGGGGTCGAAAAAGCGATTGAAGGCTTCTACGAGGCCAAACAAATCGCTCCCCGTTTGGTAGAATCCATCCTTTATTCAGTCCATGCAGGGGGCAAACGGATTCGGCCTTTGCTCTTATTGGAGTTGCTGGAGGCTTTTCATGCTCCAATCCTTGAGGCTCATTTTCAGGTGGCAGCCGCTCTTGAAATGATTCATACGGGAAGCTTGATCCATGATGATTTACCAGCCATGGATAATGATGATTATCGTCGTGGTCAATTGACCAACCATAAAAAGTTTGGGGAAGACCTAGCCATCTTAGCAGGAGACTCGCTCTTCTTAGATGCCTTTGGCTGTGTGGCAGAGGCAGACCTTCCAGCTTCTATCAGGGTGCAACTGATTGCCCTGTTATCGGATGCTTCAGGGACAGCTGGGATGGTGGCAGGCCAAGTCTTGGATATGGAAGGGGAAGGGGCGAGCCTGACCTTGGACCAGTTGCAAGTCATCCATGCCAATAAGACGGGGCGACTGCTCGCCTATCCATTCCAAGCAGCAGGGATCCTCTTAGAGCTTGAGCCAGCTATCGCGACTCTCTTAGAGGAAATTGGCCTCCATTTAGGCTTGGCCTTCCAGATTCGGGATGATATTTTGGATGTGACTGCTGATTTTGCCTCCTTAGGGAAAACCCCTCAGAAGGACCTGCAAGCTGAAAAATCGACCTATCCTGCCCTCCTCGGTCTAGATGGAGCTCAGGCTTATTTGGACCGGGAGCTAGCTGCCTGTGAGGACTTGCTTGATCGCATCTCTCAGCAGGTAGACTTCGACGGAACTGGAATCAAAAAGATAATAGAAAGACTGAGAATTCATGGTCAAGGAAAGAGTTGACGTACTGGCCTACAAGCAGGGATTATTTGAAACCCGGGAGCAGGCCAAACGCGGTGTGATGGCTGGTCTGGTCGTTGCGGTCCATAATGGCGAGCGCTTCGATAAACCAGGCGAAAAAATTGATGAAGCGACAGAATTAAAACTCAAGGGTGAAAAACTCAAATATGTCAGTCGCGGTGGTCTCAAGTTAGAAAAGGCTTTGGACCTTTTTGAGATTGATCTGCAGGATAAGGTCACACTGGATATTGGGGCTTCTACAGGAGGCTTTACGGATGTTATGCTCCAAAATGGGGCTGCCTTGGTCTATGCAGTGGATGTAGGGACCAATCAGTTGGCATGGAAGCTTCGTCAGGATCCTCGGGTCATCTCGATGGAGCAGTTCAACTTCCGCTATGCGACGTCTGAGGATTTTGAGCAAACCCCAAGCTTTGTTAGCATTGATGTTAGCTTTATTTCCCTCAACCTCATCTTGCCAGCCCTTCATGGGATTTTACAAGAGGGAGGCCAGGTGGTCGCCCTTGTCAAACCCCAGTTTGAAGCTGGTCGGGAGCAGATTGGGAAAAATGGGATTATCAAGGATGCCAAGGTCCACTTGTCCGTCTTGGAACAGGTTCAAGGCTTTGCCTTAGAACATGGATTCTCCGTCTTGGGAGTGGATTATTCACCGATCCAAGGGGGCCATGGCAATATTGAATTTTTACTTTATTTAGAAAAAAATACCGGGCAAAATCGTCTCGATCAGCAAGAGTTTGTAGCTGTCGTCGACAAAGCCCACACTGATTTTAAACATGAATAGTAAACAAAACCGATTAGAAAAAATACGACGCTTTATCCGAGAAAATAAAGTCGGCACTCAGGATGCAATTGTCGAACATCTGAGGGAAGCGGGAATTTCTGCGACACAAGCGACTGTTTCCCGTGATATTAAAGAGTTGGGCATTATTAAAACGCCATTAAAAGGTTCAGCCTATGTCTATGAATTGCCACGTGTCCAACATAGTGGAAAATTAGCAGAAAATAATCTTCAATCCTTTGAACGCATGGGGAGCTTTTTGACCCTCAAGCTTGTCCCAGGGACAGCCTATCTAGTCAAACGGCATCTACAAGAAGATTTTGATGACATCATCTTTAGCATGATTTCAGACGACAATAGTATTTTGATTGTGGCTCGCTCGGAAGAAAAGGCTCAGTTTATTGAACAACGATTGATGGAATGGTAGGAGAGAGATGCTATTAGAAATTTCAATTAAGAACTTTGCCATCATTGAAGAAATCGCTCTGAATTTTGAAACAGGAATGACGGTTTTAACCGGTGAAACTGGAGCAGGAAAATCCATCATTATCGATGCTATGAATATGATGTTGGGGAGCCGGGCGACGACCGATGTCATCCGCCACGGTGCTCCTAAGGCTGAAATTGAAGGCCTCTTTGCCATTGACGAAAACCCTGCCCTTCAGCAGTTATTTGAAGAGCAGGGCTTAGAATGGGCAGAGGAGTTGATTATTCGCAGAGAAATTTTCCAGAATGGTCGGAGTGTTAGCAGGATCAATGGGCAGATGGTCAACCTCTCCGTTCTCAAGGCCGTTGGCCAGCATTTGGTGGATATTCATGGCCAGCACGATCAGGAAGAACTGATGCGGTCTCCCTTGCATATCGCTATGCTGGATAGCTTTGGGGAGGATACTTTTTTTGCGACTAAGAAGGCCTATAGAGAGACCTTTGAGAATTATAAGTCCTTGCGTAAGCAGGTCTTACAGATCCAAAAAAATAACCAGGAAAACCAAGCTCGGATCGAAATGCTGGAATACCAAATTTCGGAAATCGAGGCGGCATCCCTGTCCCTAGATGAAGATATCCAGTTAGAGCAAGAACGGCAACGCCTGCTCAATCATAAGATGATTGCAGATACCCTAAGCAATGCTTATGCCATGCTGGATGCAGAAGACTTCTCCAGTCTTAGCAATTTGCGGTCGGCCATGAATGATCTGCAAAGCATCGAAGAGTATGATGCAGAATACAAGACCTTGTCTGATCAAATGGCCGAGACCTACTATACTCTGGAGGATTTGACCAAGCGCTTGGAGGATCTGGTAGATGGCTTGGACTTTGACGGCAACCGCTTGATGCAGGTGGAAGCTCGACTAGACCTGATCCATTCAATTACTCGTAAGTACGGTGGTCAGGTTAAGGATGTTCTTGATTACCTAGAGCAAATCAGCAAGGAATATAGCCTATTAACAGGAGGAGGAACCTCTTCTGAAGACTTGGAAAAAGAACTCAAGTCCATGGAAGGACAGTTGGTTGCCTTGGCTAAAGAACTAAGTCAAGGGCGTCATGCCTTGGCCCAAGAGCTGGAAGCAGAGATCCAGCAGGAATTGGCGGATCTCTATATGGAAAAAGCCCGTTTCCAAGTGCGTTTTACCCCATCTAAGTTTAATCTGGAAGGAAACGAAACGGTTGAGTTTTATATTTCAACCAACCCTGGAGAGGACTTTAAGTCTTTAGTAAAAGTCGCCTCAGGTGGAGAATTGTCCCGTCTTATGTTGGCCATCAAGTCAGCCTTTTCACGTAAAGAAGGCAAGACCAGTATCGTCTTTGACGAGGTGGATACAGGGGTATCTGGTCGGGTGGCGCAGGCCATTGCTTCGAAAATTTATAAAATTGGACGTTATGGTCAGGTGCTAGCCATCTCTCATTTACCTCAGGTCATTGCAGTAGCCGATTACCAATTCTTTATCGAAAAGGTGAGCGATGAATTTTCAACGGTTTCGACCGTTCGCTTGCTCAGTCATGAAGAACGGGTCGAAGAAGTCGCTAAGATGCTTGCTGGTGAAGATGTGACAGAAGCAGCCCGCATGCAGGCAGAGCAATTGTTAAAACGGCCGTCCTAAGAAGAAAGGAACCGATATGGAAAGCTATTTCGTAGTGGGAGATATTCATGGAAAAGCAGGTATGCTAGAGGAACTGATGACCCATTGGGATGGTCAGTCCCAGCTGGTTTTTCTCGGAGATCTGATAGACCGTGGGGAAGATAGTCGTAAGGTTATCGAACTAGTCAAAGATTTTGTCGAACAGCAAGGGGCCATCTGTCTCTCTGGGAACCACGAATACATGTTTCTAGCTTGGATTGATAACCCGACCGAACGCTACGACCATTACCGACGAAATGGTGGTGACACGACCATCAACTCTCTACTTGGTCGTCCCCTCACAGATCCAGTAGATGGTGTGGCGGATGTTCGGCGCGTGCAAGAGACTTGTGGGGACCTCGTTGCTTTCATCCGTTCGCTTCCTTTTGTCTATGAAACAGAACACTATATTTTTGTGCATGCTGGCCTTGACTTGACCTTGCCTGATTGGCATGAAACCACGGATTACCAAAAGGTCTGGATTCGCCAACCCTTCCATGAAGCGACCAACCAGACAGGAAAGACCATTGTTTTCGGCCATACCCCGGTTCACTATCTCTTGGATCAAAAGATTGGAACCAAGGAGCTCTGGGTGACCGAAGATGGGAAGATTGGCATGGATGGCGGGGCTGTATATGGTGGCGTCCTCCATGGCATTCTCTTTGATGAAAGTGGAATGAAGGCCGATGTTGCTTTGGTCAATGATGGCTTTGCAGCTATCGATGATTAAGTAAAAAGGACTTTGTCCCACAAAAGCCTAGAAAATTTGATATAATAGAGTGGATATATCTAAGAAAAGATTGTAGGAATGTTATGTCACAAGTAAAAATTGTTACAGACTCATCCGTAACGATTGAGCCTGAAGTTGTTGAAAAATACGGAATTACCATCGTTCCCCTCTCTGTTATGGTGGACGGTGTCCTCTATTCAGATGCGGAATTAACAGAAGGACAATTCCTTCAGTTGATGAAGTCCAGTAAGAACCTTCCAAAGACCAGTCAACCTCCAGTAGGTGTGTTTGCGGAAGTCTTCGAAGGTTTGGCTGCAGAAGGGGCGCAAATTATTGCGATCCATATGTCTCATGCCTTATCTGGTACAGTGGAAGCTGCACGTCAAGGAGCTACCTTAGCCAATGCAGATGTAACAGTTATCGATAGTAGCTTTACGGACCAAGCCATGAAATTCCAAGTGGTCGAAGCAGCAAAACTGGCTCAAGAAGGTGCTAGCGTAGAGGAAATTGTAGCTCGCATTGAAGAGGTCAAGCAAAATTCTAGACTCTATATTGGGGTTTCTACTTTGGAAAACCTGGTTAAAGGAGGCCGGATTGGACGTGTAACTGGTTTATTGAGTTCCCTTTTGAATATTCGGGTCGTCATGGAAATGAAGAACGATGAACTGCAACCGATTGTCAAAGGACGCGGACAGAAAACCTTTAAAAAATGGTTGGACGAGTTGATGCAAGACTTATCCGGTAAAGAAATCGCTGAGATAGGAATTTCCTATGCTGGTGGACCTGACTTTGCTAACGAAATGAAGGCGCAATTACAGCCTTTGGTTGCAACTCCAATCTCTGTTTTGGAAACAGGTTCGATCATTCAAACCCACACTGGTGAAGATGCCTGGGCAGTTCTCGTTCGATTTGCATAGAAGCCCGTCAATAAAGGAATTTATTCCTAGATAAATGTTGATAAAAACAAGTTTAGTACTTGACCTAAAAGCATTTTTTAGATATGATAGAGATGTTAAGGGTAAAACCTAAAAAAATTTGGAGGATTTGTTAAATGGCTAACAAACAAGATTTGATCGCAAAAGTGGCAGAAGCTACAGAATTGACTAAAAAAGACTCAGCAGCAGCAGTTGACGCTGTATTTGCAGCTGTTTCAGAATACCTTTCAAAAGGTGAAAAAGTTCAATTGATCGGTTTCGGTAACTTCGAAGTTCGTGAACGTGCAGCTCGTAAAGGTCGCAACCCACAAACTGGTAAAGAAATCAAAATCGCTGCTTCTAAAGTTCCAGCATTCAAAGCTGGTAAAGCTCTTAAAGACGCAGTTAAATAATTGTGATTACAAAGGTTCCTTCTAGCTTGCTAGAAGGAACTTTTTGTTTTGGAGTAGTTTCTAGACAGGGCCTATAAATAGGAGTATAATAGAAAAAAGTGAGAAATGGGGGGTGGACCATGAGATGGATTGTTGGAATCTTTGTTCTGCTCATGATTAAGCCAATTCTTTATCTATTGAAAGGTCTCTGGTTTATCGCGGAATTCTTCTTTATGTTCCTCTTTATCAAAGTTTTACTAGGAACTATGAGATGGATCCTTAGTTGGGGAAGTTAAGATTAGATATAAAAAAGTGTGGGAGTAAAGGAGCTTGATTCGAGCTGATTTAATCCTGCACTTTTCCTTATTTACAAACATTCTAATTAGGCAAAATGTGGTATTCGTGATATAATAGTTTTAAAGAAGAGACAGAAAGGGGAAAGACCATGCTAGCTTGTTTAACACTTGATTCCGTTCAACAAGAAAAAGTGGAAGATGTATTGCAACACCTGCGTGAAAACTCTGTACGGATTACAGAGACGCGTCGGGCTGTCCTTTCCTATCTTGTCAAAAGTCAGGAACATCCAAGTGCAGATGCCATCTATCAGGACTTGAAACCAGCCTTTCCCAATATGAGTCTGGCAACCGTTTATAACAATCTCAAGGTCCTCATTGAAGAAGGCTTTGTTTCAGAAATTAAAGTACGCAATGATACCACGACCTACTTTGACTTTATGGGACACGATCATTTGAATCTGATTTGCGAGTCTTGTGGGAAGATTGACGATGTTGACATCGAAGTTCCAGACGTGAGAGCAGAATCGAGAGAAAAAAGTGGCTACATCATTACCAAGTGCCAAACCACCGTTTATGGAATCTGTCCAGAGTGTCAGAAGAAGCAATTGTAAGCAAACCTCTTTTCAGAGGTTTTTTTGGTATAGTTTGTGGAAAAAGATAGAGAGGAAAAATTTAGAAGCTGATGAGAGAGAAATGTAAATGTCCATGAAGAAGAATTAATAAAATTTTCATGAAATATCCGTTCAGGCTCTTTTTTGTGAGAAATTGCACTTTTCTATGGTCGCCACTAGATTTTTTACTGAAAATCTAGTAGAATAAAATAGATAAACGGGGGGAAACCTCGGAGAATAAAAAGGAGATCCATCTAATGGTAAAATTGGTTTTTGCTCGCCACGGTGAGTCTGAATGGAATAAAGCTAACCTTTTCACTGGTTGGGCTGATGTTGATTTGTCTGAAAAAGGTACACAACAAGCGATCGACGCTGGTAAATTGATCAAAGAAGCTGGTATCGAATTTGACCAAGCTTATACTTCAGTATTGAAACGTGCAATCAAAACAACTAACTTGGCTCTTGAAGCTTCTGACCAATTGTGGGTTCCAGTTGAAAAATCATGGCGCTTGAACGAACGTCACTACGGTGGATTGACTGGTAAAAACAAAGCTGAAGCTGCTGAACAATTTGGTGATGAGCAAGTTCACATCTGGCGTCGTTCATACGATGTATTGCCTCCTGCAATGGATCGCGATGATGAGCACTCAGCTCACACTGACCGTCGTTACGCTTCACTTGACGATTCAGTGATTCCAGACGCTGAAAACTTGAAAGTTACTTTGGAACGTGCGCTTCCATTCTGGGAAGATAAAATCGCTCCAGCTCTTAAAGACGGTAAGAACGTATTCGTAGGAGCACACGGTAACTCAATCCGTGCCCTTGTAAAACACATCAAACAATTGTCAGACGATGAAATCATGGACGTGGAAATCCCTAACTTCCCACCATTGGTATTCGAATTTGACGAAAAATTGAACGTAGTTTCTGAATACTATCTTGGTAAATAAAAAGGTCTGGGGGACCTTTTTATCCCGAGCCTAGAAATGCCAAAGCGAGGTAGGTCCGGGGGACCTTTTTATCCCGAGCCTAGAAACGCCAAAGCGAGGCAGGTCTGGGGGACCTTTTTATCCCGAGCCTGAAAATGCCAAAGCGAGGCAATTTTAGCAGGATTCGTTATCAATCATAGAAAGCTGACTTCAGTCAGCTTTTTTGTTTGTCCGTCGCAGACCTAGCTGTTTTTTGGTTTTCAGGGACTCCTAAAAATGATATAATGAAGTGTTATTACATAAGGTTTCATTAGCCTTGAAAGGAAAAGAAAATGACAAAATCATTCTACATCACAACCCCTATCTATTACCCATCTGGTAAATTGCATATTGGTTCAGCTTACACAACCATCGCCTGTGACGTCTTGGCACGTTACAAACGCATGATGAACTACGATGTGTTCTACCTGACTGGTCTCGATGAGCATGGTCAAAAAATCCAACAAAAAGCAGAAGAAGCTGGCATTACACCGCAAGCTTATGTAGATGGAATGGCGGTTGGAGTGAAAGAACTCTGGCAATTACTCGATATCTCATATGATAAATTCATCCGTACGACAGACGACTACCATGAAAAAGTAGTGGCTCAGGTTTTTGAACGCTTGCTTGCGCAAGACGACATCTACCTGGGTGAGTACTCTGGCTGGTATTCAGTCTCTGATGAAGAGTTCTTTACAGAAAGCCAATTGGCTGAGGTCTTCCGTGATGAGAATGGCAAGGTCATCGGTGGGGTAGCTCCATCAGGACACGAAGTAGAATGGGTTTCTGAAGAGTCTTACTTCCTTCGCCTCAGCAAATACCAAGACCGTTTGGTTGAATTTTTCAAATCTCAACCGGATTTCATCACGCCAGATGGCCGTCTCAATGAAATGTTGAAAAACTTTATCGAGCCAGGTTTGGAAGACTTGGCGGTATCTCGGACCACCTTTACCTGGGGAGTCCCAGTCCCATCCAATCCTAAACATGTGGTTTATGTTTGGATTGATGCCCTTCTTAACTACGTAACAGCTCTTGGTTATGATCAAGATGAGCATGGCAACTTTGACAAGTTCTGGAACGGAACCGTCTTCCACATGGTCGGAAAAGACATCCTTCGTTTCCACTCCATCTACTGGCCAATCCTTCTTATGATGTTGGATATCAAATTGCCAGAACGTTTGATTGCCCATGGTTGGTTTGTCATGAAAGACGGCAAGATGTCTAAGTCTAAAGGGAATGTCATCTACCCAGAAATGTTGGTGGAACGCTTCGGCTTGGATCCGCTTCGTTACTACCTCATGCGTAGCCTTCCAGTTGGTTCTGATGGGACCTTCACACCAGAAGACTACGTGGCTCGTATCAACTATGAATTGGCTAATGACCTTGGAAACCTCCTCAACCGGACGGTAGCCATGATCAACAAATACTTTGGTGGTCAAGTTCCAGCTTATGTCGAAAATGTCACTGCATTTGATGCTGATTTGGCTAAGGTGGTTGAAGAAAACATCGCAGAATACCACAAGCAAATGAATGCGGTGGATTACCCACGCGCTTTGGAAGCCATATGGAACATCATCTCTCGTACCAACAAGTACATTGATGAGACAGCTCCTTGGGTCCTCGCTAAAGAAGATGGTGACAAGGAACAATTGGCAGCAGTCATGGCTCACTTGGCAGCTAGCCTTCGTGTTGTGGCTCACTTGATCCAACCATTCATGATGAACACCTCAAATGCCATCATGGAACAACTTGGCTTGGGCTTGGACTTCGATCTTGAAAACTTGACTTTAGCAGGCTTCCCTGAAAATGTCACAGTGGTTGCCAAAGGAACTCCAATCTTCCCACGTCTCGACATGGAAGAAGAAATTGCCTACATCCAATCTCAAATGACTGCAGGCAAGCCACAAGAAAAAGAATGGATTCCAGAAGAAGTGGAACTCAAGTCTGAAAAAGATGAGATCAAATTTGAAGACTTTGACAAGGTTGAAATCCGTGTAGCAGAGGTCAAAGAAGTGGAACGCGTCGAAGGATCAGACAAACTGCTTCGCTTCCGCCTTGACGCTGGTGACGGTGAAGATCGTCAAATCCTCTCTGGTATCGCGAAATTCTATCCAAATGAACAAGAATTGGTCGGCAAGAAACTTCAAATCGTGGCCAACCTCAAACCACGTAAGATGATGAAGAAATATGTCAGCCAAGGCATGATTCTTTCCGCAGAACACGGAGATCAATTAACAGTCTTAACGGTTGATCCATCTGTTCCAAATGGAAGCATCATCGGCTAAACGATAGACAAAGAAAAAATCATCTAAAAAACTTTCCTTAGGTGAGTACGGACGTCAGCGAACTTCGAAGAAGTTCCATGACTTAGTTTTGGACCCTGGGTTCCAAAACTCCCGAGTGCTAGAAACACAATTGTTTCTAGCACTTTTCTCACGACGGAAAGTTTTAGTAGATGATTGAATAGTTCTTACGAATAAATTTTTTAATTTTTATAGAATATATTTGATTTGTAAGGAAGAGCAGATTGTCTATGCTCTCAAGCACTCCCACGGGAGTGCTTTTGTTGTATTGATATAGTTCCCATCATTGAATTTTACAAGGATAGAAGATGAGTCCTATTAGTAATGAATGTTAATGGAGACTTCCGCAGTGAGAAAAGAGTCTGAAACATTTTCGTTTCAGACTCTCGGAAGATTTGAGACAGTGGGCTCAAATCTTAGGTATGGAATCCCAAAGGGATTCGCTACCGTCCGTCCTCACCTAAGGAAAGTCTCCGAATATAGTTCCTATTCATCTGGCCGGTATTCCAGGATATCTCCTGGCTGGCAGTCGAGTTCTTTGCAGATGGCTTCAAGGGTGGTAAAGCGGATGGCTTTGGCCTTGCCAGTCTTGAGGATGGAGAGGTTGGCAGTCGTGATGCCGATTTTGTCGGCTAGCTCATTGGATTTCATTTTCCGCTTGGCCAGCATGACATCTAGATTGACGATAATCATGGCACCCTCCTTAAATGGTTAGCTCATTTTCTTCAGCAATCTCAATCCCTCTCTCCAGAATCTTGCCAGAGACCCAGACGATTGGAACGGCAAGGAGAAGCCCTGTGTTAAAGGTAAATTGGAAAGTGAAGGGAAGGAGATAAGCATCGCCACTGGTTTCAAGTGTGCCAGACATAAAGGACAAGACCAAGAGAATCTTCCAAGCTCGGTTGCAAAGATCAATGTTGGAGTGAGAAAAGATCTTTTCTTGGTAGAGATTTTGGAGGAAGCTACGAATGGTGATGAGAAGAAAAATATAGATAGCGCTTGAGGCTAGTGGGAAGAGCAACTGCCAGAGAGGTTGCGGATGTTTGGGGAAGAGTTGGATGCCATTCACATCAAAGGACAAGCGTCCAGATTGAATGAGATCCTTAAACACTCCCATCCGGGAAAGCAGGTGGACGACCAGTGCAGCCAGGGTCATAAAGCCACAGAAGTAAATGAAAGCCGTTAAGACTTCAATGACATTTTTTAAGGTTTTTGAGTTTTTCATCGCAAGCCTCCTTAAAGTTTTTTTATTTTTCACTTATAGTATACTCCTTATAAAAAATAAGTCAATAAAAAAGTATCGAATAACGATAAATAATTTATGAATTTCAGTCAAAATTTACTTTAAATAGAATTTAAGGTATACTATTAGGTAACTACCATTTCAAGGAGGTGTTGAAATGATCAAAAAGTTAGATAAGAAATATCTTTGGATGATCATCGCTTTTGTGAGTGCAGTGGTTCTAATCGGAGGAGTCTATCTCTACTCTAGCTCCAATATTCAACCGGATCATCAAAAAGAGTTCAAACAGACTTCGAAGACCTCATCTTCATCTAAGGAAAAAGCCATCGATCTGTCTGGCGAATATGTCTCTAGTGCGCGTGATAAGGCCAAGATACAGAAAGATGGGAAATCTTGGAAAATTGATTATCAAACAGATGATGGTGCTGTTTCAGCAACGTTCTCAACGGATTTCAAAGTAGAAGGTGCCAATAAAGTTTCTACTAGTCAGATGAAAAAGTCTGATGGAAATACTGATTTCACCGTCACTGTGCGTATCTTTAAATACCAATCAGATAAGGATCCCCTCATTACGGTAACTATGTCAGATAAAGACCCCGATCATGAGATGGTCTTTGCCAATCGGAAGGATTTCTTCAAGTCGACGAATCCAGATGATGCGGTATTGGATGGGGATTTGACAACCTTCTCAGGAAGTTATTCCAATGAATCGATTGAAAAGCAGATCGCAGATTCTGGCTTTAAGTTGTATGGCTATAGTCCAGAAGATTATTATAATCATCGGACTACTGTCTTCCCTTCTATCTACTCTGATCAGGATAAGGGATGGAGCTTCTGGAGTGGAGCTAGCAATGTCCAATTTGTCCTCAATAAAGATAAGAAACCGAAGAAAGCTGGATCGACCTATCAGGTTTACTTTGTCCAAGCTGGTACAAGTGGAGAAACTCCTGGTCAGGAATTGATTGTCACCTTGATTCCTGAAAATGTTCAAGGTCCTGATGGTGTCGTGTCGCCTTTGAGACGCATCTTCTACCATCAAGCCTCCTTCCAAGCCTACCAAGACAAATGGTGGGAAGCCTATCCAGAGCCTAAGAAGGACGCAGACCTTGATATTACGGCCATCAATAGTGGAGACTTCTCAAGTCTAGCAGGGACATGGCGCAATGCTAAAGGCCAGGAGATGGTCATCCAAGAAGATGGAACTGTAAAGGGCCAAGGAAGATTAAAAGCAGTGCCGAACTCGGATAAGACAAGTAAAGTCCCTTATGTAGATCTACGTGTGGGAGAAACAGGAGTGGCAGTTGGCCTCTTTAAGATTGGTTTTGAAAATCCTGATGGAGACCAGTCAGATAAGAGCAAACCTCGCTTAGTTGTTACCCAATCAGCTGGAAACTATCCAGCAGATCAATACTTCTATCGTCAATAAGAATCAAAAAACCCAGGAAATTCAATTTCCTGGGTTTTGTTTTGGTTCAATTGTTTATCACTAGGTGCTGAAGGAGTTGATTATTTCTTACTTCAACCTGTCTCTTTAAACTTACTCTTTATGCTCAAGGAGCAGTGGGGAGGTGGTTTCGACTGCTTGTTTTCGTTTGAAAAATGCAGCCATTTGAACCAGGATACGGGGGACTGTTTGCCATTTTTTCCATGCTTGGACACGAGTGTCGATGAGTTGCTTGGCTAGACGTTCTAACATTTCCCGCTCGGTGGGGTCTAGGTCCTGAGTGTTTTGAAAGATATCTTTGATCTTGGAGAAATTTTTCAAGTTCATCAAATCATTAATCGAAGTAATGCCTGCATCCAAGAAGAGGCCAAAGAAGGTATCGAAAAATTTCTTGAGTTGGCTGTCAGGAACTTCTTGTACCCACTGTTTTAAGGTTTGGACCATCTGCTGGCTATCGGGATTGGTTTGATCTAGTGTCACAAATCCATCCTTTTCAACCATCCAAGTAAAGGCGTCATGCTGGGCAAAGCCACCAAAGGCTCGACTTTTAACAATCGTAGTAGGCTCTGGGACTTCCAGCATCATGCCGACGATGGATCCTTGTGGGACAAAGCGATGAATGAGGTGTGCGATTCGTTGGTATCCCTCTGTTTTGATAATGGACTTGTTGAGACCTGGAGCGTCGTAACAGTAAATGGCATGGACTTGTTCGGACAGCTGATCAGGAAGGTAGGAGCAGGCATAGGTTGCGAGATTGCCCCCTTTGGAGTGACCGGCTACTAAGAAGCGCCCTTTAGGAAATTCCTTCATGACGTTTTGTAGGTAGCTGGCTGCGCGCCTCTGAGCTGGGACATGGTCCATATAGGTCATATGGAAGTCTTCCTTCCAGCCGATCAAGGTGTCATCCGTCCCTCTGAAGACAACTAAATAAACATCCATGGTAAGACGATAGGTCATAGCCGCAAACTGCTTCTGAACATCGGGGTCATATTCGTTGACATAGTTGAGGAGTTTGATGTTTTTAAAACGCTTTGAACTAGCTAAGTCATCGACTAATTGCAGGTGTTGGTCTGTCACGATGAAATCTGTGGTTCGATCGACTAGCTCTACTGCATCAGATAAGCGGACTTCAATATTGGTCGTATCCCCTTGGGGCACGATCCGATCAAAAGGAAGATAGGTCAGCTCTGTCAGTGCCAGAACATCGAGTTCCTTAAAAGGGCGATCGTAGATGGAATCATAGGCGACATAGTCTAGATAATCAAAAATCGTGGACATGAGATTCTCCTTTGTATCTGTATGTTCAGTATAGCATAAAATACCTGAAAGGCCCCTCCATAAAAATAGGAAATTGACGAAAGGAGTTACCTGTAAGTTGAGATGGCGAAAAATATGTATGCTCCTTGGATAATTTGATATAATGAAAGGGTAATACTCTAGTAAGAAAGAGCAGGAAAGAGCATGCATAAAATTCTTCTTGTCGAAGATGATGAAACCATTCGCCAACAAGTGAAGAAAATCATGGAGCAGTGGGGCTTTGAAGTTATTGCAGTTGATGACTTTATGGATGTATTGGGCACCTTCGTCCAGACCAATCCTCATCTGATTCTGATGGATATTGGCCTTCCTCTTTATAATGGCTACCATTGGTGCCAGGAGATTCGTAAGGTATCTAAGGTCCCTATCATGTTTTTATCCTCACGAGATCAAGCTATGGACATCGTCATGGCTATCAATATGGGAGGAGATGACTATGTGACCAAGCCATTTGATCCCAATGTCCTTCTGGCAAAAATTCAGGGTCTCCTTCGCCGCTCTTATGAGTTTGGAACTGATCAAGATTTGTTAGAACACCGGGGCGCCATCCTCAATCTCAAATCCATGGATCTGGTCTACGAGGGAGAGGTGGCTAGTTTGACCAAAAATGAATTTCAAATTCTTCGCATCCTTTTTGAAAAAGCTGGAAGTGTAGTGGCTCGGGATGATTTAATGAAGGAATTGTGGAACAGTGATTTCTTTATTGATGATAACACCCTCTCGGTCAATGTAGCTAGACTTCGGAAGAAACTCGAAGAAGCAGGACTGGAACATTTTATCGAAACGAAAAAAGGGATAGGATACGGGTTGAGCAATGGATAATCGATTCTTATTTGTCAAACACTATCTGATTTCTCACCGTCGCTATCTCTATTTGATTGGTTTACTCCTTTCATCCCTGGTCTTGTTTGCCTATATATTCGAAGGCTACCGCAATTTTCTCCTTTACCTGACAGGAATTTTGGCTTTTTTGAGTCTTCTTCTGGTCATTTGGGATGCAGTGGCTGGATATCAGGCCTGTCGTAAGGAAGTGCTCTATGGGGAGGGACCACCTGAGACCCCTCTAGAACTGGTCTTGAGTCAGAAACTAGCAACCAGTCAGCAAGCCCAACGTGAGCAGACAACGGTGAGTCTAGAGACCTACAATGATCTGATGGATTACTATACCCTCTGGGTTCACCAGATTAAGACGCCCATTGCGGCCAGTCAACTCTTGGTTAAAAATATAGAAGACAGCGACCTGAGACAACAAATGGAGCAGGAGCTCTTTAAGATTGATTCCTATGCTAATGTGGTCCTCCAGTATCTGAGACTCGAAAGTTTTCACGATGATTTGGTTCTTAAGCGTGTTCCACTCGAAGAGCTGATCAAAGAAGTCGTGCGAAAGTATGCCATCTTCTTTATTCAAAAGGGCTTGACGGTGGATCTGCATGACTTAGATGTCGCCGTCATTACCGATCGCAAGTGGCTCTTGGTCATCATCGAGCAATTGCTGTCTAATAGCCTTAAGTATACCAGCACTGGCGGGATTGAGATCTATTTCAAAGACCAGACCCTTTATATGAAAGATAGTGGGATTGGAATTAAGGATAGCGATATACTCCGTGTCTTTGAGCGGGGATTCTCCGGCTACAATGGGCATTTGACCCAGCAATCTTCGGGACTAGGCCTCTATCTGTCTAAAAAGATTGCCGATCAGCTAGGACACCAACTCCAGATGACGTCTCAAGTCGGCCAAGGGACGACTGTTGCTATACGTTTTGAAGAGAAGAAGTTGGTCATGGATTAGGGGAATTCGTCGGTAATAATGATTCTCTCCCTAAGCTTCTCTTTTATTTGAAAATGACAAAAATGTAAGATTTAATTTTAAAAATGAAAGGTTAGGTTATGGTGACCACCTTTTATTTTTTATACAATAGTCTCATCAAATGAAGGAGGTCAAGAAAATGAAACTCTTGAAATGGATGAAAGAACCCAAAAAGATTAAAAAACCAAATAAGAAAACCGATTTGGAAAAGGTGGAATTTGGTCGCCAAGTCCTACAACAAACCCAAGAATTTTTCTTGATCTACTAGTTAAAGGAGAAAAGCATGTCATTACTAGACGTTCAACATATCAAAAAAATTTACAAAACCCGCTTTCAAGGGACGCAGGTTGAAGCCCTAAAGGATATTCACTTCACTGTTGAAAAAGGGGAGTACGTCGCCATCATGGGGGAATCAGGATCCGGGAAATCGACCCTTCTCAATATCCTAGCCATGCTGGATCAGCCGACGGAAGGGCGGGTCTACCTAAATAATATAGACACCTCAACCATCAAGAACAAGGACGCTTCGAGCTTCCGTCGCGAAAAACTAGGCTTTGTCTTTCAAGACTTCAATCTGCTCGACACCTTGTCAGTTAAGGACAATATCCTTCTGCCCTTGGTCCTTTCTCGCAGACCAGTCAAGGAAATGATGACTAAGGTCGATAGCGTCAGTCGAGAGTTGGGCATTCACCAGCTCTTAGAAAAATACCCTTACGAAATCTCTGGTGGTCAAAAACAACGGGTGGCTGTAGCACGGGCCGTCATCACCTCACCTGAAATCCTCCTTGCCGATGAGCCAACAGGGGCGCTGGATTCCAAGTCCTCGGCTGCTTTGCTAGATGTCTTTGAAGATATCAACACCATGGGGCAAACCATTCTCATGGTGACCCACTCAACCGCAGCGGCAGCTCGGGCCAAGCGCGTGCTTTTTATCAAGGATGGAATTCTCTACAACCAGATCTTCCGCGGAGAAAAGACAGAGCGTCAGATGTTCCAAGAAATCTCGGATACCCTGACGGTCATGGCAAGTGAGGTGGAGTAGATGTTTCGATTAACCACTAAATTAGCTTGCTCCAATCTGATCAAGAACCGCAAGCTCTATTATCCCTTTGCGATTGCAGTCATTCTCGCAGTGACAATCGCCTACCTCTTTGACTCCCTGACCTTTAATCCCCATATTCACGAGCTTCGTGGGGGCTCTTCTATACTCTTCACCCTAGGCTTGGGACTGTTTGTGGTCAACGCTGCGGGGGCCATCATTGTGCTCTATGCCAATAGCCTCGTCATGAAAAACCGCTCCAAGGAGCTGGGGATCTACAGCATGCTTGGCCTTGAAAAACGCCATCTCATCAGCATGATTTTCAAGGAACTCTTGATCTTTGGCTTTTTGACTATCTCAAGCGGTGTCTTGATTGGAGCCCTCTTTGACAAGCTGATCTTTGCCTTTCTTTTGAAACTCATGAAGATGAAGGTCCAGCTAGTATCCACCTTCCAACCTGGGATTGTCATCTTGGTCTTTGTCACCTTTGGTCTCATCTTTGGCCTCCTAGTTTTTCTCAATGCTTGGCGAATTCTCCGTTTGAATGCCCTGCAGTTGACGCGTGAGAAGGCTAGTGGTGAAAAGAAATCCCGCTTCTTGTGGCCCCAAACCATCCTGGGTTTAGTTTCTCTTGGTTTTGGCTACTACCTGGCTTTGTCAGTCAAAGACCCATTGTCTGCGATTGTGATTTTCTTTCTAGCGGTTGTCTTGGTCATGATCGGAACCTACCTGCTCTTTAATGCTGGGATCACCGTCTTCTTGCACCTGCTTAAGAAAAAGAAGGGCTATTATTACCAACCCAACAATATGATCTCGGTCTCTAATCTCATCTATCGCATGAAGAAAAATGCAGTGGGACTTGCGACTATTGCCATCCTCTCGACCATGGTGCTAGTGACCATCTCTGCTGCGACCAACATCTATGTTGGTGGCGAAATGGTCAAGAAAATTATGGCTCCTCATGATTTCTCTGTCCAAGGAAAAGGGGTAGACCTGGAGCAAATCAATCAGAAATTTGATGAATTTGCTTCTGAGCACCAGCTTGAGATCAAGAATCGTGACCTGATGACCTATGCCAACTTTGGAATCAAATCCCAAAAGGGCACAGACTTTACGGTCTATCCAGCTGACGAACGCAGCGTCACTCCCAAAACCGTCTTTATGGTCTTTGACGCAGCTAGCTATGAGCAGATGACAGGAGAAGAGGCCGATCTGACTGGCAACCAAGTTATCCTCTTTGCTCATAACGAGGCTCTCAAAGGCCAAAAGCAGTTTACTATCAATGGCCAAGACTTCCAAGTAAAGGAAGAAGTGACCAAGGATTTTATCACGGATCACTTGCCCAACATGTATAACATGCTGACGGAGGATTTCAATTACCTAATCGTGCCAGATCTCTCAGCCTTTATCGCCCAATTTCCAAATCTTGCCATCTATACCAATATCTATGGTGGATTCAATGTCAATGTCGGTGAAGACCAGCAACTCAAGCTGGCAGCTAGTTATGACAAGATGATCGATGAATTGAGTAGCCAACAGGGCCAAGGAACATTTGTCTATGGGGGGAACCGGGCCAATGATGTGGCAGAATTGAATAGCCTCTTTGGTGGTATCTTCTTTATCGGTATTTTCTTGTCATTGATCTTTATGGTCGGAACAGTCATCGTTATCTACTACAAGCAAATTTCAGAAGGCTATGAAGACCGTGATCGATTCGTCATCCTCCAACAGGTGGGGCTTGATGAAGATGAGGTCAAACGGACCATCAACCGTCAAGTTCGGACCGTCTTCTTCCTTCCCCTCATCTTTGCCTTTGTCCACCTGGCCTTTGCCTACCATATGATTCGCCTCATTCTCAAAGTGCTCGGTGTCATCAATAGTGGCCAAGTCCTCGTCGTCACCTTCAGCGTCTGTGCTGTCTTTCTCATCACCTACCTAATCGTCTTTTGGATCACCTCTCGGAGTTATCGTAAGATTGTGCAGATTTAGGAAAAAGAAGAGAGTGGGACAGAAATCGGTAATTCGTTAGAATTCGATTTCGTCGTCCCACCTCCGCACAGTTGAGTAGGGCTGTA